>CAJSZV010000014.1 GCA_910574345.1 Clostridiaceae bacterium | reverse complement strand
CTCATAATGAATGCACTCTCCTTTTTCCTTTTTTGAACCTTCTTTTTCGAAAGTTCCTATTGCATTACGAGGTCAATTATACTTCCTATAATGGAAATTATCGGAGTAGGAGATAGGGTGATAATATTGACTTGATAAAAGCTATTATATATTTATTTTTCTCATTGTGTCATATCCTTTTGCTAATTTCCTATCAAAATTCGTTTTCCTTCAAAAGCAAATCCATATTTTTGTATTCGTTCAGGGGAAATACCCTTGTGTATTAAAGATGTAGCATATTGTTGTGCTTCAATCTGGGCTAATGCTGCATCAACTGTATTTTTCAATGACTTTTCGGTATCTGGATCACGGACTTTAAATTCTAAAATTATAGCATTATCTTTTGTATTACGAGGTTCCAAAACACAGTCATATCGTCCAAAACCGCTTTCTCTGTTGGATGTGATAATATAGCGCTGTTCTAAATCTACCATAAGACCAAGTACAAAACCATGATAGAATCGTTCTGGCTCAGTATCCTGTGAAGGCTTTTTGCCTGTATCAAAATAGCTGAATGTGGATACAGCTACTCGGTTCATATATACATTCATTGCCCTTACATCGCCAGACAGCAATGCTTTAATAAAGTTGTTATATGCCGGAGTAAATTCAAGAAACCAATCCTGAATCATGGATTCAAACATGATAAAGACCTCTCTATTTGTCAATGCTAAATGATATTCTTTCCGGCCCCGTACTTCATCCATACTGTATCGAAGCACTTTTAGATAACCACTGGCCAAAAGCAGGCTCCAAATCGCATTCTCGCTATGATCTAATTGATTATAAATAACCTGTTCATCAATTTGTGCCAGAAACGATTTTCCTTTAAGCAAATCCTCCATAATTATTTTGACATTGGGACTTCCGCCGCGAATCAGCTTGCTGACCAGGCTATTACTGCTGGTATTAGCCCAATATGGAGAAAATATACGTTTATCCAGGTAATTAAGGATAGACCAGGGATTATAGATGTCCGTTCTGTTTCCGAAGGTAAAGCCGTCATACCAGTTTTTTATTTTTTCTTCCTCTTCAAGCAAATGATATTCCTTTAATGAATCCTGAACTTCTTGTTGAGTAAATCCAAAAAAATCCTCATATTTTTCTGAGGTTGTCGTCACGACTTCCAGGTTATTCAAATCAGAAAATATAGATTCTTTACTAATCCGTGTAATCCCTGTCATGATTGCTCGCTCCATATATGGGTTGGTTTTAAATGTAGAATTAAATAACCCCCTGGTAAATGCAGCTAATTTGTCCCAGTATCCATTTACATAAGCTTCCTGCATAGGGGTATCATACTCATCTAATAAAATAATCACCTTTTTTTCGTAATAACGAGAAAGATATTTTGATAGGGCCTTTATAGAACGAGAAGCTTCATAGTCTTCCATATCAGCTGAGATACGATAAAAATCCTGTTTTTCATTTTCACTCATCAGTTCCCCATGCAGCAGAAATCGATATTGTTCATAAAGGTCCCTGATGATACTGCAAATTTTCTTTCTTGCCTGAATATATGAATTTTCTTTCACATCGGCAAAACTGATAAAAATAACAGGATAAGTTCCTTGAAGCTTTCGGAAATCCTTATATTTCCATATCTCATATTTTTTAAACAACTCACTGCGGTCTTTATATTGTATAGAAAAAAACTTTTCGACCATATTCATATTTAAAGTCTTTCCAAATCTCCTAGGACGCGTGATAAGGGTTACGCTGTCTCCACCTTCCCACCATTCTTTGATAAAGAGGGTCTTATCAACGTAGAAATAATTTTCCTTTTGTATCATTTCAAAATCTTGGTGTCCAATTCCTACAGTTCTTGACATATTTCAAACTCCCTTCCTGCTATATACGATCTTTTTAAATTACAAAAGACATTGTTCCTTAAAAATGATAAGCCTATTGTATCAAAATTTTGAGTGTTTGGATACAGTGAATATATCTTATATGAGTTGATTCTCCCGGTTCCTTTTTATAGAATAACGGAAATCATAGAACAAAATAATTATTACTATTTAAAATTTATATGGACATATATTTGATAAGACATTATCACATAAGGCCCACTCCGATAATTTCCATTATAGGAAGTATAATTGACCTCGTAATGCAATAGGAACTTTCGAAAAAGAAGGTTCAAAAAAGGAAAAAGGAGAGTGCATTCATTATGAGAAAGCAAACAAAATTAGTTGCAGTTCTGTCTGCAGCTGCTCTGTTCGCTATCGGTGCATCCATGACTTCCTTCGCAGCTACTAGAGGCTGGGCTCAGGAAGATGATACATGGGTATACTTAAACAGCAGCGGAGAGAGAGTAACCGAGGAGTGGAAAAGATCCGGCAATAACTACTACTGGTTAGACGAGAACGGCGAGATGGCCAAGAACCAGATCGTTGAGAGCAATGACAATTACTATTATGTAAATGAGGACGGCGTTCGTCTTGCTAATCAGTGGGTATCTGTTGAGAATACAGATGATGAGACTGTTGATGGCAAAGAAGTAGATGTTCTATGGTACTATTTGGGAACCACTGGACGTGCATATAAGTCCAATGATCCTGACATGCTGAAAAACAGTCTGATCAATGGCAAGAGATATTTCTTTGATGAGAATGCCCATATGGTAAGCGGTTGGACTACAACGATGGATAACGGTAGTAAAGAGTCCACATATTATCTTGGTGAGGAGAACGAAGGTTGGGCATACACAGGCTGGCAGTTCCTTGAGATCCCAGAGGAAATTCAGGGCGAGTATGATGTAGACGAAGCTTGGTTCAATTTCCAGAGCAGCGGTAAAGCTCGTAAGAGCACAAGAGCGTATATTAGCAATGCATACTATTCATTTGATGATAACGGTGCTATGCTTGATGACTGGGTTGAAGCAACAAGCACTACTACATTGGCTTCACCAGATAGCATTAAGTTAGACAACGATGATGCAAAATCCTTCTATAACCTTGAGACAGGTAATCAGGGGACTGGATGGGTACACACCTACAAGGATGCAGATGAAGGTGGAGACGAAAAATGGTTCTATCTGGAGTCCAGCAAGTATAATCAGGTATTTAATTATAACGGAAAAGACTGCAAGATCAACGGTACAGTAGTAAGTGTTAAAGCTACAAAGTATGTAAGTGGTGATCAGGACGTAGAAGAATTAGATCAGCTTGCTGCTAAGGTTATTAAAGGTAAGACTTATTTGTTCAACAAGGAAGGCGTAATGCTGACTGGTGTATATAAGTTTGAGAATACAGTGCCATGTAGCGGCGGTAAAGCTTTAGAGCCCGGATACTATTACTTCAGCAAGAAGGGTGGTTCTGCAGAAGGACGTATGGAGAAGGGAAGAACAGCCATTGATTATGATGGTGAAACCTACACATACTACTTTACTCAGAATGGTAAAGCATGTGTGAACCAGGTAAATGATGGTGCTGTATATAACCAGTTTGGTGTTCGTGTAGAAGCAAAGGATGGCAATGCCAACCAGACATATAGAATCAGTACTATTGTCGGTGATGGTAATGAACTGAAAGTAAAGACTGGTTTGTCTTATACAGACGGTACAATCATTGTATCTTCTACAGGAAAGATTAGAACTGGTAGCGTAATTATTGATGATATCAGATATGTAATCAAGGATTATGTAGTAGAAACAGCGTATGACAGACATGATGCTGAGAAAACACCTCTTAGCGGTGATGATAATGTCTATGTTCCAGCTGTAAAAGTAGAATAATTAATTAAGCTTTATAAAAAGGAGCATTGCGACCAAAGATTTTAAGGGGTGCAGTGCTCCTTTATCTAATGAACTTTCAGAACTGCTTTTATGGGGGCCCACTCTTAGCTTTCAGAATAAGGCGAGGTTTTCAGATAACATTCACAATATTAATGAAAAAGATCTTTTATAAAAAGATAGGCATTGCAAGCCAATAATCTTATGATTGGTTTGCAATGCCTTTTTTAAAAATTTTTTAAAAAATTAATTGGTAGTGTAAAATAGTTTTACACCCTCTATCAGTGGGCTGAATGTGTGGAATATTTAAGAGACCTGGATGCTCAAAAAGGAGCATTGCACCCCATAAAATCATCGGATGCAATGCTCTCTTTTATAATATTCAATTAATTATTCTGCTTTTACAGCTGGAACATACATATCTGTAAGTGGTGTTTTTTCAGCATCATGTCTGTCATATGCTGTCTCTACTACGTAATTCTTGATCACATATCTAACATCATCAATGATTACGCTACCAGTTCTGATCTTACCAGTAGAAGATACAACAATTGTACCCTCGCTGTAAGACAAATTAGCATTTACTTCCAGAGCCCGACCGCCAGTGATATCACTAATCTGATATGTCTGGTTAGCATTGCCATCCTTAGCCTCTACGCGAACACCAAACTGATCATATACAGCACCATCATTTACCCGGTTCACGCATGCCTTACCATTTTGAGTGAAGTAATAGGTGAAGGTTTCACCGTCATAATCAATAGCAGTTCTTCCCTTCTCCATACGTCCTTCTGCAGAGCCACCCTTCTTGCTGAAGTAATAGAAGCCCTCATCTAATGCCTGGCCACCGCTACAGGATACTTTACCATCAAAGTAGTATACACCAGTTAACATCTCACCCTTATTATTAAAGAGATATGTCTTGCCCTTAATAACCTTAGTTGCAATCTTAGTTAAAGGATCACCGTCAGTCTGATTACCGCTAACATACTTCTGGGCTGTAGTGCCAGCAAATCTGGCATCTTTACCATTGTTATTGTATACCTGATTATACTTGCTGGACTCCAGATAGAACCACTTCTCGTCTCCGCCTTCATCCTCGCTCTGATAGGTATGAACCCAACCGCTTCCCTGATTACCTGTCTCAAGGTTATAGAAGGATTTTGCATCATCGGTGTCTAACTTAATGTTCTTTGGTGAAGCTAATGTAGTAGTGCTTGTTCCTTCAACCCAGTCATCAAGCATTACGCCGTTATCATCAAATGAATAGTATGCATTGCTGATGTATGCTCTTATGCTCTTGCGAGCCTTGCCGCTGCTCTGGAAGTTGAACCAGGCTTCATCTACATCATACTCACCCTGGATTTCCTCTGGAATCTCAAGGAATGCCCAGCCGGTTGTTGCCCAGCCTTCATTCTCATCACCAAGATAATAGGTGAATTCCTTGCTTCCGCTGGTGTCCATTGTAGTAGTCCAGCCGCTTACCATGTGAGCATTCTCATCAAAGAAATATCTCTTGCCATTGATCAGACTTGTTTTAAGCATATCTGGATCAGCGGACTTATAAGCACGGCCAGTAGTTCCTAAGTAATACCACAGAACATCTACTTCCTTGCCGTCAACGGTATCATCATCTGTATTCTCAACAGATACCCACTGATTAGCAAGACGAACGCCGTCCTCATTTACATAATAGTAATTGTCATTGCTCTCAACGATCTGATTCTTGGCCATCTCGCCGTTCTCGTCTAACCAGTAGTAGTTATTGCCGGATCTTTTCCACTCCTCGGTTACTCTCTCTCCGCTACTGTTTAAGTATACCCATGTATCATCTTCCTGAGCCCAGCCTCTTGCAGCTGCGAAGGAAGTCATGGATGCACCGATAGCGAACAGAGCAGCTGCAGACAGAACTGCAACTAATTTTGTTTGCTTTCTCATAATGAATGCACTCTCCTTTTTCCTTTTTTGAACCTTCTTTTTCGAAAGTTCCTATTGCATTACGAGGTCAATTATACTTCCTATAATGGAAATTATCGGAGTAGGCATTTTAAGATTAGACACGAGCAATTTCTGCTTTCTATTAAATAAAAAAGCATTGTCATTCAGCTTATAAGCAAAATTTCACAATGCCATTTTATAATTGTTTGTGTTAAGATATTGATGCACTAACAGACAGTAATGTCCACATAACAGGAGTAGCAATAGGCTGGTTAATATTCACGGCTGCTTGAGCAGCATAGCATAAAACAGCCAAAAGCCCGGCAACTGCCAATGGATTATTTATTTTCCTTTTCATGGTTTGTATAACTAATGTAACATGGATAGCGAGGTATGACAGCAACCCCATAGGACCGATTGTAATAAAATACTGCAGGTATTCATTATGCACACTGTCGAATATCTCCGAGTATCGTTCAACCATCTCAGGATAATTATTAGTCATAGTAATAATGCCAAAAGTATCCGGCCCATATCCAAATATCTTCTGCATTAAGGGAAACTTCCGATAATCTTCCAGAGCAATTCTCCAGATATATGCTCGATGAGTCCCCCAGTCATCATTAAATAGCAAGTATTCTTTTATTCTGCCATACCTCTCGCCATTTCCCAGAACATTGACATCATAAATAACACCTGCTATGATGCCGCATATGAGTAAAAATAAAACACCCCACACTATAAGAAGTGTATTGCTTTTTTCAGTTATCACATTAGTCTTATACTCTGTCCAATGTACAGCCAATACAATTGCCCATAGAACAAAGACGATTGCTGTTAAGTATTTATATTCTGCAATAATTCGAAACAAACCATGAATCGGAACAACTTGCTGTGCCATTATACTTTGCACAAAGGAGATTCCCTTCGCAGCGGTAAAAAACTCTGCCACTAATACAAAATAACGTGTTATTCCCCCTTTGAACCGGAATATATAAAAGGGAAGAAAACAAAAAAAAGCAGCCAAGGACAAATATGCATTATCACTATCTCCAAGGATTAATGCAATATAAGTAATGAAAACTCCTACTCCATATAGATACGTTTTTTGAGGATTTGGAGCTGAGGCAAACAGGACTCCAAAGACAGCCATAGACATGGCTACACAGGAAGTATACGTATTGATATTGCCAATGGTGGAAGTGAATATATACCGCTGAATTTCGTTGAGTTCCTCCTTAAAATGAAGAAGATCCATATCAAAAAAATCTGTAATCCCCAAAAAGCACATCAATATACTTGCTGCTAAAAAGAAAAACATGTGCCGCTCGGATGCTTTATAGTATCTTGTGATACAAAAATAAGCAGCGATATATAGCATTAATAAAAAACATCCGGTGTATCGGCCAGTATAATCATCTTTTCCCCAGAAAGCAAGTTCTTTTGCCGGGGATAGTATAGTCGATAATAGAATACAGATTCCCCATAGAATTACAGAGATGTCTACAGGGGATAAGTGTTTAAAAGAAGCTGTAAATTGTCCTGTCAATAGCCAATAGCCACCTATAAGGAGTAACATAAGGATTGTACAGATACAATAGTAGGTAAATTTGGTCTCTAGAATATTAAAATAAAAATCTTGGTATATTAAAAGCATTCCTGTCAATATCGCTATAACATAAATGGTCACAATATTATTCACAGAGAAAAAAGTAAATTTCTTTTTCATAATAAGCCCCTTATTTCAATCAGTTTGTCTTTTAAACAAGGTTATGGTATCGAGCTTCGGCAATTCCCATAGCCAACAATGTCCACATAATGGAAGTAGGGCCCGGCTGATTGATACTCACAAGCGCCTGACCACAGTAGCAAAACACGCCAAATGCTGCCCCTACAGCATATGAATTACAATGATTTTTCATCATATCCCAAATAGAACATCCTAAAAATGTGATATAAGCTCCGGTTGCTATAGGACCGATGGTAACGAAAAATTGAAGATATTCATTGTGTACACTATCAAATAATTCTCCAAATAGAGCACTGCTTTCAGATATATCCCTAAAATACGAAAGAATTCCATAGGTATCGGGACCAAGACCTAAAATCTTCTGAAGCAACGGAAAATTTTTATAATTTTCTATTGCTTTGCGCCAAACAAAACCTCTGTGAGTCCCCCAGTCATTATTAAAAATAACATAATTACGAATGGAACTATACCTGTCTCCATGTCCTAAAAAATTGGCATCAATTAGTACTATTGTAATTCCTATCACTGCAGCACATAAAAATACTCCCCATAGAATCTGCAATTTATTCCCCAATTTATCATCCTTTTTATGAAACCCATAATCTATTCCATAAAGGATAGCTGTAACAGTCCAAAAGATAAGACAAAGGCAGATAAATCCATCCCATCGTATTATGATAGCAGGAATGCCATTTAACTTCCATACAATATCTGAATAGCGAATGGAAAGAATCTTAACAATCAAAAACGCAAGCAACAAGGCCGATATCATCATAAAATATCTTCGTACCCCTCTCCTATTCTGAAAAAGATATAGGGGCATAAAACCAGCCAAAACACCAAAGGTTAGATATGCGCTATCACTGTTACCTATCACTAAACCTACAAAACTAAAAACCATAAAGATAAACCAGACTGAGGCCTCAGCTTTTTTTCTGCAGGTAGTATATATTCCGGCAGTCAGTCCAACGATAACTGCTCCATAACTGGCATAAAAATTAATATTTCCCATAGTTGATATAAAATCAAGCTTTTCCTGATAGGTGATGTGATCTTTAAAATGAAGTAAGTTCAAATTAAAAAAGTCCGTAATGCCTAAAGCAAATACAATAGCTCCGGTTAACATGCCGGCATACATAAAGAATGGATGCGGTTTATAATATCTGCTAATAAAAAAGTAGGCAATTGCATAGATAGACATCAAAAACAGTCCTGACAGACGACCTTCATTACCCCAAAATGCCTCAAAGCGATATGGTGAAAAGAGTGTTGACAGAGCAGATGCCCCCCAATATATAAGCAAAGCCTTTTCTCCTAAACTTAGTGTTTTAAAAAAATGTAATATTGAGGGACGAGTTTTCAGGGTTAATAACAGAATGGGAACCAGTAACAGAGAAGCACCACAATAAAAATAATATTTAGCCTCTCCAATATCGTAGTAGGCATTGTTGACGGATAATGGCAGACCGACTAAAACCAGAATCAAGTATATACTCATAATTAGTTGAGATGTATTCAAAGCTTTTATATATTTTTTCATGTTACCTCCGAAATATAGTATTGTAAGATATTTGAATTATATACTAAAATTCATCTATGTACAATCTTAAAATGCCTACTCCGATAATTTCCATTATAGGAAGTATAATTGACCTCGTAATGCAATAGGAACTTTCGAAAAAGAAGGTTCAAAAAAGGAAAAAGGAGAGTGCATTCATTATGAGAAAGCAAACAAAATTAGTTGCAGTTCTGTCTGCAGCTGCTCTGTTCGCTATCGGTGCATCCATGACTTCCTTCGCAGCTACTAGAGGCTGGGCTCAGGAAGATGATACATGGGTATACTTAAACAGCAGCGGAGAGAGAGTAACCGAGGAGTGGAAGAAATCCGGCAATAACTACTACTGGTTAGACGAGAACGGCGAGATGGCCAAGAATCAGATCGTTGAGCACAACGATAATTATTACTATGTAAACGAGGACGGCGTTCGTCTTGCTAGCCAGTGGGTATCTGTTGAAAATGATGATGATGATACCGTTGACGGCAAGGAAGTAGATGTTCTGTGGTATTATTTAGGAACCACTGGCCGTGCTTATAAGTCCGAAGATCCGGATATGCTGAAGACCAGCCTGATCAATGGCAAGAGATATTTCTTTGATGAGAATGCTCACATGGTAAGCGGCTGGACCACTACAACAAGCAGCGGCGGTTCTGAAGTTACTTATTATCTTGGCGAAGAGAATGAAGGCTGGGCAACAACTGGCTGGGCATTCCTTGAGATTCCAGAGGAAATCCAGGGCGAGTATGATGTAGATGAAGCCTGGTTCAATTTCCAGAGCAGCGGTAAGGCTCGTAAGAGCACAAGAGCATACATCAGCAATGCATACTATTCATTTGATGATAATGGCGTAATGCTTGATGATTGGCAGAGAGGAAGCGATACTGTTGTAACTACACCTGCTAACATTAAGCTGGATGATCCTAACGGCAAGACCTTCTATAACCTTGAGACAGGTAACCAGGGAACTGGCTGGGTTCACACCTATCAGGATGATGATGAGGGTGGAGATGAGAAGTGGTTCTACCTTGAGTCTACCAAGAACAACCAGGTATTCAACAACAACGGAAAAGATGCTAATCAGAACGATGTTGTAGCAGTGAAATTTGTCAGCGGAGCAAGAGATACCAGTGCAACACCATTAAGCCGTGTGGCAGCTAAGGTTATCAAGGGTAAGACTTATCTCTTCAATAATAAGGGTGAAATGGTAACTGGTGTATACAGACTGGGCAGTGATACTGATTCAGACCTTAAGGTACGTTGCAGTGGCGGTCAGGCATTAGACCAGGGCTTATATTACTTCAGCAAGAATGACGGTTCTGCAGAAGGCCGTATGGAAAAGGGCAGAACAACAATTGATTATGATGGAGAGAAGTTCACATACTACTTCAACAAGAATGGCAAGGCTTGTGTAAACGAGTTAAATGATGGTGCCGTATATAATCGGTATGGTGTTCGTGTAGAAGCAAAAGATGGTAACGCCAACCAGGTATATAGCATTAGTGGTTCTGAAGGTATTATTGGTCCTAATGATAGTAATCGTAGCGCATTGAAATTAGGTACTAAATACTATAATAGAGGAAGCATTATTGTATCCTCAACTGGTAAGATCAGAACCGGCAGCGTAATCATTGATGATATTAGATATATCGTTAATAATTATGTGGTAACAGATGCATATGACAGACATGATGCTGATAAGGCTACACTGGGAGACATGTTTGTACCGGCTCATCAGGTAAGATGGGATGGCACAGTTGAAGCTTGGGTAGAGGTACAGTAAGACCAGTTAGATATTTGTAAAAAAGGGTATTGCAAGAAGACTGAGAGATCAGTTGGGCAGCAATGCCTTTTTTGTAAGAATTCAGATAGGGCAGTTTTTATCTATAAGGTAAGCGATGAATAACTCGCCGTCATCCACCGCTATAAAAAATTCATCGCCAAAATAGAGGGCATGATCAGACTGGTATCTGCCCCCGGTTTTCTGGCGTCTCAGTTTCCGTATTCATTACCCCACAACAGCGCTTTATGAATTCACCCCATGGCATCATTGCTTCTACGCCTGCGGGCTTATGTTTGTAGTCCGGCATATATAGCAATAACGTATAAAGGTATTGGAACACGTTCAGGTGGTTTGCCTTCGCTGTTTCTACAAGACTGTATATTATGGCACTTGATTTTGCGCCGTTTACACTGTTATGAAACAGGAAATTCTTTCTTCCGCTTCCATAGGATTTCGAACAACGCTCCGCGCGGTTGTTCGAAATCTCACATCTGCCGTCTAATAGATAGTTTTCCAGCAGTTCCTGGTGATTATTCGCGTAATTCACTGCTTTCTCAAGCTTACTCCCTCCCTCCAAGCGGCTTTACCGTCCCAAGCCACTTCCAAAAATCATCCCATACAGGAACTTCCAGCTCAAGACGCCTGCTCATGCGTTCCTGCGCGTCCATGGCTTTCAGCGTCCGTTCTATGTGGAAAAGCCAGTTACAATAGCATAGCCCGATCTCGGCTGCGGGCTGCTGCTGTTTCTTTGCCTTTTCCGGGTCAGCTGTTTCTGCCGGGCTCTCCTCCGGTGAGTTGATGTCCAGCAGTTTTATCTTCCTGTGGTGGGCGGCGGGGATTGCTTCAAAGAAGTATCTCCGGCAGTGTGCCAGACAGCATACCATGATTACATTTTCCACACGATTGTAACCCGTATAACCGTCACATTCCAGCAGTCCCCGGAAGCCTTCCAGGAAGTTCTTCGCGTACTCCCCCTGCCTACCCGGCTGGTATTCATACAGGATGATCGGGGCAAGTCCGTCGTTTCCAGTCAGATAGATCCACAGATAGGACTTCGAGACTGCCGCTTTCCCTTCTTCGTGCAGAACCTGACAGACCGTTTTGTCTGCGTGGAGGATCTCACGTTTCAGAAGTTCCTCATGAAGAAGGTCATAGACTGGCTGGAAATATTCAAGCGCGCATTTGATGCACCAGTTCGCTACTGTTTCCCTCGCAAGAGCCCCCCCTTCTGCAGCCAGTCCATCTCCTGGCAGTAGAACGGAACCGAATTCATGAATTTCTGGTACATGACATACGCGACCATGGAGGGGGAGGCAGAACTGTGGGCCAGCAAGGGCGTGGGAGTGGGGGCTTTGGTAAAGCTCCCTTCGTCTTCCTCGCGGCAAACGGGACAGGCAAGGACTTCCTGTAGATAACGCACCCTCTCCACTTTTGCGGGAGTAATGCACAGTTCTTCCCGTACATATGTCCATGCGACCGTTTCCATTGGCGTGTCACAATCCGGACAGAGCCGGCAGTCTCCTGGCACAGGGCATTTCACTTCTCTGACCGGCAGGTTTTTATACAACTCCTCCCGTTTGGATTTGGGACTCCTCTCCCGGGTATGGCTTTTGGGGGAGCTATATCTGAGAAAACAAATACGACCACTATTTTAGAAAATAACATTTTTAATGTTACGATGGGAGTCTCATATAGATGCTAAGGACTCGAAGAATAACAGTTAAAAAAGGGTATTGCTACCCTACCGAAATATCCGGTATCCGCAATACCCTTTCTTATATATGTCCTTTAGCTCAACTATTTACTCTCCATAAATATGAGCCTGCTCAAAGTTGGTAATTTCTATATCTTTATCACTCTTGTCATATGCCTTATTTACAACATAATTTTTGATCTCATACTTCACATCATCAATTGTTACAGTACCGGTTCTGATCTTACCAGTAGAAGATACAATGATTGTTCCTTTGTCGTACTTGAACTTTCCAAGTTCAAAATACTGCTGTCTGTCAAGGCCACTGGGACGATACTCTGAACCCTGTTCGAGAAGATCGCTAATACTATAGATCTGATTAGCATTGCCATCTCCTGCTTCTACACGAACACCAAACCCGTCATATACGGCACCATCATTTAAGGTTAAGCGGCATGCCTGGCCAGCCTTGTTAAAATAGTAGGTGTATTTCTCACCATCATAATCAACGGTTGTTCTCCCTGTTTCCATACGACCTTCTGCAGAACCACCGGATTTATTGAAATAGTAGATACCTCTTTCCAAATCAACACCGCCAGTGCGTTTTACTCCGTTGCCGTAGAAAGCAAATACGCCTGTCAGCATGCGGCCCTTGCTATCAAACAGATAAGTCTTACCTTTTATAACTTTAGCAGCGCAGCCGACCTTTTCACCACCGTCCCATACATTGCCTTCCTTAAGTTTCCAAACAGAGGTGCCCTTAGTGCCGGCATCTTTACCATTATTATTAAATACGGTATTGAACTGATTGGACTCTAAGTAGAACCACTTCTCATCTCCGCTCTCATCGTCATCTTCGTACGTATAAATCCAACCGCTTCCCTGGTTTCCGGTCTCGAGATTATAGAAGGTCTTCTGGTCATCGTTGTTCAACTTAATATCTGCTGGCGTAGAAACGACAGTATCACTTGCACGCTGCCAGTCATCAAGCAGTACACCGTTGTCGTCAAATGCATAATAAGCATTCTTAATATAAACCCTTTCGCTCTTGCGTGCTCTACCATTGTCCTTAAAGTAGAACCAAGCCTCGTCTACATCGTAGTCGCCTTCGATATCCTCAGGGATCTCCAGGTACTGCCATCCAGTGCGTGCCCACCCCTCGTTGTCTTCACCTAAGTAATAAGTGTATTCACTGCTAGACTCCGTTGATAAATTGGTTGTGGTCCAACCGCTTACCATACGGGCTTCTTCATCAAAGAAATATCTCTTGCCGCCGATGAGACTGTTCTTGTACATATCAGCATCATCTGCTTTATATGCACGGCCTGAAGTCCCCAAATAATACCATAGAACATCTACCTCCTTGCCATCAACAGTTTCATCATCCTCATTCTCGATAGATACCCACTGGTTCGTAACACGAGCACCGTTATCGTCTACGTAATAGTAGTTATCACTGGATTCGATGATCTGGCTCTTAGCCATCTCGCCGTTCTCGTCTAACCAGTAGTAGTTATTGCCGGATCTCTTCCACTCCTCGGTTACTCTCTCTCCGCTGCTGTTCAGATATACCCATGTGTCACCTTCCTGAGTCCAGCCCTTAGTAGCTGCGAAGGAAGTCATGGATGCACCGATAGCGAACAGAGCAGCTGCAGACAGAACTGCAACTAATTTTGTTTGCTTTCTCATAATGAATGCACTCTCCTTTTTCCTTTTTTGAACCTTCTTTTTCGAAAGTTCCTATTGCATTACGAGGTCAATTATACTTCCTATAATGGAAATTATCGGAGTGGGAATTATTTAGAACATTTTTTGATATTTAAGGGTATAATAGGTATAAAAAGGAGAGTAAATGTGGTATATTACTTTATATAGCTGAAAAAGGGGTGATTTTATGAACAGGCAATTTTCAGAAGTTTTTAAACCTGGTACTTATCCACAGATGACATATGTATCAAGATATTCAAAGGAAACTAGATATACATATGAGGAACGTTTACAGCAAAGCCTCGCTATAGATGGATATTTAACTTACATTGTAGGTCCTTCCAAAATTGGAAAAACCGTGTTATGCGAAAGTGTTATTGGACAAAAGAATATGATATCCATGTCAGGAAATGATTTTTCAAAAGAATATGATTTCTGGTCAGGTATTGGAAAAAAAATAGGAATCTCTATGTCAGCTGAAATCAGTGAAAAAAATGCGGTTTTTTCTTCAACTGAACAAAAAGCTACAATAATTACCAAAAACTACTTTGCTACCAAAGATAAAGTCCTACAATACTTTAAGGATTATGAAAAGGTTCTTGTTTTAGACGATTTCCATTATGCACCCCCTCAAATGCAATATGATATTGCCTGCCAACTAAAAGAAGTTATACGGATAGGTTTTAAAGCTGTAGTAATTTCGCTGCCGTATCGTTCTGATGATGCAATTCGGCTTAATCCAGATCTTACCGGGAGATTGTCTGTCATTGAAATAGAACCATGGAAGCCCGATGAATTAAAAAAAATTGCAGAAAAAGGTTTTACAAAATTAAACATAAATATAAATAATATGATAATTCAACGAATGGCTGATGAAAGCATACATTCGCCACAGCTCATGCAGTCAATCTGTTTGAATATAGGTATCCTCGTAAAAAATAATACCGAGATAACAAATGAGATTATATCCGAAAGCTGCCGTTTTACATGCCTAAATCTGCCATACTCCGACGTGGTACGTATTTTAAAAGCCGGCCCACCCACAAGAGGTCAGCAACGACTGCACTATAAACTTGCCAATGGAACCAATCGCGACATCTATAGTCTTATTTTAAAGGTATTAGCAGATAATCCTCCACTGATAGAGCTTGGGATTGACGAACTAATGGATAGAATCAGAAATAATATGACTGAAAGTGTTATAAAACAACAAAAAGTAAAAGACGCTCTGAAAAGCTGGCAAAAATTATTAGAAACTCAGGGAAGTCTTTACCAGGTATTAGATTGGAAAGATGATACAATATATATATTGGATAATATGTTCCTTTTCTATATTCGATGGGGACTATGAAAGAGGTGTTAGATGGAAGAGCTTATTGAGGAAGGTAAGAATCTGCTAGGAATAAAAAGCAATGATGCTCTGAGACAACAGTATGATGCTTGGAGCAGTAAAGTACGGGTGTTTGTAGAAAATGAAGGATTTTCGAAAAAGATTAAACAAGATTTAATGATAAAATCCTATTATACTATTTTTGAATATTCAGAAGAGGAATCAAGAAAATCCATAGCAAAAGCCTTGAATGATACCATTATATATTTGAATGAATTAAATCAAATTAAACAAAATACGATTCCAGAAGGGACAGCCTTGCTGGTAGTAGAGCGGATTTTGAAAAATTTCTATATGTATTACCATGCAATGTACAGAGCACCAGTACATAAAAGAGGTTATTTAACATCAGAGGTTATTAACGCAATTCAAATAGGAAACGAATATGACCTTCAAAGAATGCTCTATTCTCAGCTACTTCCGATATTTCCTACAATCCGTCAGGAAACGAATAGTGATAATGGATATGGTGGAATGAGGGCCGATATTTATCTGGAAACCTATTCTCTGATTATAGAAACAAAATGTACTCGCAGTAGTATGAGCGAAAAAAGATTATTGGAAGAACTGGGAGCAGATAGCTTTCATTATAGAGCAAAAACTATATTCATACTAATATTTGATAAAGAGAATATTGTTAAAAATCCAGCACTTTTAAAAGAAACATTTAGACGCGATAGCGAAAAGGATGGAAAAACAGTACGGTTGTTTATTATTCAACCAGTAATTTTTTAAGGTAATATCACCTTGTGTCATATAAATTATTTGTGGGTAGACGTAGTAGAAGCGTAAGGATAATCAGTGATTCGTAGAAAAGGGTATTGCAAGAAGACTGAGAGATCAGTTGGGCAGCAATGCCCTTTTTTTAATTTTAGGTATGAATTGAATCCACTAAAACTAAAAAGGAGCATTGCAACCCTTAAAATCATTGGTTGCAATGCTCCTTTTTATGAAACTTAATTAATTAGTCGTTTTTACAGCTGGAACATACATATCTGTAAGTGGTGTTTTTTCAGCATCATGTCTGTCATATGCTGTCTCTACTACGTAATCCTTGATTACATATCTAACATCATCAATGATTACACTACCAGTTCTGATCTTACCAGTAGAAGATACAACAATTGTACCTTCATCATAAGACAAGTTAGCTTTTACCTTCAGAGGAGCTCCTCCAGTAATAGTACTAATCTGATATGTCTGATTAGCATTGCCATCCTTAGCCTCTACGCGAACACCAAACTGATCATATACAGCACCATCATTTACCTGGTTCACGCATGCCTTACCATTCTGAGTGAAGTAATAGGTGAAGGTCTCACCGTCATAATCAATGGCAGTTCTTCCCTTCTCCATACGACCCTCTGCAGAGCCACCCTTCTTGCTGAAGTAATAGTAACCGGACTCTAATGCCTGGCCACCACTGCAGGATACTTTACCGTCAAAGTAGTATACACCAGTTACCATTTCACCCTTGTTATTGAAGAGATAGGTCTTGCCCTTGATAACTTTAGCAGCGATCTGGGTCAGAGCAGTGCCATCAGCCTGATTGCCGCTAACATACTTCTGAGCTGTGGTAGCAGCAATTCTGGCATCTTTACCATTGTTGTTGTATACCTGGTTATACTTGCTGGATTCCAGATAGAACCACTTCTCGTCTCCGCCTTCATCCTCGCTCTGATAGGTATGAACCCAACCACTTCCTTGATTACCTGTCTCAAGGTTATAGAAGGATTTTGCATCATCAGTGTCTAACTTAATGTTCTTTGGTGAAGCCAATGTAGTAGTGCTTGTTCCTTCAACCCAGTCATCAAGCATTACGCCGTTATCATCAAATGAGTAATATGCATTGCTGATATATGCTCTTGTGCTCTTGCGAGCCTTACCATTCGAACTGAAATTAAACCAAGCCTCGTCTACATCATACTCACCCTGGATTTCCTCCGGAATCTCAAGGAAGTTCCAGCCTGTATATGCCCAACCTTCGTTCTCATCACCAAGATAGTAGGTGAATTCCTTGCTGCCGCTGTCCATTGTGGTAGTCCAGCCGCTTACCATATGAGCATTCTCATCAAAGAAATATCTCTTGCCATTGATCAGACTTGTTTTAAGCATATCTGGATCAGCGGACTTATAAGCACGACCTGTAGTTCCTAAGTAATACCAAAGAACATCTACTTCCTTGCCGTCAACGGTATCATCATCTGTATTCTCAACAGATACCCACTGATTAGCAAGACGAACGCCGTCCTCATTTACATAATAGTAATTGTCATTGCTCTCAACGATCTGGTTCTTGGCCATCTCGCCGTTCTCGTCTAACCAGTAGTAGTTATTGCCGGATCTTTTCCACTCCTCGGTTACTCTCTCTCCGCTGCTGTTTAAGTATACCCATGTATCATCTTCCTGAGCCCAGCCTCTTGCAGCTGCGAAGGAAGTCATGGATGCACCGATAGCGAACAGAGCAGCTGCAGACAGAACTGCAACTAATTTTGTTTGCTTTCTCATAATGAATGCACTCTCCTTTTTCCTTTTTTGAACCTTCTTTTTCGAAAGTTCCTATTGCATTACGAGGTCAATTATACTTCCTATAATGGAAATTATCGTTCAAACAGGAAAAACGAAAGCATAGTGAAAGTAGGCGGTACTAATTTATTTTATATATTGAAAAAAGTTCATATGCTTCATACGGATATAGGCGGTTGTAATCAACCTCTATGGAATCCACTTCGGTAAATGTAGTTCTCCATATATTTTCAAAATATGCAACTTCTGCCCGGTCAAATCTTCTTCCTACAATAAAATAACCATTTTCGTGATCTAATCGTTGGACATTATATATAGAACGCATATCTTTGTCTAAATATAAGGTAATAAGTGGTTCCTGCCACCAGCCCCCACAGTATAGAACCGCATCATCTCCCAGATTATTAATTTGCTCAATGAAGGCATTCATCAATTGCAATTCGTAAGAATCCTCAGTTGTTTTATTAAGATAGGCAATGGTACTAGTTTTGATATTCTGTAGCTGGATGGACGGAAATAATGATATGAGACCAAGCGAAGCCAATGTGCTTCTGACTAAGGATATTTTTTCTTCTCTTCTTTTCTTTATCATATCTACAAGAATGAAAAGTAATATTTCTATAGCATAGGCCACAAAAAATTTAACCATCAGCTCATTAACTGTATGTCTGCGGCTATATACTAATCCACTTCCTCCAAGGAGAATGAAGTAGATTATAAGTGAGGAACCGCTGACTCCAGCAATAGCAGCAGTAACCGCTTTATCAGATATACATTTTTTGCTTCTTAATAAACATGTGAAAATATGAAATAAATAGAAAATAGATGGAATTATTAATATAAATAAGCAAAAATACTTGTTGTATTCAAAAATTGATGTAAGATAGTCTATTTTTTCTGAAATATTATATGCTGCATCTATTCCAGAGGATTGGTTGATCATATTTATCCATTCTTTTGCCCACCAAGTCATATATTGATTAAATCCACCAAGTTGGATCAACTTGTATAGATCCATAAAAATGATTCCGAATAAAAATCCTATAAAGAAATAAATACCATCTATTATTTTGATCCTTCTTGTTATGAGCATTTCTATAAAAATCATTCCAGATATACTGACAACAAAGAATATCATGGATGTTTTGGTAAGAAAGGAAAATGCAATCATACAACCAGAAATTATCATATGGTTTTTATTCTTGGTCTCATAATAGTAGGCAAGACAAATAAAAGCGGCCAGAAGAAAACATAATGAAGCAGATTCACCAAGTAGATGCAGTGATACATTTAAAAATAGCTGATCCGTCATCAAAAAGATATAGACTAGTATGGAGGAAAGCAGATATTTGCCCTTCCTATTGGATAAACATTTGTTGAGAAGCCACCAAAATAGAATAATATCTAGGGTTCCATATATTAGAGAAACAATTGTTGAAGTGACTGTGTTGATACCAAATAATTTGTATAGCAATGCAGTAGGTAATAGTACAGATTGCCCTGTGGTTATCAAATTGTAGAAAGTAATTTTGGCAGGATATGATGTTCGATATATTCCGTGTCGCATTACATTAGCGGCAACTGTGGCATTATACCCTTCATCATAGCCTATCGCTTGATGCTGTATAACATTTATACCATCTGTAACAAAAATGAATAGAAATATAGTTAACAATATTAAACCCAAAATAAATTCACTCGAATGTAACCTTATACTTTTAAATTTTGTCCATCCTTTTTGAATATTCATTTTCTATCTCACCATACCCTTCTTGAATGCAGCAAAATCAAAAAGTGCATTCCATCCAATCGTGATTATTTTGGAAATATTTATGGAATTTACTCCACTTTGGCGGGCTTTAAAAGTAATTTTTCTGAAAGTTATATTCTCTTTATAATAAGTAAAATATACGGTTAACATAATATTCGGTAAATTATAGTCTGGCGGTAGTCTATGGAGGTATTTTTCTATAATCTCTGACTTCATTAGACGGAAGGGGGCATTAGCGTCGGGGATATTTACATGAAAATATATGCGAACCAAAAAACAGACAACACCTTCAACAAATGCTCTTATTTTTCCATCGTCTCTTTTGTAACGATGTCCAAGAATAATATCATAATTATTTCTCAAGCTCCAAAACGCAGCAAATTCTTGAGGATTTGTCTGTCCATCGGAATCGGTTTGAAAAATGTAATCTGCACCGTTTTTTATAGAATAGTCATAAAGGGCCATTAGCTTGGGTCCATGCTGTTTTTCGGTATTAGATAAGATGACCAGCTGGGGATATGTCTTCTGTAAGTTTAATAGCTTTTCATGAGTGGAGTCTGTGCTTCCGCTGTCAGCTATTATCATTTTATTGACACCAACCTGCATCCATTGATTAACCACATTCTCTATATTTGTTTCTTCGTTATATGCAGGCATAACAATATATAATATGTCCATTAATATAACCTCTTTCTGCCATTTAAGGGCGTTTTGTTCTAAAAAAGGGAGATAAATGATGCTCCATTAGATGCATTACTTAAAAAATATTTGTACATTATGGACCTAGACAACAAAATTATTTTACAGGAGAATATATCTAAAGTCAAGAAATACCACAATAGACAGGAAAAGATATGCTTTCGGCTTTCGCAGTACCAAATGAAGACAGCGGCAGGGACGTATTGGATAAAACTACATCACAAGGAAAGTTGCAGATACTTCTATTAAATGCTATAATATACAAAGATTTGCCAAGCAGACAGTAATTACGAAAGGGCAGGAATTAGAAGTGAAAAAATATGAACAATACAAGCGCCTGATACGCTTTCTGGCAGGCGTGAGTTTAATCGCTATAGAGTCCATTATATTTATGTATATGTGGATTTACTGTTACAAGGATCAGATGGAGATGCCTTACCAGAGATTAGGCAACTATTTCCTGGCAGTGGTCTATGCATTGATTTTATATATTTTCAGTTCCATATACGGAAGTTTGAGACTGGGATATCTGAGAAATGGGGAGCTGATCTACACACATACATTGGCCACTACCTGCGCTAATGCCGTGTCTTATATACCTATTGTTTTACTGGTAAAACATTTTCGTTCCCCCATGCCCTTGGTGTGGCTGACAGTTGGACAGTTTGTGGTGATAGCTGGATGGGGTTATGTGGCCAACAGTCTGTACCGAAAAGTGTATCCTCCCAGGAACGTGATCATGGTCTATGGTGAACGTCCTATGAAGAATTTGATGGAGAAGATATACAGCCGGGCAGACCGGTTCGTTATCGGTGCCAGCATTCGGGTTGATGAGGAGAATATGAAGGAAGTCAAGGAGCTGCTCTTGACATATGATGGAGTAGTGGTTTGTGACTTGCCTTCGGTTATACGTAATGAGCTGCTGAAATTTTGTTATGGACATTCCCTGAGAGTCTATACCATGCCTAAGATCTCCGATATCATTATCCGCGGCGCTGAAAACATGCACTATTTTGATACGCCCCTTCTTCTGGCCAGGAATGACGGACTGTCCGTGGAGCAGGCGGTCCTCAAGCGTTTTATGGATATATTCGTATCATTGACTATGCTGATCATTACCTCTCCCATTTTGGCTGTGACGGCACTGGCAATCAAATTTTATGACGGGGGACCGGTATTCTTTTACCAGGAAAGATGTACAAAGGATGGAAAAGTATTTTCAATCTGTAAATTTCGGAGCATGATCGTAGATGCTGAGAAGGATGGAAGAGTAATACCGGCTACGGAGAAAGATCCCAGAATTACTCCTGTGGGTAGTTTTATTAGAAAGGTGCGGATTGACGAATTGCCGCAGCTTTGGAATATCTTAAAAGGGGAGATGAGTCTGGTTGGGCCACGACCGGAACGTATTGAACATGTACAGCTGTATTCGGAGAAGATCCCGGAGTTTGCATACCGCATGAAAGTGAAAGGCGGACTTACGGGCTATGCACAAGTATACGGAAAATATAATACGACAGCATATGATAAATTGAAATTGGATTTGATGTATATTCAGAATTACTCGCTGCTGTTGGACATTGAGATCCTGTTTAAAACCGTTAAAATCCTTTTCGAAAAAGAGAGTACAGAAGGGTTTTCAGAAGAGGCTTCAGCCATGGTGGAGGAGATTTCAAAATCATATGAAAGCAGTGATCATAACTAATTCTACAAATTATGAACCAAGGGCAGAGAAAGTAGGGCTTTTTTTGCAAAAGCATGGACATCAGGTGATGTGGTTGGAAACAAATTTTAATCATATGGAAAAGGCGAAAAAAAAGCGCCAATTAGCAGATCATCATTATATTGATACTGTGCCCTATAAAAAAAATATGTCTATTCAAAGGATGTATTCCCAGTATGATTTTTCCAGAAAGGTATTTCGTATATTAAAGGACGAGGATATAGATCTTTTGTATGTTTTGATTCCTGCTAATTCTCTGACACCTGTTGCTGCAAGACTAAAAGCGCGGCTGCATGCAAAAGTTGTGGTGGACATTATTGACCTGTGGCCAGAATCGCTGCCCTTTAAAGGCCTGGAAGGATTTTGGCCTGTTCAGTATTGGAGAAAATTAAGGGATGATTACTTAAAAGAAGCTGATCTGGTTATTACAGAGTGCGAGTTATACCAGAAGATTCTGCATCTGAGCAGAGAAACTCGGAAGTCGAAAGCAGCAATAACTATGTACTGGCCTAAGGAAACTGAGGCAGAGGGAGAGCCAGTATTTCAGCCTGATAGATATTATCTTCATGTGGTATACCTGGGATCAATCAATAACATTATTGATATGGAATTGATTATAGAAATTTTAAATAAAGTAAATCAAAAGAAAAAAATTATTCTTCATATAATTGGGGATGGAGAAAAGAGAGATGTCTTTTTAAAAGAATTGGAGGAGCACAGCATCTTAATAGAGTATCATGGTGTCATATATAAAGAAGAAGAAAAAAAGCGTATTTTTGAAATATGCAGTTTCGGAATTAACATAATGAAGGACAGTGTCTGTGTGGGCCTTACCATGAAATCCATTGATTATTTCTGTTACGGAGTGCCTATGATTAACTCTATACAAGGAGATACATGGAGGCTGATTGAGGACTATGGAATAGGAGTAAACTGTGACAGGAAGGATGCGGATAAATGCGCGGAAAAAATTATTGAAAGTGCAGAAAAAATTCAGCAGAAGCGAGGAATCATAAGAGAACTTTACAGGCGGTTATTTACCAGGGAGGCTATGGAAGAGGTACTTTACAGAGAAGTTCTTCCATTACTTGAAAAGGAGATATAGACAGATGAATATCTTACACATTTCTCCATACTTTCCGGCACTGGAGGCGAACCATGCAGGAGGCGTATGCATGGGAAAACAGATAGAAACACTGCAAAAACAGCACCAGGTGTATGTCCTGACTTTTGTAGCTTCAGAGTTTGATGAGAGACTAAAAGCGGCCCGCAGAAACGACTTTCATTATCAGAGCGTGAAAATTAATCAATGGACAAAACTTATTCATGTGGCGTTAGAACCCTGGATGCCTAATTATTTTGCTGCCAGAAGTTCTCTCAGGTTTTCCATAAGACTGATATGGATGGTAAAAATCTATCATATTCAGGCAATTCACGGAGAGTATGCTTCTATGGGACAGTATATGTGGATTAAAAGGCTCTATCCTCATCTTCAGTTTAATATGACGGAACATGATATGACAGCTCAGTCTTATGAGCGGAAGCTAAGGGACAGCAGCGGATGGAAGAAGTATTATATTAGATATCAATTGGAGCGAATACTGAAAAAAGAAAAAAAATATTGCACGATGGCAGATTGTCTGTTTACATTTAATCAAAAAGACAGATATTTAATAGAGAAAAAGTATGGAAGAAAAGACTGTAAGGTCTTAAACCCATACTATGGAATCAATGATGATATTCTGGAAGGGACTATTGAGACAGACAGGAAAGAGTATGCCAGTATCTGTTTTTTGGGACAGATGGGAAGGGATGAGAATTATCTGGCGGCTATGCGGCTGATTCGTATTGCCGGAATTGTGAAAGAACAGATACCGGAACTTACGGTTTATATTGTAGGCAATGAGCCGCCGGAGGAGTTAAGAAAACAGGAAAATGAATACATCCATGTAACAGGGTTCGTGGATGATGTGGATGAATATCTGAAACGAGCGCAGCTGGCAGTATTTCCTCTTGAATTGGGAGCGGGAATTAAGCTGAAAGTGCTTCGAAGTATGGCAATGGGCACACCGGTGATCACTACTATGGTGGGAGCCGAGGGAATTGATGAAAATGGTGAGGTTGTGGAATTGGCGGAGACAGACGATGAATTCGCAGTGCGAATAACGGCATATCTGGATAATCCTCAAATGCTGAGGGAAAGGGAAGAAAAGAGCCGGCAGTATGTAAAGGATCATTTTGGATGGAAGATAAGCGAGAAGTTGTTGGAGGAAATATATGGTAAATAGTGAGCAAAAAAAAGATATTGTGGTTGCAATAACAGTAACTTATAATAGAACCAGAACGCTAAGTAAATGTTTGGAAGCATTGTTAACACAGAGCCGACCGGTTGATAAAATTTTGATAGTAGATAACCGCAGCAATAATGAAGAGAACCAAAAGCTGAAAAAATTGGCAGCTCAGTCCCATAAGATTGACTTACTTGTGCTAAAAGAGAATTTAGGAGGAGCCGGTGGTTTTGAAGCGGGAATGAAAGCAGCCATGGAAAAATGGAATCCCCATTGGTATTGGCTGATGGACGATGATGCTTATCCAAGAAGAGATTGTTTAGAGATATTACTGAGTCATGCTGAGATATTCCCGGAAGCGGGGGGATTCTGTCCGGCAATCTATGGTGTGGATTTAAAAAAGTATCAGTTATTCCATCATAAGAAAATGACTAAAATCATGCTAAAAAGTGTTCCGGTTTCATCTAGTTATGAGGAAATGCAAGATGTAACTGAGGAAGATGCCAATGCTTTTGTAGGCCCTTTGTTTCCAAAAAAGGTCGTTAGTGAGATAGGAATCGCCGATGGGAGTCTGTTTATCTACGGTGACGATACGGAATATACACACAGAGTGTCTGCGGCATATCCGTTATATCTAATTAAAAACGCAATTATTGATCACCAGGATGCACCAGTGCTTAATGAGAATATGAAACCGGAAGGCTGGTGGAAAGAGTATTATGGAAATCGAAACCAATATTTTATTATCCGGGAGTTCCATAAGAATAGTGTGGTGCGTTTTGCGGGATATTTCTGTTTTACACTACGTTTATTGGCAATCATGTTAAAAAGTATAATAAAGGGGTATAATATTTTACGGATTAAATTAATTGCTCAAGCTATAAAAGATGGTCTTAAGAATAGGAGAGGAAAAACTTTAGACCCTCAGAAATATTATGATTATTTGGCAAAACATTTGTGAAAGGCAAGCAAGGTAATGAAATAAGTAGTTCCGAAACACAAAAATGATATAATTAAATATAAAAAGTTATTATAGATTGGCAGCATGTGGACAAGCAGGAGAGCAAAAAATGCTGGGACTGATAACACCAATGCCTTAATCATATGTGAAACATATACTATTTCTTTAAGCATGGAGCGGATAAACCAAAGCTGTAAGATCAGGACAGTTAGCTCCGCGGCAACCGTTCCGAGCGCGGCACCCGCTGAGGCACAAATAGGAATAAAATATGTGTTGAATCCAATGTTGACTAATGCGCCGGCACAGGTGGAATAAACAACCAGTTTTTCTTTCCCAAGAGGTACTAATAATTGAATGCCGATAATGTTGGTTAATCCGATAAAGAAGACCGCAGGCATAATGATCTGCATAGGAATCACAGAACGACTATAAGCATCCCCGGAAAGAAAGAGGATGCTTTCTTTTGCTGTGAATATAAAATATATACATAAAGGCAAGGCGAAAAAAATGACAAAATCAAATGCCTTTCGGATTAGACATAAATATTCTTTTTGAAAACCGTTTTCTATATAGTAGGAAATCCGAGGAAGCAGGACAGCGCCCAGGGAGGTCACCAATGTAGTCAATATAAATTTTACTTTGACAGCAGCATTATAATATCCAACTTCTGCATCACCACTGATAAATCCTAGCATGATGATATCTAAATTAGTATAGATAGTGGTAGTAACTGTTAACGTAAAAAAAATGAGGATGGGCTTTAAATGCCGTTTTATTCGATAAGAAAAAGAAAAAACAGGAACAAGCCGTTTTACATTAATAAAATTCAGGATATTGGAACCTGTACTTGCGAGAACTGTAATCCCGGCATAAACAATATAATCCTCTTTTGAATGAACCAGCATAAACATAAGTATTACAGCAATGCATTTAAAAATAATAGAACGAATAGTGATATATTTATATTGCTCCAGAGCTTTGTAAAGCCATTCCATACCAAGAAGATTAAAGAATATCGTACTGCCGCAAACAAGAAAGAGAGTTTTATCCATTCGAAACCGAGGTATAACATTTATGGTAATAAAAAAAATAATATAGGTAAAAAGAGTCGTAATTAAATTAATGATAAAAATCTCACAAACCGTATGGGAAAGTTCCTTTTGGTTGTCACGAATTTGGGCACAGATGCGTATTCCATATGTGGGAATGCCTAATGCTGCTGCCATAGAGAAATAGGACACTAAAGAGGTTGCAAAAGTAACTTGTCCGTTTCCTTCTGGAAGTAAAATGCGTGATATATATGGAAATGTAATCAACGGAAAAAGGAACGATGAAGCGGACAATATAGTATTCATAATAAAATTATGCTTTAGTGACGGAGTTTTTTGCATTATGATTTCTCCTCTGTTACGTTTGGATTAGATTAGTTAAAATATCAGAGTCTGATTTATTGTTTCTTACACTAATCGACAGCAATGACAGCGCGAAAGGATTATATTCAAATTCCAAAAGATGATGTGCAATTGTGCAATTGACTGCTATTAACGCAATCGTATAAAGAAAATATAGATCGTGCCTGTTTTTATGGCAGGCGGCCATGTAGGAGGTGACTACAAAAACAGTAAATAATACTCCATATCGGAGCATTACATAGATGTAAGAGCAATCAACAAAAAAATAGTTGCTTGGAAACTTGGCATGGCTTTCGCTCCCTCCCCCGCCTACCAGTTCTACATATTGCCCAAAAAGTTTGTATCCATATTCTTTAATCCCTTTTTGTCCTTGATAGAGACGGCTGGAGAAGAGTGTATTAAGTTCAGATAAAAGCTTGTTTTCTGGCCGGTATAGATTGGTAACCACCACCGATACAACAGCTAATAGAAGCATGATATAAATTCCCTTTTTAGTCCAATTATTTTTCCATAGTTTTCGAAAGTTTTTTCCCGAATATTTAGAATATTCGATCCAATTTCCCAGAGAGAATACAATTACAATAAGGACAATACTGCAGGAGTCCAGGCGTGCATTACAGAAGTGATAAATTAATGCCGCAATAATAAGAGTTCCCATATAATGATAAAATTTAAGATTCTCTCCCATTAAATAAAAGAATGCCAGAATAAGGAAAAAGATATGGGAGGCAAAATCAGTGGTATAAGTAATTCCAAAGGAATTGCGAATTCCCCTTGATGTAGTTACGTATTGATAGTTTTCAATAACTCCAAGAAGAGAGGAGCAGAATGCCAATAGGACAATGCTCCCGGTAATTAACAGGTAAATTTCTAATATCTTTTTAAAAGATATGTCTTTACTCCCCAGAACGAGCAAAAGCCAGAATAATACATTTAAATACCCACTGCTGCAATAGATCATCAGTGAAACAATCATAGACAAACAGAGTATTAACAGAGGCTTCACTCGGTAACTATCAAAAAAGAAGATTTTTAGTACAATCAATAGCAGGGGCAGCAACAGGCATAGCTTGTTGATAATGTTTGGAAAAGGGAATGTTGTTGTTATCCATGTATTCCGCCCCAGATATATAATAAAACCAATGAAAAATAATAATTCCCCATTATGGTAATCTGACAACCAGGTTTCATACCATTTCTGCAATTTTTCCATCTTGGTCTCCTTTATAGCAGTATCGCAATTTGTTATCTAACCACAACGCATCCCAGAATTGCGACACCGAATTTTTTGCATAGGTTAATCTGCTCTTCTAATTGCGGATAAGTGGTTTTTGATATCTGTATAAACAAAATACAGTTTTTAATTTCTACGAGCTGTCTAAGTTCTTCAGCACTATTTTCTAACTGACAGCCCTCACTGGAGGAGATATTTGTTTTTGCCAGTGCTTCTTTGTATTCAGAAACAACTTTTTTAATAGATTCATTGGTATTCAATACATTGAGGAAAACAGAATTCCAGCCATTTTGTTCAGTTAATAATTTTAGATCCATGATGGTTCTGTCTAATTCCGGATGGTAATGTCCTTTTGAGCTGCATTGACCAATAATGGCAAGATTGTATTCTTTCAGTCCATCTTTAGAAAGAATCCGATTGCCTAAAATATAGCTGAGGATAAAGTATACACAAGGAATGACGATGCCAAAGAGAATTCCGGCAATCATATATTTAATGACGATTATGATTCCATTAGGTGCAGCTGGTTCCAGGACTTCAGGAGTGCTGGATTCGATATAAGATTTTTTGCCATTTTCCTGGGATATTACTCGGTTATTGTAATCTGAACGGCTTGTGATGTAATTTTTCAGGTTATTTAAATTACCATTTTGTGTATTGGCAACATTCACATCGGCCTTTACATAGTTGGCTGCATCAGTTTCTTGCAAAGAAAACCCACCATGAACCTCAGCGATAGATGGAATTTGTGCCAGAAGGCGTTCCTTTAGGATGTCCATAACTTTTTGAGCCTGTTCGGCATCGTAGTGGTATATAGTGATATTCATGACATTGCCGCTCAAAGAAGGGAAAATGATTTCCCTCCAGTATTTTATGTCTAAACTAAGGTTCTCATCATCAAGGGCTTCTTTGAGGCCGCCTTCATTGATGTAATAGGCTAATGCGTTATAAATATTACCTACATTACCTTCTGTTACAATCCCATATTGAATAGAAGCCACTTGTATATTTTGAGAATCCAGTTTCATATAAATGGAATTGTCAACATATTCTTGCAGTGAAAGAACTTGTTCCTCTGATAATTTTACACCTTCTGATGCGTCTGCAATCGCTTTATCATATTCTTCAAGTCTTTTGTTATAGGCGTCGATTTCTTCCTGTTGTTCTTCAGACAAAGCTGTCTGGACACCGACTTTTTGGTAACCTAAAAATGCGAAGACCAGAGTGCTGACAATAATAAACAGGATCACAATCACTCTTTTTTTATGAAGGTCAGTGAGCAGATCGCGAAAGTAGATATTTTTAATCGTATACATGTCTAATAATCTCCTTTAAATGATATGTTCCAATTCCATACAGCTCTTTATTTTAAAATAAATAGTTAATATTGGTATAAATATAAACAAACTGCTGATATCTGTCCTTGGTCCAAAGCAGCCCATGTTCATAGTATCACAAGGCAAGCGGGTTAGCAAGGCTGTATTTGAGAAATTCCAAAAGGGCGATAAGTCATCGCTGGCTTATCGCTCCTTCTGTCACTGTACGACTTGTCTTGACATCTTCAAATAATAAATGCCTCAATCTCCCCGGCAATCCTTTTCTCAATCTCAGCCGCCTCTTTTCTTCCCTTCGCCAGGACCGACACATAGACCTTCATCTTCGGTTCCGTTCCGGAAGGCCGGATAACTACAGAGCAGTGACCATCCAGAAGAAAACGGACTACATTCGACTTTGGAAGGCCGTCAATACCATCTTGATAATCCAGGAAATTAAGAACTTTCTTTCCGCCAAGACTGTCCGGGACGGTACGGAATTCTTTCATGATTTTCTGCATTTGGGATGCGCCCTGAGCGCCTTCAAAACTGTAGCAGTGCTGCGTGTCCATGCAGTATCCATAAGTGCGGTAAAGTTCTTCTAATTTATCAAGAAGGCTAAGGCCCTGGGATAGGCAGACAGCAGCCATCTCGCAGATCAGCAGAGAGGCGATCACGCCGTCTTTATCCCGGACATAGGTTCCGCTTAGATATCCATAGCTTTCCTCAAAGGCGAATACAAAAGAATTCTCCCGCCCTTCTGCTTCAAGGATCCCCAGCTGTTCTCCGATATATTTAAATCCGGTAAGCACATTAAGTGTACGGACTCCGTAGTGGGCAGCAATCCGTTCTGCCATATTGGCAGTGACGATGGTTTTCATGAATACAGGATCTTTTGGCATAGTTCCGTCAGAAAAACGGCGGGAACAGATATAGTCCAGAAGCAGCATGCCGGTTTCATTGCCGGATAACAGAACATATTCACCAGCCTTGTCTTTTACGGCAATTCCCACCCGGTCACAGTCAGGATCGGTGGCGAGTACAAGGTCGGCACGGCAATGTTTTGCATATTGGACTCCAAGGTCCATGGCCTCCCAAACCTCAGGATTGGGGTAAGGACAAGTAGGGAAATTGCCGTCCGGCATTCGTTGTTCTTCCACTACCATAACATGATCATATCCGCTTTCTGACAATGTGCGTAGCACCGGTTTAAGGCCGGTTCCATTAAGAGGAGAATAGACTATGGAAATATGCCGGTCTCCATATCCGGTCAAAGATTGTTCCTTGACTGCCTGAATATAGGAAGCGTATATAGAGTCCGGAATATAACAGATGCTTCCATTTCCAACGCCCTCTTCAAATGAGAGATCCGGGACACTTAAAAACATATCCGCCTGCTTGATTTCTTCCAGGATCTCCTTTGCGGCCAGTGAAGTAATCTGGCATCCGTCTGAGCCATAGACTTTGTATCCGTTGTAGACAGCCGGATTGTGGGAGGCGGTGATCATGACTCCGGCAGCACATCCAAGTTCTCTGACAGCATATGACAGACAGGGGGTAGGCATAAGCTGTGGATAGAGCCATGCCTGAATGTTGTTAGCGGCCAGTACTCTGCAGGTGATCTGAGCGAACAGGGCGGAATTGATCCGGGAATCATAGCTGACTGCCACTTTAGGGGTCTTGGCAATTCCGATGGAGGTCTCATTCCAATGTGCTTTTATATAATGCGCCAGTCCCTGGGATGCTTTGGCGACTGTATAAATATTCATCCGATTGGTTCCGGCGCCGATGATGCCTCGAAGCCCTCCGGTTCCGAAAGTCAGTTCCTGATAAAAAGCATCCTGGATTTTTTGGGGGCTGTCCTCCATGCTTTTCAGTTCCTGTAAAAGCTCATGGTCTTTGTCGGCTTTCTCAAGCCATAGTCGATACTGCTGTGTTATTCTGTCCATGTTCTTATCCATTCTAAGCATATTATGTGGGATATTATTATAACCGGATCTTATCCCAGAAAATGTTTCTCTTTATCGTGGACACTGATATCCTGCCCTAACTGAACCTCAACCAGTTTTAATTCCGTTTCGGCAACTACTGTGTGGCGGCATCCTGCTTTCATCGTAAGCACATGGCCAGCCCTGATCTCCTGATTCAGACCGTCCACCACTGCCCGGCCTCTCCCGGATATGACAACCCAGACCTCGTCCCGGTTCTGATGGCTGTGGTAATTCATGCGATGTCCGGGATTGAGGGTTACTTTGAGAGTCATACTCTCTTTTTCCACATCAAGAACCCGAAAACTGCCCCAAGATTTTTCTGCAAACATAATCTGCTGATTGATTTCTTCCACAAAGGGCTTTATGTAGCTGGACTGGCCTTTGTCGGATACTAAGATTCCTTCCGGGCTGGCAGAAATCACCACATTCTTAAGTCCCATAGCCAGGATGGGCATACCAAGCTCATTGATGATGTGAACGTCTTTGCAGGTTTGATCCATGATGTGCTTGCCGATGCCTTTTTCGTCCATGGCTTCGGTCAGGGTGTTCCAGGTCCCTATATCTTTCCACTGTCCGGAGAAACGCATCACCTGGATGGCAGGTTCTTTCTCTACCACTGCGTAGTCAAAACTGATCTTTTTTAGGGTATCGTATTTGTCAAACAAATCGTTATAGTCTGTAAAATCAATGAGCTCGTGGGCCTTACCCAGCACATAGCCCAGCTTGTAGGCGAAGATTCCGCCGTTCCAAAGCGCTCTATGGCTGATATACTCTGCAGCTGTTTGGGCGTCTGGTTTTTCTTTGAAGGAAGAAACCATACTTATGGCATCTGTGGTTTCAGGCAGAATATAGCCGTACTTTTCGCTGGGGTAGGACGGCTCCATCCCCATGAGAACAAGATTGGCCTCACCTTTGGCAGCCTGCCGGTGCAGCTGTGCCAAAGCCTCAAAATAATCGTCTTCCACATAAGGGTCAACGGGACAGACAACTACAGTTTCCTCTGCCGGGACACATTGGACATGGTGAAGGTAAGCCGTAGCCAGAGCAATGGCCGGAAAGGTATCACGGCGGCATGGCTCTACGGAGATACCTACATTCTCCCCCAGCTGGTTATGGATAGAGGATACCTGGGTTCTTGAAGTGGCGATGGTTACTGTAGCATGGGGATCCACTTTGCGGATCTGCCTGTATACTCTCTGTACCATGGACTCATATTCCCCATCCGGGGTTTTGAAAATTTTAATAAACTGTTTGGAGCGGATATCATTGGAAAGAGGCCACAGCCGTTTTCCGGATCCGCCGGATAGTAAAATAATATTCATCGTTCAGCCCTCATGGGATTCTTTAAAAAGTCTTCATAGGACAGGCGAATGCCGTCCTTAAGCTCTGTCTTGTAGTGCCACCCCATAGCAGCAGTTTTAGATACATCCAGAAGTTTTCGGGGAGTGCCGTTTGGTTTTGTGGGATCCCAGCGGATTTCTCCCATGTAGCCGATGACCTCCGCCACCAATTCGGTCAGCTCCTTAATGGTCAGCTCTTTCCCGGTACCGGCATTTACCGTCTCATTGCCGCTGTAATGATTCATAAGGAAGACACACAGATCTGCCAAGTCATCTACATACAGAAATTCCCGAAGAGGGCTTCCGTCTCCCCAGCAGGTTACATAGGGAAGCCGGGCTTCCCTGGCTTCATGAAAGCGGCGAATCAGAGCCGGAAGTACATGGCTGTGAGTGGGATGGTAGTTGTCATTAGGCCCGTACAGGTTGGTGGGCATGACGCTGATATAATCGGTGCCGTACTGACGATTTAAATATTCACAGTATTTTAAGCCGGAGATCTTGGCCAGAGCATAGGCTTCATTGGTTTTTTCCAGTGAACCGGTAAGAAGACAGTTTTCCGTCATTGGCTGGGGGGCCATGCGGGGGTAGATGCAGGAGGAGCCAAGAAATTCCAGTTTTTTGCAGCCGTTTTTCCAGGCTGAATGAATTACGTTCATTTCCAGGATTATATTTTCATACATAAAGTCAGCCAGTGCGCTTTGATTGGCTTCAATTCCTCCTACCTTGGCAGCAGCTAAAAAGACGTAATCCGGCTTTTCCTGGGCAAAAAATGCTTCGACTGCATCCTGACGGCACAGATCCAGTTCCCTGTGAGTCCGTGTGATGATATTTTGATATCCCTGGCGCTCAAGCTCTCTCACAATGGCAGAACCTACCATGCCTCTGTGTCCGGCTACATAGATCTTTGAATCTTTTTCCATCATACTCTGTTTCCTCCTTTTACCGAACTGCAAGGATGGCGGCTTCACGTCTGGCAAGCATTCTGTCATGTCTGGCCATGATCGTTACAAGTTCTTCATAGCTGGTTTTTTGAGGATTCCATCCAAGGATGGTTTTTGCTTTTGTGGGATCACCCCAGAGATTATCCACATCCGTAGGCCTGAACCAGACAGGATTGACACATACCAGCATTTTTCCGGTTTTGGCATCATAGCCTTTTTCATCAAGGCCTGTTCCTTCCCAGCGGATATCTATTCCATTGGCTTTAAATGCTTTATGGGCAAAGTCGCGAACCGTGTGCTGTTCTCCGGTGGCGATAACAAAGTCTTCCGGCTTGTCCTGCTGGAGAATCAGCCACATACATTCTACATAATCCTTCGCGTAACCCCAGTCTCTAAGAGAATCCAGGTTGCCCAGCTCCAGATGATCCTGCAGGCCTTCGGCAATCCGTCCGGCGGCCAAAGTGATCTTTCGGGTGACGAAATTTTCTCCCCGGCGCTCTGACTCATGGTTAAAGAGGATGCCGTTGACTGCAAACATGTCATAGGCTTCCCGATATTCTTTGACGATCCAGAAGCCGTACTGCTTCGCCACAGCATAAGGGCTGTAGGGATGGAACGGTGTGTTTTCGTTTTGGGGAACCTCTTCTACTCTGCCGTATAGTTCAGATGTAGATGCCTGATAGAACCGGGTCTTTTTTGTCAACCCCAGGGTCCGGATGGCCTCCAGAGCCCGCAGAACTCCAAGGGCATCCACATCGCCGGAATATTCCGGTGAGTCAAAGGATACCTGAACATGGGACTGGGCTGCCAGGTTATAAAATTCATCTGGTTGGACAATATTGGCAATACGAATCAGGGACGAAGAATCTGTTAAGTCTCCGTCATGGATTGTAATTGCACCTTCTTTTAACATGTGGTCAATTCTTGAAGTGTTGGAGATAGAAGCACGCCTTGTAATGCCGTGAACTTCGTACCCTTTATCCAAAAGAAATTCTGCCAGGTAAGATCCGTCCTGCCCGGTGATTCCGGTAATCAACGCTTTTTTCATCATATTACAGCTCCTTCTTCGCTATAGTCATCCCTCCAAGTAAGACGGCGGGGTATTTTAAGATTAGTTTAGACATTTCAGCAGGATGTTTCAATCCACAATCTTGATTGTATCTGGTATTATATTGACTTTTGAGATATACTAAGTATGAGACGACAATGATAAAAGGAACAAGGAGAAGGATCAATTATGGAGGCATTGTTTCATGGAACCCTGGTCAATGCCAGACGGATTATCTATACTCCGTCTGCTTTTGCCCGGACCAACCTGATTCATTTGCAGGAAGTGGGGGAATTAAAGGCGCAGAAACCCCATACAAGCAACCGAAAGAATCTGGTATCTTATCTTTTCTTTATTATAATAGAAGGGTCGGGAACATTGGCTTATGATAATGTTGAGTACCATCTTACACCGGGGGACTGTGTGTTTATTGACTGCGGGAAAGAATATTCTCACTGTTCTTCCAAAAATCTGTGGACATTAAAATGGGCTCATTTTTATGGACCCAATATGAAAGGAATTTACGAGAAATATGTGGAACGGGGGGGCAGGCCGGTATTTCGAACGGAAAAACCGGAGTATTGCTCTGTGCTGCTGGATCAGCTTTACGATATTGCCGGTTCGCAGGATTATATTCGGGATATGCGTATCTATGAAAAAATAACCGGCCTTCTGACATTTCTCATGTCAGAAAGCTGGCATCCGGAGCACAATAAGTATATCGGGTCAAAGCGGCAGTCCCTTCAGCATGTGAAAGATTATCTGGATCAGAATTATAAAGAGAAGATTACTCTGGACAGGCTGGCGGAGATATTTTACATCAACAAATTCTACCTTACGAGGATTTTTAAGGATCAGTTTGGTATGTCCATCAATCATTATCTGGCTCAGGTTCGGGTGACTCATGCAAAGCAGCTTCTTCGGTTCAGCGATTTTACTATTGAAGAGGTAGGAGGCCGGTGCGGTATTGAGGAACCGGCGTATTTTGCCAGGGTATTCAAAAAAGTAGAGGGGATTTCACCGGGAGAGTACCGAAGAAGATGGTAGATTTGGGCCGGAACGGACAAGGAGCGTGCAGGAAGAAATGTTCTTGCACGCTCCTTGTCCGTTCCTATGAAGATTCTGGTCTGGATGTCTCCGGCTCTAAGGTACCGTTAATATGGATGTTATACATCTCCGGTTCAGGAAAAGCATATTCGCTGTTATCCATGCGGAATTCCATAACATCTTCCACCGAACACTTTAAGATAGTGCATAGCACGCCGATTGTGTGAGTGGATACATATTGATTCTTTTTCAGGCGGTTAATCTGGCCGGAACTAAAACCATAAGTTTTGATGAGGCGGTACTGGCTGACCTTTTTCTCCTTCATCGTTTTCCATAATGGCTCATAGGTAATCATTTGTAAACCTCCTCCCTTACCTATATTTAAACGCTACCTGTCCCTGAAAGCATATTGCCCATAATTGGAATATAATGTATAATATGGAAATAAATGGTTAATATACGGACTGATAATGAAAAAATACGGAAGGTATTTCCATGGTTTCAAGAAAATGCAGGTTTTATCTTGCTTATCTGACTTTTGAACAAGAGAAAAATGTGATAGAATAGTGATTGACACAAGAAATAGCAGTGTGTAGAATATATAAGCCGGAAAAAGAAAAAAAATAACAGAAAAGTAAAGAAATTTCAATGATTTTGTGATATAATATACGGCACGACTATTTTGGGAGCGGAAAGATGTATCAGAAGAGAAAGGCGTTTGAGAATATACTGATTCTTGGGCTGGATATAGTAAGTATATTAACCAGTCTGGCAATAGCATTTTGGATACGATACGGAGCGATTTGGGGGCAGAATCAGCATGGAGACCGGATGTGGCTGGTTATGTTTATGGCGGTTCTGTATGCGGCGATTAATATTTTTGTTGATTTTAATGATCATTTTTTCAGACGGGGGTTGTTTGAAGAGATCGAGAATGTGGTCAAGGCTGAAGTTATATTTGCATTGTCACTGCTGCTGCTGCTGTTTTTGCTACATAGATCTTCGGAATTGTCCAGGTTGATTTTCGGTTACTTTATTATATCCAATACTTTGATTATGCTGACCGTAAGGATTATTTTTAAACAGTGGATGGTAAAGGGTTATAAAAGGAGTAAATATAGCAGCCGTCTTCTGATTGTGACGACATCGGCCAGAGCTGAAGGCGTTATAAAAGACATTGAGGACTATAATGAGTGGAATCATATTATTGTAGGCATTGCCCTGACAGACGGTATAGTAAAAGAGAAGATATGTGGAATTCCGGTTGTGGCGGATAAAGAAACTCTCTTGGATTATGTGGTACATAATGGCATTGATGAGGTATTTATCATAGATGAAGATATTCGAAAAACGCCTCTCCTGAAAGAATGGATCAGGGAGATGGAGCAGATGGGTACGATTGTGGATGTCAATATTGATGTGTTTGACATCGCTCACGCAGGTCGAAAGAGTCTGAACCGGGTAGGGAAGTATGCAGTGGTAACATTTGCAAGGAATCTGTTTTCAACTAGGCAGATGGCTGCAAAGAGGCTTCTTGACATCGTGGGCAGTCTGGTGGGAATGGTGATTTTAGGGATTGCTACCATATTCGTGGCGCCGGCCATCAAGCTGGATTCTCCGGGACCCGTATTTTTCGGTCAGACCAGAGTCGGAAAAAACGGACGGAAATTCACCTTTTATAAATTCCGTTCCATGTACAAAGATGCGGAAGAGCGAAAAAAGGCTTTGATGGCATCGAATGAGATGAAGGGGCTGATGTTTAAGATGGAAGATGATCCTCGGATCACAAAAGTCGGAAAGTTTATTCGACGGACAAGTATTGATGAACTGCCTCAGTTCTGGAATGTCTTAAGAGGGGATATGAGTCTGGTAGGCACAAGGCCGCCAACGGTGGATGAATTTGAGCGGTATGAGGCAAAACATAAGTGTCGTTTGAGTATGACTCCAGGGCTTACAGGATTATGGCAGATTAGCGGGCGAAGTGATATTAAAGATTTTGATGAAGTGGTTAAACTGGACATGCAGTATATTGATAACTGGACAATATGGGAGGATATTAAGATACTGGTTTTAACCGTCTGGGTGGTATTTGCAGGGAAAGGATCCAGATAATAGAATAATAAAAGGAGACAGAGATATGGATTATAATGATACGTATGAACAGGAGATTGATTTAAAAGAGTTGATGTTTGCGGTGCTGCACAAGTGGAAAACCATACTGGCGGCTGCCGTGGTATTGGCGCTGATTTTGGGCGGCTATAAAGGGATATCCGGTTACAGGCATGAGAGCGACCAGAGTGTGATTGATAAGGCACAGGAGAACTACGAGAACGAACTCGAATTTTATAATAAAAATCTGGCTTCCTGTGAGAGGGAGATAGAAAATCTGGAAAAGGATATTACCAGGCAGCAGGAATATCTGGAAGATTCTGTTTTGATGAATATAAGTCCCTATGATATATGGGAGGCAAAGGCGGAACTGTTTGTCAAGACGGATTATGAGATCATGCCTGATATGGTGTATCAGAATATAGATCTTACAGGGACAGTCCTTCAGTCCTACCGCTCTGCATTGAATGGTGCGGATTTTATTGAAAAAATTTCGAATAATGTAGGGATGGAAAGTCAGTATCTGCAGGAACTGGTGGAGATAACCATCGGCAGAGACGATAATAATACGAAACTTAATAATCTTTTGATTATACGGGTCAGATGTGGGGAAGAGGCCACGGCCCAGAAGATTTTGGATGATATCTTAGATGGGATTCCTCAGTTCAGGACCCAGATTCAATCGGTGGTGGGAACACATACCATAAGTGAGGTCAACCGCAGTTTGGGAGCGAAGGTAGATCTGGCATTGGCAGAACTCCAAAGAAAGGAAAGCGAGAGGTTAACTACATTAAATAATGCTTTAAATGTAAAGAGAGATGAACTGACCAAGATGGAAGAGCCGGCACCGGTGTCAGCTTCTTTTGGCGGAGTAATAAAAAGTGCCGTAAAGTATGCTCTCATCGGCGGTGTGCTGGGAGCGTTCATGGTAGTATTCTTTGTATGTGTAGGCTTTGTGATGAGCGATAGGGTATATTCCGGAAAAGAGCTTAAGTATCGTTTTAAGGTAAAGCTCCTTGGGACACTGTCTGTGGCAGGTAGTAAAAAGGAAGGTAAGATTGATGCCTGGCTGAGCCGTATGGAGGGGCGCGGGCAAAATAACGATATGAATGTTGAATACGGCCTGATTGCGGCTAATATCAGCAATTATGCAGGAACAACAGTCCGATCGCTTCTGATAGTCGGCGGGGCAGGCGAGGAGCTGCTTAACCGTGTAGCATCAGAACTCACAGGCAGATTAAGCGGAATGAAAGTAATATACGGCGGCAATTTGCTTAATGATGCGGAGGGGCTTAAAAAATTGCCTGAGTGCGATGGCGTAATTCTGGTGGAACAGTGCGGCAAGTCTTTGTACAGTAATGTGGAACTGGAGATAGAGAAGACTTGTGATATGGATAAAAAAGTCATAGGCTGTGTGGTATTTGAATAGCATAAGGGCAGCAAAAAGGAGATATGACTGAGATCATATCTCCTTTTATAAAATCATCTTGTACCCTTCCATTTACCCTCTGAATTCACATAATAGTTGTCAATCCAGGTATCTGATGCCATGATGCCATCCTCATCGAAGTAATACCAGCATCCCTTTGCCTTAAACCAACCGGTGGTCTTATGACCGTCTTTATCAAGATAATACTGGTTATCCCCGTCAGTTATCCATCCGGTCAGACTTTCTCCTTCATCGTTCAGGTAAGTCCAGGTATCATCATCATGCTTCGTCCAGGTACCTGCGTAGGCAGGCGATGCAGATAAGAGCATCAACAGGAAGGAAAGTGCAGCTATGGTAAATCTTCTTTTATACATATCATCACCACCTCCTTCTCTTGTAATTGTTTATATTATATCATAGGGATATGTGGTTTACCAGTCAAAATCAAATAACAAATCTTACGATTTTGGAACAAGTTTCTTACCTGGGAAAGGGGAAAATGACAGAATTAGGGAGATTGCCATAAAAATTTCGTTAGACAAAATTCGACAAACCAAAATAGATGGCTGAAAAGAGAGACAACCAGAGGTAGTGGGTGAAAACAGGCTGGAGTAGCATATATAGTGAAAAAATTTTGAGACCGCAAATATGGGGGGAATTTCGGTCTCCGGGAGACTACAAGATTGTCGAAATATGCGCTTGAAAGCTCTTTTCAAAAATTTGGAAATCGTTTATAGTATGCTTATTCCATTAAAAAAGAAAGAAGGGGGCATGCAGATGGACGAAGCAGGAAGAATCTCCGAATTACTGCTGGAGAATGCAAAACTAAAGGACGACAATGACATGCTGCAGAATATTATTGCACAGATGCGCGTGACACTGAACCGCCTGATTATCAATTATGTAGTAGATGGAAATGAAACTATGTAGTAAGGTAACAGGGCGGGAAGAACAGGATTCTTCCCGCCTGAGAAATAATTAATCCTGTTGAGCCGGCGCTGCCAATTCCTTGAGGCGCCGGACTTCTTCTTTTAGGGCCTGCTTCTTGCGGAGTTCATCCCAAATCATGGCGTGCATCCATTCGATGGTTTCGTTCAGTGACTTGATTTCCTTTTCCTGTTCTTTGATCTGCTGTGTTAACGTTCCCACCAGTTTCCGCTGATGGTACAGTTTTTCAGGAGCCGTGATTCGGTTGGCTAATGTGGGCGAAGCTGCGATCATTTTCGTGACAATGAAACGATCGCGGGCCTCATAGTCAAGGTTGGTAAATTCCTGATGACTGATGGACAGAAGGATCATTGACTGCTTGCATTTATGACAAACTGCGTTCTTGGGCAGTTGGTAGTAGGCGTAATATCCGCATTTGTCACAATAGTAAACTGACAGTTCTCTCATAGCAATTCCTCCATATGTAATTTGCCGATACACTGGGAAACATGGCAGGTGACCGGCACGGCAGGGGATGTATTAAAATATGTTCCTTTTAATAAACGCAGAAAAAGTTGATTTGTAACAGAATATATGAAAGAAACTGCCAAAATATTCCAATTTCGGCAGTTTCTGAACGGATGAATGATATTTGGTTTAGAAAATGGTGTTACTGGATGATTCCGTTGACATCAACAGTCCATACGCCTTCGCTGGCGTCCTTCATGTCACGGAAGCCGGCGCCCAGTTCCGGGCGGGAAGAAGACTTGGAGGAAGCGGAGGCCTTCTGGATAGTGCCGGAGGCATTGACCAGATAGGTCTTGCCTTCAAACTGCACAGGGGCATAGCGCAGTCCTTCATCGGCCTGTTTGCGGAGACCGTTCTCATAGATTACATTGTCACGAATTCCATGATAACCCTGTCCTCTGTTAGTGCCTTCTGTGGTGAAGAACCAGGTCTGATTGATGCCTTCGTCCTCATTGTAGATGGTCTGTTTGCCCACCTTCATAGCGCCCTCTGTTCCAAAGTAGTAGTTGGCAGCAGAGCCGTCTTCTAAGGTTACAGACTTAAGTCCGGTCTGCATCTCTCCCTTGGTGTTGAAGCCGTACTTTGCGGAGCCGATGGAAAACAGCTGGATACCGTTCTGAGAAAAGTATGGCTGGCCGTTTTTGAAGTAGAAATTATAAATTTCGCCTTCTTCGCTGATACCGGGGATTCCTTCAATGCTTCTCCAGCCGGAGGCTCGTTTTCCGTTCGCATCGTAGAACTGGTAGCCGGCAGCAGAGGTATTGGAAGAGGCGGCATTGGAAGGAGAAGCAGTCTCATCATCAGCTGTCTGAACAGGCAGTTTATACCAGCCGGTCTGCATCTTTCCGTCTACAAAAGTGAAGTAGTTTCCGCTGATCTTTTTGTCAAGCTCATTGACGATCATTTTTCCGTTGCCGTCAAAATAGTGCCAGGACATCTCGTCTTCGTATCCGTAGTCATCATTCTCCAGCTGAACCCAGCCTTTTCTCATAACACCGTCTTCGCCAAAGTAGTAAGTGGCTCCATCTATTTCTGCAAGGCCTGTCGCCATACGGCCTTCGCTGTCAAAATAGTAGTTCTTATCGTCAATGGATCTGAACTTGGAGGTAATGGCCTTGCCGTCTTTTCCATAATAATACCAGTAGAATTCCGGCTCATCCTCAGAGCCCCAGTCATCGTCATTGGCGACTTTTACCCACTGGTTGGAAACACGTTTGCCATCTGTACCTATATAGTAGTCGTCCACCTGACGGTCAAAGGTTAAATGTCCGTTCCCATCCAGATAGAACCAATCTCCCTCATGTTTCTTCCAGGAATCGGTGAGGTGATATCCGTCTTTGTCATAGAACATCCAGTTCCCTTCCTCTTCTACCCAGCCAGTAGTTTGTGCCATTACAGGGGCGGATACCATAGGGGTCAGGGCAGTCATAATTGCTGCGGCAGAAAGTACTGCGGTCCATTTGATTTGTTTCTTCATAAATTGATTCTCTCCTTTTTTTTGGTTGGTGAAAATCCGCATTTGCATTACTCCTGCATTATAACCTATAGGGGCATCCCGCGAAAGTGTAGGTTGATGGCAGAAATGGCAGGATTTAAAAAGACTTTTATACCAATGGTATTTGTGGTATACTTATGAAAATATGCGGTATGGAGAGTGGATAATATGAAAATAAAAGTTTCAGATTATATTGCCCGGAGTCTGGTGGACCATGGAATTACGCAGGTATTTACAGTAACAGGCGGAGGGGCTATGCATTTAAATGATGCCTTAGGCCATGAAAAGGGGCTTAACTGTCTGTATCAGCATCACGAACAGGCCTGCGCCATTGCTGCGGAAAGCTATGCGAGAATTCACAATAAGCTTGCCGTTCTCTGTGTTACCACAGGCCCTGGAGGAACCAATGCCATCACCGGCGTGGCAGGGGGATGGCTTGACTCCATCCCTATGCTGGTGCTGTCAGGGCAGGTGAGATATGACACAACAGCAAGATGGTCCGGCGTGGGAATCCGGGCTATGGGAGACCAGGAATTTGATATCGTGAAGGCTGTTGGCTGTATGACGAAATACAGCGAGATGGTGACAGATCCTGTGAAGATCCGTTATTGTCTGGAGAAGGCTATCTATCTGGCTTATTCAGGGAGACCGGGTCCTTCCTGGCTTGATATTCCTCTCAACGTTCAGGGCGCTTATGTGGAGACAGATGAATTGGAGGGGTTTGACCCGGAAGCCTTTGAGGCGGGAGAAGACAGTCAGAATCTGCCTGAAAAAGTAAAAGAGGAAACTGCCAGAAAGATTATAGATAAAATCCGTGCTTCTTCCCGGCCGGTTTTTAACGGAGGAAACGGAATTCGCATTGCCGGGGCTTATCCTGTATTTGAGAGAGTGGTAAAGAAACTTGGAATTCCGGTGGTGACAGGTTGGAACAGCCAGGATTTGATGTGCGATGAGGATCCTTTGTATGTGGGACGGGCCGGAAGCATGGGAGACCGGCCAGGCAATTTTGCCATCCAGAACAGCGATCTGGTGTTCTCCGTGGGAAGCCGCTTAAGCATTCGCCAGGTTGGGTATAATTATGAGACATGGGCAAGGGCGGCCTATACGATTATCAATGATATTGATAAAGAGGAACTGAAAAAGCCCAGCATTCATGTGGATATGGCAGTTCACGGGGATGCGAAGGATCTTTTGGAGGCCATGGAACGGGTTCTGGATCGGGAGAAGGAACTGCCCGTGTTTGACGGCGGAAAGGGTCTTAAAGGAATGACATGGACAGAGACCTGCCGCATGTGGAAAGAAAAGTATCCTGTGGTTTTGCCTAAGCACATGGTGAAGGATGAGACGAAAAGGGCCAATGTCTATGCTTTGGTAAAAGAACTGAGTTCCAGGCTGAAGGAAGATCAGATTACCGTGGTGGGCAACGGCTCGGCCTGTGTGGCAGGCGGACATGCATACATCATTAAAAAAGGGCAGAGATTTATAAGCAACTCTGCTGTTGCAGCTATGGGGTATGATTTGCCGGCAGCCATCGGGGCCTGTATGGCGGACCATAGCCAGGATATTATTCTCCTTACAGGGGACGGGAGTATTCAGATGAATATTCAGGAGCTGCAGACCATTATCCACCATCATATGCCCATTAAGATTTTTCTGATCAACAATGAGGGGTATCACTCCATCCGCCAGACTCAGAAGAATTTCTTCGAAGAGCCTTTGGTGGGCATAGGCACTGACAGCGGGGATTTAAGTTTTCCGTCTATGGGAAAGCTGGCGTGGGCCTATGGTTATCCCTATGTCAGCGCCCGTCACAACGGAGAACTGGTTTCGGCCATTGAAGAAACGCTGGCCATGGAAGGGCCTGTCATCTGCGAGATTTTTGTGACCACGGATCAGAATTTTGAGCCCAAGGCGGCGGCAAAAAGGCTTGCGGACGGAACCATGGTGTCTCCGCCTCTGGAAGATCTATCCCCCTTTCTGCCGGATGATGAGATGGATGAGAATATGCTGATTCCGAGAGTTCATGGTTAGGAGAAGAAAAAAGTGGGAAAAGAGCAGACAAATCTGGTGGTGACAGGCGCTACCAGCTTTTTAGGAACGGCCCTGGTTTTGGAATTGCTGGCAGAAGGGTATCAGGTATATGCAGTCGTACGTCCTAGTTCGGCTAACCGGGAGGCTTTCGAGGAGGCGTGCAGAAGCGCAGGGGATTACGGACAGAAAGAGAGAACGGGCCGGCTCCATATCATAGAGATGAATCTGGAAGATTTAGACAGGATTCGGGAGAATATAACCGTTCCCTGCACCGTCTTTTTCCATTTTGGCTGGGATGGTTCGGGAAGCGTGAACCGGATGAACGCCAAGGTGCAGAGGAAGAATGCCATGGACGGAGTGAAGGCTCTTAAGGGGGCCAAAAGCCTTGGCTGCAGCCGATTTATATTCAGCGGTTCCCAGGCAGAATACGGAGTATGCCGGACGGTAATGAAGGAGGATTCTCCCTGCAGTCCGGTTTCGGAATATGGAAAGGCCAAGCTGGAATTCGGACGTGAGGCCAGAAAGCTGTGCCGGGCATGGAGGGAAAAGGGAGAATCCCGGATGGAGTATATTCACACGCGGATCTTCAGTGTCTATGGCCCCGGAGATCATCCATGGTCTCTGGTAAACACTTGTCTGGATAGGTTTTTGAGTGACAACGAGATGAAACTGGGGGCGTGTACCCAGCAGTGGAACTTCTTATATATAGAAGACCTGGTGAAAGGTCTCATTGCTCTGGCATTCTTAAAAGAAACTGTAGATGACCAGGGGATCTTTAATATAGCAGGCAGTCAGGAAAGCACAAGGACTCTCAAGTCCTATGTGGAGGAGATCCATGATCTCTGCGGCGGCAGGGGAACTTGCATCTACGGAAAACTGCCTCCCAATGCAGAGGGACCTGCCAATTTGATTCCTGATATCACAAAGATTGTGGAGAAGACCGGATGGAAACCGGAAATATCATTTAAAGAGGGTATAAGGCGTATGCTTAGGAAAAAAGAGAACCGGAGAGAGAGATGTATCTTGTGCGGGCGGACTTTGGAGGGGGAAGGGTTAATGGAATTCTCCGGTATGCCTGCATCGGCTCAGGATATTCCGGATGAGACTGCCGTGGGGGAGGAGCGGGGAGTAACTCTCCATCTCTATCAGTGTCATAACTGCGGTCTGGTACAGTTTGATTGTGAGCCTGTAGGATATTACCGTGATGTGATCCGTTCAGGAGGATATTCTACTACCATGGTAAATCTGCGCAGCAGTCAGTACAGACATCTGATCGAAACCTATGGTCTGGAGGGAAAGAAGTTTTTGGAGGTGGGCTGCGGCAGAGGGGAATTCTTAAAAGTTCTGACGGGATTTCCCGTAAAAGCTTATGGGGTGGAGCACAGGCCTTCTTTAGTAAAGACTGCCAGGGAAGACGGTCTTGATGTGACAGAAGGATTTACGGAGACAGCAGATACTCTTCTTGGAGAGAACGGGCCTTACGATGTGTTTTTATCTTTCAATTTTTTGGAGCATCAGCCCTGTCCGGGAGTGATGCTTGACTGTATCTATGGAAACCTGGCGGAAGAAGGCATGGGGCTGATCACTGTGCCCAGCCTTGAATATATTTTGCAGTATGACGGATATTATGAGCTGCTTCGCGATCATATTGCATACTATACCTTTGACACTCTGAGGTATCTTCTGGAAAGCCATGGATTTGAGGTGTTGGAGGAAGAGGTGGTCAACAGAGACACCTTATCCCTTATTGTAAGAAAGAAAAACAGAGACAGCATACAGAAGGCAAAGCCCAGGGACAGAGTGGCAGGAATTGATATTACAGGGATTACAAGGAGCCTTGGGGATATAGGCCGTCAGATGGAGAATTTATGCAGGGAACTGGAGAAGGAGCACAAAAGTCTGGCTGTGTGGGGAGCCAGCCATCAGGGGTTTACGCTGGCAGCGACCACGGTTTTAAAAGAACATGCCATATATATCATTGACTCGGCGCCTTTTAAACAGGGGAAATTTGCTCCGGCATCTCATCTTCCCATTATATCACCGGATGATTATCATAAGGAGCCGGTTGACGCTATATTGATCGTGGCGCCGGGGTATACGGAGGAGATAGCAGACTCCATTAAGAATCGCTATGGGCATAAAGTGAAGATTCTGGCGCTGAGAAGCGACCGGGTGGAGGAATTATCATGAAAGCATTTGTATTGAAAGAACCGGGAATTGCAGGGTGGGCCGATGTAGCGGAACCCATTCTGACGCCTTATGGCGCAATTCTGAAACCGGTGGCAGTGGCCCCCTGTTCTTCAGATGTGCACACGGTCTTCGGAGGCGGTTCAAGGAAGGCTCCCAATCTGGTTCTGGGCCATGAATGTGTGGCCAGAGTACTGGAGGCAGGGGAATATGTGAAGGATTTTTCACAGGGGGAGATCGTGGCGGTTCCGGCCATTACCCCTGACTGGAGGGCCAGAGGAATTCAGGAGCATAATTTTAAGCACGCATCGGCGCCCTTTTCCGGCCATCAGCTGGGGCGCAGCCAGCCGGGAGTGTTTGCGGAGACGTTCTTGATCCCCGATGCGGATACTACTTTGGCCAAGATCCCTTCTGAGGTGTCTATAAAACAGGCTCTTATGTGCGTGGATGTAGTGACTACAGGGTTTACAGGAGCGGAAAACGGCAATATTAAATTCGGAGATACAGTGGTGGTTATGGGCATTGGCCCCATCGGCCTTATGGCAGTGGCAGGTGCGGCCATGAAGGGAGCGGCCCGGATACTGGCGGTGGGAAGCCGGCCTGTGTGTGTAGACAGGGCTTATGAACTGGGAGCCACAGAGGTTATCAGCTACAAAGACGGAGACGTGGTGGAGCAAGTCATGAAAAGGACTGGCGGACTGGGAGCCGATTGTGTGATTGTCTGCGGCGGAGGAGATGAGGTCTTTGCCCAGGCTGTGGATATGGTGCGGTACGGCGTCGGCACAGTGTCCAATATCAACTATTTTGGCGGCACGGGAAACCTGCCTTTCCCCAAGTTTTCCGGCGGACGGGGAATGGCGGGCAAGACCATCCGTACGGAATTGGCGGAGGGCGGCCGGGTGCGGATTGAACGTCTTCTTGAGATGGTGCGGTTTAAACGAATCCGACCGGAGATTCTTGTGACCCATGAACTGAAAGGCTTTGCAAAGATTGAGGAAGCCCTCTGTCTCATGCGAGACAAGCCGGAGGATTTGATCAAAGTCATGGTGACCATAGAATAGGAGGAAACAGGCATGAAGACCATCAGCATTGTTGTGCCCTGCTATAATGAAGAGGAGAATGTGGAGGCTCTGGCAGATGCATTAAGGGAAACTTTTCGGACCAAACTGCCGTCTTATGGATATGAGATTATTTTTATTGACAATGATTCCAGGGACAGAACAAGAGAAATCATACGCGGTCTGGCCTCCTGGGATAAGAATATTAAAGGAATCTTTAATGCGAAAAATTTCGGGCAGTTTAATTCCCCCTACTATGGGATGCTTCAGAGCACAGGGGATTGTACCGTGCTTATGGCAGCGGATTTTCAGGATCCGGTGGAGATGATCCCTAAATATGTGCGGGAGTGGGAACAGGGGTATAAGATTGTCATCGGCATCAAAAAGTCCAGCAAAGAAAATCCGCTCATGTACTGGCTGCGGGGCTGTTATTACAAGATGATCAAGAGATTGTCGGATGTGGAGCAGATCGAACAGTTTACGGGATTCGGGCTTTATGACAGGCGTTTTATCCAGGTTCTCAGGGACTTAGATGACCCCACGCCGTTTCTCAGAGGCATTGTGGCGGAACTGGGGTTCCGAAGGAAAGAGATCCCTTATGAGCAGCCTAAGCGCCGGGCAGGGAAGACCAGCAACAATTTTTATAAACTCTATGACGCGGCCATGCTGAGCGTTACTTCCTATACTAAGGTGGGGCTTAGACTGGCTACGATCTTCGGCGCTGTCTGCTGCGGGGGAAGCATGATCGTGGCAGCGGCGTATCTGGTGATGAAGCTCATGTACTGGGAACGGTTTGCGGCAGGGATGGCGCCGCTGCTCATCGGCATGTGTTTTTTAGGATCCGTTCAGATCTTTTTCATCGGAATGGTAGGAGAGTATATTCTTGCCATCAATTCCAGAGTTATGAGACGGCCCCTGGTCATTGAGGAGGAGCGGATTAATTTTGACGGAGAAGCAGTAAAGGAAGCAGAAGATGAAGCATAATATAGACGTGGTTCGGATCCGTGAGAATTCCATTCAGCTGAATGGCTGGGTTATCGGCAGGACTCCCCAGTCTCAGCCGTCTTTTCAGGTGAAGGACGAAAACCATAAACCTTTGGAATTTAAATACGTGTCTACCAGAAGAGATGACGTGAGTCAGATTTACTATGGAAAGACTTACGACAGGGACTTTGGATTTGATATACAATTTCCTTATGAACGCGGGAAGAATTATTATCTGGTTATCCTCTGCGATGGCAGAAAAGTGCAGATCAAATATAACGAGGAACTGATTGAAAAGCGTTCCAGCGTTGCTCACAAGAGGATGCAGAAGATTAAGGATCTGATGAATATGGAGACCGTTCATGTGGCTGTGGATTTCTGGAAAGAAAACGGCCTTAGGGCGTTGTTTGTAAAATCCCTTCATAAGATTCAGGGTCTTGACAATGATTATGATTATGGGGAATGGTATGCCCTCACGAAACCGGCAGAAGAAGAATTGAAGCGGCAGAGGGAGGAAGTGTGGGAGAACGGGCCTAAGTTTTCCGTTGTTATTCCCCTTTATAAGACGCCGGAGCGCTACCTGAGGGAGATGCTTGATTCTGTTTTGGCGCAGACTTACGGCAATTGGGAACTGTGCCTGGCAGACGGAAGTCCCAAGGGGAGTGATCTCTCAAGAGTGGTAAAAAAATATACGGAGAGGGACAGCAGGATTCATTATAAGATTCTGGGAAAGAACGAAGGGATTTCCGGCAACACCAATGCAGCTATGGCCATGGCCTCAGGTGATTATATAATCTTGGCGGATCATGATGACGCCATGACGGAGGATGCTCTCTACGAGTGCGCAAAGGCAGTGCGGGATCACCCGGAGTGTGATGTCATCTACTCGGATGAGGATAAGATGGATATGGATGGAGGGGCGCTGTTTGACCCTCATTTTAAGCCGGATTTTAATCAGGATCTTTTGACCAGCGTCAATTATATCTGTCACCAGTTTGTGGTGAAGAGGGAACTGGCGGACCGGGTGGGAGGGCTCAGGAAAGAGTTTGACGGCGCCCAGGATTATGATTTTATTTTCCGGTGTACGGAAGCAGCCGGAGGCGTGCATCATATTCCAAAAGTACTGTACCACTGGCGGTGTCATCAGGATTCTACGGCCAGCAATCCTCAAAGCAAACTATATGCTTTTGAGGCCGGTTCCAGGGCTATTATGGAGCATTACCGCCGTGTGGGCATTGAGGCGGAGAAGGTGGAGAAGGGAGTGGATTACGGCATATACCATACGGTATTTAAGATCAAAGACAACCCGAAGGTATCGGTGATCATTCCCAACAAAGACCACCATCAGGATCTTGATGTGTGTATGCGGGCGATTCTTACCAGAGGAACTTACCGGAATCTGGAATTCGTGGTGGTGGAGAATAACAGTACAAAGAAGGAAACATTTGAGTACTATGAAAAGATACAGAAGGAATTTCCTCAGGTCCATGTGGTAACCTGGGAGAGGGAGTTTAATTTTTCCGCTATCAATAATTTTGGGGTGGAACATGCAGAGGGAGAGTATCTTCTGTTCCTGAACAATGATACGGAGTTGATCGCGGAGAATTTTATCGAGGAAATGCTGGGATTTTGTCAGAGAGAAGATGTGGGAATCGTGGGGGCCAAGCTTTTGTATCAGGATGATACCATCCAGCATGCCGGCGTGGTGGTAGGCTTCGGAGGTATAGCGGGGCACACATTTATCGGGCTTCACAGGGCGGAGAACAGTTATTTCCACCGGGCTATGTGCGCCCAGGATTACAGTGCCGTGACGGCGGCCTGCATGATGAGCAAGAAATCCGTATTCAGGCAGGCGGGGGGCTTCAGCGAAGAACTGGCAGTGGCTTTTAATGATATTGATTACTGCATGAAGGTACGGAGTCTGGGGAAGCTGGTGGTTTATGCCCCATATGCCCTTTTATATCATTATGAGTCCAAATCCAGAGGACTTGAGGACACGCCTGAGAAAGTGGCCAGATTCAACCGGGAAGTGGCTAAGTTTGCGAAAAAATGGCCGGATATTCTGCGTGACGGCGATCCGTACTATAATCCGAATCTGACCCTGCGCAAATCTAATTTTGCTCTCAGAGATTTGAAAAAAGAGGGTGTGGGAGAACCCTACAAACTGGATCCCGCTATTGTGGAATTGATGCATGAATAAAAGAAGAGAGAATGAGGGAAGGTGGAATGGTTATGGCAAAAGTAACTGTCATAATTCCTAATTATAACGGCCTGTCATTTATGGAGCCTTGCATAGAGTCATTGAAAAAGCAGACATATAAGGATTTTGATATACTGGTAGTGGACAATGGATCTTCGGACAAAAGTCAGGAGTGGCTGAGAGACAGAAAGATTCCGGCTCTCTTTTTGGATAAGAATATGGGATTTTCCGGAGCAGTCAATGCAGGCATCAGGGCGGCGCAGACTCCCTATGTGCTGCTTTTAAACAATGACACGGAAGCAGAACCGGGGTTTGTGGGAGAGCTGGTCAAAAGCATCAGCCGTTCGGACCGGATATTTTCCGTCAGCAGCAAGATGATCCAGCTTTACCATAAAGACCTGATAGACAGCGCCGGTGATATGTATTCTGTCATGGGATGGGCGTATCAGCGGGGAGTGGGGCAGAAGTCTAAGGGATATAAGAGAGAGCGGGAAGTGTTTTCCGCGTGTGCAGGGGCTGCCATCTATCAGAGGGCTGCTTTTGAGACCGTGGGATATTTTGATGAGAAACATTTTGCTTATCTGGAGGATATTGATATCTGTTATCGGGCGAAAATTTTTGGATATCACAATCTGTACTGTCCCACAGCCGTGGTGTACCATGTGGGAAGCGGCACCAGCGGTTCAAAGTATAATGAATTCAAGGTGAAATTGACGGCCCGCAACAACATCTATCTCAACTATAAAAATATGCCATGGCCTCAGTTTCTGCTGAACAGCGTGCCCCTTTTGGCAGGAATTTTGCTGAAATATGGTTTCTTCAGAGAGATCGGTTTTGACAAGGCTTATGTGGAGGGACTGAAGGAAGGCTTTGCTACCATGAGAAGCTGTCAGAAAGTAGCTTTCCGGAAAGAAAATGTGGGGAATTATCTGTCGATTCAGTGGGAACTGATTGCAGGAACCGCAGTCTATGTATATGAATTCTCGAAACGCCGGATCAGAAAGGCATTGCAGAGAACCAAGGGGTGAAAAAATTTATTGAATATTTATAGGACGTGATGTATACTATACCCAATCTTAAGATAATTTTAATGTCATTGAGGGATTTTTCATGTATAATGTATGGGATGTGGCATCAAATTAATACTAAGGTGAAAAAAAATTATGATAAAGAGTAATCAGAAGAAGCTGAACGGCCTTCATGTCGTGTTGGACGGCTTGGTGATTATTATTTCCTACAGCTTGGCGTGGCTGCTTTTGTATCTGGGGAACCGGCTGTACAGCCCTCATAAGCAGCTTTTGCCGCCGCGGTTTTATTTTTCCGTTCTGTTGGGGATTGTGCCGCTGTATCTGGTTTTATATGCATGTTTCCATCTATATACGCCCAAAAGAGTACAGCAGCGAAGATACGAATTTGCCAATATCTGCAAAGCCAACCTGGCAGGGCTTCTGATCAATTCTCTGCTTTTTTTGCTGCTTAGGAATAATCCCTACATGCAGGTGTTTTCCAGAAGGCTGGTGTTCTATTTCTTTGCCATCAATGTTGTGGCGGAGACTGCCATGCGGAATGTGATCAGAATGCTTCTGCGCTCCATGAGAGCCAACGGATATAATCAGAAGCATGTGCTCCTGATCGGATACAGCCGTGCGGCGGAAGGGTTTATCGACCGGGTGAAAGTGAATCCGGAATGGGGGTATCGGATCTACGGAATGCTGGATGACACGGTCACGCCGGGGAGGGAATACAAGAGCGTTAAGGTGCTGGGAAAGATTGCAGAACTGGATTCGATTCTTGCCCTCAACACTCTGGACGAGATTGCCATCACTCTAGGTATCGGGGAATATGGGAGGCTTGAGCAGATTGTGGCTTCCTGTGAGAAATCAGGCGTTCATACAAAGTTCATTCCCGACTATAACAATGTGATTCCCACCAGACCTTTTATGGAAGATCTTCAGGGACTTCCGGTGATTAACATCCGCCATGTGCCCTTAAATGATCCCATCAACAGGCTGGCAAAACGGGCTGTGGATATATTCGGCGCCGTGGTAGGAATTATTGTATTTTCTCCCGTTATGCTGATAATGGCAGTTCTTATCAAGATGACTTCTCCGGGACCGCTGATTTACTGTCAGGAACGGGTGGGACTTCACAACCGTCCTTTTAAGATGTATAAGTTCCGCTCCATGGAAGTTCAGGTTCCCGGTGCGGAGAAAAGCAAATGGACGACTCCCGGCGATTCCAGGGTGACGCCTATCGGACGTTTTATCCGCAAGACGAGCATTGATGAAGTACCGCAGTTTTTTAATGTGCTTATGGGGGAGATGAGTCTGGTAGGTCCAAGACCGGAGAGGCCCTTTTTTGTGGAAAAATTTAAGGAGGAGATCCCCAGGTATATGATCAAGCATCAGGTCCGTCCGGGAATGACAGGGTGGGCCCAGGTCAACGGATACAGGGGAGATACGTCTATAGCAAAGCGAATCGAACATGATTTATATTATATTGAAAACTGGACCATAGGACTGGATTTCAAGATTCTATTTCTTACATTTTTCAAAGGTTTTATCAATAAGAATGCCTATTAGTGTGCCGGCACGTTTACGTTCTGTACACGAAACAAAGGGCATGGTGAAGACGAGGTTATATGCATGAGCTATGAGCATGAAGACGGGCCAGGACGGACACCCGGCAGTAATCGAAATTCATATAATCAAAGACCAGAGCAGTCGGGAAGGCCCATTCCCCATGGGAGGCGGAATGAACAGACAGGGCAGACAAGAATGTCTTCTCAGGGAAGAACCGGTGATTCTGTGAACAGAGCGTCATGGGGCGGCAGTACAGCATCGAGGGGCCAGCAGGTAAGGAGAACGGCTGCCCCCGCTTCCGGGACAAGGCAGGAAGGCCCCAGGCAGACAGCAGCAGGAAGAGAAGGGGAAGCAGGAAGGCCTGTAAGACAGGTGAGGCCTGTCGCGCCTCCGATCACAGACGATATAGGGGTCCGCAGAAGATCAGAACATCCGGATATGAAGGGGAATCCCAGAGAATTGCTTGCCAAAGCCAAGATCCAACGGGCAAAGCAGAGGAAGAGACGGCGGCGCATCATAGCCATGATTGTGGCGGAGTGTTTTGCGCTCATGTTTATCTTCGGTTATGCTTATGTGGCCAGACGGTGGAATATGATCCAAAGGCAGGATTTCAACCCTAAAGATGTCCAGAATGAGCAGTTGTCTGTGGATGATATCAAGAAGATGAAGGGTTACCGCATGATTGCCGTGTTTGGTGTGGACAGCCGAGGTACGGATGTGGGAGCGGGGAATCAGTCTGATGTGAATATTATCTGCTGCATCAATCAGGATACGGGAGAGATCAAACTGGTATCTCTGTACCGGGATACTTATCTGAACATTAATGACAGCAATTCTTATCGGAAATTCAACGCGGCTTATGCCAACGGCGGTCCGGAACAGGCGCTGAAGGCCATGAATAAGAATCTGGATCTGGATATTACAGAGTATGTCACCTTTAGCTGGAAGTCGGTGGCAGACGGAATCAATATTCTGGGCGGAGTGGATGTGGAGATCACCAAATCCGAGTTTAAGTTTATCAACGGTTTTATTACGGAGACGGTGAAGGCCACAGGCCTTGGTTCCCATCAGCTTTCCAGCCCCGGACTGCAGCATTTGGACGGGGTACAGGCAGTGGCTTATGGACGTCTGCGTCTGATGGATACGGATTATGCCAGAACGGAGCGTCAGCGCAAAATTATCGAGCTGGCTTTTGCCAAGGCCAAGCAGGCGGATTACACGGTGCTGAATAATATTTTGGAGACCATACTGCCCAACATCAGCACCAATCTAACCTTTGCTGATATGACGAGCCTGGCTATGGGAATTACCAAATATCACATTGGCGAAAATGCAGGTTTCCCCTTTGCCAAGGGCAATGCCAATATGCCGGGAAAGGGCGACTGCGTGATTCCTCAGACTTTGGAATCCAATGTGAGCCAGCTTCATACGTTTTTGTTCGGCGATGAAGCATATACGCCTACAGACAGAGTGAAAGAGATAAGCAGCAAGATTGCTCAGGACAGCGGTATGCATCGGGAGGGCAAACCTTCCACGGGCAGTGCACTGTCCACGGAAAGCTACGTGCCCAAGGAGACCACGGCTGAGCGGGACACGGAAGCGGAGACCACCATAAGAGAAGCGGAGACCGATGAGGACGGCAATCTGGTTCTTCGTGAGACCGATGAGAACGGCAATCTGATTCTGGGTGAGACCGACGAGAATGGGAATGTGGTGGATATTTATCCGGGCATGACTGATGAGAACGGAGAATTAATAGACGGACCTATTGAAGACTGGCCGGAGGAGCCGGATTATTCCCTTCCGGATGGACAGAACGGGTATGGTCCCTATAATCCGGGCACATTAAATCCCACACAGCCGGGAGGCGGTCGGGTTCCGGTGACACCGGGAGGGGAATCTTCACCCGGTGGTCATGACCGTGTTCCGGGAGAGACAGGAGGTCCCGGTTCTGCCACTCAGCCTTCTCCTGGGGATTCCCACCAGACAGGCACGAATCCTTCGGGAACCTTTACACCGGGACAGGGCGAAGGCAACGCCGGCTCGGAGGTGATTTCGCCCGGAGGCAATACGGGGAGCGGAACAGGTTCAGGCGGAACTACTCCGGGAGGAACAGGTTCGGGAGGAAACACTCCGGGAACTTCGCCCGGAGGACTCAGGCCTGAGGATATAAGCGGACCGGGGGTTCAGAATCCGGCTAATGGTTCTGATAATATAAGGCAGTCAGAGAGTCAGTCTGCTCTGGGACCTGGATGACAGATATGAGAAAGGAGAATGGGGCTTTGCAGGATGTGTAAAGCTCCATTCTTTTTTCGTTTCACATATTTATTATAATTCCGTCACATTTTGGTCACAAACCATTGTTATAGTATGGCTATAAACAAAAAGGAACATGATAAATCGAAAAGGAGGATAATCATATGTACGAAGAGAACAGAAATCAAGGGTTTGACGGCAATGGGAATCCTGATAACCATAGACCAGATGAAACAGCCCCGAATTTTATTATGACAGAACCAAAACATGAGGAAACCAGAGAGCAGAGCCAAAACCAGGATCAGGTGGCTGGAACCTCCCGGCCTCAGAGCCAGTTCCAAAACAATATGTACGGCGGACAGCCTCAGGGGCAGCCCCAGGGAGGCACATATCATAATCAGCAGGCCATGCATTATGGACCTTCGCCCTATCAGTCAGCCGATTCTTACAGGAACGATCAGCCCTTTCAACAGGGGCCTGGGGAACGGAAGAAAGCAAAAAGGCGCAGTGGTATGGCCAGAAGAGTGGCAGGGATCACGGCAGCGGCCTTGTTGTTCGGCACGGTTTCCGGCGGAACCATGGTTGGGGTTAATATGCTGGCGGACTCCATGAAGCAGGAGACTTATCCTCAGGTAAGCCAGTCAGAAACATTGGAGACCACACCTCAAACCCAGGCTGTTCTGCCTCCAAGCAGTTCTTTGAACGGGGCGTCCAGTGCCGTGGCTCTAGATGTGTCCGCCATTGTGGAGAATGCCATGCCGTCTATTGTGGCTATCAACAACCTTATGCTTTACCAGAGCAATTCCTGGTTTGGAGGACGGCAGACTTATGAGGTGCCAAGCAGCGGTTCCGGTATTATTGTAGGACAGAATGACGAGGAACTTTTGATTGTGACCAACAATCATGTGGTGGAAGATTCCAATAATTTGTCGGTGGTATTTATTGATTCTACATCAGTGAATGCGTCCATTAAGGGAACGGATGCGGATTTTGATCTGGCTGTTATTGCAGTACCCCTGACAGATATTCCGGCGGAGACGTTGAGCCAGATCAGTGTGGCCACAATGGGAGATTCCGATGCTCTGAAGATGGGAGAGGGTGTCATCGCCATCGGCAACGCCCTGGGCCATGGCCAGTCCGTAACCGTAGGATGGATCAGTGCCCTTGACCGGGAGGTGACAACAGACGGCACTACGACCAGGAATCTTCTGCAGACCGATGCCGCCATTAATCCAGGCAACAGCGGAGGCGCTCTTTTAAATATGAAGGGAGAGGTAATCGGCATCAATGCTGCCAAGTATTCTTCCACAGATGTAGAAGGAGTCGGCTATGCGATCCCCATCTCTGAGGCTCAGGATATTATCAGTTCCCTGATGACCAAGAGAACGAGAAGCAGCATGGTTGAGGAAGGAAAGGAAGGATACCTTGGAATTCAGGGTCTTACCGTAGATGACAGTATGGCAAAACAGCTTGGAATGCCTGCCGGAGTTTTTGTGTCCGGTATTATTGAAGGCGGGGCGGCATCGAAGACAGAACTGCGGGAGAAAGACATTATCACCAAATTTGATGATCAGACCGTACGGTCCATGGCGATTCTTCAGGAGCTTTTGAGATATTATAAGGAGGGCGAGACCGTTAATATAACCGTACAGACCTTGAAGGACGGGGCGTATGAGGAGCGCACCATCGAGATTACACTGGGAGGCAAGGCGACTCTTGGGGAGAGCGGGACACCCCGGTAAAGGATAAAAAGTTTATAAAATCGGGCTTCGGACTTGTACCGGGGCCTGTTTTTTATTATACTGTTCAGATAGGCGATATTATTACGAAAAGAACAGGAGACCCGATTTTGGAAGAAAAAGATACAAATCAGAATCAGAACCAGAACCAAGAAGACGAATATGAGAAAATCTGTTATATCTGCCGCCGCCCTGAAAGTAAGGCCGGCTCCATGATTCAGATGCCGGGCAACATGTGTCTTTGCCATGACTGCATGCAGAAGGCTTTTGACGCTGTCACCAAGGGAGGGATGGATTTCTCCCAGCTTCAGCATATGCCCTACATGAACCTGAACTTAAACGATTTTAACAACATAAAGCTTCCCGACACGGAGATCCCCCAAAAAAAGAAGATTAAGAAAAAGACCGAAAAGTCCGGCCAGCCGTCATTTAGCATAAAAGATATTCCCGCCCCCCACAAGATAAAAACCAGTCTGGATGAATATGTTATCGGTCAGGAAAAAGCGAAAAAAGTGATCTCTGTGGCTGTATATAATCATTACAAGCGGGTTCTTCACAAATCAGACCAACAGCCTGACGATGATGATGTAAGGATTGAAAAGTCCAACATCTTAATGATCGGGCCTACGGGCAGCGGAAAGACCTATCTGGTAAAAACTCTGGCCCGCCTTTTGGATGTGCCCTTAGCCATTGCAGATGCCACGGCCCTGACGGAAGCAGGCTATATCGGAGACGATATTGAAAGTGTGGTTTCCAAACTTCTTGCAGCTGCAGGCAATGATGTGGAAAAAGCAGAGAGAGGAATCATTTTCATAGATGAGATCGACAAGATCGCCAAAAAGAAAAACACCAACACGCGGGATGTCAGCGGAGAATCGGTTCAGCAGGAGCTTCTAAAGCTTTTGGAGGGAAGTACTGTGGAGGTTCCTGTAGGTTCCAACCAGAAGAATGCCCTGACGCCTATGGCGACGGTCAACACGGATCATATCCTGTTTATCTGCGGCGGGGCTTTCCCGGATTTGGAGGATATCATTAAGGAACGTCTTAACAAAACTTCATCCATAGGGTTCAAGGCGGAATTAAAAGACCGCTATGATGAGGATCCAGATATCTTAAGCTATGTGACCAGCAGAGATCTGCGTACCTTCGGCATGATTCCTGAGTTTTTAGGACGGCTTCCGGTTATGGTTACATTTACAAAACTGACGGAGCCTATGATGGTTGAGATCCTTAAAAAGCCGAAGAATGCCATTGTGAAGCAGTATATAAAACTGCTGGCTATGGATGAAGTGAAGCTGATATTTGAGGAAGAGGCGCTGGGGTGGATCGCTAAGGAAGCCCTGAAAAGGGAGACAGGCGCTAGGGCCCTGAGAGCCATTATGGAAGAATTCATGCTGGATATTATGTATGAAGTGCCGAAGGATTCAGGCATCGGAACCGTGGTCATCACCAGAGAATATCTGGAAAAGAGCGGAGGACCACGGATTGAGATGCGGGGCTGAAAGAGGGAAACTTAATCACGAAGAGAGAGAAAGGAATGATAGAGATCCAAAGTGCCGTATCCCCATTCGCGGTTGGGATATGTGTAGTTTGGATTTCTTTCTGCTCCTCTGGTAAGGGAGGCCTTTACAAGGTCACTGCTGATGCTTAAGTAAGTTCCCGAAGGAAACTGCTTTGAGTAAATATTGGCTACAGCGCCGGCTACATGGGCTGCCGCCACAGATGAGCCGGTTTTGCGGACCATGGGATATTCTCCGGGGATGGGAGAGATTCCGGGTCCGTAGACTTCCACACCGGGGGCCGCCAGATCCGGTTTGATCCGCCCGTCTCTGGTGTAGCCCCGGCTGGAATGGATATACAGACTCCCGTCCAGGTGGTTATAGGTACTGACTGTAATGGGGAAATCCGTATTGCCGGGGGCTACGATGGTTGTGTAAGGGTCGGACTGGAGAAAATAAGTATCAGGCGATACAAAACCGGAGACAGGAAGCCACATATGATAGATTCCGGAAAATATAATGGTGGGATAGACCCGGATCCGCCAGATTCCGGGAATCGGGTTAACAAAGCGCAGGGAGGCAAGATAGCTGCTCTGCGAGCCGAGAGTGGTGGCATAGGCCACTGCAATAGTGGTAGGTTCTATGGAAAAGCGGACAGTAATTTCGCTGTTAAGGGTCAGAGGAATGCGCTGAATGGTCTCGCCTGTGGGAGATACGAAACCTACGGTATAGATTTCAGGGGCATTGGCCCATAGTTCGATGACAAAGCCTTTTTCCTGATCCGCCACCCGAAGCTCGATTTCATCAAAATCCGAGGAGCCGCCTGCAGGATTAGAGATTCTGCCCAGGTAATGGTGGCGCAGCCCCGCCTCATTGCCGGCGGCGCAGACAGCGGCCACTGCCTGATAAGACCGCAGGCTGTTTAAGACTTCACTGACAGGAGACGCACCGTTATGGCCGCCCTGGTTGGTCCCCAAACCCAGGCAGATCACAAGAGGCATTCTGTGACGGCGCGCCAAAAGGGTAAGGTAGGTAATGGCCAGCATAATGTCATTGCTCTGATAAGCATCGGCATCTTCGGGAATCATGTAATAATCTCTCAGATACTGCTTGGCAGGCTTTAATTTTACGACTCCAAGACTGCATTCCGGTGCTGCTCCTGTAAAATCAATGGAGATGGAGGTGCCACCGGCGGCAATCCCTGCCAGAAAGGTTCCATGGCCGTTGGTATCGGAGGAGGGGACCAAGGTGAAAGGATCGGGAAGGGCCAGGGCCTTGTTAATATCTTCGTAAGTATATTCCTTTCCGTAGTAAAAGGGAAAGGAAAAGGGGCGGTTGCCTGTCAGTTCAAAACCGCCGTCCTCCGCGGTCTGATCCCAGAGTCCAAGAATGCGGGTAGTTCCGTCGGCCTTGCGAAACAGGGGGTTTTGGTAGTCAATGCCGGTATCAATCAGCCCCATAATCACCCCCTCACCGCTGGACCCTAAAGAGGGCTGGCGGAAGGTAGACAGGATTCCCGAAGACTCCATACTGGTGGTATCCATAAGGCCGAACAGAGTGGGAAGGGATTCGTAGGAGTGGTTGGGAATGCTTAAGGGAAGGGCCTCATCAAGAGGCAGATAGTACACAACATATGACTCATTCACATAGCTGATACAATCGGTTTTAAGGATGCGGGACAGCTCTTCCAAAGTGGCGGAGCTGTGCCGGTAGATAAAATCAGCGTAATCCTGACTGGCTACATTGGCAGTGCAGATGCTCATAGACAGGCTCCTGAACAATATTTTGTTAATAGTATATGCAAAAAATGAATGGGAACCTACTGGACGGAAGAAGATAATCATAGTAAAATAAAAAAAACATCTAGGAGGTTGAACCATGTTGCTGATATTAGGGATTATGGCAATTGTACTGACAGATCTGGGTATCAAGTCCGTCATAGAGAAGGCAGACCCGTCAGAGTTTCCGAAAGAACTGGAGGGCAGCAAGGGGTTTATCATGCTTTACCGGAATCACAACGACGGTTTCCCCATGGGAATTTTAAAGAGCCGGCCGGACCTGGTGAAGAATGTGCCCCTGGCAGTGTTATCCGCCGTTGCGGGAATCTTTTTCTGGATTTATCCCAGGAAAGGATATTGGGCTGAGAAAATCGGCGCTTGTCTGGTGCTGGGAGGAGGAATAAGCAATCTTTATGACCGGCTGAAGCGGGGGTATGTGGTGGATTATTTCAGCATACGCTTTAAAAAGCTTAAAAAGATTGTGTTTAATCTTGGAGATATCTGTATCTTTTTGGGAGCGGGAATTCTGTTAGCTGCGCAGATTGTGGAATCGGTGAGAGAACATTGACAAACGTGGGAATATCATGTACAATATCACCTAAAATATGTTTACAAGGAGTGATTTTTTTTGGATTCGAGTGACGTCATACAGTTGCTTATTTTAGGTGTTTTACTGGCATTATCCGCATTTTTCTCATCATCTGAGACAGCCCTTACCACTGTGAACAAAATACGGATCAGAACCCTGGCGGAGAATGGCGAGGAGAGAGCTGTTATTTTGTCAAAGATTTTAGAACAGCAGGGTAAGATGCTGAGCGCAATTCTCATCGGCAATAATCTTGTCAATTTGTCGGCCTCCTCCCTTTTGACGACGTTTACCATAAATCTCTTTGGCAATAAGGCCGTAGGCGTGGCCACAGGTGTGCTGACTTTGCTCATCCTGGTATTTGGAGAGATTACGCCTAAGACTTTGTCCACCATATCCGCCGAGACCATAGCTTTGCGAAGCGCAAAGCCGATCTATACTCTGATGTACGCCCTGACTCCGGTTATAGGGATTGTAAACAGACTTTCTCTGGGAGTGCTTATGCTTATGAAGGTAGATCCCAACAAGAAGCAGGAGATGATTACAGAGGACGAACTCCGTACCATTGTGGAAGTAAGCCATGAGGAAGGGGTCATTGAGACTGAAGAGAAAAAGATGATAAACAATGTGTTTGACTTCGGGGATTCTCTTGCAAAGGACATTATGGTTCCGCGGATCGACATGACATTTGTGGATGTGAAGGCTACGTATGACGAACTGATTGATATTTTCCGCCGGGAAAAATACACCCGCATTCCTGTCTATGAGGAAACCACAGACAATGTAATCGGGGTCATGAATATAAAGGATCTGCTTTTGATAGACAATGACAAGGAATTCTGCATTCGGGATTATATGCGTGTGCCTATGTATACTTATGAGTATAAAAAGACAGCGGAGCTTATGGTAGAGATGCAGAAGACCTTTAATAATATTGTGATTGTGCTGGATGAATATGGGGCTACGGCAGGACTTATTACGCTGGAGGATATGCTGGAGGAGATTGTAGGTGAGATTCGTGACGAGTACGACCAGGATGAAGAAAAGAGCCTGATCGAATCAGCTCCCGGAGAGTATTCAGTGGCAGCCGCTATGAAGATCAATGACATCAACGACCGCCTGGGCCTGGAATTGGAATCCAAGGACTATGATTCTGTGGGGGGTCTGGTGATCGGCCTTTTGGACCATCTTCCCGATGAGGGGGAGGAGGTCTGTGACGAGGGAATCCGGTTTATTGTAGAAAGCGTGGACAAAAACAGAATTGACCGCATCAGGATGATCCTGCCGGTGAAGGAAGAAGCTGACACAGGGGAGTCAGCTTGAGACTCCCCCGATGATGCCGCTGCCAGTGCAGAATGCCAGAGAGGTAAGAAGACGGGCAGTATCCGAGACGATTCCTTTATTTAGAATAAAGGATACTGCAAGCAGAATGAGAAAGTAGGAAAGTCCTGCTGACAGACCGCAGAAGAAGCGCCGTCGTCCCATTCCTTTTCCCATAAGGAAGCCGGCCAGAGCGCAGGACAGCAGGTATACTAGATTCACTGCCATAGTTACCTGGCTTTCTTTTAGATGGAACTTATAAAGAGCAAAGGAAGTGGCAGCCAGCAGAAGGCCGGACAATACATAGGAAAAGAGCAGCGAGCGCAGCAGTACTCTTGGAGCGGATGGTTCCATAGAAACTCCTTGTTTTTTTCTTAATTTCAATATATTCAGCCACACACAGGGATATGTACAAGATTCCCAAAGAATTACGAGCTTGCACGAAACCGGGAGTTGTGTTATAGTAAGAAGAAGTGTAGCAGCACACTTACAGAGAATGGAGGAAAGCAAACCATGAAGAAAGTTAAGACATTAAGCAATAGCACCTTAAAGAACACCATGAAAAAGGGCGGCTGCGGAGAGTGCCAGACCTCTTGTCAGTCCGCATGCAAGACTTCCTGCACCGTGGGAAACCAGAGCTGTGAGAACAGCAGCCGTTAGTCGGGAGAGATGGATTTCGGAAGGAAGGCAGTTTTGAGGATACCCCTACGGTCCGAAGGATTGTAGGGGTATCTTGTGTTACGGAGTATTCGGTGTAAAAAAACTGCAGATAAAGGAGAACATAAGTGATTCATCAGTATAGAAATAATGGGTATGATATTGTTATGGATGTCAGCAGCGGCGCGGTCCATGTGACGGAGCCCGTGGTGTATGACGCCATCGAATATCTGGCGGGAAAACTGCCGGATATGGAGAAGCCAGAGCTGATTCCGGAAGAATTGAAGGAAGAGGTCAGAGTCCGGCTCTCCTCAATCTATCCTTCCCAGGATGTGGAAGATGCTCTGTCTGACATTCAGGAGCTGATTGACAGAGAAGAGTTGTTTGCCAAGGATGTGTATGAAGATTATGTGGTGGACTTTAAAAAGCGGAAAACCGTAGTGAAAGCCCTGTGTCTCCACATTGCCCATGACTGCAATCTGGCTTGCCGGTACTGTTTTGCGGAAGAAGGAGAGTATCATGGACGCCGGGCCCTCATGAGCTTTGAAGTGGGTAAGAAGGCCCTGGACTTTCTTATTGCCAATTCGGGAAACAGAAGGAATCTGGAAGTGGATTTCTTTGGGGGAGAGCCTCTCATGAATTGGGAAGTGGTAAAGCGGCTGGTGGAATACGGCCGCTCCCAGGAGGAGACCCGCCATAAACATTTTCGCTTTACTCTGACTACCAACGGGGTTCTTCTCAATGACGAGATTATGGAATTCTGCAACCGTGAGATGAGCAATGTGGTTTTGAGTCTGGACGGAAGGAAAGAGGTCAATGACAACATGCGTCCTTTCAGGAAAGGGGCCGGGAGTTATGACCTGATCGTTCCCAAATTTCAGAAATTTGCCGAGAGCAGGAATCAGACAAACTATTATGTGAGGGGAACATTTACCAGGAACAACCTGGATTTTTCAAAAGATGTTCTGCATTTTGCGGACCTGGGATTTAAGCAGATGTCCATTGAACCAGTGGTGGCCTCCCCGGAGGAACCTTATGCCATCAGGGAGGAGGACCTGCCTCAGATCCTTGGGGAGTATGACAGACTGGCAGCAGAGTATGTGAAGCGGCAAAAAGAAGGAAGAGGATTCAATTTCTTCCATTTTATGATAGACCTTGAGCAAGGCCCCTGCGTGGCGAAAAGATTGTCAGGCTGCGGTTCAGGAACCGAATATCTGGCAGTAACCCCCTGGGGCGATCTGTATCCGTGTCATCAGTTTGTAGGACAGGAGGAGTTCCTTCTGGGCAATGTGGAAGAAGGCATAACCAACACAGCGGTCAGAGATGAATTCAAGCTGTGCAATGTCTATGCCAAGGATAAGTGCAGAGACTGCTTTGCGCGTTTTTACTGCAGCGGAGGATGTGCCGCCAATTCCTATAACTTCCATGGTTCCATCACAGATGCCTATGACATCGGCTGCGAGATGCAGAAAAAGAGAATAGAATGTTCTATTATGATAAAAGCGGCATTGGCCGAGTAAAGAAAAAGGAGATAAGACCATGATGAAAAGTAGTAAAGGAAAGGGCTTCCTGGGCTTGGTAGCCATCCTGCTGTGTGTGGGCCTCTTTGGGTATTTTGGCTATGACACGATGGATGACATTAAACTGGGACTTGATCTGGCAGGAGGTGTGAGCATTACGTATCAGGCAGTGGCCGATAATCCATCTGCCGAGGATATGTCCGACACCGTGTATAAGCTTCAGCAGAGAGCTCAGGGATACAGCACGGAAGCAGAGGTGTACCAGGAAGGCAGCAACCGGATTAATATTGACATCCCCGGCGAATCCGATGCCAACGCCATTCTTGCGGAACTTGGAAAACCGGGCTCCCTTATGTTCATAGATCAGGAGGGAACGGTTATTCTTACAGGCACCCAGGTGGCAAGTGCCAAGGCCGGCATCATAGAAAAGAACGGTATCAGGGAAAATATTGTCAATTTGACATTTACACCTGACGGAACGTCGGCATTTGCGGAAGCGACAGAGAAAAATATAGGAAAAATCATTTATATTATCTATGATAATGAAATCAAATCCGCACCTGTAGTAAACACTGCAATTACCGGCGGAGAATGTTATATCGAAGGAATGGAATCCTATGAGGAAGCTGAAAATCTGGCGGCTACCATTCGTATCGGTTCCTTGTCTCTGGAATTGGAGGAACTCCGCTCGAATGTAGTGGGAGCGAAGCTTGGCCAGGAGGCCATTGCGACAAGCCTCAGGGCGGCGGCTATCGGGTTCCTTATTGTGGCTCTTTTTATGATCGGCGTGTACCGGATTCCGGGACTGGCCTCTGTCCTTGCTTTAGGGTTATATGTAGGTCTGGAGTTAATTCTTCTTTCTGCCTTTGAGGTGACTCTGACACTGCCTGGTATTGCAGGTATTATCCTGTCCATCGGTATGGCTGTGGATGCCAATGTCATTATATTTACCCGTATTAATGAGGAAATCGGTGTGGGAAAGACAGTCAGATCCGCCATTAAGACCGGTTTCAGCAAAGCCCTGTCTGCCATTATCGACGGTAATGTGACCACTCTGATTGCGGCGGTAGTTTTGTTCTGGAGAGGTTCCGGCACGGTGAAGGGATTTGCTTCCACTCTGGCAATCGGTATTATCCTTTCCATGTTTACCGCATTGTTTGTGACTAAGGGAGCGTTGTATGCCTTGTATGCCATAGGATTTTCCGATGTGAAATTCTACGGCGTGAGAAAGGAAGTTACACCCAGAGATTTTCTTGGGAAAAAGAAGGTGTTTTTCGGAGTTTCCATTGCAGCCATTGTCATAGGCTGGGTGTTCATGGGAATGGGTTCCGCTTCCGGAGGCGGGGCGCTGAACTATGGTATGGATTTCAGAGGCGGAACTTCCACCAATGTGACATTTAACGAGGACATGAGCCTGGACGACATCTCCGCCAAGGTAGTTCCGGTGGTGGAGCAGGTGACCGGCGATCCGGAAGTTCAGACACAAAAAGTGGCAGGAACCAATGAGGTGATCATTAAGACCAAGACGCTGTCAGTGGACCAGAGACAGGCCCTTAATGATGCTTTGGCGGAGCAGTTCGGCGTAGATGCGGAACTGATTATAGCGGAGAGTATCTCCGGTGCCGTGAGCAAAGAGATGAAGGAGGATGCAGTGGTGGCGGTTGTCATCTCCACAGTCTGCATGCTGATCTATATCTGGTTCCGATTTAAGGATATCCGTTTTGCTGCCAGCGCGGTTCTGGCACTGGTTCATGATGTTTTAGTGGTTTTGACCTGCTATGCAGTGGCAAAATGGTCCGTCGGTTCTACCTTCATTGCCTGTATGCTGACCATTGTAGGTTATTCTATCAATGCTACCATCGTCATCTTTGACCGTATCCGTGAGAATATGCAGACAAAGAGCCACAAGGAAACTCTGGCGGAGCTTGTAAACAGAAGTATTACGGAGACATTTACCAGAAGCATCAATACGTCCATCACCACATTTATCATGGTATTTGTACTGTTCCTTCTGGGAGTTTCCTCAATCCGTGAATTTGCCCTGCCTCTCATGGCCGGCATTATCTTCGGCGGATATTCCTCCGTCTGCATTACAGGCGCCTTGTGGTATGTCCTGACTACAAAAAAGAAAGCCGTCAAGGCGGAATAAGTAAGGAAACAGAATGGAATATAAGATAATAGCAAAGGACGGGCGCGCAAAGCGCGCCCAGGTAAAAACGGTTCATGGAATTATTGAGACGCCGGTGTTCATGAATGTGGGAACCGTGGGAGCCATCAAAGGCGCCGTGTCGACCGATGATCTTCGGGGTATCGGCACTCAGGTGGAACTTTCCAACACCTATCATCTTCACGTGCGCACAGGGGATAAGCTGATCAAAGCCTTTGGCGGGCTGCACAAATTTATGAACTGGGACCGGCCCATTCTTACGGATTCCGGGGGATTTCAGGTGTTTTCTCTGGCCGGCATGAGAAAGATCAAGGAAGAGGGCGTGTATTTCAACTCTCATATAGATGGAAGAAAGATCTTTATGGGGCCGGAGGAGAGCATGGAGATCCAGTCTAATTTAGGGTCCACCATTGCCATGGCCTTTGACGAATGCCCGCCTCATCCGGCGACCAGAGAGTATATGCAAACTTCCGTGGACCGGACTACCAGATGGCTTTTGCGGTGTAAGCGGGAGATGGAAAGGCTTAAGAGTCTTCCTGATACCATTAACAGGGAGCAGCTTTTGTTCGGCATCAACCAGGGAGGCACCTTTGAGGATATCCGTATTGCCCACGCAAAGGAGATTGGCGCCATGGAGCTGGACGGTTATGCGTTAGGCGGATTGGCTGTGGGGGAGAGTCATGAAGAGATGTACCGGATACTGGATGAGACAGTACCTTATCTTCCGGAGGAAAAGCCCACCTATCTTATGGGAGTGGGAACACCGGCCAATATTTTGGAGGCTGTGGACAGGGGAGTGGATTTTTTTGACTGTGTCTACCCTTCCCGAAACGGTCGTCATGGCCATGTCTATACGAATGAGGGGAAACGGAATTTATTTAACCAGAAATATGAATTGGACCCCCGCCCCATCGAAGAGGGCTGTCAGTGTCCGGCCTGCCGTTCTTACAGCCGGGCTTATATCCGCCATCTTCTCAAGGCAAAAGAGATGCTGGGAATGAGATTATGTGTCTTGCATAATTTGTATTTTTATAATAAAATGATGGAAGAGATTCGCGACGCAATCGAGGAGCACCGTTATGCTGAGTATAAGGCCAATAAGCTGGAAGGTATGATGAGTGGACAAAGGCAGCCAGAATAGACAGCTGCCGTATGATGAACAGAGAGAGTAAGGTTTACGTGCGAGGCGGTGAGAAACCGGATAAGGAGGATTTTATGTTAGTTGGAAGCGCTATGGGCGGAGTTGGATTCTGGGTGGTTTATGCGGCTTTTTTAATCGGGCTTATGTATTTTATCGCCATCCGTCCTCAGAACAAAGAGAAGAAGAGAATGGCGGAATTGATGGAGAGTATTGCAGTAGGCGATACGATTCTAACCTCCAGCGGTTTTTACGGCGTTGTGATTGATATGACGGATGATACAGTTATCGTGGAGTTCGGCAGCAATAAGAACTGCCGGATTCCTATGCAGAAGACTGCGATTGTACAGGTAGAGAAACCGGAATGATTTTTGCCTCTTGCGGTGCCGGATGTGTTTGAGATGCGCATCTGACACCGGCAGAGGATTTTTTTAACTTTTGGAGGAGAGAGGGCGTTATGATTAGGAATATTGTGTTTGACATGGGAGCCGTACTGGTGAATTATGACCCGATCCGGGTGTGCAGGCAGTTTGCCGCTGACGAGGAAGAACTGAGGGCGGTGAATACGTCCGTGTTCGTGTCTCCGGAATGGCTTATGCTGGATATGGGAGTCATCTCGGAGGAAAGGGCTTTGGAGAGGATGCAGGGGAGACTGCCTGAGGGTCATGCCAGGGAAGCGGCCAGATTGTGTTTAGAGCATTGGCATGAGTATTGCATGTGGCCCGTAGAAGGGATGGAGGAACTGGTGAAATCCCTGAAAGACCAGGGGTACGGACTTTATCTCTGCTCCAACGCGTCTCTGAGAATGCTGGACTGTTACCTGGATGTGATTCCGGGAATCAGGCTTTTTGACGGCGTGTTCTTTTCGGCGGAGGAGAAGTGCATAAAACCTCAGAAGGAGATGTATGGGCATCTGTTTGAGAGATTTGGGTTAAGGCCGGAGGAGTGCTTTTTTATCGATGATCAGATTCTCAATATTGAAGGGGCAAGGGCCTGCGGTATGGACGGGTACTGCTTTGACGGGGATGTGGAGAGATTGAGGCAGGTACTGGCAGGGCTTAAGAAGGGAAATAACGATTGGCAGAACATGTGTTCTTGAATATAATAAATATAGGATGTAATTTGGTTGGAGAAAGGAGGATAAGATGTATTCGGCATTAACGATTGCAAAATATATTATTGATAAATGTACAGAGGAGAACAGCCCTATTTCCAATTTACAGTTACAGAAAATATTATACTATATCCAGAGAGAATTTAATAAGGAGTAAAGGATAGGGGAGCAGGTTATATTCCTAAAAATACGGATGAGAACGGGGAACTGATTGATATCAGTAAAGAGATTGTAAAGCTGTATGATCACACGAATTTGGATATAGCAAGAATCAACTATACAAAGGCGATGTCCAATGATACTATGTCAGAGTTGGCCAAGAATAAGCTGCTTATTACAGAATTAGAAGGAAAACTTCAAATATCCGAGGAATCCTTAAAGGCATCTCAGGATACGATTGAAGCTGCAAAACAGTTATCAAACAGGGTCCAGGAAAAGCAAGAAGAGATGCAGAAAGAATATATTACTATTTTAGGTATTTTTGCGTCTATTGTGCTGGCTTTTGCCGGTGGTATGGTTTTTTCAAGTTCAGTTTTGTAGAATATTACGAAGGGAAGAGAAGTATGGAAAAGCAAAAGAAAGAAACGTCTGAATCAAAAGCGATTGTACGAGAGACCTTCCAGATGGCCTGGCCGGCTGTTCTGGAGTCTTTTTTTGTGGCTTTGGCAGGTATGATAGATTCCCTGATGGTCAGTTCCATCGGAGCCTATGCCGTGGCGGCAGTGGGGCTTACGACTCAGCCGAAATTTATCGGTCTGGCGCCCTTTGTGGCATCCAACGTGGCGGTATCTGCCATTGTGGCACGGCGGAAGGGCCAGGAGGACAGGGATGGGGCAAACCAGACGCTCATAGCAGCACTGACATTTGTAGTGCTGGCCGGGATTGCGGTTAGTATCTTGTGTGTGATTTTGGCAGATCCCATTATCAGGCTCTGCGGTTCCAACGAGGATACCCATGACGCGGCGGTTATCTATTTTCAGATCATTATGGGCGGAATGATGTTCAATATTGTGTCATTGGCGGTCAATGCGGCGCAGAGGGGAGCCGGACGTACGAAGATCGCCATGAAGACCAATGTGACGGCCAATGTATTGAATATGGTTGGCAATTACCTGCTGATCGGCGGTAATCTGGGATTTCCGGCGCTGGGCATTCACGGGGCGGCCCTGGCTACGGTGTTCGGGACTGTAGTGGCCTGCGGCATGAGCATAGCATCAATTTTTCCAAAAGACAGTTTTGTCAGTCTTCCCTATATGATAGCGAGAAAACTACGATTCCGCATGACCTCCCTCAGGGGAATCTTTCACATTGGCTCCAACATTTTTTTGGAGCAGATCCTTATGAGGATCGGTTTTATGTCTGTGGCAGTCATGACGGCAAAACTGGGAACAGACGCTTTCGCTGCCCATCAGGTGGGTATGAATGTGATGAGTCTTTCTTTTTCTTTTGGAGACGGTATGCAAGTGGCGGCAGTGGCGCTGATCGGGCGGAGTCTTGGAGAGGAAAAGCCGGAGATGGCCAAGGTCTATGGTTCCATCTGTCAGAAAATGGGGCTGGCTATATCCGTCGTACTGGCAGTGTTCTATCTGCTGGGCGGACAGTTCCTGTACAGCCTGTATTTTGAGGAGGCCCATATTATTGCCATGGGCGTGGAGATCATGAGGGTGATTGTGATCATTGTAGTGCTGCAGATTTCCCAGGTGATCTATATGGGATGCTTGAGAGGGGCCGGGGACGTGCTTTTTACTACGGTGGCTTCTACCATCAGCGTTACTTTTGTCCGAACCATTTGTTCTTATGCCCTGTGCTATACCTTTGGCCTGGGGCTTATTGGCATCTGGTTCGGCGTTGTCTGTGATCAGTTCTGCAGGTTTATCCTGACTAGATGGAGATTTAGGTCGGGGGCTTGGACGAAGGTGAGGATATAAAAAAACATGCCCGGACTCTTTTAGAGTTCGGGCATGATTATACTGTAGGAATTATCATAAAACTTTTGAGCAAGCTGTATAAAGTATTCCTCAGACTGTCTGGGTGTGAAGCTCTTGCGGAAGGCGATGGCTACAAACCACTGAACGGAGGGAGACACATGGGCATACTGAATCTTGTCGGAGGCGGTGGCACAGGAGACAGGGACAAAGGTTGCTCCCAATTGTTCTTCCACCATGAACAGGGAGGCGGGAGGGCGGAAGGGTTGGCCAAAGGGATAATTGCCATATCGATCTGTCCGTCCTGGAGAGCGTAGGTCAGGGGTTCTGCTGTCTCTTCCAGGACTGAGACATGAATATTAGGGTAAGCCTTTTTAAAGGATCCGATGATCCGTGAAAAGGCTGCGGCTCCCCACTGAGGCGTAATGCCGACAGAAAAACTGCCTGTTTTTGCTTGGGCAATATCTGAAATCTGATTATACAAGTCCCGTTTTTTCAGCAGTATGTCACGGCAGGCGTCAACATAGAGTCTGCCTGCCATAGTAAGTGTCATATCATTTCGTTTCCGGTCAAACAGTTTGATTCCCAGCTCTTCTTCCAGTCTGCCAAGATATTGGCTTAGGTTGGATTGAGTAATAAAAAGACTGTCCGCCGCCCGGGAAATACTGTGTTGGTTCGCTATTTCAACAATGTATTCCAAATATCGCAAATCCATAATGAATTCTCCTCATTGTCTGTTTTGCACATCCTGTTTTCTTATATTTTAATTCCTATATATGTTTTTTACAAATTAATCTTTTCCATTCAACTTTATTTTTACTAATTCCCACATTCAATTTTAATAATTTGTCTTCTGCTCCCCCTCAGTTTATAATTTTTTTATAAATAGGAATACCGGGAACCTGTAGCACCGGATATGGGAAACCCGAAAGAGAAGGACAGGAGGGGATTTAACATGAAGATTGTGAGTGTGAAAGCAATTGGCATGCGTTGGGAGTGTCCGGTTATGAGCGACGCCATGTCCGTGTGCAGGGTGAGGCAGGCTTTGTGGATTAAGATTGAGACGGATAAGAAAATTACGGGAATCGGCGAGGCGTTCTGCTACGGGAGCCCTCTGCTCATTGCCAAACACATTGTGGAGGAGCAGCTGGCACCGGCTGTTATAGGGGAGGATCCTACAGATATTGAGCTCCTCTGGCAGAAAATGTATTGGAGAAATGTTCCAAACGGGCGGAATGGACTGGTTATGGGATGTATCAGCGGGATTGACATTGCCCTTTGGGATATTCTGGGAAAGGCGGCAGGCTTACCGGTTAGCAAATTACTGGGAGCCCACCAGGATAAGGTGCCGGCATATGCCAGCGGAGGCTTCTATGCGCCGGGAAAAGATCTGGACGGTCTGAAAAGGGAAGTGGAAGGGTATAAGAAAAAAGGGTACCGGGATATTAAGATCAAAATCGGACGGAATCCTGAGATTACTGGTAATGCGGTGCGGTATACACAGAGCAAAGATTTTTCCGTGACTTATGGGGAGGATATGGATAGAATCCGGACTGTTCGTGAGATTATGGGAAAGGAAGGGCGCCTTGCCGCGGATATTAATGCCGCATGGCCGGTGGAGGAAGTGCTTCGTGCGTCGGAGGATTTCCACAAGGCGGGACTTAATTGGCTGGAGGAGCCTATTCTGTTCGAAGATGTGGAAGGGCTTAAGCAGATACGACGGGAACTTCTTGATATTTCTCTTATGGGATATGAGACGACCCAAGGGTGCAGAAATTTTGTGAATCTTATGAAGGAGAACGCTATGGATATCGTACAGCCCGATGTGGGCTGGGGCGGCGGCATCTCTGAACTGAGAAAGATCGGTCTGGCGGCCCAGGGGTTCTCAAAGCCGGTTTCCCTTCATTCTTTTGGTTCGGCCATCCATTTTGCAGCAAGTCTGCAGCTGGCGGCAGGCTTCCCCAACACGGAAGCTATAGAGAGTGAGGAAAATGACAATTTCCTGAAAACAGGTGTTTTGAAGACGCCTTTTGAACATGATGAACATATGAAATTTTATGTGCCGCAGCTGCCGGGCCTTGGTATAGAGATTGACTGGGACGCAGTGGAAAAAATTCAGGTATTTTAAATATAGGAGGAGAAATGACTATGACGCCGGTTGTATATATGATTGCACTCATTGTGGCTATTGGTATTTTATTGCTGCTGACTCTGAAACTGAAAATGAATAGTTTTATGGCTCTGTTTTTTACTGCTCTGGCCCTGGCCGTATTTTTTGGCTCTTCCGTCATGGATGGTCTCAATGCCATTACAGGGGCATTCGGTAATTCTTTAGGAAATATCGGTCTGCCCGTACTCTTTGGCGCCATTCTTGCCATGGGCGTTCAGGATTCCGGGGCGGCAGTGGCTATCAGCAACTTTTTTGTAAAACTGTTTAAGGGGAAACGTCTGGAACTGGCTCCGGCCCTGACGGCATTTGTTATGGCTATTTCCGTGTTTGGGGATATCTCCCAGCTTCTGACAGCGCCCATTGCGGCAACCATTGCAAAGCGTAAGAATATGAATATGACAGTCGTGACCAGCTATGTCATCGCGGCGGTGTGGTTTACCCACGGTGTGGTGCCGCCTTCAGCGGGAATTCTGGCTATCGCCATTATGCTGGGGGCAGACGTGGGCATGGTGATTTTCTGGGGAATTTTGATCTGTCTGGCCTCCCTTTTAGTTACTTACTTTCTTACGATCGGGTGGATGACAAAGAATGCTTCTTATGCGGAGCCAAAGCCTGAGTTTACCGTGGGAATTGAACCGGTAGGGGAAAGTGCAACTGTGGAAGAACTGCTGATTCATGAAGAAGGACTTCCCAATGCCCTGGTAGCTTTTCTGCCTTTGCTGGTTCCGGCAGGTCTTATCACTTTGGCTTCTATCTGCAGTATGGTTCTTCCAAAAGAAAGTCCCATTTTGGCAGTGGCCAATGTGATCGGCAATAAGTCCTTGGCTATGCTCATCGGTATTATTATTCTGCTTTTGACTAACACAAAGATCAAAGGCAAGATGCTTCGCAATGCCAACCAGACGGAACCTATCGGTGAAAAGGCATCCCTTCTGGAACTGGGAATGGGAAACTGGGTGAAAAGAGCCATTGATGTGTCTGCAATGGTGCTCTTGGTCACGGCAATGGGAGCTGCTTTTGCCTCTATCTTGTCCAGCCAGCCCGTGGTTTCCGAGATCGCCGATATGGTGGCTAATTCCGGTATACCCATGATCCTGATTCCGTTCATCATATCTGCTGTTATGCGCGCAGCCGCCGGTTCCATGGCAACGGCAGGTATGGCGGCTGCCGGCATCTGCATGCCTATTATGGCAGCCTTAGGCTTATCCCCTGTAGCCGTAACTCTGGCAATCGGACTAGGAACCATGATGTTCGGCCATGTCAATGATTCGGGCTGCTGGATGTGCCAGGAGGTGTTCAATGTAGATCTTCCTCAGTACCTGAAATATGTGTCTCCTATGGCAATGATCGGTGCTGTGTGCGACATGATTATGCTTATGGCAGGGAGTTTGGTTGGGATTATCTGACAGTCTGGTTAAAAGATTTACCTATAAGAACGAACTTTCAGTAGTTGCTGCTGAGGGTTCGTTTCTTTTATCCCATACCTCCAGGTTATGCCAAAAATTCCAAATATCTTTAGGATAATTTATCATAGATTATTGAAATCTCGGCCCAAATGAGATATGATGAAGAGAAACAATTGCAGTCCGGGAAGAAAAGGACTGTATTTTAGCGATAGAAGAGCAAAAGGGGAGAAAAAGGACATGGATTGTAAGATAGTCACCATACCGGGAGACGGCATAGGGCCGGAGATTGTAAGGGAGGCATGCAAGGTTCTGGACAAGATAGGGCAGGTATTCGGGCATTCTTTTCAGTATACGGAGATTCTTATGGGCGGCTGCTCCATTGATGCCTACGGGGTACCGCTGACAGAGGAAGCCCTGGAGGCGGCTAAGAAAAGCGATGCAGTGCTTCTGGGCGCCGTAGGCGGCGATGTAGGGAATTCCAGATGGTACGATGCGGCGCCCAACTTAAGGCCAGAGGCAGGTCTTCTGGCTATCCGTAAGGGCTTAAATCTCTTTGCCAATATCCGCCCAGCTTATCTGTACAAAGAACTGGCACAGGCCTGCCCTCTGAGGCGGGATATCATCGGAGACGGGTTTAATATGGTGATCATGCGGGAGCTGACCGGAGGGCTGTATTTTGGAGAGCGGCATACAAAAGAGGTAGACGGAGTTTTGACGGCAGTGGATACCCTGACTTATAATGAGAAGGAAATTCGCCGTATCGCAGTGAAGGCATTTGACATTGCCATGAAGAGAAGAAAGAAAGTCACCAGCGTAGACAAAGCCAATGTGCTGGATTCTTCCAGACTTTGGAGAAAGGTGACGGAAGAGGTGGCAAAGGATTATCCGGAAGTGGAGCTTTCCCATATGCTGGTGGACAACTGCGCCATGCAGCTGGTGATGAATCCGGGACAGTTTGATGTGATTCTTACAGAGAATATGTTCGGCGACATCTTGTCTGATGAGGCCAGTATGATAACCGGTTCCATCGGCATGCTGTCTTCCGCCAGTTTAAATGAAAGCAAGTTCGGACTTTACGAGCCAAGCCATGGTTCCGCACCGGATATTGCAGGCAAAGATCTGGCGAACCCCATCGCCACCATTCTCTCCGCTGCTATGATGCTTCGGTATTCCTTCGATTTGGATAAAGAAGCGGCAGCCATAGAAAAGGCGGTGCAAAAGGTTTTAGAGGATGGATACCGTACGGGAGACATCTGGGCAGAGGGCTGCACGAAAGTGGGAACAACCCGGATGGGTGATCTGGTAGCGGCGGCAGTGAAGTGAATACAGGCAGGAATCTAATATCAAGGAGGAGTCATTATGAGAAGTGACAATGCAAAATCAGGAATGCAGCAGGCACCGGCCAGGTCTCTATACCGTGCCCTTGGACTGACCGAGGAGGAACTGGCAAGGCCGTTGGTGGGTGTGGTCAGTTCCTATAACGAGATAGTACCGGGCCATATGAATCTGGATAAAATTGTGGAGGCTGTAAAGCAGGGGGTGGCTATGGCAGGAGGAACCCCCATTGTGTTCCCGGCTATTGCCGTGTGCGACGGTATTGCCATGGGACATGAGGGAATGAAGTATTCCCTGGTGACCAGGGATTTAATCGCTGATTCCACGGAATGTATGGCCATCGCTCACCAGTTTGATGCCCTGGTTATGGTTCCTAACTGCGACAAGAATGTGCCGGGGCTTCTTATGGCTGCGGCCCGTCTCAATATTCCTACAGTGTTTGTTAGCGGAGGTCCCATGCTTGCCGGACGTGTCAAGGGAGAAAAGAGAAGCCTGTCCAGTATGTTTGAGGCAGTTGGCTCTTATGCAGCGGGGATTATGACGGAAGAAGACGTAGAGGAATTTGAGTGCAAGGTATGTCCTACCTGCGGCTCCTGTTCCGGTATGTATACGGCCAACAGTATGAACTGCCTGACAGAAGTCCTGGGTATGGGCCTTCAGGGCAACGGCACGGTTCCGGCGGTATATTCAGAGAGAATTCGTCTGGCCAAGCATGCAGGCATGGCTGTTATGGATATGCTGAAGAAAAATATCTGTCCGAGAGATATTATGACAAAGGATGCTTTTTACAACGCCCTGACCATGGATATGGCTCTTGGCTGCAGTACCAACAGCATGCTTCATCTTCCGGCTATTGCCCATGAGGCAGGTGTGGAGATCAACGTAGATATCGCCAATGAGATCAGCGCAAAGACTCCAAATCTGTGCCATCTGGCACCGGCAGGGCCTACATATATGGAAGATCTGAACGAGGCCGGCGGGATTTATGCAGTTATGAATGAGATTGCAAAACTGGGCCTTCTGAACCTGGACTGCATGACTGTTACAGGAAAGACGGTGGGAGAGAATATTAAGGGATGTACAAATAAGAATCCGGAAGTTATCCGTACAGTGGAGAATCCCTACTCCAAGACCGGCGGCATCGCTGTCTTAAGAGGCAACTTAGCACCTGATTCCTGTGTGGTAAAACGCTCCGCAGTTGTTCCTGAGATGTTAAAGCATGAGGGGCCTGCCAGAGTGTTTGACTGCGAGGAAGACGCCATCGCTGCCATCAAAGGCGGTAAGATTGTGGCTGGAGATGTAGTGGTGATCCGTTACGAAGGACCTAAAGGCGGTCCCGGCATGAGAGAAATGTTAAATCCCACATCCGCCATTGCCGGAATGGGCTTAGGTTCCTCTGTAGCCCTGATCACGGACGGACGTTTCAGCGGCGCTTCCAGAGGCGCCTCCATTGGCCATGTGAGTCCGGAGGCCGCTGCAGGGGGTCCCATCGGTTTGATAGAGGAAGGAGATATCATCTCCATTGATATTGACGCCAATACCATCAACATGAAAGTGTCTGATGAGGAACTGGCAAAACGCCGCGCAGACTGGACTCCCAAGACAAAAGAAGTAAGCGGATACTTAAAACGATACAGAAAATCAGTAACCAGCGCCGACAGAGGGGCTGTGCTGGAGGATTAGAGGGATTCCATACATAGAACGATACACACATAAAGGAGAGAGGACCCCATGCAAATTTTGACAGGAGCAGAGATTGTAGTAGAGTGCCTGAAAGAACAGGGTGTGGACACGGTGTTCGGGTATCCAGGCGGCTCGATTTTAAATATTTATGATGCTCTTTACAAGCATCAGGATGAGATCACCCATATCCTGACTTCTCATGAGCAGGGAGCGGCCCATGCGGCTGACGGCTATGCCAGGGCGACGGGAAAGGTAGGCGTATGCCTGGCTACTTCGGGGCCTGGGGCCACCAATCTGGTGACGGGAATTGCAACGGCATATATGGATTCCATACCCATAGTTGCCATTACCTGTAATGTGGGAGTAAGCCTTCTGGGGCGGGACAGCTTCCAGGAGATTGATATTGCCGGCGTTACCATGCCTATTACCAAGTATAACTTTATTGTAAAAGATATTACCAAACTGGCGTCCGTGATCAGGAGAGCCTTTGTTATCGCCAAGTCAGGCCGTCCAGGTCCGGTTCTGGTGGATATTACCAAGGATGTGACCGCCAATTCCTATGATTACGAGTATCAGGAACCGGAGGCGGTGCCGAGACAGTCTGACACCATTGAGGAAGAGGATTTGGAACTGGCCCTTATGATGATCAAGAATTCCCAGAAGCCTTTTATTTTCGTAGGCGGCGGAGCCAATCTGGCGGATGCGGCAGATGAAGTGCGGCTTTTTGCAAAGAAGGTCCATGCCCCTGTGGCGGACAGCCTTATGGGCAAAGGCGCCTTTGACGGTACGGATGAACTGTACACTGGTATGGTGGGAATGCATGGAACCAAGACTTCCAACTTTGGCATCACGGAGTGTGACCTTCTTATTGTCCTGGGAGCCAGGTTCAGCGACCGTGTCACCGGAAACACGGCCAAATTCGCCAAGAATGCCAGGATCCTCCAGTTGGATATCGACGCGGCGGAGATTAACAAGAATGTGCGGACAGATGCCAGCGTCATCGGCGACCTGAAAGTGATTTTAAGGAAATTAAACGCCCGTCTGGATCCTCAGAATCATGACGAATGGATCAGCCATATTGAACGCCTGAAAGACATGTATCCATTAAATTATAATAAAGACATTCTGACAGGTCCGGCAGTGGTGGAGGCCATCTATGAGGTGACAAAGGGCGATGCAATTATTGTCACCGAGGTAGGCCAGCACCAGATGTGGGCGGCACAGTATTATAAGTATAAGAATCCCCATACCCTTCTAACCTCCGGTGGCCTTGGAACCATGGGCTATGGCCTGGGCGCCGCCATCGGGGCCAAGATGGGTAAAAAGGACAAATATGTATTCAATATTGCAGGGGATGGCTGCTTCCGCATGAATATGAACGAGATTGCCACAGCAACCAGATATAATATCCCCGTGATTCAGGTAGTGGTCAATAACCATGTGTTGGGGATGGTGCGTCAGTGGCAGACGCTGTACTATGGAAAGCGCTATTCACATACAATATTGAATGATCATGTGGATTTCGTGAAAGTAGCAGAAGCCATGGGTGCTAAGGGCTGCCGGGTGACCAAAAAGGAGGAGTTAAAGCCGGTGCTTGAGGAAGCCATGAGCCTTAATATACCAGTGGTTATCGACTGTCAGATCCACTGTGACGATAAAGTATTTCCAATGGTATCTCCAGGTGCGGCTATTTCGGACGCATTTGATGATAAAGATTTAAAATTGTAAAAAATTCAGAGGAGAGTGGGGAACGAGCTATGAGCAGAGTGTACAATTTCTCAGCAGGACCGGCAGTATTGCCGGAGGAAGTGTTAAAAGAGGCAGCAGCAGAAATGCTGGACTACAAAGGAACAGGGATGTCGGTGATGGAGATGTCACACCGCTCCAAACCTTTTGAGACCATTATTCAGGAGGCAGAAGCCGATCTTCGGGAGCTTATGGGAATTCCCGATAATTATAAAGTGCTGTTTTTACAGGGAGGAGCCCATTTGCAGTTTTCCATGATTCCCCAGAACCTTATGAAACACGGAGCGGCAGATTATATCATTACCGGACAGTGGGCCAAGAAAGCGTTCAAAGAAGCACAAAAATATGGCAGGGCCACCGCTGTCGCTTCCAGCGAGGATAAGACCTTCAGTTATATTCCGGATTGTTCCGATCTTCCCATCTCAGAGGATGCGGATTATGTATATATCTGTGAAAATAATACCATTTACGGAACGAAGTTTAAAGAACTGCCCAATACCAAGGGGAAAACTCTGGTGGCGGATGTGTCCTCCTGCTTCCTGTCAGAACCTGTGGATGTGACGAAATACGGAGTGATCTACGGCGGCGTTCAGAAGAATGTAGGTCCTGCAGGCGTGGTTATCGTTATTATCAGAGAGGATCTGATTACGGAAGATGTGCTTCCCGGCACTCCCACCATGTGCCAGTACAAGACTCATGCAGATGCCAAATCTCTGTACAATACTCCGCCAGCATATGGTATTTATATCTGCGGCAAGGTATTTAAATGGTTAAAGGCAAAAGGCGGCCTGTCCGCCATGAAAGACTATAATGAGAAAAAGGCGAAGATTCTCTATGATTATCTGGACAATAACAGTCTCTTTAAGGGAACTGTGGAGAAAAAGGACCGCTCTCTCATGAATGTTCCTTTTGTCACAGGGGATAAGGACTTAGATGCCTTGTTTGTAAAAGAGGCGGAGGCAGCAGGATTTGTAAATCTGAAGGGGCACAGAAGCGTAGGCGGTATGAGGGCCAGCATTTATAATGCCATGCCGATTGAGGGCGTGGAAAAGCTGGTTGCATTTATGGAAGAGTTTGAGGAGGCACATAAGGCATGAGAAAGATTCACTGTATCAATAATATTTCCAAATGCGGAACGGATCTGCTGACAGAGGATTATATTCTGACAGATTCCATGGAAGATGCACAGGGGGTTCTGGTGCGCAGTACTTCCATGCATGATATGGAACTTCCGGCGGGACTTCTGGCTGTGGCCAGAGCCGGGGCCGGTGTCAATAATATTCCTCTGGAGAAATGTGCGGAAAAAGGAATCGTAGTGTTCAATACTCCGGGAGCCAATGCAAACGGCGTGAAGGAACTGGTTCTGGCAGGTCTTTTCCTGGCTTCCCGTGATGTGGTGGGAGGCATTAACTGGTGCCAGGGGATCAAAGAGGATCCTAACATTGCAAAGACTGTGGAGAAAGGCAAGAAAGATTTTGCCGGGTGCGAGATTAAGGGTAAGAAGCTGGGCGTTATTGGTCTGGGAGCCATAGGAGCGGAAGTTGCCAATGCGGCGGCGGCCCTTGGCATGGAAGTTTACGGCTATGACCCATATATTTCTGTCAATGCGGCATGGGGCCTGACCAGGGATGTGAAGCATATTACTTCCGCGGACACCATCTATGAGGAGTGTGACTATATCAGCGTACACGTACCGCTTATGGATGCCACAAAGGAGATGATCAATGCAGAGACTATAGAGAAGATGAAAAACGGCGTGATTGTTCTGAACTTCGCAAGGGATCTTCTGGTAAACGACGATGCTATGGCAGCAGCTTTGGACAGCGGAAAAGTCGCCAGATACGTGACTGATTTCCCCAACCCCAAGTCGGTGAATATGAAGGGGTGCATCGCCATTCCCCATCTTGGAGCATCTACAGAGGAGTCTGAGGATAACTGTGCAAAGATGGCCGTGAAGGAGATGATGGAGTACTTAGAGAACGGAAACATCAAGAATTCCGTGAATTTCCCGTCCTGCGATATGGGAGTGTGCCGGGGAGCCAACCGTATTGCGGTGTTCCACCAGAATATTCCCAACATGATCGGCCAGGTTACAGGAATTCTGGCGGCAGACGGGGTGAATATTTCCGATATGACCAACAAGAGCAAGGATAAATTTGCCTATACCCTTCTGGATCTCGAAAGCAAAGTGGAAGATGCCACCATCAAAAAATTAAATGGGATTAAAGGTGTCTGCCGGGTACGTGTGGTAAAATAAAAAGAATAAGGAACAGAGGGATCTGCAGACCGTTGTAGATCCCTTGTTTTAAAGGAGAAAATATGGCAGCAGTAAAACCATTTTTGTGTATAAGACCGGCTGAGGCAATGGTGTCCAGGGTGGCGGCTCTTCCCTATGACGTGTACAGCCGGAAGGAAGCCTGTGAGGCAGTGAAAGGCAATCCCCTTTCCTTCCTGAACATTGACCGGGCAGAGACCCAGTTCGGGGAAGAGGTGGATACATATGACGAGAGGGTGTATCAAAAGGCCAGGGAACTGCTGGATATGGAGATTCAGGACGGAACCTTTGTGACGGAGGAAAAGGCCTGCTATTATCTGTACCAGCTGACTATGGATGGGCGGAGTCAGACCGGAATTGTGGCCTGCTCTTCCGTGGACGACTATGTAAACGGAATTGTGAAGAAGCACGAGAACACCAGAGAGGACAAGGAACTGGACAGGATACGTCACGTGGAGGTGACAGGCGCCCACACAGGCCCTATCTTTTTGGCATACCGCCAGAATGAGGATTTGGCACGGATTATGGAAGAGGTCATGGGACAAGGTGCTCTTTATGATTTTGTGTCAGAGGACGGAATCGGGCATAAGGTGTGGAGGATTGCGGAAAACAGCAGGGTAAAGGCAATTGAAGAGGCTTTTTTGAAGGTTCCTGCCACCTACATTGCAGACGGCCATCACAGGGCAGCTTCAGCGGTGAAGGTGGGATTGAGACGGAGAGAGGCCCGAAAAGAGGCAGGACTCCAGGTGACGGGAGAGGAACCTTACAATTATTTCCTGTCCGTATTATTTCCGGAAGACCAGCTGATGATTATGCCCTACAACCGTGTGGTAAAAGATTTAAACGGTTTGTCCATGGAGAAATTTTTTACGGCGGTTCATAAAAGCTTTGATGTGGCCCCAATGGGGCAGGAAGCCTACTCCCCTGCTAAAAAAGGTACCTTTGGCATGTACATTAAAGGGGAATGGTATCTTTTAAAGATTAAGGACGAATTTCGGAGTTTGGACCCGGTAAAAGGACTGGATGTGTCCATTTTACAGGATTACCTTTTAGGGCCTGTTCTGGGAATCGGAGATCCGAGAGTGGATAAGCGTATTGATTTTATCGGGGGAATCCGAGGGCTGAATGAATTGGAGAGAAGGGTAGATGAGGGAATGACGGCGGCATTTTCCATGTATCCCACCTCAATTGGAGAGCTGTTTGCCGTGGCTGATGCCGGGATGCTGATGCCGCCGAAATCCACCTGGTTTGAGCCCAAGCTGCGCAGCGGGATTTTTATTCACAGGCTGTAGGCCGGATTGAGAAAATATGAAAAAGATTGGGGATACCGTATGTTTTTCTATATGGTATCCCCTTTTCCTGTATATGGGGAAATGCTTGATGCTAATGCAGAACCCCGTTCTCATCAGGCACAAACATCTTGGCAGATGTAAGAAGGGAGCCGTCAGGCAGGAGATAGTAAGTGCTGTCCTCCAGAGTAAGGAATCCCGTATGCATAACTCCGGTTTCAGGGTCTAAGTAATATTGTTTCCCCATATCCGTAATCCAGCCGTGGGCCATGGCGCCGTTCTCATCGTAATAGTACCAGCTGCCATTTAATTTATGCCAGCCGGGTTCCATAGGAATATCTTCGATAGGCTTGCCCGGATTAGAGAAATTAATGATTTTTGAAGCCGTATTCTCCTGATCAGACCACAAAAGACAAGAACTTCCCGGAGTCAGATCATAAAGTGTGACAATATTGGAACTTAGGTAGGGAGTGGTTTCACAGTCTTTTGGTATGGTGTATACAGAGCCGTTGGTAGCTGTCAGAGTGGCCTGGGTCTTAAATGTATTCCAGGAAAGGCTCTCCACCTTAATGTAGTCAGGAACCTTGTATCCCGCAGGAACATTGCAGAGGATCAGGGAGGCATTAGCCATAGGGTTTATGCTCATGGTCATGGCCGGACCAATGTATATATAAGCGGTCTCGCCTTCCCGAATGTTCTCGTAAGAGTAGGGAAGACCGGTAGTGGCATCAAGAATACGGGTGTAGACGTTGGAAACGGTAATCTGAAGTTCGCCGTCATAGGCCAAACCGGATTGATTGTTCACAGAAAGAAATCTTACATCATCACCGCCTGCATCCGTCTTGGCAACAGGTCCCCAAATGCGGATGGGATCTAAAAGGCTGGCCGCTCCATAAGTGTCCGCAGCGGCGGCGGCAAAAACAGCGGCGGTACAGAGACACGCCAAAAATGCTTTTACAGAGTTTGTCATAATTCTTGTCTGCTCCTTCTGCCATATTGTGATACCAGGGTTAAACGGCCATACAGACCGGGTATCGGCTTTCTATAATTCAGTATATCAAATTTGGAAAATATTAGAAACAAAAGAATCATTAAAAATTGTTTACGTTTTCACAGACTATTCTTTAAAAATTAGTACTTGACATTGCCAAGTAGCTGGTATAATATAAAACCACAGAAAGGAAGAGGCCCATATGAATGCGCAGTTTAAAAAGGGAGTTCTGGAACTGATTGTGCTTGAGTCCGTCCGACAGCGGGACATGTATGGATATGAACTGGTGGAAGAGGTTTCTAAAGTGGTAGATGTGAACGAAGGCACTATCTATCCGCTGCTAAAGCGCCTTACCAATGAACACTATTTTGAGACATATTTGCGGGAATCTACGGAAGGTCCGCCCAGAAAATATTATCATGTAACGGCGGCAGGAGTCCTTTACCGGGATCAGCTGGAGAGGGAGTGGACCGAACTGTCAGACCGGGTCTGGAAGTTCCTCAAGCAGAATGGCTCAGGAGAGGGAACTTAAAAAAGAGATGAATATGCAACCATATTTTTTTCGCAGGACAGCGATTATTTTATAAGGAGAGCATTATGGATAAAAGAGAATTTTTATCACGGCTGGAGAGGGCTCTTTCCATACTGCAGGAAGATGAGCTTCGAGACATTATCAGTGAATATGAACAGCACATTGATATGAAAGTGGAAAAGGGTCTGACAGAGGAAGAGGCCATTGCCGATTTCGGCAGCTTTGAAGAACTGACTGGCGAGATTCTGGAGGCATATCATGTGAGAGCGGATTATGCAGCAGGCTCCAGGAGAGTGAAAGAAAAGGCTGACAAGGGACAGGGTGAACAAAGTCTGGCGGTCATAGGAAAGCTGAGGGAGGCGGGAAAGGACTTTCCGGCAAAGGAAATGCTTAGGAGAATGGGGGGAAAACTGCAAAAAAGCGGTTTATGGCTCTGGCATCAGTTTTGCCGCCCGTTTCTCTGGGCAGGGAGAGTGTGGAAAAAGCAGTCTGGAAGACGCAGTCTGATTCAAGGGAGAGAAGGGGAAAGGAAGATGACAAAAGAGGTAAAAGAGGGCACAGGGATTTCAGGACTTATGGCTGGTATGGGGGAAGAAATCAAAAGACTGTTTGAATTTTTAAGGAAGGTCATAATTTGGGGTGTTCGAATGATCTGGAACGGATGCTGGGGACTGTTCTCCTTATTTGCTGTTGTATTTGGGCTTTTCAGTCTTTATGGCTTGGGGATTTTGGCGATTCTGCTCATGCAGGGATATCCTCTGACAGGAGTGCTGGTGGGATGCTTAGGACTTGTGATGTGCGCATTTTCGGCGGCTGGCCTGGGAGTAAGCTTTATGTGGAGAAAGAAAACCGCAGGGAGAAGAAAAGCAGGGAATAACTGGATACGGGAAGAGGGAGCATTAGCTGAGGAAGGAGAAGAGGGGTGACAGTATGCGAAGGATACAGATGATTTTGGCAGGAGTTTTTCTGGGAGGTGTGATTCTTGGAGGAGTCGGCACAGGCATTGCACTGGTGGAATATTCTTCCTTATCCTATGGGGGAGAGCATCTGATTGGTGAAGAGAATTTGGTAACCAGATATTTCGATTTTGAATTTGAACCCGGAGAGAACATGGTAACCTTAGGGGATGATTTTTATCTGAACAGAAATCAGGCGTCGGAGATTCAGGTTGACAACACCGTGCCTTTCGGTGTCGTCAGATATGAGGTTACTTATAATGAAAAGCTGGTGACACCGTATTTGAGATTTGACGAGAATGAGGAGTCAGAGACTTTGCAGCCGGAAGAGGAAGGTAGAGCTGATGGGGAGGAAAGCCAGGGGACCGATCAGGATTTTGAGGAAGGAAAGCCGGTTGATCTTGGAGAATTACGGCTGACAGCAAGCTATGAAGGCAGTGATCTCGGAATTCTCATGCAGAATAAAGACCGGTTTTTAGAAGAATTGAAAAATAAAATCATATCCGACTACGATGTACTCTATATTACCGATATAACAGTAAGGGTTAATCAAAAGACGCTGCCTTCTGTAAAACGGAGCGGGAATAAGCGGTAGAAACGGTTTGAAGGGGGATAAGGTCTGTGGCGCATATCATCTCCCCTCTTTTCCAATCTCTCAAAAAAACAAATGCTCCAAAAGAATCTTGGCGCCTAAAAGAATAAGGATCAGGCCTCCGGCAAATTCAGCCTTTGATTTATACCTAGAACCAAATACATTGCCTGCTTTTACACCGATTACAGACAGAAGGAAGGTTATGATACCTATAAATGATACTGCCGGAACAATCTTCACTCTGAGAAAGGCAAAGGTAACGCCTACGGCAAGGGCATCTATACTTGTAGCAACTGCCAGCACTGTCATATCCCGAAATGCCACAGAGGCATCACAGGTATCTTCTTCAGGATTTAGGGCTTCTTTTATCATGTTGCCGCCAATGACGGCTAGAAGGATGAAGGCGAGCCAGTGATCATAAGCAGTGATAGCGTTCTGAAAACGAACTCCTAAAGTGTAGCCTATAAGAGGCATGAAAGCCTGGAACCCGCCGAAATAGAGACCGATAATCAGTGCATGACGAGGATTTATCTTTGACATGGACAGACCCTTGCAGATGGAGACGGCAAAGGCATCCATGGACAGACCCAGGGCGATTAGAAAAAGTTCCGGAAGTGACATGCAGATTTCCTCCTACATTGATTCTGTAAATATTCTGGTATCATTTTATAACATTATGCAGGGAATCGCAATCTCATTTTATAAATCCGATTTATAGTATTGACAGAATATGGAAAATGAGATAAAATAGTAATAGTTATTAATATTATAATATACAGGAGGAAATGACAATGGAATTAAAGGGAAGTAAGACGGAAGCGAACCTGATGACAGCTTTTGCGGGGGAGTCACAGGCGCGGAATAAATATACATATTTTGCCTCAAAGGCAAAAAAAGAGGGATATGTCCAGATCGCGTCTATCTTTGAGGAGACAGCTAATAACGAAAAAGAGCATGCCAAGATGTGGTATAAGCTTTTAAGCGGCGGAATCGGCTCTACCGTGGATAATTTAAAGGAAGCGGCAGAGGGAGAGAATTACGAGTGGACAGATATGTATGCCACATTTGCCAAGGAAGCAAGGGAAGAAGGATTTGATAAAATTGCTGAATTATTCGAGGGAGTAGCTGCTATCGAGAAGGAACATGAGGAGAGATACAGAAAGCTTCTTGCTAATATTGAGGGAGATCTGGTATTCTCAAGAGACGGTGATATGGTATGGCAGTGCACCAACTGCGGACATATCTGTGTAGGCAAAAAGGCGCCGGAAGTATGTCCCGTATGCGCCCATCCCCAGAGCTATTTCCAGATTAAGGCGGAGAATTACTAAATAGAGGGATTTTGTGTGACAGGCAGTCAGCGTTGAGCCGGCTGCCTGTTTGGTTTATCAGATATTTTTATTGGTCTTTACTCATGTCTCATATCCATCTTTCTCATTTTTGGAAAAACCAAGGATTTCCATGGCTTCCGCCAATGGCATGACAGCCTTTTGCATCAGACTCTGCAGCGAAAGATACCGTCCTTCATCTCTGATTGTCTGTACAAAAGCTTCTCCATTAGGCGTCAGGAAAGAATTACCCAATGCATTTGCAACATGCCGGCCTATTCTCAAGAAGACAATCTTGTGCAGAACCAAATGCTGTGCTATAGTAGTATACAAAATGCTGCCGCATATTATGTTTACGGAGGAGGGCATCTCTGCGTTTATCCGCTTTTCCACGCCCCGTGAACGGTAATTGTATTATCAAAGATGGGAGAAATTTATGAAAAAGATCAAAATTACAGCCCTGTGCCTGATGGCAGGATGCCTTTTTCTGGGGGCCTGCACTCCGGCGTCGGAGAAACGGGAATCAAAGCAGTCCACAGAGGCAGAACAAAGGGAACAGGAAGAAGACAAAGAGCAGGAGACAGGCAGTTCCCAGACAGAAGAGGCGCCGGAGGAATCAGAAGAGCCGGTAAGACCATACACGCTGTCCCTCATAACCGGTTCGGAATACAATCCTGTATGGGAAGAAGAACAGATGCTCTGTTATACCGACTATCAGAAGATCTGGCTGGATACCAGAGAAGATACCAGCGCCGTAACCGGGGCGGAGGCCTTTCCCGAACTGGCAGAGGCTCTAAAAGAGATGAATGCTCAGGCCGAAGAAAGTGCAGGCGCGTCTATCCGGGAACTGGAGGAGAATGCCAGGGAGATGAAGGATATGGAATATTTTCCGGGACTGTTCTGGGAAGAAAAACTGTGGGTGACCAGAGCCGACAGCCAGATGACCAGTATATTAAAGATGGGATCTTCTTACGCCGGCGGGGCTCATGGGTATTATGTATATACCGGCATTACTTTTGATTCCGAAACCGGAAGACAGATGAAGCTGGAGGATGTGTCCGGGGATTCCCGCCGTCTGGCGGAACTGGCGGCGGACCGTCTGACGGAGAAATACCCGGAAGTCCAGTTTTTTGAGCCGCCCAAGGACGTTCTTTTAAAGGAACTGGAGGATAACACCCTTACCTGGACCTTAGGATATGACGGGATTACCTTCTATTTCAGTCCCTATGAACTGGCGCCCTATGCTGACGGTTCCCAGACGATTACCATTCTGTATAAAGAAGAACCGGATTTATTTGCCCGTGAGATTTGTCAGGTTCCCACGGCCTGGGCTGTCCGTCTGTCTCCCGGCGCCGAGTATGATCTGAATCAGGACGGGACCCTGGACAGTATTGAGGCATGGGCGTCTTCCGAAGGGATGGAGGATGTGTATGATTCCTTTATGATCTCTGTCAACGGACAGGAATGTGTTCAGAAGGACATGTGGTTTTACAATTATACTCCCTACCTGGTGTATTCAGACCGTTTGGACACGGAACTTTTGGTGACGGAGACAGTGTCGGATAATGACTACGTAGTATTTACGGTCTATAATCTGGATACGGAGAGCCCGGAATTTGGCACACCATGGCAGTTTTTGGCCACGGGATTTTCTGCTTATTCGGAAGAGAAGGAAGACGGCACATACGAATACGGGGATGAAGTGTTTTCCAATCCGGATCATTTTTGCCTCATTACCCGGATGGAACTTCTCAGCACCTACTACGGAGAGAGATGGTACGGGTTCTGTGAGGAGGCCAAAGGGGAAGGATACCTGAAACCGGAACAGCCCTGGTATGAGGTGGACAGAAGCGATTATCCTCTGACCCTTTTAGTGCCTCTTGAAATGGAAGTGGGGGATACGAAAGAGACGGAAGAATTTCCGGCGGGTACAAAACTGTGGATTGTACGGACCGACGGGGAATATGTGGAGTTTGTAACAGAAGACGACCGGCGCTGCCGCGTCTATATGGAAGAGACGGAATGGCCCGGCAGAATCAGAGGTGCGGGGGATAAAGATGCTATGGACATTTTTGACGGCATGATGTTTGCCGGATAATAGGAGGATATTTTTATCTTATTTGTGAAAAATATCCATTGCAATCAAAATAAAGTTGTGCTACTATAATTCCAATTTAGTGCGGCAAAGCACCAAAAGGCTGAGAAGGAGACTCTTGCCTACGGAACTTCGACAGAAAGACGGCGTCACCGGCTGAGAGCGCTGTCAGGTTGGGCCAGGCTGTAAGGGAACACTCCGGAGCCGGTATTTCGAACCTTTGGCTGCGAAAGTAAAAGTAAGTAGGGATATCCGTTTGACACTCGTTACGTGTCGAGAGAGGAGCATCGGTTTTTGCCAGGATCGGTCTCAATGCGGGTGGTACCGCGGAACATGATATGACAGGAAGTGGGTGAAAGCCCGCCAGGGTCAAGGCCTTTAGAGGGCCACGACACCATATAGAATGTCCCGTCCCGGAGTATGTAACAGTATTCCGGGGCGGGATTTTTGTTTGTCATAAAACGGGAAATCCTCACCGGAATCACAGTATTATATGATGTTGGAGTTAAAAGGTTTTTTGAGCCCTGATGCCTACGGATTGCTTCGCATTTCATGCTCCCGCAATCCTAAAGTCATGTATTGACATGCAAGCATGTCATACACGACCTTTTGACCCTGGCATCATTACATTCAGGTAAGGAGAGATGATGATGGAATTTTTAACAGGAGTAAAACAAAAGGAAACTGTGGGAATTCAGGAAATTCTGGAGGGAGATTATAAGGGGAAATGCGTGAAGATAAACGGAGCTGTTCATAATATCCGGGATATGGGGGACGTGGCTTTCCTTATTCTGCGGAAAGCCGACGGACTGGTACAGTGTGTTTACGAGGAAGGAAAAACGGATTTTAATATAAAAGAGCTGAAAGAAGAATCGGCAATTGAAGCGTCTGGTGTGGTGGCCATGGAGGAAAGGGCGCCCTTTGGATTTGAGATTCGCCTTAAAAGTGTAAGAGTATTGTCAAAGCCAGATGAGGTGCTGCCTATTGCCGTGAACAAGTATAAAATGCATACTTCTTTGGAGGCAAGGCTGGCCATGCGCCCTGTGTCTTTGCGGAACGTGAGGGAAAGGGCGAAGTTCAGGATACAGGAAGGGCTCGTAAGAGGCTTTCGGGATTTCCTTCACAGCCAGGGATTTACGGAGATTCACACACCCAAGATAGTGGCCAGGGGAGCGGAGGGCGGTTCCAATGTATTCCGCCTTGATTATTTCAACAAAAAGGCGGAGCTTGGCCAGAGCCCTCAGTTTTATAAACAGACCATGGTAGGCGTTTATGACCGGGTTTTTGAGGTGGCTCCCGTATTCAGGGCGGAGAAGCACAACACCACGCGGCACTTAAATGAGTATATAGGTCTGGATTTTGAGATGGGCTATATTGACGGTTTTGAGGACGTTATGGCCATGGAGACAGGGTTTCTTCAGTACACCATGGAACTTCTGGAAAGAGAGTACCATAAGGAACTTAAGATGCTGGATGTGAGCCTTCCGGCTGTTGACAAAATCCCGTCTGTGCGTTTTGACAAGGCCAAGGAACTGGTGTCGGAAAAATACAACAGGAAGATAAAAAACCCATATGACCTGGAACCGGAGGAGGAACTGCTCATCGGACGGTATTTTAAGGAAGAGTATGACAGGGATTTTGTGTTTGTCACCCATTATCCCGCAAAGAAACGTCCCTTTTATGCCATGGAGGACCCGGCGGATCCCAGATTTACCTTAAGTTTTGATCTTTTGTTCAAGGGGCTTGAGGTGACCACGGGAGGCCAGAGAATCCATGATTACCAGGAAATATTGGCCAAGATGGAGAAGAGACATATGGAGCCGGAAGATATAGCTTCCTATCTGATGATATTCAAATACGGTATGCCGCCCCACGGAGGATTGGGGATTGGGCTGGAGAGACTTACCATGCGTCTTTTGGATGAACAGAATGTGCGGGAGACATCTCTGTTTCCGAGGGATGTGACCAGGCTGGAGCCATGACGGGGTGTGAGGGGGAACGCTGAGAGAATATCCGGTTTGAGTCTATGGGTTCGCAGTGAGGCTGCCTTTGTGCAGAGAGAGAAAGGATGGTGGGAAGATGGCAAATATGATTAGCAATGAGACGATAGAGTATGTGGGCATTCTGGCGAAGCTGGAGCTTTCCGACGAAGAAAAGGAGGAAGCGAAGAGGGATATGGGCAGAATGCTGGATTATATTGATAAGCTCAATGAACTGGACACCGAGGGCGTGGAGCCTATGTCCCATGTGTTCTCTATGAATAATGTTTTCCGGGAGGATGCGGTGGTCAATGGGGACGACAGGGAGAATATCCTGGCAAATGCTCCGGAGCAGAAAGACGGAGCATTTAAGGTGCCGGGGACTATGGAGCAGGGATAAGAGAGGCAGAGTGCCGGGAAGGAGAATCGGTGTGAGTATATTGGAGTTAAGCGCCCTGGAATTGGGAAAGAAGATCAGGAAGAAGGAAATAAGCGCTGTGGAAGCCGCAGAGGCGGTTCTTAAGCAGATCAAAGAGAAAGAACCGGTGATTCATGCTTATGTGACGGTGGATGAGGAAGGCGCATTAAAAAGGGCAGAGAAAGTTCAGGCTATGATAGAAGACGGTACTCTGGCAAATCCTCTGGCCGGCGTGCCTGTGGCAGTGAAGGATAATCTGTGTACCAAAGGGCTGCTGACTACATGCAGTTCCCATATTTTATATAATTTTGTGCCTGCTTATACGGCTCAGGCTGTGGAGAACTTAGAGAGAGCAGGGGCTGTCATCATAGGGAAAACCAATATGGATGAATTCGCCATGGGCAGTACCACGGAGACATCAGCATTCGGGGTCACCAGGAATCCATGGAATCCTGACCATGTGCCGGGAGGCTCTTCCGGCGGTTCCTGCGCGGCCGTGGCGGCGGACGAATGCTTTTATGCCTTGGGCTCTGATACGGGAGGTTCAATCCGGCAGCCCAGTTCGTTCTGCGGTGTAACGGGCATAAAGCCTACTTACGGCACTGTTTCAAGGTACGGATTGATCGCTTATGGTTCTTCTCTGGACCAGATAGGGCCTATTGGGAAAAATGTGTCTGACTGTGCGGCAGTTCTGGAGACCATAGCTTCCTACGACAAAAAGGACAGTACGTCCGTTCCGAGAAAGGATTTGCATTTCACCGAAGCCTTGGCAGATGATGTAAAGGGAATGAAAATCGGGATTCCCAGGGATTATCTGGGGGAAGGTCTGGATGAGGAAGTGAAGGCGGCGGTTCTTAAGGCAGCCAAGGTTCTGGAGGAAAAAGGAGCCATAGTGGAGGAGTTTGATCTAAGCCTTACGGAGTATGCCATTCCGGCCTATTATGTCATCGCTTCGGCGGAGGCAAGCTCCAACCTGTCACGGTTTGACGGCGTGAAATATGGCCTGAGGGCTAAGGAATATGAAGGGCTTCATCAGATGTATAAGAGGAGCCGTTCTGAAGGATTCGGCCCTGAGGTGAAAAGGCGCATTATGCTGGGCTCTTTTGTCTTAAGCTCCGGTTATTATGACGCTTACTATCTGAAGGCCCTGCGGACAAAGGCATTGATCAAACAGGCCTTTGACAAGGCGTTTCAACAGTATGATGTGATTCTGGGGCCTGCGGCTCCTTCTACGGCTCCCCGTCTCGGCGAGTCCCTTGGGGATCCTCTTAAGATGTATCTGGGAGATATTTATACGGTTTCCGTCAATCTGGCAGGGCTTCCGGCCATGACCGTGCCCTGCGGCCGGGATTCCAAAGGACTTCCAATCGGCCTGCAGCTGATGGGAGACTGCTTTGAGGAGAAAAAAATCATCCGGGCAGCCTATGCATGGGAACAGACAGGGGAGGGGAGATAGATGAGCAGACAGTATGAAACCGTAATCGGCCTTGAAGTTCATGTAGAACTGGCGACAAAGACGAAGATTTTCTGCGGATGTTCCACAGAGTTCGGGGGAGAGCCCAACACCCACACATGTCCTGTGTGCACCGGTATGCCCGGATCCCTTCCCGTTCTCAACAAGCAGGTGGTAGAGTATGCTCTGGCAGTAGGCCTGGCGGCGAACTGTGAGATCAATCAATATTGTAAATTTGACCGAAAGAATTATTTTTACCCCGATAATCCTCAGAACTATCAGATATCCCAGCTGTATCTGCCTATCTGCCATGACGGCTGGGTGGAAATCGAGACGGGAGCAGGGAAAAAGAGAATCGGGATTCATGAGATTCATATGGAGGAGGATGCGGGAAAGCTGATTCATGACGAGTGGGAGGATTGTTCCCTGGTTGACTATAACCGCAGCGGTGTGCCATTGATCGAGATTGTATCGGAGCCGGACATGAGAAATGCAGAGGAGGTTATCGCCTATCTTGACAAGCTCAGAATGATGATCCAATATCTGGGGGCATCGGACTGCAAGCTGCAGGAAGGGTCCATGAGAGCTGATGTGAATCTGTCCGTCCGGGAAGTAGGGTCGGATGCTTTCGGCACAAGGACAGAGATGAAAAACTTAAATTCATTTAAAGCCATAGCCAGAGCCATTGAAGGGGAGAGAAAGAGACAGATTGAACGGATCGAGGAGGGGAAAAAGGTAATCCAGGAGACAAGAAGGTGGGATGACAACAAGGAGAGTTCCTATGCTATGCGCTCCAAGGAAGACGCTCAGGACTACAGATATTTTCCAGATCCGGATTTGATGCCCGTAGTCATAAGCCATGAGTGGATTGAGAGAGTCCGCAGCCGCCAGCCGGAACTGCAGCCTGAAAAAATGGAGAGATATGAAAAGGAGTTTCAGATTCCGGAATATGACGCGAAGATTCTTACTTCCTCCAAGCATATGGCGGATGTATTCGAGGAGACAGCGGCTCTCTGCGGAAGACCAAAGGAGGCATCCAACTGGCTTATGGTGGAGACTATGCGCCTTTTGAAAGAGAAGGAACAGGATCCGGAGGATATTGCTTTCAGCCCCGAAAATTTGGCAAAGCTGATTCGCCTGGTGGATAAAGGAACCATTAACAGAACCGTAGCAAAAACGGTTTTTGAAGAAATATTTATTCATGATGTGGATCCGGAGCAATATGTGGAGGAGAAGGGCCTTAGAATGGTCAGTGATGAGGGAGCCCTTCAGAAGACGATAGAGGAAATCATAGCCGCTAATCCTCAGTCAGTGGAAGACTACCGCAGCGGAAAAGAAAAGGCTATGGGATATCTGGTAGGCCAGACCATGAGAGCCATGAAAGGCAAGGCAGATCCGGGGCTGGTGAATAAGATTGTAAAAGAACTCTTGACGAAACAGTAGAGATAGGGTAAATTAGCTAAATGAGCGGATAATGCGGAAGGAGAGGACCGAGATGAAACCATATGCGGAGATGACACGGGAAGAACTGCAGACATTGAGGAAAGAATTGAAGATAAAGTATCGGGAATTTCAGGGAAAGGACTTGAAGCTGGATATGTCCAGAGGAAAGCCCAGTGTGGATCAGCTGGACTTGTCCATGGGGATGATGGATGTACTCAGCAGTGATGACGACTTAACTTGTGACGACGGAACCGATTGCCGTAATTATGGTGTTCTGGACGGTATCAGCGAGGCCAAGGAACTGCTGGCGGATATGATGGAAGTCCATCCGGATCAGATTATTATCTATGGAAACTCCAGCCTGAATGTTATGTATGACACTATTTCCCGTTCCATGACCCACGGCGTTATGGGCAATACTCCCTGGTGCAAGCTGGACAAGGTAAAATTTCTCTGTCCGGTGCCGGGCTATGACAGACATTTCGCCATTACTGAATATTTCGGTATTGATATGATCACAGTCCCCATGCTGGAGACAGGGCCGGATATGGAGCTTGTGGAAAAGCTGGTGGCTGAGGATGAGGCCATCAAGGGAATCTGGTGTGTGCCCAAGTATTCCAATCCTCAGGGAATCTCCTATTCTGATGATACGGTGCGCCGTTTTGCGCGACTGAAACCGGCAGCCAAGGATTTCAGGATTTACTGGGACAACGCATATACCATCCATCACCTTTATGACCATGAGCAGGATCATCTTATTGAGATTCTGGCGGAGTGCAAGAGGGCCGGCAATCCTGATCTGGCATACAAGTTTGCCTCCACATCAAAGATCAGTTTTCCGGGTTCCGGTATCGCCGCCATAGCGGCATCGCAGAACAACCTGGTGGATATTAAAAAGCAGCTGAGAATTCAGACTATCGGCCATGATAAGGTAAACCAGCTGCGTCATGTGCGGTTCTTCGGGGACATCCACGGCATGGTGGAGCACATGCGTCTCCATGCCGACATTATGAGGCCGAAGTTTGAGGCAGTTGACGAGATTTTGACCAATGAACTGGAGGGGCTGGGAATCGGAACCTGGACCACGCCAAAGGGCGGATATTTTATGGCCTTTGATTCCCTGGACGGATGCGCCAAGAGTATTGTGGCCAGATGCAAGAAGGCAGGTCTGATTATGACCGGGGCTGGGGCCACCTATCCTTACGGAAAAGACCCTCATGACAGCAACATCCGCATTGCGCCTTCCTATCCGCCTCTCGGTGATTTGAAACTGGCCATGGAACTGTTTGCCTTATGTGTAAAATTAGTAAGCGTGGACAGACTTCTTAAAGATATGCAGTAGAAAATGATACCGCTGATTTAAAAAATACACACAGGAGCCGCCGCACATGATTTCAACCATATGGAATAAGCTATGCAACAGAGAAAGCATCACCTATATTATCTTCGGAGTGCTGACCACAGCCGTAGACTGGGTCACTTATGCTGTGCTCTGGGCTGCGGGTGCGGACTATCGGGTGTCCACAGCCTTAAGCTGGGCGGCGGCAGTGATCTTTGCGTTTATTACCAACAAATTTATTGTGTTCCGAAGCTTTGACATCCGTCTGAACTATCTGTGGAAAGAGTTTGTCTCTTTCGTGGCATGCAGGGCGGCTACAGGCGTGATTACCATGGTGGGAATGATCATTATGGTGGACGTGCTTCACTGGAATGAGTTTTTTGGAAAACTGGTGGTATCGGCGGTCTCTTTGGTGTTGAATTATATTTTGAGCAAACTGTTTATTTTTAAGAAGGGTAATAAGAAAAACGATTGATATGGAGAATGAAGAGATAAGAAAAGTATCGGATGAGCTGGAGGAGATATTGGGCGGATCTGTGACTGACGGGACGCCGGACTGGACGGAACGGCCGAGAAGCAGAAAGAAAAAAAGAATGCAGTGGACCATAAAGCCGGCAGCCGCGCTTAAGGGGTGTTTTAAACCTTCTGATGGGCTGTGGGCTGCTTTTTGCATTCCGGTGGTGGTTATGATTGTTATCTTTGCCCAGAGGGGAATCTTTCCCTTCGGGGAGCAGAGCTTTCTGAGAACGGATATGTACCATCAATATGCGCCCTTTTTTTCCGAGTTCCAGTATAAATTAAGCCAGGGCGGAAGTCTGTTCTACAGCTGGGATATAGGCATGGGCGTTAATTTTTCCGCCCTTTATGCCTACTATCTGGCCAGTCCTCTTAACTGGCTTCTGATCTTGTGTCCCAAGGGGCTGGTTATCGAATTTATGACCTATTCCATTGTCTTAAAAATCGGCCTCTCAGGGCTGACTTTCACGTATTATCTGAGAAGGCATTGCGGAAAGGATGATTTCGGGGCAGGATTTTTCGGGATTTTTTATGCGCTGTCAGGATACATGGCTGCATACAGCTGGAATATTATGTGGCTGGACTGTATTCTTTTGTTCCCCCTTATTATGCTTGGACTGGAAGGGCTGGTTAATGAAAAGAGCGGCATGATGTACTGTGTCGCCTTAGGCTTAAGCATTTTGTCAAACTATTACATCTCCATTATGATCTGTATTTTTATGGTCATATATTTTCTGGCCCTTTTGATTTTGACAGCCAAAAAGGGAAAAGGGCTCAGGGATTATATGGGCCATATAGGGCGGTTTACCGGGTACTCCCTGCTTTCGGGAGGCATGGCGGCAGTGGTTTTGCTTCCTGAAATTTATGCCCTGCAGATGACTGCATCGGCGGAATCCACGTTTCCAAAGACATGGAACTCCTATTTTTCCATGTTTGATATGTTTGCAAGACATATAGGCAATGTTGAGACGGAGATCGGGCTGGACCACTGGCCCAATATCTACTGCGGCGTGGCAGTTCTCATGTTCTTTTTGCTGTATCTGGGCTGCAAAAGGATCCGCCTGCGGGAGAAAGCGGTGTACTGCGGCCTGCTTCTGCTGTTCTTTGCCAGCTTTTCCGTCAATGCCCTGAATTTCATCTGGCACGGATTCCATTTTCCCAACAGCCTTCCCTGCCGGCAGTCCTTTATCTATATTTTTTTAATGCTCTTAATCTGCTACAGGGCTTACATGAATCTGGACACCACTCCATGGAAGCATATTGCCCTTGCTTTTTGGGGGGCAGTGATTTTCGTGATTCTGGCGGAGAAGCTGGTAGAGCAGGAAGATTTCCATTTCGCTGTTTATTATGTGGCTATTTTGTTTTTGGCGCTCTACGGTGGGATTCTCTGGCTTTACAAACATGGGCGGACAAGTTACGGCACCTTAATGGCCCTGGGACTTTTGACGGTATCTGTGGAAGCGGCTGTGAATACCACGGTGACCAGTGTTACCACCACCAGCAGAACCAGTTATATAAAGGATAATGAGGACGTAAGGGAACTGACAAAATCTCTGGTTCCCAGTGATACATTTTACCGGATTGAGAAGGTAACCCGCAAGACGAAAAATGACGGAGCCTGGATGAATTTCCCCTCTGTGTCTTTATTTTCCTCTACCGCCAATGCAAACCTGACGGATTTCTTTAAAAGCGTGGGATGTGAAGGAAATACCAACGCTTACAGCATTACGGGAAGCACGCCTTTGGTGGATTCCCTCTTTTCTGTAAAATATGGTCTTTATTCTTCGGAACAGAATGACAATGACATGCTGAATCTGGTTGACATGAGCGGGGATACCTGGCTGTATGAACGCGAGGCTACCCTTCCTCTTGGTTTTCTGGTGGCCTCTGACCTGGAGACGGACTGGCAGCGGGATCTGGGGAATCCGGCGGAAGTTCAGAATAACTTATGCGATGTAATCGGTGCGGAGCGTGTGCTTTTGGACGGAGGCGGGGAAAACTACGGCACCACATTCCGGTATACACCGACAGAGGATGGCGACTATTATGTATATATTGCCAACAAGCAGGTAAAAGAAGTGAAGGTGACCATGGGGGAAGACACTCAGACCTTCAAAAACGTGAACCGGGGGTTTCTGCTGGAACTTGGAATATGCCGGGCGGATGTGGAGATTCGCATTGAAAATGAGGAGGACAGCGAAGACTTAAATGCCCGAATCTACCGTTTTTCCAATGAGGGCCTTCGGTCCGTCTGCGAGAGACTGAACAGGTATCCGCTGAAAATCACCAGATGGCGGGATACAAAGGTGAACGGAGAGATCGAGGCAGGTCAGCCGGGAGTCTTGTTTACCAGCATTCCCTATGATAAGGGATGGACATTGAAAGTGGACGGAATAAAACAGGAACCGGGTAAGATTTTTGATACATTTTTGAGCGTGGATATTCCGGCGGGGCGCCATATCATAGAGATGTCCTATGAGCCGGAGGGACTGAGGGCAGGCGCGGCTGTAACGGCCTTTAGCATTCTCTGCCTCCTTGGAACATGTTTTCTGGGACGCAGAAAAGGGAAAGCCCTTATGGAAGAAGAGGAATTTCAAAAAGGAGAACTGTGGGAAGACGAGAAGGACACCATTTATAGGGAAATCATGGAAGAGGAGGAAGACTATTCATGAAACTTTGGGGCGGACGCTTTACAAAAGAAGAGAACCAGCTGGTGCATAATTTTAATGAGTCATTATCCTTTGATCAGAAATTCTACCGCCAGGATATCAGGGGAAGCATTGCCCATGTAACCATGCTGGCAAGGCAGGGGATCGTGTCAGAAGAGGATAAAGACAAGATCATCGGGGGATTAGAGGAGATCTTTAAGGAACTGGATGAGGGGAGGTTAAGCTTTACGAAGGAACATGAGGATATTCATTCTTTTGTGGAGGCGAATCTCATCGAGAGGATCGGAGAGGCGGGAAAAAGGCTTCATACGGGGCGGAGCCGCAATGATCAGGTGGCTTTGGACATGAAGCTGTACTGTCGGGATGAGATAGAGGAGATTGATCGTCTGGTGAAGGGGCTCTTGGGGGCAATCTTAAAGATTATGGAAGAACATGCGGATACCTGCATGCCCGGATTTACCCACCTTCAGAAAGCCCAGCCCGTGACCCTGGCCCACCATATGGGAGCCTATTTTGAAATGTTTTACAGGGACAGAACCAGGCTTTATGATGTTAGGGAGAGGATGAACTACTGTCCTCTTGGCTGCGGAGCGCTGGCGGGAACCACGTATCCTTTGGACCGGGAATATACGGCGGAGCTTCTGGGGTTTTATGGGCCTACACTGAACAGCATGGACTCGGTGTCTGACAGGGATTATGTGATCGAACTGTTAAGCGCCCTGTCCACCATTGCCATGCATCTGAGCCGGTTTTCCGAGGAGATCATTATCTGGAACAGCAACGAATACCGCTTTGTGGAACTGGATGATGCCTACAGCACAGGAAGCAGCATTATGCCTCAGAAGAAGAATCCGGATATTGCGGAGCTGGTGCGGGGCAAGACAGGGCGGGTCTATGGGGCGCTGATGTCCATTCTCACCACCATGAAAGGAATTCCCCTGGCTTATGACAAGGATATGCAGGAGGATAAGGAACTGACCTTTGATGCCATTGACACGGTTAAGGGGTGTCTGGCCCTCTTTACAGGGATGATATCCACCATGACATTCAGAAAGGATGTGATGGAGGAAAGCGCGAAGAATGGCTTTACCAATGCTACGGACGCGGCGGATTATCTGGTCAATCACGGAGTGCCCTTCAGGGATGCCCACGGTATAGTAGGGCAGCTGGTGCTTTACTGCATTGAGAGGGATATGGCTTTGGAAGATATGACCCTTGAGGAGTTTAAGGCGGTGAGCCCGGTGTTTGAGGAGGATGTGTATGAGGCCATCAGCTTAAAGACTTGCGTGGAGAAGAGGGTTACTATCGGGGCGCCGGGGCAGGCGGCTATGAGGCAGGTCATTGAGCTTTGCCGCAGGAGAATGGAAGAGTAGAGAGAGGGCTGCCGGCTGGCAGCCCAATTTATTCTCGCTAAGGCAACGAGCCAAGGTCAAGCTGGCTTGACTGTGGTTAGAACGTGAAAGTTTTTGCCTCTCAGCCTTTGATGCCTGAGGAAACAAAGGCATCAATAATATGACGCCGGAAAAAGGTATAGGCCAGGACTACGGGCAGAGACGCTAGGCTGGCCGTGGCCATGAAGGGTCCCCAGTTATCGCCTACCTCATAATCGGCAAACTGTTTTAAAGCAATGGTCAGTGTCCGTGACTTCGGTGAGGACAGCACTAACAGCGGCCAGAAGTAAAGATTCCAGGCATCAATGATAGTCAGAATCGATACGGCTGCAATGGAGCCCTTGCACAGTCCGCACATTACATGCTGAAATACCCAGAAGGAATGAGCGCCTTCTATACGGGCGACTTCATAGTAGGACTTCGGAATGCTGCGCACCTGCTGATATATGAAAAAGAAAGTGGTCGCATTGGCAGCATAGGGAAGAATCACGGCAATCTGTGTATCTACCAGGCCCATATTGCTGATCAGAATATAATTGGGGATCATGGTAACCTGAAAAGGGATTACCATGGTGATCAGCACAAAGTAGAACATGATGCGGTTCCATCTGGTCCTGTAATAATTGAGTGCAAAGGCACCCATAAGGGAAATGAATACCTGCAGGATAAAGATGCCGAAGGTAGTGACAATACTGTTGAGAAGCCACTGAACAAAATCGTATTTTTCCAGAACAAACCGGTAATTCTCCAGGGTAATCTGCTTTGGAAGCAGATTGATGCCGTTGGAAAACAGCTCTTTCGGTGTCTTTAAGGATGATGAAACCATCCATAAAAGGGGAAAGAGAATAATAATCAGCAGTACAAGGCTGACAACATGGAGCAGGCTCTGAGACAGTAATCTTTTTTTATTCTTCATGATATCCATAGCCTCCCATAGTACGCATCATAATAACCGTCAGCAGCAGGAAAAAGACAGATGTGAAGGTTGAAATTGCGCTTGCAGTGCCGATATTATAGTACTTGAAGGCAAATTCATAAATCACATAGGACAAATTAGTAGTTGTGTAGGAGGGACCGCCGGAGGTGAGAACACTGATTGCCGTAAATGCGCGCTCCGCCGCAAAAATAACGGAGGTAATCACTACATAGACTGTTGTGGGCGCCAGCAAGGGCATTTTGATGCTCCAGAAGCACTGCCAGCCGCTGGCGCCGTCAATATATGCGGCTTCCACGCAGTCCTGGGAGATACCCAGGAGTCCTGCGATAAACAGGATCATATTCATTCCAAGATATTTCCACCCGCATACAGCTACGATACAGTAAAAGGCGGTTTTGCTGTTGGTAAGCCAGTTTACCGATGCAATGCCCAGTTTGGTCAGAGAGTTATTCAGTAATCCGTAGGAGGATGAAAATATCCACAGCCATACCATACAAACAATGGAGAGAGCCAGTATATTCGGAATAAAGAACAGGGTTTTGTATAATTCCTGGGCAAATTTATTTCGGACATTCAAAAGCATAACCGACAGCAGCAAAGGCAGGATCACAAAAAACGGGAACAGATAAACAATATATTTTAAGGTGTTGACCATACCTTTTATAAACATGGTCTTTGAGAACATGTTGGTATAGTTGCCAAACCCTACCCACGTAAAATCAGAGATAAAGTTCCAATTGGCAAAACTTAAGATAAAGCTGTAAATCATGGGCCAATACTTGAATAACCCGTAAGCTGCTATGACGGGAATCAGCCACAGCCAGAAACAGGCGTCCTCCCGGCTAAAGGGTCTCCTTCTGGCCGGTGTGTAATTCTCATTTTTTGACACAATTGCAATCCCCTTTCTATTTAAAGAGACTGTCCATTCGTCTCAACGTATCCAGTTCCCCTTCTTTGTCGGTTCCGCCGTATATCTCCAACACAAATTCACCCTGAAAGCCCGTGCTGCGGATATAGTCGTGGAGCTGCGGCCAGTCGATGATGCCGTTGTCCGGCAGATAATGATCGTCGGATATACCGCTGTTGTTATGGATATGGAAGGTAATGAGATCCGATCCGGCAGCATCGGTCTCCCGAAACAGGTCCGCCCCCAAAAGCGGGACATGTCCGATATCCAGACAATACTTTACGCCCAAATGGCCAAATATTTTTTTCTGATTCTCCAGGGTGGTGCAGATCTCGTCGGACTTCTTGCCGGGAGGGATGTCTTCGATTGCCAGTTGGACGCCGTTTTGAACTCCGTAGCGGGCGATTTCGCCTACATAATCCTGCACCATGGGAATCTGCTCCACGGAATAGTTGTATTCTTTCCGGTCCAGGGCATGCATGACCAGAATGGAGCATCCCAGTTCATATGCATAATCAATGGTCTTTTTAAGGGTATCCGTGCGGAAACGACGGAAGGCTTCTTCCTCTGACGGCGGATTTTTATAATTCCGGAAAGGGCCATGGACGGAGTGCACCTGCATGCCGAGGCTGCGGATCTGATTTTTTATTTCTTTGATATCCGGGCTGCACCGCGGATCCAGGTGTACCGTATCGGCCCAGATTTCTATATTCTTAAAACCGTACCGGTCAAAGACATTTAAGGCATCCTTTAAGGTCATATGTTCCAGGGTCCAGGTAGTAACTGCGTATTCATTTTTATTATAAATAAAATTCATTCTTCTTTCCTCCTCCAGGTCTGCAGTTACTTGTTCTCCAACATCATATTGCACGTTTCTTCTAATTCCGTCAGCGTTTTTGTCACATCGGCGCCTTCCCAGAGAATCTCGTTGCGGGTGGTGATCCACATGCTGTCGATTTCCATACCCGCAGAACCGCCGGGCCAGCATTCCCATGCAACGCTGTAAGGAAGACATTCATATGCGGCTTTCATGTAATCGTTGAGTTCCAGATCCACATTGGTAGGACACAGGTATCCGGAATCCTTGGCCCAGTTGACCATTCCCTTGCTGCTGGCATAGTCTAAGAAAGCCCAGACAGCCTTTTGTTTCTCCGGCTGTTTGCTGAAGGAGATGAGAGCCGCTCCGCCGGAGGGGAGTTTTAAGTCATGATCTTTGAAGGAAGGAGTTTTGCAGATTTTCACTTCAAAATCACTGTACTCCACAATGGTGTTTACAGACATGATGGAGGTGCAGTATATTGCCAGGTTTCCTGATGTAAAGGTTGACTGAATCTCACTGGAGGAAAGCTCCGTGGCGTATCCCTTGCTGTAGAGATCCTGCCACATGGTCAGTGCGGCGATACATCCCTCATTGGTGAAATTACATTTCTGCTTGTCGTCTGTAAGCAGCTGCCCCCCTCGGGAGAAAACAAGTGCCTGATCTCCCCATGCGTCTGCCATGTTGTGAATCTGGACGCCGGCGGCACTGGTGTTTTTTTCAATGATCTCGGCAACCTCAAATACCTCGTCCCAGGTCGTGGGAATATCAGCTTCCGTCAATCCGGCTTCCCGAAACAAATCCATATTGATGTACATGGGCATGATGCTGACTGCAAAGGGCAGCCCTACTTGTTTGCCGTCATACTGGGCCAGTTCCATCATACCAGGCTGGAAATAGGAGGTTAACTTGTCCAGATCATTCTGAGATGGGGCCAGTTCATCTATGACAGTTGGTTTTAGTTCCGTTGCAATATAATTTAATAGGTTGTATCCGCCTACAAATACATCAGGCAGGTCATTGCCAGCGGCGGCATCGGCAATCATGGACTGAAGGAGAGTAAAATATTCTCCGGATTTCGCCGTGACTTCTACGTGGATATTGGGATTGGCCTCCTCAAATTCAGCAATAAGATTCATAAGGGCTTCCTCTGTCAAACTGCTCCAGCGATGCCAAAGGGTGATGGTTATGTCTTCGTTTTGGATATCACCCGACGGGCTGCTTGCTGTATTGCCGGTCCCGCCGGCAGCTGTGCTTGTGGGAGCGGCGTCAGTTTTGGAGGTATCAGAGTTATTACTGCCTGCAGTGTTCTTATTTCCGCACCCCGCAAGGCTTCCGATCAAAAAACATCCTGCCAGCAATATGGCCGTTATCTTTCTTTTCATAGTGCTCTCTCCTTTTAGGCTTGTTGTTTTTTCTATTAAACTTCCGAAAGCAGCAATGGCGCCAATTGCCGAATCGGAAATAAAATACAGTAATTCAAAATATGGTTTATGGCTTATGGATAGGTCCCATACAGCTTTCACGGCACACAATCTGAGGCTTACAGAAATAATGGGGATAATCAGGAGATAAGTAGGTGCCCTGAGTGATATTCCATAAGATTTCGGCGGCTATGGAACCGATATCTTCACCATTATAAGTAAGAGAAGACAAAGGCGGAACCATATTCATACAATGAAGGGTATTATCAAAACCGATTACGCCGATATGATCGGATATTTTCAGTCTGCTGTCTTTTATGGCCTGATAGACGATCTTGCAAGTCTCGTCATTGCTGCCGAAGATAGCATCAATTTCTTTGCTGGATTTTAGAAGCTTCCGGATTCTTTCGTATGCAGCTCTGGAATCCTGGATTTCATTTTCTGCAAGAATCCAGTGGTAGTTTACGGGAATATCCGATTCCATCAATGCGCTGATGTATCCCTGACATCGTTCTTTGGTGACAGACCCTTTGTTGTGATCGTGAATGGCTATGAAGGCGATATTATGGTATCCCTGATCTAAAAGGTGCTTTGTGGCGATATAGCCGCCGTAGAAATTGTTGATCATGACAACGGGGACATTGATATTGGGTACAACCCGGCTGCAAAATACCAGAGGAATTTTGGTTTCCAGCAATCTTGTATAAACGTTTATATTGGTAAAAATATCATCCACAACTACGGGAATCATGATGAAACCGGATATAGGTGATTTGCTTAATCTCTGAATATATCCTTCCTGTTTCTCGATATCTTCGTCCGAATTACAAAGAATCAGATTGATTCCTTTGGAGTTCGCGAAGCTTTCGATAGCCTCTGCAATATTGGCAAAAACCGGCATCCTGACATTGGGAAGGATTAATCCCCAGTTTTCTGCTGTGTATATGATTTCTTTTTTAAAGGCATTGATAAAGGTGCCGCTTCCCTTCACAGAATAGAAAACCCCTTCCACGCACAATTCCCCAATGGCTTTATCCAGAGTCCGCCGGTTGGTATCAAGTTTTTTACAAAGGGAAAGCCTTGACGGAAGCTTTTCTCCGGGAGACATGTGATCTGCCAGGTTTAAAAGCTGCCGTTTAATCTCCTTATACCGCAACATATCTCTCACCTCATGGGCTTATTATATCTGAATTAAATTAATAAGACAAGTTATACAAATAAAAATAGGCAAATTTGCCGTATATTAGGCAAATTATATAAATAATATTTATTGCAAGTCAAAATTCGGCTGTAACAGTTATATTGTTTCACATTTTGGAGGAGAATATAAGGAATGATTTATAAAAATTATCTAAATGAGATTGGATATGAACTCAAGCTGACCAGGGAAGAGTAACCACAAAACAGGTCCCTCCATGAACTCCATCCTTCACAGAGATGGTGCCATGATGAAGCCTTGCAAGTTCTTTCGCAATGCTAAGGCCCAGTCCGAAGTGTTCTTTATCTGCCCGTGCGGAGTCGGCCCGGTAGAACCGGTCAAAAATATAAGGTTTATGTTCGTCGGGAATTCCGCAGCCCTGGTCCGTTACCGCAAGGATCAGGGCCTTATTTTTATGGTCAGTCGCGGCGCTCATTGTGACGGACCGGCCGGCGGGAGTATAATTTTTCGCATTGTCAAGAAGAATCATGAGAAGCTGGCGGAGTCTCTGGGGATCCCCGCTTATGACAGGCAAAGGTTCTTCGGGAAGTTCCAGGCCAAGGGAGACCCCCTTTTCTTTACATACAGGGCAAAAGAATTCAAAAAGGTCGATAAGGAGGGTGTCCATATCAACTTCTTCCCTGTGCACGCTCCAGGTTTCGGCATCGGAGGAGGCCAGAAGGAGCATATCATCTACCAACCGCGACATGCGGCTGCACTCCTGGTCGATGAGAGGAAGGAGAGCGTCTGTGTCCGAGGGGGAGGCGTTCATAGCATGGGCGGCGGATTTCAGGACCGCAAGGGGAGAGCGCAGTTCATGGGACGCAGCGGCAATAAAACCGGCCTGTTTTTTTCTGCTTTCTTCCACAGGCTTTAAGGACCATCCCACAAAATACCAGCTCATGAGCCACAGACCGCCGATTCCCAGGACACTTAAGACGCACACATAAGGAATGGTTCCTCCAAGAGACTGGATTACAGGCGGGATCCTGGAGATTACACAGATACTTCTTACGCCTTTTCCGGCGGCAAGGGACAGAATTTTAGCGTAATACCTGTCGCTGTGGTCACCGCTTATGGTGATGAGGGAGGACATGTTTACGGTGGAGGATATGGGAGCCACATCCATGTAGACTCCCTGGTCTCCGGCGGTATCCATGGCTCGGCGGATAAGGGTATCCCGGTCTGTTGCAGGAGTCCAGGAACCCTGAAACCGGAAAGGAATGCCGTTTTCCCGGATATGGATAATCAGGTTATAGTCGGCTTCCGTCCGGGCAAGAAAGCCGTGGGTGAACATAGTGGAGGACTGGAATCTGGAAGATAGGGAACTCCAGATAAGCTGAAACTGCTCCAACTGGCTGTGTTCGGCTTCTCTCAGGGAAAACAGACAGAATGCCGCCATAACAAGTAGGAGGATGGTTCCGGCGGTAATGGTATAAAGCCCGGCCAGGCGTCTGCGGAGAGTGTTCATGGCAGTTCCTTTCTTTTTTATCTAATATTCGTCTTCCCTGTGCTCCAGCCGATATCCTGTCCCGTGGACAGTGGTAAGTTTAACCGGTGCATTTAAGGATTTGAGGCGTCGGCGCAGAAAATAAATATAGTTGTCTAAATTTCCCTCTTCTACTTCTGAGGAGGCTCCCCATACATAAGAAAGAATCATGGAGCGGGGCAGAGTCTGTCCGGGATTTTTCATAAAATATTCAAGAAGGGCGGACTCTTTTTTGGAGAGTCTTAGGGACCGATCCTTAAGAGTGAGGCGGCGCTCACAAGGCTCCAGGCTGAGACCCCAGACGGACAGGGCGGAAGAAGTTTGAAGATTGCCAGGTCTTCTGGTCACGGCCCGGATTCGGGCCATAAGTTCTTCCAGGGCAAAGGGTTTTACCAAATAATCATCGGCGCCTGCATCCAGGCCGTCTACACGGTCATGAAGACTGCCCAGGGCGGTGGTGAGTATGACAGGAGTTTTGATATCTGTGCGTCGCAGGGCTTCGAGAACCGTGAGGCCGTCGATCTCCGGCAGCATGCGGTCCAGAATAATCGCGTCATAGACTTGATTTTTTGCGTAGAAGAGGCCGTCATTTCCGGTATAGCAGGTGTCCGTGTCGTAGCCGGCCTGATGTAAGGACAGGCAGATCAGCCGGGAGAGATCCCGGTCGTCTTCAATAAGGAGAATTTTCATATGCTCCCTCCAGGGATGTGTGCTTTCGTTTCAACATCTATGAAAAAGTATATCATAAAAATCTCTAAAAAATCTTTAAAAATTAAAATGGAGTTTCCAGTTTTTTTAGAGAAAGAATTGCTATGATAGAATTAATAATCAGAAGGAGGTCATTATGAAAGGAATATTGAAAAAATATGGAGCGTGGCTGGCTGTGGCAGGACTTATGGCAAGTCTCCTTGGCGGCTGCCAGCTAGGCGGCAAAGGTACAGAGAATCATACAGCCCAGGCGAGCCGGGAGAGCGAGACAGGAAAGGAGAAGAACGGCCAGGAGGCCAAAGAGGGTTCAAAGGAGCAGGAGGCCAAAGGGCGGTACAGGGAGACCTTAGTGGACTTGCCGGGGGAAGCGGAAGATCAATTCGTCCTTCAATTCTTGAAAGGCGAGGGGGGAAGACTGGAACTGTATACAACAGAAAAGGATTCCCAAGGCAATGACACAGCGGTTTATCAGTATGTGTATGAGGACGGGACCTGGACAAAGACGGAGGACTGGCAGGGAACTGCAGCGGCGGCGGAGCATCGTTTGGAACTGTTCTGTGTGGAGTACGGTTCTGACGGAGCCTATTATATCGGAGGCGTTGATAAGGAGGATTACCGTTATCATCTTCTGAGACTGGAAGAGGACGGAAGTGCGACAAAGCTTTTAGAAGAGGTGTTTGCCCCCCGGGAGGGGAGTACTTACGGCATGACCCCGCCGAAATTCCAGGTGCTTGATGATGGGAATTTCCTGCTTTACGACTACAGCGAAGCAGACATCTATGATTCGACCGGGAAAAGGCTTACAGCCATGACAAGAGATTTCTCCGGCTATGACAGGGATTCCAGAGGATTCTGCGAAGGCGGGGAGTTTGTGACATTCCTGGACGGCAGCGTAGTGAGATATGACAGAAAGACAGGAAAGATAATGGAAACCATAGTCTGTGACGAGGTGAAAGGCGGCAGAGACGGCGCTGAAATACTGTTTGGAGACGGTGAGGGCGGGATCTACCTGGCCACGGAAGTGGGGCTGTCCCATGTGAACCGGGGAGGGACTATGTGGGAGGTCCTCATAGACGGCAACTTAAACCGTATGGGGATGCGCAGCCTGAGTATGAGAGGCTTCCTGGAAGGGGATGAGGGAGATTTCTACGGAGTGTATGCCGGCGACTTGGGAAAAGGTATCCAGATATGCCATTATGAATATGACCCGGACATGGCAGCGGTTCCGCCGTCGGTTCTGACAGTATACAGTCTGGAAGATCATTCCACTGTAAGGCAGGCAGCTTCCCAGTTTCAGAGCGAACATCCGGATATATGGGTAGAGGTGCGCACAGCGGCAGAAGACGGCCAGAGCGTGACGGAAGAGATGATACAGGGGCTGAATACGGAACTCTTAAGCGGCAAGGGCGCGGATATCCTGATTCTGGACGGGCTTCCCGCAGCTTCCTATATAGAAAAAGGCGTTCTCTTAGATCTTAAGGATATAGCAGCAGAATTGGAAAGTTCCGGTGATATGTTCAACAATATTCTGGAGGGATTTAAGGAAGAAGACGGTTCTGTCCATATGCTGCCGACGAGAATGGGATTTCCTCTGATACTGGGCGGAGAAAAGGCTGTTTCGGCATATTCCAGCCTAAAGGACATGACAGACTACCAGGGGGAGAAACCCTTAATACCAACAGACAACTATGGAAACCTTTTGCGGCTTGTGGCTACATTGCAGTACAAAGAACTGTTTGCGGAAGGAAAAGGCATGGCGGACAGGGATACGCTCATAAGGTATCTGGAGTCCGTAAAGACTTTGGGAGATGCCGGAGGAAGCAAAACCGTGTTCTCCCAGGATGAGATGGAAGTAAACTGGGTGTCCAACCATGTGGCGCCTACAGGAATTACAGGGCGGTCCGTCCTCTATGACGCAGGAAGGAGCGACAGCGGCGTGGAATTCATGGACGGATATACGAGTCTTCTTATTCCGGCGGAAGTGAGGAATCGAAATCCGGAAAGCAAGATGGCAGCGGCAGGGGACATCTATATACCTTCTTCTATAGCGGGAATCAATCGTTCCACGGCAAATGCGGATATGGCAAAAGAGTTTATCCGCTGTCTTTTGTCCTATGAGGTCCAGCGGGAAGAACTCTATGACGGGCTGCCGGTGAACAAAAAGGCCCTGGAAACCATAGTGGAGACGGACAGACCTTATTCCGAGGGAGTGGGCTGGGGAGACGGTTATCATATCAGCGCCCCTTATCCTTCCCTGGAAGTAAGGAGAGAGGTAGCGGCTATGATGGACGGGCTGACTGTTCCTGTGATGTTGGATGAAACCGTGATGAATATGGTCACAGAAGGCTCTCAAAACTATTTTGACGGCAAAGAGTCTGTGGAACAGGCGGCGGAGGGAATCTTAAGAAAGCTATCCATCTACCTGGCGGAGTAGCCTATGAGAAAGAAAATGATTCCCTGGCTGTTTCTGGCGCCAAGCCTTTCCGGAGTCATGGTGTTTATGGGAATTCCTTTTTTAGATGTGGTGAGACGGTCGTTTTTAAACGCCATGGGCACGACATTTTTGGGATGGGACAATTACCGGGCGGTGTGGAACAATGAGGCATTCCGGCTGGCGGCAGGCAATACTCTGCATTTCCTGGCAGTCTGTATCCCTGCGTTAATGGCGGTTTCCCTGGGGCTGGCCCTGATTCTGTCAGGAATGGCAAAAGGGGGCGGCGGCTATGGGGTGATCAGAACTACCATGGTTCTGCCTATGGCTGTCCCTGCCGCCAGCATGGTGCTGGTCTGGAAGATATTTCTTTGTCCTGAGGGAGTGTTTAATCAATTTTTGTCCGGGATTACAGGACAGAGGTGGGAAATCGACTGGGCATTTTCCGGATATGCGTTTCCCATGCTGCTTATGACGTATCTGTGGAAACATACGGGATATGATATGATTCTGTGGCTGGCCGGTCTTGGCACAATTCCGGGAGAGCTCTATGAGGCGGCCAGGATGGACGGGGCAGGGAGTTTGGCACAGCTGCGGTATATCACCCTTCCCCAGCTCCATGGAACCTTCTGTCTGACGGGTATTCTGTCCGTGGTCAATTCCTTTCGGGTGTACAGGGAGGCTTACCTTTTGGCAGGATCCTACCCGGATTCCTCCATTTATATGATTCCTCACTTGTTTGCCCACTGGTTCCTGAATCTGGACATACAGAAGATGACTGCGGCAGCCGTGATGGTAACTGCAGCATTTCTTCTGCCCACAGCCGTTCTTTGGATATGGAGAAAGGGAAAAGCATGAAAAAGAGACATGTCTTTCACACCATCCTTTTGTATGGAGCCTGTTTTCTGATATGGGTACCTCTCCTCATCATGGGAGCCGGGGCCCTGATGCCGGAAGACGAGCTGTATTGGCGTTATCTGTCCCCCTTGGGGCTGGGCAGGGACAGAGTGAGGGCCGCTTTGATTCCTTCCTACCCGTCAGGGGACTCCCTTGGGGAATTGCTGATCCGCTCTCCGGGGTTCTTTGTCATGTTCTGGAATGCCTGTATTCAGGTGATTCCCATGGCTGCAGGTCAATTTCTGGCAGCCGCTCCGGCTGCATGGGCATTTGCCAGATTCCGTTTTCCCGGAAAAAGGCTTCTGTTTGGAATCTATGTCATTCTCATGATACTGCCCTTCCAGGTGACCCAGGTGTCCAACTATCTTGTTCTTGACGGAATGGGAATTTTGAATTCCCACTGGTCCCTGATTCTGCCGGGAATCTGGTCCACACTTCCGGTCTTTATTATGACAAAATCTTTTGAGACCATACCTGATGCCCTGGTGGAAGCCGCTTATCTGGACGGGGCCGGGGAATTTTATACATTTTTCCATGTGGGCCTGCCTCTGGGATATCCGGGCATTGCCACGGCTTTGATGCTTGGCTTTCTTGACGGCTGGAATGCTCTGGAACAGCCGGTTACTTACCTGAAAGACAAGAATCTGTGGCCCATTGCTCTGTACCTGCCTGATATCGCAAAGGATAAGGCGTCGGTGGCATTTGCGGCGGCGTTGATTACCTGTCTTCTGCCGGTGCTTATTTACTTAAACTGCCAGGAGGAATTGGAACAGGGAGTGGCGGCGTCAGGCGTGAAACAGTGAGTTGAGGTGACTGAGTAAATGAAGAGATATCTTTTGGCCGGTTTTTTCCTTTTTATGATCCTATGCACCGCGATTTCCAGAGTCTATGACAGTGTGACAGTGCCGAAGGTGATAACCGCCACGGCAAAGCGGAAAACGGTGGAAACGTATATTGAAGGAACTGGAACCGTCAAGGTAAAGGAAAAGGAGTTCTGCCATATTGAGCCCGGACTGATGATAAGGCAGGTTATGGTGATACCGGGAAGCCAGGTAAAGGAGGGGGATATTTTGTTTTGGTATGATTCGGAGTCCGTTCTTGAGAGAAAAGAGGAACTTGAGAAGGAACTGGAACAGATTGACTTAAACATAGAGAAGGAGCAGATATCCCAGGAAAATTATGATGGCCTTACCCAGACGGAGACCGCTCTCTGGGAACTGGGGCTGGCACAGAGAGAATTGGAGGAAGGACAGGCGAAATTTCAGGAAATAGCTGCAGACCACGCAGAGGAATTGAGACGCCTGGAAGAAAAATACGAGAGGGAGCTTAACCTGGCGGAAGAAGAGTTGTGGCATCAGCAGGAGAAAGACTGGGAGACAGCCAGTGAACAGCTGGATACCGTGAGAAATTCAAGAGAGGCGGCTTTGAAGGAGCAGGAGTGGAAGATAGAGGATCTGGAGGAGCAATTGAATGGTCTTTCCGAGGAGGATAAGGAAGGCAGAGGACAATTGGAAAAGCAGCTGAGAAGAGCCAGAAAAGATTTGAGCGATATGAAAGATTCCTGGGAAGATCAGATCAGAAGCGCCAGATCCCAACTGGATTTTCTGGAATATCAGGAGGATCGGATTCGCCTGGGACAGACCAGTGTCCAGGAGGCCAGAAGGGAAAGTTATGAGGAGGCTGTGAAACAGGAAAATGAACGGATGAAAGCGGCCGAGAAGGAGTTGGAGGCTTTGAACAAGGCTGTGGAGAAAGTCCGGTGGCAGGCGGAGGGGGCCCGCAAACAGGATGCAGCCCAGGAATCCGCCAGGGAACAGCAGGTTAGAATCTCCCGGCTTACCATAAGGGAACTGGAGTTAAACCGGAAGGAAAAGGAAAAGGAACTTGGAACAATCACAGAACTTGATGAGTCAGGAGGCGCCGTAAGGACATCGTTGCCTGGAGTGGTGGCGGATATGGAACTTATAGAAGGAAAGGAAACTACAGGAGGGGAGCTTTTGTCTCTGACAGCAGGCAATACCCAGTTTGAGGGCAGATTTATAAAGGAAGACCAGGAATTGTCCATAGGGGATATGATCGAGATCGCCGTTCCGGGAACTCAGAAGATCCAGGAGGCAAAAATCGCACGGATGAATCTTCTGGGGGAGACAGAGGGAATCTTCCAGGCAGATCTGGAAAGTTCCCAGTGGCTTCTTGGTACTGTCACCTCCTATTCATGCAGCAGGCAGTCCGATGTATTTGACAAAGTGATCCCATTAGAAGGGCTCAGGAAGGACATGAAAGGGTATTACTGTCTGGTAGCCAGGCCGGTGTCAACGATCTTGGGAGAAGAGTTCCGGGCAGAGCGGGTGGAAGTGCAGGTGCTGTACCAGGGAAATCAGGAGGCAGCCGTGGAGGGATCCATTTTTGACAGTGATCGTGTGATTGTCGGCGAAAACAAAGGAATATGGGAGGGCGCCAGAGTGCGGCCCGTGTCAGAATTTTAGGTCATGGCAATGGGAGAGGAAGATGAACAGGAAAAGGAGAAGTGCGGTCCAGGGCCTGGCAGGAATCCTGCTGGCAGCGGCAGTTATGGTTATAGGAGGAATGGTGTACTGGAACTACATGTTCCGTATGCCCTGCCGTATGGAGGCTGACTGCAGGGGCAAAAGAGTGGAGGCCGGAACCATGAAGAGGTGGGAGGAAAGAGAGGAGGAGGGTTACTTAGGCATTGTCAACATGGCCGGCTGGAGAGTGGACGAACAGCAGATTGTCTGTTCCGTCAGTACAGGAAGAAGGAGAACGACAAAGGTGGTGTCTGTATATGGCTCCATGGAGCTGGTGGAAAAGGCGGACATTCTCTGCGGGCGCTATGGTCTGGATGTGGATGGAGATTACTGTGTCCTGTGCAGCGGCCTGGCCAGTCACCTGTTCGGAAGTACACAAGTGGCAGGTGAGTGCGTCAAGGTGGGACAGGAGCGGTTTATTGTAGCGGGCGTCATTGAAAAGGAAGAGGACATGGTGATGATTCCCATGACAGAAGGGCCTGTTGACCAGCTGGCAGTATTTTTTGAGAACAGGGTGGGAGCGGAGGAAAAGCTTGAGAGACTGATGAGTGAGTGAGAGGGGGATTTTTTATTGTCGGAAACATAATAACTTTACATCTTTTTCATTCTCCATTATAATATAGATAAGCAGCTGATTGTGATGTGGCAGGATAGAAAAGAGGTGATAATATGGGAATGACAAATAAGCAGTTTCAAGGTTTTGTCCGTCTCACTTTGGCGCAGATTGAAAGAGCATTAGAAGAATCTCCGGATAATAAGGGATTACAGGAATTAAAAGATATTTTCCAAACCATGCGTGAAGATGGAAACTAATCAAAAAGAGGAGAATCTATGCTGACAAAGATAAAACAGCTGTTTGCGCAGGTTGATATGACGGAGGGCAGGCCATGGGAGAAGATCATTGCATTTACCATCCCCATGCTTATCGGCAATATCGCCCAACAGCTATATAATACGGTGGACAGTATTGTAGTGGGAAAATATGTAGGGGATAATGCCCTGGCTGCTGTGGGAAGCGCCAGCCCCATGCTGAATCTGATTCTGGTGCTGTTTGTGGGAATTGCTATGGGGGCAAGTATTATGGTGTCCCAGTATTACGGCTCTAAGGACCGGGAGAATCTGTCACGAACCGTGGGGAGTTCCATTACACTTACAGCCGCGGCTTCCCTATTTCTCATGGTCTTTGTGTCCATGATCATAAGGCCTGTGCTCCGCCTTCTGAATACGCCGGACAGCATTATGGACTGGTGCGCTGCCTACCTGTTTATCTGGCTTATGGGCATCTCAGGATCGGCTTATTATAATATTTTGTGCGGTATTTTGCGGGGGCTGGGGGATTCTCTGTCGGCCCTTATTTATCTCTTGGTGGCTACGGTAATCAATATTATTCTGGATATATGGTTTGTGGCAGGACTTAACCTGGGAGTAGCCGGTGTGGCCCTGGCCACGGTGATTGCCCAGATGATATCCGCCATCCTCTGCGTATTCAAACTGCGGAAGATGACCGATCTTTTTGATCTGAAATTCAGGTATCTGAAACCCAACAAGGAGAATCTTGCCATGGTTCTGCGTCTGGGGCTTCCCTCCGGCGTTACTCAGGCTATCTTTTCCCTGGCCATGGTAGTGGTGCAGTCTTTGACCAACAGCTTTGGAGAAATGGTCATTGCTGCCAATGTGATTATTATGAGGGTGGACGGATTTGCCATGATGCCCAATTTTTCCTTCGGTACAGCCATGACTACCTATGCAGGCCAAAATGTGGGGGCCAGGAAACTTGACCGGGTAAAACAGGGGGCAAAGCAGGGGACTTTTATTGCTGTGGGAACCTCTGCCGTCATTACGGGAATGATACTTTTGCTTGGCCGGCATCTTATGGCGATCTTTACCAATACTGCGGAGCTGGTAGTCTTAAGCGCCAATATGATGGGGATTCTGGCAGTGGGATATATTGCCATGGCCATAACCCAGAGCCTGTCAGGCGTGATGCGCGGAGCCGGAGATACTATGACTCCCATGTGGATCTCCATGATTACCACAGTTGCCATCCGTGTGCCTCTGGCCTATGGGATAGCCGCTGCCACAAGAACCCATGAGCTTCCTCAGGGAAGATATGAGTGCATCTGGGTTTCCCTTCTGATCTCCTGGATACTGGGAGCAGCCATTACCATGATCTGTTACCGGCTGGGAAGATGGAAAAAGAAAGCCATACAATAACAAAAAGGACTGTCGTCTGGGCAGTCCTTTTTCCGTTAATACGCAATGACTTCATGTCCGTCTTCTGTCACCAAAACCTGGATCTCCCACTGGGCTGAAGGCTTTCCGTCATCTGTAAACACAGTCCAGTCGTCCTCCTCGTCGACGAAGACCTCATCAGTCCCCATGTTAATCATAGGTTCAATGGTGAACATCATGCCGGGAACCATAAGCATCTCGGTTCCTTTGGGCGCCACATAGCTGACCCATGGGTCCTCATGGAATTCAAGCCCCACTCCGTGTCCTCCGATATCTTTTACTACCCGGTATCCATGGGCTCTGGCGTGGTCGTTGATGGCCTGGCTCATATCCCCCATAAAACCCCATGGGCGAACCTCCTTAAGCCCCAGTTCCATACACTCTTTAGTCACTTCAACCAGTTTTTTCTTTTCCGGAGATACATTGCCGATACAGAACATTCGTGAGGAATCGGAATAATATCCGTTTAAATTGGTGGAACAGTCAACATTTACAATATCCCCGTCTTTCAGTACCACATCAGGCGACGGAATGCCGTGGCATACGACTTCATTGATGGAAGTACAGACGCTTTTGGGGAATCCTTCAAAATGAAGAGGGGCGGGGATGGCGTGGTATCTCGTGGTTTGTTCATAGACCCAGCGGTCGATCTCTTCTGTGGTGACGCCTTCCTTTATACGCTCGGCAATGTAATCCAGCACTGCGATATTGACTTTGGCGCTCTCTCGGACAGCCTCAATCTGGGCCGGGGTTTTGATCATGTCACGGGAAGGAACTATATGGCCCTGATGTCTATACTGTGCTATTTTCTGGTCAAAGTCATAGTGGCATTTTTTATACTTTAGTCCGCTGCCGCACCAGCAGGGATTATTACGGTTAATAAAATGCATGGGAATCTGCTCCTTATGGTTAAAAATTTTATGCTTTCAGTATACCACGGGCCAGAGAAAAGGGGGAGAGAAAATTTGGCATATTAAGAAAAACGCCAGGTTTTTCTTGCATTTTCCCATAAGAAAACTTATAATGATTAAATAATTACGCACTTAAGAAGGTGATTCCATGGCACAAGACTATATTGACGAAAGACTGGAGCAGGAACTGGAAGCACCGGCTTCCTTTACCAGTCAGGAAGTTTTATATAAAGATCTGATCCGCAGCATCTACAAGTATCATCCCTCCGATGATATTACTATGGTGGAGAAGGCATATATCATTGCCAGAGAAGCACACAAGGATCAGAAGAGGAAATCGGGTGAACCCTATATTATTCACCCTCTTTGCGTCGCCATTATACTGGCGGACTTAGAGCTTGATAAGGAAAGCATTATTGCGGGAATACTCCATGACGTGGTGGAAGATACGGTGATGACTCTGGACGAGATCACAAAGGAATTCGGTCCTGAAGTGGCTCTTTTAGTAGACGGTGTTACAAAGCTGACCCAGTTATCCTGGTCTATGGACAAGGTGGAGATTCAGGCGGAGAATCTCAGAAAGATGTTTCTTGCCATGGCAAAGGATATCAGAGTAATCCTTATTAAGCTGGCGGACCGGCTCCACAATATGAGAACTTTGCAGTATATGAAGCCGGAGAAGCAGAGGGAGAAGGCAAGGGAGACCATGGATATCTATGCTCCCATTGCCCACAGGCTTGGCATCTCCAAGATTAAAGTAGAACTGGACGATTTGTCCCTGAAATATTTAAAACCTGAAGTGTACCATGACTTGTCAGAGAAGATCGCTCTGAGCAAAGCTGCCAGGAGAGCATTTGTCAACGATATTGTGGAGGAAGTAAAACATCACATGGCGGACGCAGGGATTGAGTCGTCTGTAGAGGGCCGGGTGAAGCACTTCTTCAGCATATACAAGAAGATGGTGAAGCAGGATAAGACTCTGGAGCAGATCTATGATGTGTTTGCGGTAAGGATTATTGTGGAGACAGTGAAAGACTGTTATGGGGCCCTGGGAGTCATCCATGAATTGTATAAGCCCATTCCCGGCAGATTTAAGGATTATATCGCCATGCCCAAGCCCAACATGTATCAGTCCCTTCATACTACCCTGATTGGCAGCAACGGTCAGCCTTTTGAGATCCAGATTCGGACTTATGAGATGCACCGTACTGCCGAATATGGCATTGCCGCCCATTGGAAGTATAAGGAGAGCGGCAGCGGCCAGGTGGCGGCGGGAGACGAGGAAGCAAAGCTCAGCTGGCTGAGACAGATTTTGGAATGGCAGCGGGATATGTCGGACAACAAAGAATTTTTAAGTCTGATTAAAAGCGATCTGGATCTGTTTTCCGACAGTGTATATTGTTTTACTCCCACAGGTGATGTGAAGGCTCTTCCAAGCGGTTCCACCCCCATTGATTTTGCTTACTCGATTCACAGCGCTGTAGGCAATAAGATGGTTGGCGCCAGAGTTAACGGAAAGCTGGTGAATATTGATTATGTCATCCAGAACGGGGACAGAATTGAGGTTATCACTTCCCAGAATTCCAAAGGACCAAGCCGGGACTGGCTGAAGCTGGTAAAAAGCACCCAGGCCAAGAACAAGATTAACCAATGGTTCAAGACGGAATTAAAAGAAGACAACATTCTTCGGGGAAAGGATCTGATAGACCGGTACTGCAAGGCCAAAGGCATCAATTATCCGGAGCTTAATAAGCCTGAATATATGGAAAAGGTTATGAAGCGCTATGCCTTTAAGGATTGGGATTCCGTGCTGGCGTCCATCGGCCACGGGGGGCTAAAGGAAGGCCAGGTTATCAACAAGATGTTGGAGGCCCGTGACAAGAAAATGAAGCGGGAAGTGACGGATACGAATATCCTGGACGGCATTGAAGAGATGACCAGCAAGGTTCCGGCAGCGAAAAAGTCCAAAAGCGGCATCGTAGTGAAGGGAATCCATGACGTGGCTGTTCGGTTTTCCAGATGCTGCAGCCCGGTGCCCGGTGACGAGATTGTGGGATTTGTCACCAGAGGCAGAGGAGTATCCATTCACAGAACGGACTGCATCAATGTGATCAATCTTCCCGAAGCGGAAAGGGTCCGGCTTATTGACGCAGAATGGCAGCAGCCTGAGGGAGAGGAGAATAAGGAGAAGTATTCCACAGAGATCCAGATCTATGCCAACAATCGAATCGGCATGTTTGTGGATATCTCCAAGGTATTTACAGAGCGTCAGATTGATATTACCTCTATGAATGTGCGTACCAGCAAACAGGGGAAGGCTACTATTATTATGACATTCGATATCCGGGGCAAGGAAGAACTGACCAGGGTAACAGACAAGTTAAGACAGATTGAAGGCGTGTTGGATATAGAGAGAACAGCAGGGTAAACTGCTTTCTCTCTTTATTCTCGCGAAGGCAACGAGCTAAGGTCAAGCCGGCTTGACCTTGGCGACTGCCTGCAGGGTCAAATGCCCCGCTGCTCTGCAGCGCTGCAAGTTTGATGCCCCGTTGTTTGCAGCGGGGTTGTTGACTCACAAAGGAGGGAAATATATGAATGATTTTATAATCAGAAGCTGTGTGCTGGGAATGGTCAGCACCAATTGTTATATTGTATACCGAACGCAGCAGGAGGAGGATGCAGAAGAATTGAGGCCCGGTGTGATCATTGATCCGGGGGACAATGCGCCTTTTATTCTTAACAAATGCCGGGAGTTACGGGTAAGGCCGGAGGCCATCCTGCTGACCCACGGCCATTTTGACCATATTCTGGCTGCGGAGGATGTGAGACGGGCATTCCATATTCCCATTCTGGCCGGCGAAAAGGAAATGGCTCTCTTAGAAGAGCCGGATATGAATTTAAGCGCATCCTTTGGAGAGGCGGTGTCTCTCACAGCAGACAGATGGCTTCGGGACGGCGAGGCAGTGAAGCTTATAGGAACCTTATGGAAAGCTCTCCATACTCCGGGGCATACGGCTGGAAGCATGTGCTTTTATGTGGAGGAAGAAGGTGTGCTCTTCAGCGGCGACACGCTGTTTCGGGAGTCTGTGGGAAGGACCGATCTTCCTACAGCCAGTCCCATGGATATTATTGAGTCGGTGACCAGGAAGCTTTTCCCTCTTCCTGAGAACACAAAAGTGTATCCGGGTCATGACCAGGATACAACCATAGAGCACGAGAAAACATACAATGTAATCTGCCGCAGCAGGCGATAGGACAGCATATGATAGAGATTTTGTTAAATGACAGAGCTTATGAGCAGGATATCCGGGAACTTCTTATGGCCTTTTATCCCGGAGAGACATTTGCGTATGAACCGTCGCCGGACACAGAATTCTCGGTGGAGGGCATCATAGATAAAGGGCGGGAATGGTTTTCTCTGAAAATAATCAGCCACAGACAGCAGGACTTTCCAGAGCTTCCTCCGGATTTGGATGAAGGGGTGGAAGAGGAACTGGCTCATGCGGAGGAACCCATTAAGGTGGATTATGATAACCGCACGGAGACAAAAAGCCGGATTAAAGGGAGACTTTATGCTCTTCTGGTGCTTCGGACAGGAAGGCTTCTTCCATGGGGAACCCTGACAGGCATTCGCCCCACCAAGATTGTCATGACAAAGCTGGGAGAAGGAATGAGCCAGAGCGAGATTGCTTCCTATATGAAGAGGACTTACTACACCAGCCATCAGAAAATTGAGCTGGCTATTAAGACTGCCCTTTATGAAAGAGAGCTCCTTGGTGCCATGGACTATGAGAACGGATGCAGTCTGTACATAGGAATTCCTTTCTGTCCTACCACCTGTCTGTATTGTTCCTTTACCTCCTATCCTATAGAAAAATGGAAAGAGCGTACGGGTCTTTATCTGGAAGCCCTGTATCATGAGATGGGGGCAGTGGCAGATCAAATAAAGGGGAAAACTCTGGACAGTGTATACTTTGGAGGCGGTACGCCTACTTCTCTTTCAGCAGAAGAACTGGATCAGCTTTTGAGCAAGTTGGAAGAACTCTTTGATTTAAGCCATATAAAGGAACTGACCGTGGAGGCAGGCAGGCCGGACAGCATTACAAGGGAGAAGCTTATGACCCTTAAAAATCATGGTGTCACCAGAATCTCCATCAACCCCCAGACCATGCAGCAGAGAACCCTTGACTTAATCGGACGCCGCCATACGGTGGATATGGTAAAGAACTGCTTCCTTATGGCCAGGGATATGGGCTTTGATAATATTAACATGGACCTGATTGTGGGACTTCCCCAGGAAGATATGGAGGATGTAAGGGATACCATGGAGCAGATTCGGGCCCTGGCTCCTGACAGCATTACGGTTCATTCCCTGGCTGTCAAGCGGGCGGCCAGACTGAATACCATGAAGGAAGTGTACAAGGACTTAAAGATTGTGGGGACTCAGGAGATGATCGACTTAACCGCTAAGTACGCGGCGGATATGGGGATGGAGCCTTATTATCTTTACCGCCAGAAGAATATGGCGGGGAATTTTGAGAATGTGGGTTATGCCCGGCCGGGGAAGGCATGTCTTTATAATATACTGATTATGGAGGAACAGCAGACCATCATGGCCTGCGGCGCCGGGACCACTACCAAGGTGCTGTACCGGGAGGAGAACCGGATCGAGCGGGCGGAGAATGTGAAGGATGTGGGGCAGTATATGGAGAGAGTGGAGGAAATGGTCGGGAGGAAGAGGCGGATCTTAAGCAGTCTCGGAGACTCCATATACAATTGAGAAAATTGAGAATGGAATAGAAGTTTTGCCGCAAAAGCAGCGGTAAAACCATACCTTACAGAAATATATGGAGGAAGAGACAAGGTTGATTTCTGCGGAGAGAAGAGAACGGATCAGAACCATATTGTTGGAGAAGAAGAGTGTAACGGTGGCGGAGATCGCCGCCTTGTTTCAGGTGAGCACGGAGACCATACGGAGAGACTTTGACATGCTGAGCGACGAGGGATTTTTGAAGAAGTCCTACGGGGGAGCTACCTTAGCACCCCGGAAGGGGACAGTGGTCTCTCAGAGGATCAAGTCAGGCCTTATGCTGGAGAGCAAGCGGCGGATGGCCAAGCGGGCGGCGGGGTTTGTAAAGCCTAATGACTGTATCTTCCTGGACCATTCCACCACGGTCTACGAGATGTGTGAGGAGATCGCGCACCTGCCTCTGACGGTGATGACCAACTCCCTTCCAGTGATGAACCGGCTGTCAGAGTCGGCCAATATCAGGCTGGTGACCTTAGGCGGCAATTTCGACATCGTCAGCCAGGGATTTTTCGGGCTGGAGGCGGTGAGAAGCTTAAAGCGCTACCGTTTGGACAAGGCCTTTTTGTCCTGCCGCACCCTGGATATCCGCCACGGCCTAAGCGATGCGGAGGAGATGGTGGCGGACATGCGCAGGAACATTGTGAACAGCTCCGAGTTTATCTGCCTTCTGGCCGACTATTCCAAGTTCGGCAGATCCGTGTTTATCCAGACCTGCGGTTTTGAGGATATCAACTGCGTGATCACGGACCGGAAGCTGGATGACGAGTGGAGGGCTTTTTTTCAGGGGGAGCACATAGAATACATGGAGTGTGAGGGACAGACCCAGACAGGGGAGCAAACCCAGGCAAAGCGGCAGACCCAGGCAGGGGAGCATGCTCAGGCAAAGCGACAGGTGCAGTCAGAGTGACAGTGCAGTCACAGCGGCAGACATACGAAGAGCAGTGGACGCAGACGGGAAGACAAATCTATGCGGAAAGCAGATATAAGGACGATTGGGGAATTCAGTCATACGGGACCATATCAGGTCATGGCAATGTTAAAAAGCCATGGCCTTTTTTGTTGGAAAATTGTGGAATATATTAACGAGAAATTTCAAGAAAAAAATTAAATCAACAAAAATCAACAAAAAACCAATTGAAAACCACATAAATATGTGGTATAATTCAAACAACCAACAAAAAACCAAAAAATCAAAGGGAGGTACATTTATGCGCAAGGTATTATCAATGTTACTGGCAGGAGCCATGGCACTGTCGCTTACATGATTATTCTAAAGCTTGGGAGCCACTAATTTAAAGCTTGAGAGCCACCCGAATCCAGTGTATTTAAAAGCTTGAGAGCCACCACTATATATTGTGGTCAGCCAAATATATTGCTTAATATAA
>CAJSZV010000013.1 GCA_910574345.1 Clostridiaceae bacterium | reverse complement strand
CTGAATTTTCTCAAATTCAAGGCCTTCCAATAAAGCCTTTTCTTTTGGAATTTTCAGGGTCTTACATACTGTTCAATCTTTGATTATCAAGGTCCGCCGCTTTCCTTAAGAAAGCTAACGCAGAAGGAGGGATTTGAACCCTCGCGCCGCTACTAACGACCTACTCCCTTTCCAGGGGAGCCCCTTCAGCCACTTGGGTACTTCTGCTCATACCAATGCCTAAATATTTATTCTTATATTATTCCAAACGGAGAGGGTGGGATTCGAACCCACGCGCCCTTTCGGACAAACGGTTTTCAAGACCGCCTCGTTATGGCCACTTCGATACCTCTCCAAACGTGCTTTTCAATTCTACAGTACATTCCATAATTTGTCAAGCACTTTTTTATTTTTTTCAAGGTTTTTATATCCACAACTTTTTGGCCTTGCTGCTGTCTCTGATCTTTTGCGACAGCCTGATTATATTACCACTAAAATTTCCATATGTCAACTATTTTTTACTTTTTTCTACTCATTTTTTCTACTCATGTATTTTTTACTTTTTTTCTGCCCCTGAGACAGACTTACTTATTTGCCAGCCTAAATTATCATACGGTCAGCGCAGCAAGCACGCAGACCTACCTGGACAGTAACGCTTTCCCTTCCCTCCTCAAAAATATCTCTGCAACTTCCATATCTTCCGGAGTCGTGACTTTAATGTTTTCATAACTTCCCCTCACAAGATGAACCTTCTGCCGTGTCATAAGTTCCACCACCATAGCGTCATCTGTTATATTCTGACCGACAGGAGGATTCGCAAACAATTTGTCGTAGGCTGTTCTCACCAGTTCATAGGAAAACGCCTGGGGAGTCTGAATCAGCCAAAGATGACTGCGGTCCGGTGTGCAGGAGGCATCCTCGTTATCATCCGCCATTTTAATCGTGTCCTTCACCGGCATCCCGATTACACAAGCTTTATGTCTTACCGCCCCTTCCATGGCCGCGCAGATGATCTCCTCTGTAACACAAGGCCTGGCGCCGTCATGAATCAGCACGTCCTCACATTCATGAACTGCTTTCAGACCTTCATAAACCGAATGATACCGTTCTTTTCCGCCGCAGACGATGGCTGCCACTTTGGAGTAACCATAACGTTCCACGATCTCCTGTCGGCAGTATTCTTCTTCCCCTGCCCCTGTAACCAATATTACCTGATCCACAGGGCTATGCTCAAAGGCTTCCAGGGCATAGCACAGGAGAGGACGTCCGCCTAAATTTAAATACTGCTTCTGTACGGAAGTCCCCATTCTGCTGCCTTTTCCTGCTGCCAGCACAATCGCTGCCACTTTTCGTGTTTTCGCCACAGACATCACCGTTCCCCCAGTTTCAGATTGGGCACTGCGTTCAAGTCCCATCCGCTTCTGGCCCCGTTTATATATTCATAATATCCTGCCGTGCCAATCATGGCCGCATTATCCGTGCAGAAAACAGGCGATGGGTAATAAAACTCCAGACCGGCTTTTTTGCAGGCTTTTTTCATACCTGCCCGCAGCGCCGAATTGGAGGCCACCCCGCCGGCAATGGCCACCTTCCTAAATCCAAGTTCCTTTGCTGCCTCCACCGTATGACTCACCAGAACATCAACTACTGCATATTGAAAGGAGGCCGTCAGATCGGGGACATTGATAGTCTCGCCCATCATATTAGCATGGTTTATATAATTCAGCACGGCTGACTTCAAACCGCTGAAGCTGAAATCATAGGGTGCCCCTTCCACCTTTGCCCTTGGGAAATGGATCGCTTTCGGATTCCCTTCTTTTGCCGCCTTATCCACCTTCGGTCCTCCGGGATAGCCAAGTCCCACTGCCCTTGCCACTTTATCAAAAGCTTCCCCGGCGGCATCGTCCCTGGTACGGCCCAGTATCTCAAACTCTCCATAATCTTTTACCACCACCAGATGGGTATGACCGCCGGATACAATCAGGCAGATAAAGGGAGGTTCCAGCTCTGGGTGCTCGATAAAATTGGCTGACACATGGCCTTCGATATGATGAACGCCTACCAAAGGCTTTTTCGCGGCATAAGCAATCGCCTTGGCTTCCGCCACGCCTACCAGCAAAGCTCCCACAAGTCCGGGCCCGTAAGTCACAGCAATGGCTGTCATCTCCTCCAACGTCATATGAGCCTCTTTCAACGCTTCCTCAATAACCTGATTTATCTTTTCAATATGTTTCCTGGAAGCAATCTCCGGCACCACACCTCCATACAGAGTATGGAGCGCAATCTGGGAAGAAATCACATTGGACAATACCTCCCGACCATTTTTCACCACTGCCGCCGCTGTCTCGTCACAGGAACTTTCAATAGCAAGGATATAAACATCTTCTTCTGTTCTGCTCTTCTTCATGATCTATTCCTCATCAAACTCCAACTCCGCTGTTCTTCCGTCCCTGGCTGCAACAGCCGCTGGAAAGATCTCCCTCACCTTGTCCATATATTCTTCCGGTCTTGTAAGAGAAGGACTGTAATGGGTCAGCCACATGACTTTCGGGCAGGCTTCTTTGGCCAGTCTGGCCGCCTCATAGAAAGTCATATGTTTGTATTCCCTGGCCTTGGCTTCCTTTCCGTCTTCGCCGTACATTCCTTCGCAGATGAACAGGTCCGCGTTTTTTGCATATTCTGCAATGACCGGAACCGGTCTGGTATCCGTACAGTATACCACCTTAAGTCCCCGGCGCGCAGGACCCAGTACCATATCCGGCGTATAAGTAATTCCCTCTGTCTCTATGGTCTCCCCTTTCTGAAGACGGCTCCACAGCTTTACAGGAATATTCCGTGATTTCGCCCGTTCCACATCAAAACGGCCGGTGCGGGGAATGGATATGGCATAACCGTAACATACCACATTGTGATTTACCCTGTACGCGTCGATCTGATAAGGGCCAAACTCCATATGTTCCCGATGCTGTGTCAACTCAACAAACTTAAGTTCAAAAGGCAGTTCCGGCGCAATCATACGCAGGGCAGACACCACCCGTTCCAATCCTCTTGGTCCTATCAGCGTCAGGGGTTCTGTCCGTTCCGCATTGCCCATAGTCAGCAAAAGGCCGGGAAGGCCGCTGATATGGTCAGCATGGTAATGGGTAAAACAGATCATATCAATGGGTTTGGGACTCCACCCCTTCTCTTTCAAAGCGATCTGAGTTCCTTCCCCGCAGTCAATCAACAGGCTGCTGCCGTCACAGCGGGCCATCATGGATGTAAGCCACCTGTAAGGCAGCGGCATCATGCCCCCTGTTCCAAGCAGGCAAATATCCAACATAATAAAGTCTCCAATCTACTGTCATTTTCGTTACCGGTTGTTGTCAACCTTTCTTTATCCTATCAGATATCACCTGAAATATCAAACCAAAACTATAAAAATTCCCTTGTTTCTTCCACCTCCACAGGAATACGAAATGTTCTCAGCACTTCATCATAACACTCTTCGCAAAGATCAAACCTATGAATCTCTCCGTCCTTCTCCGAGAAATAATCCCATGTATGTGTTATCTCCAATCCCCCTTCCCGTACAATACCGTCTCTCACTGCCAGCTTTTTTCCGCAGCAATTACAGATTACAGTTTCCAGTTCTCCGTTACTTTTGTATTTTCTCATCTCATTCTCACCTTTCTTGATCACACTTTTCCCTAAGAACGCAATGTCTGCCCTGCCAGGGTTTTTGCCGTACAGCAAAAAAGGGGCTACCCACAGTCTTAGTGGATACCCCTACATTATAATTGTTTTTTGTTCGGTTTTTAAGTGGAAAATGTTTCATATCCCGCGGCGCCACATGATAATAGCATCCTCCGAAGGGTGCCTGTAATAACCTTTCCGCACAGCCTCTTTCACAAAACCGCAGGATTCATACAAGTTTATGGCCTTTTCGTTGCTGCTGCGCACTTCCAGCGTAAAGTCCGTTACCCCCCGGCTCTCCCCATATTCTTCCATTGCTTCCATCAATTTTCTGCCAAGGCCCTGTCCCCGAAACCGGGGATGAACCGCAATTCGCTCAATTTCTCCCTCGCCTGCCAAAAATCGAAAGTTAATGTAGCCTGCCGGCTGCCCCTCTTTTTCAATAATCAGGTAATGATCCAGAGCACTTAAAAACCCCTGGGTCAGCATACTCCTGGACCAGGGAACGGAAAATGACAGCTGTTCTATCTCTTCCACGGCGTCCAGATCTTCCTTACACATCCGCCTGACCATCTTTTTCCTCCCTTTCCCGCTCCGCTTGTGATTTGCGCAGGTAGTCAGGAGCAAACTGTGCCGCGTCTACGGTCATCCCTTTTTTATAATACTCCATTCCAAGGGCTGCCACAGACGCTCCTCTCTGACGGTTATTGGCGGCAGGCGCAAATTCATAAGGTATCTTCATCTCTTCCTCAATCAAGGACCGGTATACAGATACGCCGTCTCCCAGAAAGATAACCGGTTCCCCCCTGCCATTCAAATAATCCGCCAGTTCCCTCATATCCATGGGAGACTGTTCCTTCACTGCCTCAATACCATGGCGCACATGGTACAGTCCCGTATAGACCTGATTTCGTCTGGCATCCATAATCGGGCAGACCAAAGCGCTGCTGCCCCACAGATTATAAGCCATGGCTTCCAGAGTAGGCACATGGATCAGAGGTTTTTTCAGAGCCAGGCCCAGCCCCTTTGCCGTGGCGCAGCCGATCCGAAGTCCTGTAAAGGATCCCGGACCTCCTGCCGCAGCCACAGCATCTAAGGTATTCAAATCCAGGTCCAGCATATCCGCCACCTGATCAATCATGGGAAGCAGGGTCTGAGAATGAGTCTTTTTAAAATTAACCGTATATTCTGCTGTCAGAACATCGTCTGTGACCACTGCCACGGAAGCCACCAGAGATGAGCTCTCGATTCCTAATATCTTCATGGTCCTTGTCTCTCCTCCACGGTTATCTTTCTGTAGTCAAACCCCTGTTCCAGATTCTTTTCAATGCAAACCCAGACCGCTGTCTCCGGCAAAATCTCATCAATCAATGACGGCCACTCGATCAGACAGACTCCGTCTCCGTAAAAGCAATCCTCATATCCAATCTCCTCCATCTCCCCCACATCGCCGATGCGGTACACATCAAAATGATAAAGGGGTATTCTCCCTTCTTCATATTGCTGCACAATGGTAAAGGTAGGACTGGTTACAGGATCCGTAATTCCAAGTCCTTTGGCAAACCCCTGAGTGAATACGGTCTTTCCCACTCCCAGATCCCCTTCCAGGCAGTAAATCATTCCCGGACTGGCCTCAAGCCCCAATCGTTCTCCCAGTTCAAATGTCTCCTTGGGACTTCTCGTCTCATAAACCATCTCTATACCCTCTTAAGCCTTTCTTTCGGCAGAACTTCCCGCAAAAATGCGGAGAAAGGCTCCTTTTCTTCTCCCATAATCCGATCAGGAAGCAGATATGCGCGGAGCCGTCCCATATACAGGATATACTCTCCCCTGATTCCCACCACTTTGCCGATCTGATCCCAGGTCACATCCATGGACTGGTCATTCTGCGCCACTGTAAACCCGTCTTTTGTAAAGGTCATATCCACAGGCGTCTTCAGCCTTTCATTACCGGCCTGCTTCATAGCCTTAAGAAACAGAAGACCGGGCTGCCACACAGTAAACATGAGGACACATGCCAGAAGCAGAAGCCGGTAAGCCGTGCCTGTACTGTTCCATTTGCTCACCAGAAGATACAGCGATGCCAAAGTGAACAGAACATTAAAAATGCCCAGATACCCTTTGTTGGCATGATACATGGAAAACCTCCATAAATCTTTTGCCTCCGTCTGAATATGAAACCGAAATATCTGTTCCTGAGCCATATTCTCACCTACCCTTTCATGGTCAGTGCAATCCGTTTTTTGGAAAGATCCACACTGAGCACCTTCACTTCCACGATATCTCCCACACTGACAACCTCCATGGGATGTTTAATAAACCGGTCTGTCATCTGGGAGATGTGCACCAAACCGTCCTGATGGACACCGATATCCACAAACGCTCCGAAGTCAATGACATTTCTCACTGTTCCTTTAAGAACCATGCCTGGAGTCAGGTCTTTCATCTCTAAAACATCCGTCCGCAGAATCGGCTTGGGCATCTCATCTCTTGGGTCTCTTGCCGGTTTTTCCAGTTCCTTCACTATATCTTTTAAGGTCATCTCACCGATTCCCAGTTCCCCTGCCATCTTTTGGTAGTCCGATATCTTTTTTCCGATTCCCTTTAGCCCTCCGGCACTGATCTCCTCCGGTTTGTACCCCAGCTTATCAAGAAGCGTGCCGGCTGCCCCATAACTTTCCGGATGAACACTGGTTCCGTCAAGAGGATTCTTTCCGCCCTGAATTCTCATAAATCCGGCACACTGTTCATAAGCCTTGGGGCCCAGCTTGGCCACCTTTAAAAGCTGACTGCGGCTCTGGAATGCTCCGTGCTCTTCCCGGTAAGCTACAATATTTTTAGCCAAAGCTTTATTGATGCCGGACACATATTCCAACAGGGGAGCGGATGCCGTATTCACGTCTACGCCTACTTTATTGACGCAGTCTTCCACCACACCCTGGAGCGCCTCCCCAAGATGCTTTTGGTTCATGTCGTGCTGGTACTGGCCCACGCCGATGGATTTGGGATCAATCTTTACCAGCTCTGCCAACGGGTCCTGAAGACGTCTTGCAATCGACGCCGCACTTCTCTGCCCCACATCGAAATTGGGAAATTCTTCTGTAGCCAGCTTGCTTGCGGAATACACGGAAGCCCCTGCCTCATTCACGATAATGTACTGCACCTGTTCCGGTATCTCTTTTAGCAGCTCTACAATCACCTGCTCCGATTCCCTGGAGGCCGTTCCGTTACCTACGGAAATCAGAGAGATATGATACTTCTTGATTAACTTCTTGAGAACTTCCTTGGCTTCTGCCACCTTATTCTGAGGCGCTGTGGGATAGATTACTACCGTGTCCAGGACTTTCCCCGTCTCATCCACTACAGCCAGCTTACAGCCGGTGCGGAAAGCCGGATCCCAGCCAAGGACCACTTTTCCCGTAATAGGCGGCTGCATAAGAAGCTGCTCCAGATTTTTTCCAAATACCTTGATGGCTCCATCCTCTGCCGTCTCTGTCAGCTGGCTTCGAATCTCACGTTCAATGGCCGGACCAATAAGCCTTTTATAACTGTCCTCCACCACAGCTTTTAAAAGCGGTGTGGTATGGGGATTCTCCCTGACAATTACCTGCTTCTCCAAATAGCGGAGAATCTCTTCCTCAGGAGCCCCGATCTTTACAGTCAGAATCTTTTCTTTTTCTCCCCGGTTCAGTGCCAGGATCCGATGACCTGCCGATTTTTTGATGGTCTCCTCATAACTGTAATACATCTCATAGACGGATTCTGCCTTTTCATCCTTTGCCGAAGACTGAATGGTCCCCTGTTTTACAGTAAGGTTTCTGATATAGGTACGGTACTTCGCCTCATCGGAAATCCTCTCCGCCAGAATATCCCCTGCACCGGCAATAGCCTCCTGCACCGTAGCCACTCCCTTTTCCTCCGACACATACTCTCTGGCCGCGCTCTCAAGAGGTTCCTTTGCCATCTGAAGCATAATCACATCCGCCAAAGGCCCCAGGCCTTTCTCCTGAGCAATGGTGGCTCTGGTTCTTCTCTTCGGACGGTAAGGACGGTACAGATCTTCTACGGCAACCAAGGTGGCGGCTTCCAGAATCTGACGCTCCAGTTCTGGTGTCAGCTTCTCCTGCTCCCGAATGGAAGTCAAAACCTGCTCTTTCTTCTCTTCCAGATTTCTTAAGTAGCGAAGCCTTTCATCCAGATTTCTCAGCACCTCGTCATTCAGCGCTCCTGTAGCTTCTTTCCGGTATCTGGCAATAAACGGTATAGTATTGCCCTCATCAATCAATTTTACTGCCGCTTCTACCTGGCTGCGGCCTATGTTCAGTTCTTCCTGCAATGTTTTTAAAATATCCATATATACTTGTTTCCTTTTGCCTGCTTTTGTAACCCCCATTATATAGCGAAACCTTCTTCACGTCTAGACAGTATTTCTTTTTCGTGCTACAATATGTTTTACGGGCTGCTGTTCACATAACACTTTTCTGATCAGCAGCCTCTGCGGCTCGGCAAAAGCCGGTGCAAAAGAAAGGAGATCCTATGGACGAATACCGCAATCAAAATCAGGATGAGCGCCATGACCAAAACCAGGTTCCGCCATCCGATTCCCCATATGACAGCAGTCAAACCATGAACCAGCAGACACCCCAGAACGGACAGCAGCCTTGGCAGAACAGTCCCGGCAATGACCAGGTCTATTGGCAGAATAATCAGCAGAACGGACAGCAGTACTGGCAGAACAGCCCTCAGAACGGACAGCAGTACTGGCAGAACAGTCCCCAGAACGGGCAGCAGTACTGGCAGAATAATTCCCAAAACGGAATGCCCTACGGCCAGCCCCCCAGACAGCGCAACAACCTGGCTCTGGCTTCCATGATCTTCGGTATCCTTGCCCTTCTTGCCTGCTGCATCCCGTTTATCCAGTTTCCCCTGGCCGTGGTTGCTATTGTCCTGGTAATCCTGTCCAAGAAGAAGCGTCCTTTCAGCGGGTTTGCCATTGCCGGTCTTGTTATGGGAATCATTGCCATCATTATCAGCATTCTTATGACCCTTTACTGGGGCGTACTGATTTCCATGATGAACGATCCTGAGTTTATGGAGATGTACGGTGAGATCATGAAGATGTATCAATAATCAGGGAAGCAGGTCAATTCCCATGCACAGCAGGGCCCAGTTCTTTGCTGCCCAGTTTATGATTATGATTCCGATTCCCCCATAGACCTCTGCTTCATAATTTCCATAATGGGGGTTCTCGGATTTTAAAGACCAAAGATACCTTACTGATTCTAAAACTATGACAAAAGCCATGTACAACACCAGGGGATGATACTGTATGCTTTTGACAATCTGTCCGTGAAGCAGATAGTTTATAGCCCTGGTCCCTCCGCATCCCGGACAGTACAATCCCGTCAGGCGATGAAACAGGCAGGGAAATCCCTGCCTTGCCATTTTCTCTATCAATATCATTCTGTCTACCTGTCAGCCCGAATTACCTGGAGCACTTTCTCATACTCAGCCGTCAGTTCCACTTTCAGAATATCCAGATTCTCCTGGAACCTGGATTCCTTCAGTTCTGCCGTGAGAAATGCAAACTCATCCAGTCCTTCCAGCTCCACTACTTTAGCCTTCCCGAATACTGCTTCCACCATATCCCTGCGGTCTTCGTATTTCCCGGATACTCTGACAAAATAGCGGTAAACCGCATCACTCATGGGAGCTATGGGAAGCTTCTGGGAAGACCATCCTATGGGAATATTGGAATCCAGATGTTTTGCTTCTTCCACAATATCCGCCACGACCGCACTTGCCGTAGGCAGCTTTCCGGCTCCGCTTCCATAATACATAGTAGTTCCGATCATGTTGCCCTTCACCAAAATTCCGTTATACACATCGTTGACAGCATAAAGCGGATGGTTCTTATCAATCATCAGAGGAGCCACCCAGGCATACACCTTGTTCCCTTCCATCCGGCTGGAACCTACCAGCTTGATAGAAGTTCCCAGGGCATCCGCATAACGAAAATCAGTATCGGTTATCCCGGTCATGCCCTCTGTGGGAATCTCTTCATAATCCACTTCCCTGCCTGTGGCCATAGCTGTCAGAATAGCGATCTTTCTGCAGGTATCATGGCCCTCCACATCTGCCTCCGGATTCCTCTCCGCGTATCCCAGGGCCTGCGCCTCCTTTAGGGACCATTCAAAAGAAGCCCCTTCCTTATCCATCTTTGTCAGAATAAAGTTTGTCGTCCCGTTGAGAATACCGGTGATCTCCTCAATCTTCTCTCCCATAAGGCAGCGGTACAGAGGACGAATAATGGGAATTCCGCCTCCTACGCTGGCTTCAAACATAAAGTTTACTTTTTTCTCTCTGGCTATGGCCAAAAGTTCCGTCCCGTAAGCTGCCACCAGGGCTTTGTTGGATGTGGCTACGTGCTTCCCGGCTTCCAGACAGGCCTTCACGAAAGGATATGCCGGATCCAGCCCGCCCATGGTCTCCACCACAATCTTGATCTCCCCATCCTGGCAGATCACAGAAAAGTCATGAACAATCTTCTTCTCCACAGAACTTCCCTCGAAATCCCGCAGGTCTAAAATATACTTTACCTCGATTCCCTGTCCCACAGTCTCAGCCAGGATCTCCTGATTTCTCTCAAGAACCTCGTAAACGCCGGAGCCTATGGTTCCATATCCCATAATCGCAACTTTAATCATCTCATCCTCCTGCAGGGACTTATCCGTTCTACCTTCATTCCCTGGCTAATATTTTCACATAATGAATCCCCGCCATGGCTTCCATCTCCTCACACATACTGGAGAGACTGCCTGTATTGGCCCGGACCTCCACGCTAAGGGTCAGTGTCGCAATGGAATTCACAGGGATACTCTGGTAAATGGTCAGAATATTAGCTTTATAATCCGCTACAATCCGCAAAAGATCCGACAACAGCCCCTGTTCATCATCCATCTGCAGGACAAATGTGACTGTCTTTCCTTTTGTATTATCATAAAAAGGCAGAATATCATCTTTATATTTATAAAAAGAACTGCGGCTGATACCCACTACATCGGTAGCTTCCTGTATCGTCATGACTTTTTCTGACTCCAGCAGTTTTTTTGCCTCCACCACTTTCAGAAGGACCTCCGGAACCGCTTTCTGCTTCACCAGGAAATACTTTCCCTTCTCTTCCACGATGCTCTTCCTTTCTCCCTGTGAATGTTCGTATTCTGTGCACATCTGTGCTCATGTGAAAGATATTAGCACATTTATATTGCCGGTGCAACTATTTTTTTTCACCGCCAAGGCGAATCCATTTCAAGTATGCACTGATAAAGGGATCCAGACCGCCGTCCAAAACTGCAGTTACGTTACCGCTCTCTTCATTGGTTCTGTGATCTTTTACCATGGTGTAGGGCTGAAGGACATAGGAGCGGATCTGGCTGCCCCAGCCGATCTCCGCCACATCTCCGCGAATATCGGAAAGATTAGCCGCATTCTCCTGCTGTTTTAAAATAAACAGCTTGGACTTTAACATCTGCATGGCCTTGTCCTTGTTCTGGAACTGGGAACGCTCATTCTGGCACTGCACTACGATTCCCGTAGGGATATGGGTAATACGGATGGCGGAGGATGTCTTGTTGATGTGCTGACCGCCTGCGCCGCTGGAACGATAGGTATCAATCCGCAGATCATCCTGATTAATCTCCACATCCAGATCTTCCTTAATGTCCGGCATGATATCGCAGGACACAAAAGAGGTCTGGCGCTTGCCTGCAGCATTAAAGGGGGAAATGCGCACCAGGCGGTGAACACCATGTTCTGATTTCAAATATCCATAGGCATTCTCCCCATTAATCTGGACGGTAACGGACTTAATTCCCGCCTCGTCTCCATCCAGGTAATCCAGCACTTCCGTGGTGAATCCCTTCTTATCGGCCCACCGGCAGTACATCCGGTAGAGCATGCTGCACCAGTCGCAGGACTCTGTTCCGCCTGCACCGGCATTGAGACGTAAAATGGCGTTGTTATTGTCATACTCTCCGGAAAGGAGAGTGGTGATTCTAAGAGATTCCAGTTCCTGCTCAAACTCTCCAAGCATCTCTTCAATCTCCGGAATCACATCCGGGTCATTTTCCTCATAACCCATCTCGATTAAGAGGCCGATTTCCTCATACTGGTTTTCAAGCTTTTTAAATCCGTCAACCGTGTCTTTTAAGTTCTTGGCCTCTTTCATCATCCTGGTGGACCGCTCCGGATCATCCCAGAATCCCGGCTCCTCCATAGACCTGTCAAGCTCAGCAATCCGCTTTATCTTATTATCCAGGTCAAAGTGAATCCCTCACTTCCACTAATGGTTTGTCATACGTTGATAACGTATACTTGAATTGATCTAACTCTACCACTGTGTCACCTTCTTTCTTTTGGTTAATATTTGAAAAGCCATGGCCGCATACCATCTGCAGCCAGGGCTTTTTCATTCTTTTTATTTAATCCTTCCACAGCACTGTTTATATTTCTTGCCGCTGCCGCACGGGCATGGATCATTGGGATAAATTTTGCGCTCCGCTTTCCTTACAGGAGCCTTTATTGCACTGTCATCCTTGTTCGTCCCTGTTACTTTAGCTGCCGGTTCTCTTTCCACCTTCTGCTCGACCCGGATATGGAACAGGATCCGCACCGTATCTTCCTTCACGGCTGCAGTCATGCCGTCGAACATCTCATAGGCGCTCATCTTATATTCAACCAGCGGATCTCTCTGACCGTAAGCCTGAAGACCGATCCCCTGACGCAGCTGCTCCATATCATCAATATGAGACATCCACTTGTTGTCAATTACTTTAAGAAGAATCACCCGCTCAATCTCACGGATCTGTTCGGAATCAGGGAACTGGGCTTCCTTAGCCTCATAAAGTTTAATCGCCGACTCCTTGAGCATATGCTTCAGCTCATTCTTCTTCATGGACGCTTTCTGTTCATCCGTAAGTATAATGGGATCTAAGGGTATGATGGGAAGCAGAAGGTCACCCAGCTCCTTCATGTCCCAGGTATCGGCAGCAGTGTCATCGGGAACCGCCATGTCTACAGCGTGCTCCACAATATCCGTAACCATCTTTAAGATAACATCCCGCATGTTATCCCCATCCAGAACCTTGCGGCGCTCCGCATAAATCACTTCACGCTGTTCATTGGCCACTTCATCGTATTTTAACAGGTTTTCACGGATACCATAGTTATTGTTCTCTATCTTCTTCTGAGCCTTCTCAATAGCGTTGGACAGCATCTTGTGTTCAATCTGCTCTCCCTCCGGAACACCCAGGGCATTGAACATGTCCATAAGACGTTCGGAACCAAAGAGGCGCATAAGATCATCTTCCAGAGAAATGTAGAACCTGGATTCCCCCGGATCTCCCTGACGTCCGGAACGCCCACGGAGCTGATTGTCGATACGCCTCGACTCATGCCGCTCCGTGCCGATGATCTTAAGCCCTCCCAATGCCTTGGCCTCATCATCCAGCTTAATATCCGTACCGCGGCCTGCCATGTTGGTGGCTATAGTTACAGCCTTGTGAACACCGGCCTCCGCTACAATCTCCGCCTCCAGTTCATGGAACTTGGCATTGAGCACCTTATGGGGAATCCCCTTTTTCTTTAACATCTTGCTTAAGAGTTCGGAAGTCTCGATGGTAATGGTGCCCACCAGCACAGGCTGTCCCTTCTCATAAGCCTGCTCCACATCTTCCACTACGGCCTTAAATTTTTCCTTCTTGGTCTTGTACACCGCGTCATTAAGATCAACGCGGGCAACGGGTTTGTTGGTGGGGATCTCAATGGCATCCATACCATAGGTGTTGCGGAATTCCTTCTCTTCTGTCAGGGCAGTACCGGTCATGCCTGCCTTCTTGCGGAACTTGTTGAAAAAGTTCTGGAAGGTAATGGTAGCCAGCGTCCTGCTCTCCCGTCTGACATTCACATGCTCCTTGGCCTCAATCGCCTGATGAAGTCCGTCGGAATATCTGCGGCCCGGCATAATACGGCCCGTAAATTCATCGACGATCAGGACTTCATCGTCTTTTACCACATAATCCTTGTCCCGAAACATCAGGTTATTGGCCCGCAGAGCCAGGATAATGTTATGCTGGATCTCCAGATTCTCCGGATCAGCCAGGTTCTCAATGTGGAAAAAGTCCTCAACTTTTTTTACACCGGATTCCGTTAAGTTTACCACCTTGTCCTTTTCGTTGACTATATAGTCGCCGGTCTCAGTGATATCCTCACCCATAAGGGCATTCATCTTGGTAAATTCGCCGGAAGCTTCACCCTTCTCCAGCTGACGGGCCAAAATATCGCAGACCTCATACAGTTTCGTGGACTTGCCGCTCTGGCCGGAGATGATGAGAGGCGTTCTGGCCTCATCAATAAGAACCGAGTCAACCTCATCAATAATAGCGTAATCCAGTTCCCTGAGAACCATCTGCTCCTTATAGATCGCCATGTTGTCACGCAGATAATCAAAACCCAGTTCATTATTCGTCACATAAGTAATATCACAGCCGTATGCTTTCTTTCTCTCCTCAGAAGACATGGGGTTTAAAACAACGCCTACGCTTAAGCCCAAAAATTCATGAACCTGGCCCATCCATTCCGCATCGCGCTTGGCCAGGTAATCATTAACCGTTACAATATGGACTCCTTTTCCCGCCAAAGCATTCAGATAAGCCGGCGCCGTGGACACCAAAGTCTTACCTTCACCGGTCTTCATCTCGGCGATACGTCCCTGATGGAGTACAATGCCGCCGATAAGCTGAACCGGATAGTGCTCCATCTTAAGGGTCCTTCTGGCCGCTTCCCTCACGGTGGCAAACGCTTCCGGAAGGATATCATCCAGTGTCTCCCCTGCTGCCAGCCTTTCCTTGAAAATCCTTGTGCGGTCTCTCAGCTGCTCATCGGATAATGCCATCATCTCCGGGCGCATGGCCTCGATCTTCTCAACAATCGGATAAATCATCTTCAATTCGCGCTCACTGTGAGTTCCGAACATTTTTTCAATGAGATTCATGAGTCACTCTCCTATTATTAACGCTATTTTTACGATACAATCTTTCTTATTGTATCACCAACCTCTGTTTTATTCAACTAATTCCCCGGTTATTAACAAAAAATTTATTTTTCAGGATTACATAATATTCCAGGCTTTGACAGTCTCAGCAGATTGCACAAAAATTATGTTCGGTTTTCTACTTGTCCACATTATCCACAGCTTAGTATCCACACATTGGAGTCAAAGTTATCCACATTGAAAATCCCCAATTTTCAGAAAAAATTAGTTATGCACAAAGTTATCCACATTATCCACATCTGTTTTTACAGCCTTCCCGTCTGTCCATGTCCAATCTCTGCGGTTTCTTTTTTTGTTCAGAACTCATAAACTTTTCTTTTTCGACAACTTTTTTCCTCGGTTAAGTCGATGAATTTCATGGATAATTCCAACCAATTGTCAAAATATTCTTCTTAATTCCGTTGAATATTTTGACTATCTATGGTATACTAAAACCATCTCAAAAGAAGGAGTTGATCATATGCGTTATACCATTACAGGAAGAAATATAGAGGTAACCCCTGGTCTTAGGGATGCCGTACAGGACAAGCTGGGAAAGCTTGAGAAGTACTTTACACCGGACACCGAGGCGATTATCACATTGAGCGTTCAAAAGGAACTTCAAAAGATCGAAGTTACCATTCCCGTAAAAGGCAGCATCATCCGTGCCGAAGAAGCCAGCACCGATATGTATGTGTCCATCGACCTGGTAGAAGAGATCATTGAGCGCCAAATTAAAAAATATAGAAAAAAACTCATTGATAAAAAGCAGTCTGCACAGGCATTCTCTTCTTTATTCATAGAAGAGGAAGATAATACGGTTGAGGAAGAGATCAAGATCTCCAAGACCAAGCATTTTGACATAAAGCCCATGTATCCGGAAGATGCCTGCCTGGAGATGGAGCTTCTTGGACATAACTTCTATATGTTCCTTAACGCAGAGACCGACCAGATGAGCGTTGTTTATAAGAGAAAAGGGAATTCTTACGGTTTGATTGAAGCAGAAGCATAGATTATGCATGACAGCAAAACCGCCGGCCGCCGGGTTTAAGATCCGACGGCCGGCGGTTTTGCTGTTATCTCACATGTTATCCCTCCGCCAGATACCGTTCTACAGCAGTCACCCCGTTGGCTCCGTCTGCGGCTGCAGTCACGATCTGACGTAAAGGTTTTGTCCGCACATCTCCGGCAGCAAAGATTCCGGGAACCGAAGTTTTTGTGTCCTCCCCCGCCTTAATGTATCCCTGCTCCATTTCCACCAAGCCGTCAAACACCTGGCTGTTGGGCCTTATTCCCACAGCAATAAACACACCCTGAACACTCAGGACAGACTCTTTTCCGGTCTTTTTATTCTTCACCTTCAAGCCTTCCACTCTCGCGGAACCCTGGATTTCTTCTACCACCGTATCCCACAAGATTTCGATATTCCCCTGCTCAAACACGGTTTCCTGGAGACTTTTGGCTCCTCTGAACTCATCTCTTCTGTGAATCAGATACACCTTTGTGCACATCCTAGACAAAAAAATAGCATCTTCCAAAGCCACATCACCGCCGCCTACCACGGCTACTTCTTTATTCCTGAAAAAGGCCCCGTCACAGGTAGCGCAGTAAGACACTCCCATGCCTGATAATTCCTCTTCTCCCGGTGCTCCCAGCTTCTGATGATGGGCACCTGTGGCAATGAGAACCGCTCTGGTCCTGTAGCTGCCTTCCCGGCAGACCACTTCCTTAACCGTCTTTTTTTCCCTGCCATGTCCCTTTAGCTCTGCTGCCTGGAGAAGATATCCGCCTTCCTCTTCCACCCTTTCCACCTGATCCGTGATAAACCGGGCTCCCAGCCCTTCTGCATGTTCTCTAAACTTTGTTCCCAGATCAAATCCGTTGATACCCGGAAACCCCGGATAATTATCCACCTCATAAGTGGTAAGAACCTGCCCTCCGCTTGCCATATCCTTTTCAATCACCAGGGTGTCAAGTCTTGCTCTCTGAGCATAGATTGCCGCCGCAAGGCCCGCAGGGCCTGAACCAATAATAATCAGATCATATATTTTCTCCATTGCTTTCTCCTTATCCGGTTATTTATTCTTTCTATATATAATTTGTATGACAAAAGTATACCACAGCTTTTGTTCCATATACAAACAGAACTTTTCTATCTATTCAAAACGTGCTATACTTAATATATATTTTATTGCTAAAGGGGTGATTTTATGGCCAGAAAAACCGTTCTGGTAACCGGCGCTTCCCGTGGAATCGGAAAAGCCATTGCCGTAAAATTTGCAAAGAAAAATTACAATATAGTCATTAACTGCATTCACAGAGAAGAACGTCTGATGCAGACGAAAAAGATCATCGAATCTTACCAGGTTCCCTGTCTGGCTTTTTTGGGAGATATGGGGGATACCAAACAATGCGAAGCACTGTTTGAACAGATAAAAAAGCAATTTGGCACCCTGGATGTGCTGGTGAACAATGCGGGGATCTCCTATATCGGCCTCCTTCAGGACATGAAAAGAGAAGACTGGGATCTGATTGTGCGCACCAACTTAACCTCCGTGTTTAACTTATGTAAACTGGCTGTCCCCGGCATGATAGCCCAGCAGTACGGCAAAATCATCAACATCTCCTCTGTATGGGGCAATGTAGGAGCTTCCTGCGAAGTAGCCTACTCAGCCACAAAAGGCGGCATCAACGCCTTCACCAAAGCCCTGGCAAAGGAACTGGCTCCCAGCGGTGTCCAGGTCAACGCGGTAGCCTGCGGCGCCATTGATACGGAGATGAACCAGTTTCTGGAAGAAGAAGAACTGATCGGGTTAGTAGAAGATATACCTGCCGGAAGACTGGGGCGGGCCGAGGAAGTGGCTGATCTGGTATATCACCTGGGTTACAAGAATTCCTATCTGACCGGACAAGTCATAGGACTAGACGGAGGGTGGATCTGATGCCTACTACTTATGCCCATTATCGTTTCGGAAGAGATGTCTGCCGGCATCTTCCCAAGGAATTTCAGAATATTATACATTCCCATGGAGGGCTTTATAACATCGGACTTCACGGGCCTGATCTTTTGTTTTATTACAAAATATTTCAGAAAAATCCCGTAAACCAGACGGGCTTTGATATGCATGCCAAACCGGGAAAAGAATTCTTTCTGAATGCCGCACAAGTCATGAGGCCGGGATGCGGCCGAAACAGCAGACGTCCTTCTCTTACCTTTATATCCGCCTCCAAATATGCCTACCTTTTTGGTTTTCTCTGTCATTTTGCCCTGGACAGCAACTGCCATCCTTATGTGGAGCATATGGTTCGGAAAACCGGTATCTCCCACAGTGAGATCGAGGCGGAACTGGACCGGGACCTGATGATACGGGACGGGCTCAATCCCATGACCTGCCGCCCTACCAGCCATCTGAGAGCCAGAAGCTTCTATGGCAATATTATCGCCAGGTTTTTTCCCGGCATCACCTCCCGGCAGGTCGTGGCATCCATCCGTTACATGAAAATCTGCTGCAACCTCCTGGCTCCCTCCGGTGAGAAGCTTCGCTTCCTTACCCGTCACCTCATGAAAGGCGGACACATCCCTGCCACAGTTCAGGATATGGTTATCAAAGAGCGCCCTAACCCTGCGTGCGCTCCCATTGTCCGGGAATTGGAGCGCCGCTATAAAAAGGCGGTTCAGGATGCAGCGGAATTAATCGTGAATTTTAAAGATCATACAGAACAAGGGGCTCCCTTGGACAAACGGCTGGAGCACACATTCGGAGAATTTTAAGAGACAGCCCCTCATGTCTCATATGGCCCGTAAGAGACATGGGGGAAGAATCCTTTAAAAGCTGCGGATTCGATCCTCCGTATCATCCTTGCTGTTGTCAATAGATTTAATCACAACATAATACCCGGCGCTCTCATTGACTTTCACATAGACTCTGTCTCCGACTTTATGTTTATAGACAGCTTTCCCAAGAGGCGACTCAATACTGATCATCCCGTTTAAGGAACTGCCCCGGATGGAAGTTACCAGGCGGTAGAACTCTGTCTCGTCGTCATCTTCCATATACAGTTCCACCACATTGTTGATCCCCACCTCATCCTCCCCTGATTCGTCGGACACGATCTGTGCATTTTTAAGCATTCTTTCCAGATAACGGATTCTGCTCTCATTCTGATTCTTATCCTTTTTTGCAGCATAGTACTCAAAATTCTCGCTCAAATCACCTTGCGCCCTGGCCTCTTTCACTGCCTCGATGGCCTCTTTTCGAACTACCAGTTTTCGATGCTCAATCTCTTTTTGAATCTTTTCCACATCACTCTTTGTCAGTTTTTCTCCCATTTTAACCTCCATACAGAAAAGGGCGGCGCCCGCCAGAATCTTTTCCTCAGACCGGAACGCCGCATAAAGTACCTTTTCTTATTCTTTCAAGCTTTCCATGTATTCATGATACCACTCATCACCAAACTTAAGACGCATTCCCTGTATAATCAGCTGTACGCTCTTCTCGTCGCCCAGCCTTGAATTGTTGATGGTAATGTCATAGTTGATAGGATTGGTCCAGTAATTGCCATGGGTATAATACTTATAGTAATCAGCCCTGTATTTGTCAGTTTTGGTGATCAGTTCATTGGCTTCTTCCAATGTAATATCCTGCATTCTCTCCTGCACACGCTGCAGGCAGTAATCTCTGGGAGCCTCCACATATACGCTGTACACATTGTCATAATCTTTTAAAATGTAATCCGCGCATTTGCCTACGATGACACAGGACTCGGACTCTGCCAGTTTCTTGATGATATGCCTCTGGAATTCAAACAAACGGTCATCCGATACAAACTTGGATAATTGTCCTGCTGTGTGAAACATCTTGGGAAGCTCCAGCAGCTGCTTGGTAATCAGGCTGCCGTTCAATGTCTCATCAGCTTCCCTGAAATAATGCTCATCATAACCGCTGTACTGGGCGGCAAGCGTAAGAATCCGGTTGTTGTAGCTGTGTATATGCAGCTCGTCAGCCAGTTTGGCGGCAATCTGACGTCCCCCGGAACCAAACCCTCTTGCTACTGTGATTACAAAGTTTTTCATCACTCTGTCCTTTCTTTTCAGTTTATTCTCACGCCGTCAATCAATACAAGTTCTAATGTGGAAGCTACTTCAAACGGACATCCGTCATATACCACCATATCTGCATCTTTCCCCGGCTCAAGAGAACCCACTCTGTCCTCAATTCCCAGGTGCTTTGCCGGATTGATCGTGATGGCTTTCAGAGCGTCATAAGGGTCCATGCCCGCCTTCACTGCCATAGCGGCACAGAGAGTCAGATACTGCTGGGGAATAACCGGGGCATCCGTAATAATGGACACCTGGCATCCTGCTGCAGCGAGGACTCCGGGAGTTGTCCAGGACTTATTCTGAAGTTCAAACTTGGTAGCATGGCCAAGGCTTGGACCTACAGCGCAGGGAAGATTCTCTTTTACCAATTCTTCCACAATCAAATGGCCTTCCGTACAGTGCTCCAAGGTCATCTTTACACCAAATTCTTTTGCAATGCGGACCGCAGTCAGGATATCATTGGCCTGGTGTGCATGGGCTTTTAGGGGAATCTCTCCGTTCAGCACAGGAATCAGGGCTTCCATCTTCATATCAAATGCCGGCTTCTTTAAGGGGTCGTCTCCGGCAGCCTCTTTTCTGGCTTTATAATCCTGAGCCTTAAAGAGCATCTCACGAAGCTTGGCGGCGGTGGACATACGGGCATAATTATTTTTCTCTTTATAGCAGCGCTTAGGGTTCTCACCAAAAGCACACTTCATGGCAACAGGATTCTTTACGATCATGTTGTCCACTCTCTTGCCTGTCGTCTTCACTGCAAAGAAGGTTCCTCCCAGAACATTGGCGCTCCCTGGTCCCGTTCCCACACAGGTAACTCCTCCCATAGCTGCCGAATGCACCGTGGGATCAAGAGGATTAAAGCTGTCGATTCCTCTCAGGTGAGAAGCACAGATATCATTCATCTCATTATAATCCTGCCCCTCAAAGCCGATGCCGTAACCATCCAGCCCCAGATGGCTGTGGGCATCAATAAAGCCCGGATATACATCTTTTCCTGCTGCGTCGTAGATCTCAGTTCCCTCCGGAATCTCCAGACCCTGTCCCATCTTTACAATCTTTCCTTCGTCTACAAGGATATCTCCCTCATAAGCCTCAGGATTCACCATGTCATGAATTCTGCCGTTTTTGATACATAACATCTTTACACTTCCTCCAGTTTTCATTTATTTGCTAAAATCCAGTGTAACCGTCCCGTCATCATTGTAAATCACTGCATCTTTGTTCATAGTCAGCTTATCAATAGCCTCCAGATATTCTTCCTTTGACTGAAAATACGGATTAGAGTTCTCCACAACCTCTTTCGCTGCCTTTGCGTCATCTCTTAACAGCATATCCGCTGCCACGGCCAGACACTGGGCCGGCTGCATACATGCCAGTCTCTTATCTGCGATATAATAATCCATCCCGTGGCCTGTCCCCACCGCTCCGCTGGCGTGAGGATGAACTGCCGGCATAATCGCAGATACATCACCCATGTCCGTACTTCCTGTGCCCCAGGCACCGTCCATATCCACACAGTCCGGTCCTGCCACCGCCCTCATGGCATCCGCCACGATCTCAGATAAACCCGGATCGTTATTGAGCGGGAAATATCCCGGATGATCATCCAGCTCCACATTGCAGCCAATGGCTGCCGCTGAAGCCGCCAATGCAAGATTCACCTTCTTATTATACTGATACATACTGTCAAAAGACGCGCCTCTCACATAGCTTTCCACTTTGGCTACTTCCGGAATCGCATTGACTGCCAGCCCGGCCTGAGTGATAATGGGATGAAAACGGATATGCTGATCATCCACAAAGGTTTCCCTCAGGGCATTGACCGCATTGATTCCGCATGTCGCCGCATACAGAGCATTCTTTCCGTTCTCCGGTGAACCGCCGGCATGGGCGGACACGCCCTTAAAGGTAATATTCTTGGTAATGCAGCCGTTGCATCCCTTGCTGATACATAAGGATTTGCCTTTTTCCAGTTTACCGGAATGAATCATCATGGCAATGTCCACACCGTCAAAATATCCTCTGGAGATAAATTCCACTTTACCCCCGAAATACTTGATGATTCCCTTTTTTCTCAATTCCTCCCGGTATCCCAGTTCGATCAGTTCCTCTGCCGGAACCGCAATAAAACGGATGGAACCGCACATTCCATCTAAAGCCCCAGGCTCTTTAAGCGCTGCCGCCACACCGATCAGGGTTGCGCACTGGGCATTATGCCCGCATGCATGGACAGCACAGGTATCAGGAGCGGCATCGGGATGATTCTTAACGATCAGGGAATCCAGCTCTCCCAGGATTGCCACCTTAGGTCCTGGTTTCCCTGTGTCCAAATCTGCGTAAAATCCAGGAATGTCTCCTGCTTTTACCAGTGTATAGCCCAGTTTCTCAAACTTCCCGGCCAGATAAGCGGAAGTGTTCCACTCACGATAACCGGTCTCGGGATGTTTCCAGACATAGTCAGCTACCTCATAGATCAGCTTCTGATGCCTGGCTGTCATCTCCACTAACTGTTCTGCTCTTGTCACAATATAACCTCCTTGCCTGTTGGCTGAAAAAGAACAAACTCTTGTCCGCCTGCAGCGGGCAGGAAAATGCCCCGTGAACAGTAACACTATCAGTAATAGAAAGCGCGCCTCGCACTGCCATGTCTTTATGGCATCCGCATCAGCGCGCTTTATATTGTTAGTTTATTATATCACCTGCTGCCAGGCTTGCTGAACTGCGTGTGTATGAGCACAATCTCTATACCACTTTCATTATATCACGATTCATCCAAAAAGCAAGCGGCCTGATAGCTATCTCTCACATCTTCTTAAACGGCTCAGACGATCTTCAGATACTTCTTAAACCACTCTTCCAGTTCTTTCATCCTGGTCATCCGGTTTGCCGGCCTGCCGCTTCTGGAGAGCTCATGGTTCTCGCCGTGGAACAATACCAGTCTGGCATCGGTTCCCTGACGTTTCACTGCGGAGAACATCTGAACAGCATCCCCCATCCAGCACCGATAGTCCTCGTCAGACTGGAGAAGCAGCAAAGGTGTCCTGGCATTGGCGGCTCCGCTTAAAGGAGACATAGACCACACTTTATGGAAGTCTTCCCACGGATAAGCCCCCATCTGAAGTCGGTTTGCATAGTAACCGATATCCGTGTACAGACATTTTGTCAGATAATTGGAAATGGATCTCTGGGACACGGCAGCCTTGTACCGATCTGTATGCCCTACCATCCAGTTACACATAAATCCTCCGTAAGAACCGCCGCAGATTCCCACTCTCTCCCGGTCAATATCCGGATAGCAGGCCAGGGCCTGATCCGTAAATTCCAGAAGATCTTCAAAATCATCTTTTCCGAACACTTCCGTAATATCCGCAAAGGCCTCTTCCCGTCCGTCAGATCCCCTTGGATTGCAGTAAATCACAAAGCAGCCGTCGCTAGCCAGACACTGATACTCGTGGAAAAAGACAGTTCCGGAAGCAGTCTTTGGGCCTCCATGAATCTCCAGGACCGCCGGATATTGTCTCCCCGGCTCATAGTCCGCCGGCTTTATGACGTAACCTTCCATCTCATAACCGTTTTTGCTGTTATAACGGATGATTTCCGGCGCTGATATGTTATGATCTTCCAAATACGCGTCATTCAGCCCCGTAATTTTCTCTTCTCTGCCGCTGTCAGGACACAGGGTATACACCTCCGTCAGATGCTGTCCCCTCATAGCGGTCATAACCAATATATGGCAGCAGCCGTCGATTCCTGTGACAGCACCGGGCGCCTTAGTCACCTGGGTTACCGCTCCCTCTTTATCTACAGCCATCACATGGCAGTCTCCCCATGAAGTCTGAAGAAGATACAGCATATGACTTTCTTCACAGTAAACCATGGACTTACCGCCGCCGAATTTAGCGTCGCTTCCCACCATATTGCCCACGGAAGAATCACAGAAAGGAAGCTTTTGTATCTTTTCTTCCTTAAGATCACAGATATAATATCTGGGATGCTTTCCTACCCTCTCACTGGTAGTTCCTGTATAGAAAATCCGGTCATTTCCCATAAAACACACCTGGTCCACATGATACAGGTCATCCGCCGTCAGCTGCTTCGTCCCCCCCGTCTTCTTGTCATAGAGGAAAAGGCCGCAGGTTCTTGGCATAATACTGTCATAGACAGGTCCGCAGTAAGCGGCCTTTGTGCCGTCCAAAGACACATCAAAGGAAACCACATCCAGATACTTAGGGGTAATCCGGGCAAGTTCAGAATTTCCCTCGTCAAAAAAGTACAAGGCACTGCGCTTTCTGCTGCGGATCCCTTTTCCGTTAAACCAGAAGGGAAGCTCCTTATAGATATAATAATCTTCCCCTTCTTTTGCCTCATAGTTGTCTGTTTCAGACTCTGAGCCCTGACAGGAAAGCTCCTCCTTATCCTCTTCCTCCGTGGCCAGTACGAGCCAGCCTCCCGCCATCTTTCTTAATTTTTCCACCTTTACAGGAATGGTCATGGCAGGCACTGCCTCCCCGCCTGTGAGGGATATCTTATAATACTTTGTGCTCTTCTTTGCTTCATCCTTATCCTGATCTCTTCCGGAAGCAAACAAAATGGTCTCCTCATCCAGCCACACAGGACTTTTTGCCTGCCCCCGCACAGCCAGCATTTTATTCTCTTTCGTCTTAATATTTACCGACCACACGCTGCTGCTGTAGCTGTTTTCCTCTTTGTCAGCCTGATTCACCACATAAGACGCCCACTCTTTATCAGGAGAAAGGGACACTTCTGACACAAAACGAAACTGAAACAAATCCTCCCGGGTTACCGGCTTTTTCCCTGTCTGTCCCATGATTATTGCTCCTCCTTTCTGGCTTCTTCTGCCTTAAGATATCGATCCATCCAGTTTAAGATCTCTTTCATGCGGATAACACGGTTCCTCGGCCGTCCCGAACGGGAAAGCTCGTGAGTCTCCCCTTTCACCACCAGCATCCTGGTCTCCACACCCAATACTTTCAGTGCGGCAAACATCTCCATGCCCTCGGCAATATTACACCGGTAATCTTGTTCCGAGTGGATAAAGAGGGTAGGCGTTTTACAGCCCCCTATGTATTTTATGGGAGAATGGAACCACAGCTTGTCCACATCCTCCTCTGCGAAGACAGACTGTTCATTCTTTGTAAACGTGTGGCCGATATCCGACATATATTCAAATGAAATCCAGTTGGCGATAGATCGCTGAGATGCAGCTGCCTTAAACCGGTCTGTGTGGCCGATAATCCAGTTGGTCATAAATCCGCCGTAAGAGCCTCCCGTAACACCTACCCGCTCCTTATCAATATCCGGTTCATGATCCAGAACATAATCTGTGAATTCCATCAGATTGTCATAATCCACTGTACCATATTTGCCGTTGATATCCCCGAATTCCGTTCCGAATCCATCGGAACCCCTGGGATTGGTATAGAACACGAAATATCCGGCGCTGGCCCACATCTGCATCTCATGATGGAACACCGTGCCAAAGACCGTACGGGGACCGCCGTGGATGTGGAAGATAGCCGGATACTTCCTGCCGGGTTCATAACCGGCAGGCTCAAGGACCCATCCGGTCAGCGAAAAGCCGTCTGCTGCTGTAAATGTATACTCTTTCGGCGCGGACACCTGCCACCGATTCATATCATTGAAGGATGTGATCTGTTCTCCGTCCAGATACAGTTCCGCCAGCTTATTTCCGTAGAGTCCGCACACCACTGTATGACCGTCCTGAATATCAAAGCTGTCGCAGGACCCTCTGTCCGTCACGACTTCTTTTAAGGTTTTGTCCCGGCTGATGGAATACAGATGGGCGCTGTCCCCTCTGGTGGTGACAAACCAGCAGATTCCGTCTCCTGTCTTTACCGTACGGCCTCCTCCAAGGCGTGCATCACTTCCCACGCTGCCTGAACCGCTGCTGTAATCATAGGGAGTTAAGAGTTTCATCTCTCCGCTCTCAAGGTTCATGGTATAAAAATCCATATATTTGCCGTCTCCGTAAGGGTTGTTCCCGCCGGAGGCCACTACCGCCTCATGATCCGCCCAGAAACCGATCATCCCTGTTCTCCTGACATCTTTCTCCAGCAGACACCGGTTTTCTCCTGTTGCCGTGTCATACAGGTAGATTCCGTCATAAAGGTTGTGGATATCCGTCCACGGATAAGCTTTATAAAGTATCCTGCCGCCTCTCACAGAATAACCGCTTACATCCGCCGTCTCCTCTGATACGGGAGTCAGACAGTTGGCGGAGACACGATACAGATACAGCCGGTTTCTCAAGCCATTAGTAAATCCTTTCCCGTTAAACCAGAACGGAATCTCATCAATTGCCTCATAAGCCTCATCTTTATCCTGAACCCGCTTTGGCAGCTCCATGACAGCCGTAACCAGATACTGATCCTCATCAATCCGATACATACCCGTAGCTTTTACAGGCAGCACAAAGGCCTTCACTGCCTCTCCGCCTTCTGGAGATATCTCATAATAATAGGTAGAGTTCTCTTTCCTCCCGTCCCTAAAAGCCGGGAATAAAAGGGTTCCTTTTGCGGTCCAGGTATAACTTTTTGCATCTCCAGCCGTTGTCAGCTGCTTTACATGCTTTGTATCACAGTCATAAAGGTACAGATCCCCCTTATAATCATTGTCTTTCAGATCTGCATGCTGCACCACAAAGGCGATATATCTGCCGTCCGGCGCAAACCCCGGATTGCTGACAAATTTAAACTCGGTAAATGTCTCAATCTTTATGGGATTCATGTTAATCCCTCCCTTGAAGTTTTTCTTTGATTATAGCCCAGGGCCTCTGGAAAATCAATCCTATTCATGATGATCCAAGCTTGCATTTTACGGAAGGTGGGGTATAATGGGTAGAGAATCTATTTGATGTAACCTACGAAAGGGGACTTAGACTTTATGGATAAAGAATTATTCAAACGCTGCGCTTTTGAAGTATTTGATGAAATCGTGGGATACCGAAGATACCTCCATGCCCATCCGGAAGTATCCACACAGGAAGAAGAAACTACCAGATATCTGGCTTCTATTATGGATAAATACGGCATCTCCTACACCCTGAATCCGGCGGGGAAAGGCCTGATCGCCAGAATAAAAGGGGAAAAACCCGGTAAGGTTCTGGCTTTTCGGTCGGATATTGATGCCCTTCCAATCCAGGAAGAAACCGGTCTTCCCTATGCCTCAAAAAATCCCGGAGTCATGCATGCATGCGGTCATGACTGTCATATGGCCATCCTTCTTGCATTTGGCCTGGTACTGGCAAAACACCCGGAACTGGTTGAAGGTACTGTGGTCCTGATCTTCCAGCCCACAGAGGAGAATGATCCCGGCGGTGCAAAGCCCATGATCGCTACGGGACTTTTGGATGATGTGGATGCATACTACGGCTATCACGTGGCTCCGGAATTGAAAACCGGTGAAATCGGCGTGAACAACGGCCCTGTTATGGCAAGCCCCACAGCCTTTCATATCAAAGTAAACGGAAAAAGCGGCCACGGCGCCAAACCCCAGGATACCGTGGATCCTGTGGTCATCGCCTGTCAGTTAGTGCTGGCCTTCCAGACCATCGTAAGCCGCAATGTCCATCCCTGCGATAAGGCAGTGATCAGCTGCTGCCAGATCCACAGCGGCACTACCCATAATATCATTCAGGAGAGCGCTCAGATCGTCGGCACCATCCGAACCTACTATGATTCCACCTTAAAGCTGATTACCGACCGCATGACTTCCATTGCCGAAAATATCAGCAAGGGTATGGGCGGAAGTGCGGAAGTAGAATATATATACAGTTATCCTGCTGTCTTAAACCCTGTGGAGCACGCTGAACTGATTCGCCAGGCAGCCAGGGAGCTGGGCTATACGCCTCTTGATGATCTCTATCCCTCTATGGTAGGAGAAGATTTTTCTTACTATCTTCTTCACAAAACCGGAGCCCATTTCTTCCTGGGCGTAGGCGGAGACTGTTCAGGAACTTATTATCCTCTCCACAGCGCTTTTATGTGTCCTGACGAAAAGGCCCTGGCTGTGGGCTGTGAGATGCTTCTGGGCATATACAGTCTGGCATCGAAGCAGTAAAAGACATGGATTATTCTATCCGGGAGCGGCATCGCAGCCGCTCCCGGACTTATGTTACGCTTTGCCTCTTCTCACCCATTCCAGGTAGTCGGCCACCTCCCCCTTTGCATACTCTAAAAGATAATTCTTTCCCTTTCCTGCTCCCTGGCGCAGAGGTTCCAAGTGTTCCGACTCAATCTCCCGATTGGCATACAGAATCTCTTCTTTCAGATCCTGAGCCGACAGAAGGCGGCAGCCTTCTCCCCGGATAATCAGCTGTTCCAGCCCGTCGGAAGTGGCTACCGTAACCTGATGATTCCTTCCCATACGATGAGCCAGCTTTTCTATGTATTGATCCGCCGTCTCAGCCTCTTTTGTATATACCACATGGATGTTGTGGTATCTGATGGCCTGTCCGATGCCCCCTTCCACTTTGTAGGCATCAAACACCAGAATCAGAATGCATTTCTTGTATCCCTGATAATTGCAGAGAATGTCCATGAGCTTATGGCGCGCTCCGTCGATGGTAGCTTGCGCCAGCATCCTCAGTTCTTCCCAGGCAAAGATCACGTTATAACCGTCTACCAGAAGATATTCCTCCGCCGGCTCCTCTGCCTTTGTAACCCGGACAGGGGGCCTGCTTTCGTAGACGACGCGCTTTGGACCCTGTTCTTTGTATCTCTCCCTCTTGTTGGCCCCGAAAGTACGGTTAAATATCTCTTCCAGTTCTTCGTCATCCACATAATAATCCCTGCTTTTCGCCGTGTCCGCCGCCTGTGTTGTCCTCACTTCCTTCTCTCGCCCACGGGGCAGCCCCAACGGACTTTCCACATGCATGAAACTTTTCACCTGATCCCATGGCACATAATAGCCGGCCCCATGGGAACAAAACACGGAACCAGACGGATTATCCAGATCCGCATCGGGATCATACCGGACAGCTTCCTCCACTTCCCGTTCATTATGGCAGCGTTCATAACCAGCGGGAGAACACGTAAGCCGCCCTCTCCCTTTTGTATAGGAAACCACATCCATCTGGTAATTTCTCATACAGGCTACAGGAGCCTTGCCGCAGATTACCGCCATGTCTCCTTCCGTCACAGGAGCATCGAACCGTCCCTGCATCCTGTCAATGTCAGCCATAGCCCTTCCCGTATATTCCACAGGGAGTTCGAGACGAAACTCATAATAGGGTTCCAAGATCTCACATCCCCCTTCCATCAGCCCCTGGCGCACGGCCCGGTAAGTAGCCTGTCTGAAATCTCCGCCCTCCGTATGTTTTAAGTGAGCCCTTCCTGCAATCAGTGTAATCTTAACATCTGTAAGCTCCGCCCCCATAAGCACGCCTTTGTGCCTTTTTTCACCCAGGTGGGTCAAAATCAGCCGCTGCCAGTTTCGATCCAGCACATCCTCGCTGCATCTTGTATCAAATTGAAGGCCGCTTCCCCTCTCTCCGGGCTCCATCAGAAGATGAACCTCCGCATAATGACGAAGAGGTTCAAAATGTCCCACCCCCTCAGCCGCTTCTCTGATGGTCTCCCGATACACGATGCTCCCGGTTCCAAACTCCACCTCTGTTCGGAACCGTTCTTTTATGACGCTTTTCAATATCTCGATCTGCACTTCCCCCATAACCTGGACCTGAAGCTCCTTCGCACTTTCATTCCAGACAACATGAAGCTGCGGCTCTTCCTCTTCCAGCATCCTCAGTTTGGAAATCATCCCATGAACATCACAGTCCTCCGGCAAAATCATCTGATACGTAAGCACCGGCTCCAAAAAAGGAATCTTTGTCTCCCTCTCCTTTCCCAGCCCCTGCCCTGCAAATGTATCCACAGGCCCTGTAACAGCACAGACAGTCCCAGGTTCTGCCTCCTTAACCGTCTCGTACTTCATCCCTGAATAAATACGGACCTGATTGACCTTTTCCCCGGTTCCATCCTGCCTGGAGGAAGACAGTTCGGTTTTCACTTTCAGACTTCCTCCCGTAACTTTCAGATGAGTCAGACGGTTTCCCTGTTCATCTCTGGAGATCTTATATACCCTTGCCCCGAACTCCTTTCCAAACTTGGGAGGTTCCCCATAGACTTCCACTCCCTTCAAAAGCTCTTCCACCCCGTCCAGCTTCAGGGCTGAACCGAAATAGCAGGGAAATGCCTTTCTCCGGGCAATGAGTCTGGCTGTCTCCGCATCAGGAATACTCCCTTCTTCCAGATACAGTTCCAGGGCCTTTTCATCGCACATGGCCAGGCTCTCGCAGCGGTTGTCCAAATCTCCGTTAAAATCAATGCAGTTGTCGCTCAGACGTTTCTTAAGTTCAAGAAGAAGTTTCTCCCTGTCCGTTCCATTCTGATCCATCTTATTGACAAAGAGGAATGTGGGAATCTGATATCGGGACAAAAGTCTCCACAATGTCTCCGTATGTCCCTGGACGCCTTCAGCCCCGCTGATTACCAGAATCGCGTAATCCAGAACCTGCAGGGTCCTCTCCATCTCCGGTGAAAAATCCACATGACCCGGCGTGTCAAGAAGAGTCACTTCCTTTTCTCCCAGCTCAAATACAGCCTGTTTGGAAAAAATGGTGATTCCTCTGGCTCTCTCCAGCTCATAGGTATCCAGAAATGCGTCTCTGTTGTCCACACGTCCCAGTTTGCGGATGGTCCCTGTCTGATACAGAATTCCCTCTGACAGGGTGGTCTTGCCGGCGTCCACATGAGCCAGTATTCCTATGACTATTTTTTTCTTCATATTACACTGCTGCCTTCCGTCTTTCGGCTTTTCCCTACAGCAAATTCTTTCTTAGCTCTTCGCCGCTGAGAGAGCTTAAATATGCCGGAGCAATGTCAAATACCGTCTTGCAGCCTGTGTGCCCCTCCTTGTTAAGACGATATGCAGCCCGCGCATAAGCAGCAATCACAGAGGCCGTGAATTCCGGATTGGAGTCCAGTTTCAGGCTGTACTCCACGATATGGCTGTTCTCGTTATTCCATCCTGTCTTCCCTGTACGGATCACAAAACCGCCATGAGGAATTCCTCCATGGTCTCTGTGCAGTTCCTCTTCACTGATAAAATGAACGGTAGTGTCATAATCTGCAAAATAATTCGGCATGGTCACGATTTCATTTTCAATTCTCTTCAGATCTGCTCCTTCCTCTGGGACCACAAAGCATTCTCTCGTATGTTTCTGTCTGGTTGTCAATTCCGGGTTCTTACCGCTTCTCACTGCCTCCAAAGCCTGTTCCACAGGCACCGTATATTGCCTTGCATCCTTCACTCCCCGGATTCTTCTGACAGCATCCGAATGTCCCTGGCTTACACCCTTGCCCCAGAATGTATAATCATGTCCTCCCGGCAGCACTGCGCCTGCATACATACGGCTCAGAGAGAACATGCCCGGATCCCAGCCCACACTTATCAGCCCCACATGAGCGTTTTCCTTTGCCGCCTTATCCACAGCGTCAAAGTGCTCCGGTATCTTGGCGTGGGTATCAAAACTGTCCACCACATTAAAGTATCTGACATATTCCGGCGTCTGCACAGGCAGATCCGTAGCGCTGCCTCCGCACAGAATCAGTACATCAATCTGATCCTGTTTATCCGGTGCCTCATCTGCCGGATAAACAGGAACACCCTCTGTCAAAATATGTACTTGTTCCGGATTCCGCCTGGTAAATACTGCCGCAAGTTCCATATCGGGATTGTGCTTAACGGCACATTCCACCCCTCTCCCCAGATTACCGTATCCCAATATTCCGATTCTGATTGCCATAGTCTCCCTGTCTCCTTTTCTCTTTATTTATATTATTTCCACAGCTTGTTTTTTCTCCAAATAAAAATATAGTATATGTTATTGCGGTTTGTAAAGTGCTTTTCTATATGACCATACATAAAATTTTCGTTAATGTTCCTTCATAAGGTTGACACCCCGGCCTCTTTATGGTAGATTGACATTATACAATTGAAAACACCTGTGAGGGAGTAGTGAGCGTATTCCTGCAAGGATGCGTGACAAGTCAACAATCCCGGCCTTTGGTCTGGCTTGCCTTAAATAACGAGACTCATGTATAGCCATAAGGTTGTACATCCGTCTTTTTCGATCCATGTATAACCGGTCTGGTTATATTTGGGTCTTTTCTTTTGTATTTGAAACTATTTTACTATACTTCATATACGAAAGGATGAGATGTATGAATCTGGTTATTATTGTATGTTTGTTCCTTCTTGGTATCGTTCTTATCGTCAAAGGCGGCGACTTTTTCGTGGACGCCGCGTCCTGGATCGCCCAGGTCAGCGGTGTTCCCAAACTGATCATCGGCGCCACCATCGTCAGCCTGGCCACCACCATGCCTGAGATGCTGGTATCTCTCATGGCCTCCCTTCAGGAAAAAGTAGATATGTCCATCGGCAATGCAGTGGGCAGCGTTACCGCCAACATCGGCCTTATTATGGCCATCTCCCTGATCTTCATGCCGGCTGCCATACGAAGAAGAGATTATCTCCCAAAATCCGTCTTAATGATGGCGGCTGCCCTGATCATCGTTATCGGAGGCTTTAAAGGAGAACTTACCCGTCCTCTTTCCATTGCACTGTTAGCCATATTCGTGGTTTTCATTTTTGAAAATATAAACTCGGCCAGACGTTCCATGACTGAAGAGATTCCGGCCAAAGCGAAAATTCAGCGCATACGGCCCGACAAAAAGGAAATCACGACCAACCTGCTGAAATTTATTCTGGGAGCCGTCGGCATTGTAATCGGCGCCAATCTCCTGGTGGATAACGGCAGCGAATTGGCCCGTCTTGTGGGAGTATCCGAACGGATCATCGGCGTCACCATTGTTGCTATCGGCACATCCCTTCCTGAACTGGTAACCACCATTACCGCTATTGTTAAGAATCAGTCCTCCCTCTCTGTAGGCAATATCCTGGGAGCCAATATTCTGGACCTTTCCCTGATTCTTCCTCTCTGCAATGTAGTATCCGGCAAACCCCTGCCCATCTCGCCGGCCTCCGCATTAATTGATCTGCCGGCCTGCTTTATCGTAGGTTTCATTGCTTTGGTTCCCGCTCTGATCACTGCCAGGTTCCGGCGGTGGCAGGGGGCGCTGCTTTTAATGGTGTATGCCTCCTATGTGGTTATTACCTGCGGGTTTACAGGCCCATAATAAATGCCCTTTACAAGTTGAACCAAAAAGGAAAACTCCGCAGGAAAACCTGCGGAGTAAATTTTCTTGGAATCTTGTGTTCTGACCGACTATCTCTTGCTGAACTGCGGAGCGCGACGAGCCGCTTTGAGGCCGTACTTCTTTCTCTCTTTCATTCTCGGATCTCTGGTTAAGAAACCAGCCTTCTTCAGAATCGGACGATATTCAGCGTCTGCCTGAAGCAGTGCACGGGAGATACCATGTCTGATGGCTCCGGCCTGTCCCGTGAAACCACCGCCATGTACATTAACCAATACATCAAATTTATCTACATTATCCGTTGCCACAAGAGGCTGACGAACGACTACCTTCAAAGTCTCCAGGCCAAGATACTCATCAATATCTCTCTTATTGATGGTGATCTTACCGGTACCTGGTACCAGATATACTCTGGCGATGGATTTTTTTCTTCTGCCTGTTCCATAATATCTTGCTGTGTTAGCCATTATAATTTCCTCCTTTCGCGCCTTCGATTAAAACTTGAATTCTAAAACTTCTGGTTTCTGAGCTGCCTGCTCATGCTCCGGGCCGGCATAAACGTGAAGTTTCTTGATCATATCTTTTCCTAAAAGTCCCTTGGGAAGCATGCCTTTCACTGCAAGCTTAACCACTTTCTCCGGCTTCTTAGCCATCATCTCACGCAGAGTGGTCTCTTTCATACCGCCCACATACTCGGAATGGTGATAGTAAATCTTCTGATCCAGCTTCTTGCCGGTTACTTTCACTTTATCTGCATTCACGATAATTACATAATCACCGCAATCTATATGGGGAGTATAGATCGGTTTGTTCTTTCCTCTTAAGACCTTTGCCACCTCTGAAGCCAAACGTCCTAATGTATATCCGGTAGCGTCTACTACATACCATTTTCTCTCAATTGTCGCTGGACTAGCCATAAAACTCTTCATTGGTCAACCTCCTGTAATATTCCTTAATCTCAATCATTTCCAAAAAACATATATCGTAAAATGTCATCTCCGGGGCTTTGGCCATGACATTTTCGCCTAACGTCACAGTTATACATTATATAACACACTGTCTGGCGTGTCAACAATTTTTTCCAGTGTTAAGGCCTTTTTTCAACATTTGGAGGATTATATTCCCTTGTCCTCCCATAAAATCTAAAATTCTGCTCTGGTATCCTCCTCGCCTGCGCCAGCACCGCAAACCGGTCCTGATAATTGCCGCCTCCCACACAGGTAGACAGCATCACAAGGGGCGCATCCGGAACCGTCTCGTCTGCGATCTCATATTCCCCCTGCTCTTTCATCCCCTGTACAAACTTCTCCTTCTCCCCGGAATCAGAGAAATCCGTAGGATAGCTGGCCTCTTTTGCCGGGATACGACAGCAAGCCCTGATAAAACACCGGTAGGTGCCATCCGGCGTATACACATCAAAATAGGGATATTGTTCGTAATGCTCCTGCTCCAGATACCGTTTCAGGAAGCCGAACATGGAACCGTTCTTCATGTTATGTCCGTAGAAAATGGTATTGCCGTCTGTCATAGGCTTCCCATTGCGGTAATCCTCAAACACGCACCCTGCGGAATTTCTCTGTCCTTCAAATGTGTATTTCAGATAGCGGCTGTTGTCGTCCCCCTGGACTACGGGATAGCTGATACCCTGTCCGGGAAAATCAATCCACGCCACAATATCTTCGTTGATTTCTCTCAGCCCGTCAAAATCCACAAAAAGCACAGGCGGATCAATGAGCCAATCCGCCTGTGCGCTTTCCTCGTTCGGATTTTCTGCGGTCTGCTTTTTTACTGTCCAGGTCTCCTGCAGGCTGCCGTATTCCTGGCTGCCTTCCTGACCGGTACGATAATAGTTCCACAAAAGAGCCATGGAACCTGCACAGGCCGCAAATGCTATGACAAACAGCCATCTAAAAATCCGTCTCATTCAGTTTTATCCACCTTTTTCTTTTTTCCAAAGCCAAGTACTGCAAACACCGTCATCAAAACCATGCTCACCGCTGCCGTCACAGCCAACGGAATAATAGGGAAATCATCTCCCGTTCTTGGAACCATGAACGCCAGTGGAACATCTCCGTCAGGAAGGATGGTCAGAGGAACACCTTCATCATCAATGATTGTCCGACTATCCGTGGGAACCGGTTCATCCGGAATCCAGGAAGACGGCGGTGTCGGATCTCCGGGATCATCACCCGGACTTCCGGGATCATCAGGATAGCGGGGCGGATCCTCCGGTACTTCTTCCACAGCAAACCACCAGTCAATCTTAGTCAAAATATCCGCATAGCGGTAGGTTCCGTCGTCATTTAATCCCAAATCGGGGTCCAGAACCAGTTTCACCCGAATCGTCTTTTTGCTGTCTTTCCGGTAAGCTCCCAGAGGAACAATTCCCTGCATATCCTCCCCTATGGTGTCTGGTCCGTGATATCCTGTGGCATTGCCCTTGTAAATGGTCTGGTCACCATAAAATACTTCCATCTCAATCATCTTTAAGAGTTCATCCAGCCTCGCATCATAGGACTGATCCCTTGGCCTGATCTGCATAAACAGACGGTAAGTTTTCTTACTGTGATTCTCAATCTGAAGTTCATCCCAATATTCCCCGCCGGGAACCATATTGGTAAAGCTCATGAACCAGTTGCCTTCCTCAATCCGGGTTCCCGGCTGCCGGTAGGGCTCATAAGTCATGACACCATTGCGCTCTTCAAAATACAGCCTCTTGGATGTTTCTGATTTAAAGACGCCCTCGCCTGCTATATAGCCTGCTATGTAGCGGGATATGGGATCCGAGGACGCAGGGTCCTTCGTATGGAAAATATGTTCCACAGCATCTTTCGTGTACTGAACCGTCTGCATGGAGATTCCAAGGTTGTAATGGCAGTTATCATATCCGTATTTGGAATTGACTGTATCTACAGTAATCTGCTTATATTTTCCTTCCTCATCCTTAACATAATACATATGTTTCTCAGGAATGCTGTTCTCCAGCTTGGGATTAATGCGCACACTTTTCAGCAGCAAAGGCGTGCTCTCCCCCGGCGGCAGAAGCCCCATATAATAGAAAGTAAAATTACCCGGTTCCAAGGGATCGTCCGTCAGCATAAGCCAGCTGCCCTGGGGTGCCTGACTTGGGTCCGACACCTCTTTAAGCCCCCAGCAGTTGCCGATACCGGCACCGACACGCGAAATACTGTCTGAGTCACTCTTAAGAAGATACACGTCCTCCATATTAAAGTTCAGAATTGCCGCATACTCCTTCTGCCCCTGATCATTGACAAATATCATGGGAGGCACCTGGTCTTTGCTGATAACCTCTGTCAGCACCGGTTCCTTGCCATCTTCCGGCTGAATGTATGCCATCACAGGGCCGTTGCGGGTCCAGGTCTGATCCATGGTCACCTTGACCACCACCGGGATAGTACTCTTATTCTCAACCCATACCTGCTTATTGACCTCCTCCCCCGGCAGCCACTGCCAGGTTTTCGCCTTTTCCTGATCAAAATCCTCCCGCAGGAACGTGCTGTATTTGGCGGTCATATATTCATTGCCGGCCTGCTTCTCCTGCGTCCATACTGCCCAGGTGTCCCCAATTATTGCAGCCGCCGCAATCGCCGCAAAGCCCGCTATAACGTTTCTGTTTATTTTCATACAATCTCCTGTCAGTATGGCCCGCTGGCCTTCTACTGCTGCGTTCCCTGTTCTTTCTGACCCTTACTGTCCTTTTTCTCTTCTTTTGCCAAATGATCTACCACGGTTCCCGCCAGAAGAATGATTACCATGATCGCTATGACAAAAGGCTGTTTTCCATAATTTACAAAATATCCCCCATATGGGATACTGATCTTACCGGCTTTTCCCACTACATTGGAATAGGGCACCATACCTGGATCTCTTCCGTCGTTGGCATCGCCTTCTGTTCCGAAAGCTCTGGCAGCTTCGTCTTTCTCCACCACCCGGTGAGTGACCATAGCCCCTCCCTCTGCACCTACAAAGGTAATGGGATCGCCAACATTAATCTGCTCAAACGGGGCGGCCTTATAGTATATGACACTGCCCACATGGTATGTGGGCTCCATACTGCCGCTGAGAACAACGACAGGATGGTAACCCAATGCCAATGGGGCAGCTATGGCCAGAAACCCTATGATGCAGACATATACGATTATGCATAAAAAGTTTGTTATGTGTTTGAGTGTCTTCATCGATTAGATGTCCTGTTGTGATTTTAATTTCCGTTTTGGGTAGTTGATTCAGTTGAGGAACTTGTTGGCAGGAAGTCCTGATCCCACCCTGAATTAGTAATAATTTCGCCCTCCTCAGTTGTCTGAAGGAACTCTACCGTAATATCCAGCTGATAATCCGCTTTTGCATATCCAAGAGCCTCCTTATCTAAAATATGCCCCTTGTATGTATATACGTCTTTACCTTTAAGAGAAGGATCGTCTTTGCTTGGTACCCCTAGTTTCCAGCTACCAAATTCTTTGTTCACATCCCCATTCTTTACCCACTCCTCTACATCAAACTTCGGTTGGGCCGCTCCTTCCTCAACGGCAATATAGTATACGGGTTCCAGAAAATGCCCCATATCCGTGTCGCTGCAAAGGGTTACAGAATCAAGAAGCAGCTGTGTGCTATCATTTTTTTTCAGTACTGTCTTATAATAAAAATACCCGTCTTTGGGATTAAAGGTCCAATTGTTATCCCAGCCATCAGCGAAATTTTTCATTACAACAGAGCCGATATCTCTCTCGGTCACGCCGTCTGTTTCGTACTCATCTCCCACTCCCTGATGACTACTTGAATTAGATGCCGTAATTCCATCTTGTGCACCTGCTACGCCAAATTTGCCAAGACCGTCTATTGAGCCAAACTGATGAGTCGCTTTTGGGTCAAGACCGAATACCGGTATCAGGCTCCCTTCACGCATCCATGCCTCATCAAACTTTACGCGAACCCATACATCGCCATCGCCTGTATTGGTCGCAAAGACTTCCTTATCAACCGTTGAGCCTGGCTCCCAATTATTGTTGTCTCCATTTGGATTGAACTTCTCTGTTGCGGACGTACTGTAGTTTGTGGTATTAAATGGGTTGTTAAAGGTCTGTTCTGCACTGTAATATGCAAATGTTCCACCTATGGCTACCAATCCTGCTATGCCTGCCAAACCATAAATTTTCTTGCTCTTCATAATATTTATTCTCCTCTTACTATAATATTTCACTTATTTTTATGGAAACATTGTTGTCGGCTAATTCTCCAAATTTTCTGCGAAGAGATTCCAGTTCAGCTCATCCATAACAGCTCCTACCTTTTCAAAAGTTGCCTGAACTGCCTTATCCGTAGCCTGCACAGTCTCAACTTTAATGCGCAATATGTACTTTGCATCGCCGTATCCCTGTTTGTCAGATTCTGCTCTTGTCACAGCAGTCGTATAAATGCCCTGATTGTTTGCTAACAGGCTCTCTTTTGTATGATCTGTCCCTGCCATTTGGTTGAATAATTCAATACTTGTGGGGATAACGCTGACATCCTTACCTTCTTCTTTTTTTATCCATGTCCATCCATTATCGTTCATAAATTGGTCTATATCGGTTACATCTTCCGGAACATTAATCTCCTGATTCGTTCCCTTTTCAGCAACCTTTGAATAAATCATCGTGTTGAAAAGACCTAAGTCAAGCTGAGGATCCAACTGAACCTTATCCAGGAACTTTTCTGTAGAAGCTCCTGCCGCCAGAGTTGTCTTGTAATAGAAATAACCGTCTTCCTCATTAAACGCCCACTTGTCCGTATTTTCAAAGGTTTTAAACACTACGGTTGCGTCCCCTTCGGTCTCACCGTCATCTGGATTCAGCTGGAATGTTTCTGTTCCGTTTTCTGTTGCACCCGGATGCCTTATAACCGGTTCTCCGAACAGTTCAACAAAGGTATTCGCCCCGTCTCCCTGAGCTTTTGTGATCAGACTGTCTCCTCTATACCAGTAATCCTCCAGCTTCACCCGGACAACCACTTCTCTGTCGCCTGTATTCTGTACATACAGATCCTTGTTAACCTCCGCGCCCGGCTGCCAGTCCTCACCGTCTTCCGGTACGAAATCCTCCGTCACCACAGTCTGATAATTTGCAGTGTCAAATGGGTTGTCAATCGTTGTTGACTGTGTGAAATAGGCAAATGTTCCTCCTACCAACGCTACAGAGGCCAAGCCTACCACTCCGACAATCTTTTTGTTCATACTACCATCCTTCCTTTTTGCATTCTTGCTGCTTCAAAGGGTTTTACCTATTATCCGCAGCAGTTTTGAGTCCCTTGCTTTATTGTCAGCTCATGTTTTCCATCCTGAGCAAAAGATGCTTATTCTCCGTCACCAGCCCTGCTCCAATTCACTTCTGAAACGGCACCCTCAGAATTCTTTGTAAATGACACCGTAACTCCCGGCCACTGCTCCTCCACTGCTCTCTCATCCACCAGAACCGTCTCTCCGGCTATGGTCAAATCAATCTGGACATTGGAGTAGTCGGAATTCTTGTGGCCGTCATTGGACAGGTTCTCTGAAAACTTTACGGATTCCAGTACATGCTGAGTAGAACTTTGATTGGAGCCCTTTGCTTTCAATACCTTTTTGTAATAATAATAGGTAGTCTTTTCAGTCCTGTCATAAATTGCTATGAAGTCAAATGCTGAGCCCTCCTCAGGCATAATAACCGGATTATCCTCGGAAGCTTTCGGCAGTGCGATTGGAGTCCCTCCTGTGCTGTCCTTCCAATAAAGAGTTATTACCTCATCAATCGGCTTAATTTTTTCATCCGGCAGGACAATGCCATTTTTATCTTTTGGTTTCTCTACCCATTCCGGTGTTATCTTGAATCTGAGCAGCATATCCATCTCACCGGTATTGGTAAACCATGCCTGCTTGGATTTCTCCTCACCCGGTACCCACCAATCTGTGGGATTAAATTTTTCGTAGATTGCCACTCCTGGCTCTTTTACATGAAATTCATTTTCAAATTCCTCTTGACCGCTGTAATAAGCTAAAGTCAAACCAATGACAGCGATTGTCAGGAGTCCGAGGACAATCAGGATTTTTTTAGCTTTTTTGCTTATCTGCACCACTCCTCTTCCTCCTTTTAATCCCATGTCACTCTGCCCTTATGATCAACAACTGCCTTTCGCCCAAACAATTTCTCTGTAGCATCCGCATTAACCGCTTCGCTGTTCAATGTATTGTTACCGTCGCTGCATTGAACCGCTTCCACTTTAAAATACAAGTGATAGGAAGCACCTATATATTCTGGATGTGCAGTATCGAAATCAGTGGGGAGAGTAACTTTCTCAAGGATCTTATCCGTGGAATCACCTTGTTTCAGTATCTTGTTATAGTAAAACCACCCGTCATCTATCTTCTCCCACTGATCACTGTTCACCCATGCCTTCACAGCTATCTCCGTGCCGTCACTGAGCCGGTTGGAAAGAATATACCCGTCTTTTTCCCAATATTCGGTATAGCTGTATCTGAGAAATACAGAAGAGGAACCATTATTTCTGAAGGCGACTTCTTTATGATCAAAGGGATTCTCTTTGTCAAAGTTCTCGACTACCTCAACTATGGTTTCATGGGATTTCAATTCATTTTTTATATCCAGATCCCATGTCTGCCATGCATAAGTGGTTCCTATAGCCGCCGCCGCTAAAAGGGCGGCGGCCGGAAGAATTGCCCTGATCTTTATTTTCTTTAATATATCAACCATAGCAGTTCCTCCTTTACACCAGTCTGTCATCTTCGTCCAGTTCTTCTTCCTCTTCCCGCTCCACGATCAGAAGTTCTCCTGGCAATAAACTGAGCATATTCACAGGTTCCGGCTCTAAAGGCAACGTTCCGCCTCTTGACCTGCTTGTCGATCTGCCCGTCTGCTGACTTGATGATTTTATTGATTCAGCCCTTAATCCCTGAGCAAAGTCATTATCAGCACTGGCATCATGATGGAAATAATCCTGATGGTCAAACTGATTATAGACAATAATCAGCCCGTCATCTCCGGGATGCACGGTAATCGTATCAGATTGTGAGATCATATCATCACCTGCAGATATGGGTCCGCCTGTATAATTTGATATATAGCGAATACCCACCTTTCCATACTCTTTCGGGATGATCTCGCTCACATTAAATGTGTCTCCCTCTTCCCTTACCAGAACTTCTATATATCCGCTGAACTTCGCAGGATCCGCTGCCCCTTCTTTTGTCCCGGCATGATTCAGAACCACTCCTGTCTCAAATGGCTTTTTTAACACCTCCGGTACATTCTCATCTTCCGGAATCTGTCTGTTTACTTTAACGATAAACTCATCTTCCAGCAGATCATTGTAATCTAAGGACTCATCATTCCAGTTGGTAATCCATTTGGCGACCCGGAGTCGGGCTCTCCTCAAACTATTTTGTATTGTTACAACCTGGATACATGGAAATGTATTATTACCTTTATTGTGGGGGCCATTGTAGCTTACCTCATAAGTATTTTGATAAAGTCCGCCTTCGTCAACTGCCCTAAAGTATTTGCCTCCTTCTGCGAAATCATATTCTGTATCAGCCGGGGGCTGACCGTCTTTGGAAAGAATTTCTTGCAGTTCTCGAACTGTATAGGTTTTCGCCGGATCCAATTCCTCAAATACTGCAATAATCTTATTATCTTTCTTTTCCATCAGGCGAACCGTATTTTCTATACGAACTATCGTTTCATCTTGATTTACTTCATAAAGAGATATATATGGTAAGGCATTGGTCTGATCATCCCAGATCTTTTCAGCTTCCAGCCTATGTTTGTGAATATTTGTTACTTTTGTATGGGCGACATAATTATCTTCCATCTCATCGTCAGTCAGAGGTTGGTTATCTTCATAAAAAACTTTATAATTTTCACCTATATGATTCCCTGACAACATACTCTTTCCGCTTCCGTCTTCATTCGCCTCAATCACAGATTCGTTGTCGGTTTCTCTCACTGTATATTGAATTTCTTTAGCTACTCTTTTACCGTCTTCAATTACATAGCGATATTTAGGAAGATGTTCAAAGGTTCCAACCCAGGTATTACCTGCCTGATCCGAACCGTCTATTTCCAAAACGCCTTCTTTACTTGGATAAATCTCTCCATCTGCGTAGAGCTGAAATTTTAGCTTTTGACGCCGATTACCGCAGGCATTATTGTGATCCACCCATTCCTTCGTAACTTTTACCTTTACTTCTGGAGACAGCGTATTTTTCACAGTAATAACCCATCCGTTTTTGTTATTACCATCTGCCTTAACAATCCGGCCATTGTATCCCTCAAGAGATTCCTCCTTTACAATGTAGGTACACTGTTTCGACGAATTATTAGGCCATGTTGTCGGAAGTTCCGTCCATGTATACTGCCAATTATTTGCGTCACTCAATGTCTTTGTCTCGTAATCTATTTCAACATCATCCAGTTTTTGATAAAGAGTAACATCAATGCTTTTGGGACGTTCAGGGTTATTGTAATCATCCCACTCTTTTTTAACTGTCACCGTAGTCTGAGGGTTTGAAGGGCTCTTGATTGGTTCACAATTAGGTAAGGTAAACTGCATATAGCAGCAGGAGCCAAAACCACCTCTCTCCATATAAAAAATAGATACTCGATGTACTTTGTCCTTATCTAATTGACCGTCTCCGTCATCTTTTAACCACTGTTTTAAATCAACAGCCCGGCCCTGCGCCGAATGAATTCCTCCCAAATCAATTACCCGTTTTCCGTCTACAAACATCCAGAAATCATCGTCCCCACGGAAATAGAAATTCATGGGGCCCACATAATCTCCTACCCTGAAATTAAAATCAAATCTCATTCCAAAGTGAAAATTATGCATTCCTCCTCCATCAGCCTCATCGGATTTGCCTTTTTCATCTATTCCGTCCTCATTATCCAAGGGCCAAAAATTGTTAGAATAGATAGCTGAATTTTTTCTCCAGTTGTTGCCGGTACATATAATGTTTGTAAGGCCAGTCAGGACAATTGTTTCATCTCTTTTCACAGCTGATAATCTATATGTATCCCCGTTTTGCTCAAATCCCAACTTATAATTGTTATATTGAACTGTACCTTCTTTATTATCACCTGTTTGTAAAAAGAAATCCGGATCCGCAATTCCGCTTCCATACCTTAAATTATAATTATCATCCAATGTCTCTTGGACTATATTAGGTATAATCCGAGGCAATGAAAGATCCAATTTAAGACTGTCTACAGAACCATACTGACCTTCACTGTCCAAATACTGGAAAGATTCGCCTTTTTTATAGTAATTGCCTTGATTCAAATATAATCCATCTTCTGTCTTTGCACTCCCTGCTGAATCGCTCTCTGCCCATTCATTTTTATTGCCTGACGAGGTCTGCCCTGCTCCTATTTTGTTTGGCCTGGAAATCGGATCATAATTGCTAAAGTTCGAGTTAGCATTTGTCCCTCCCTTTCCTTCATCAGCACTTATGTTATAGTCATAGAAAGTTACCGGACGATACTGCAAAGCACTTATTACCCTTTCTTCATAGACAAATCGAATGACAGAATCTGTTTGTAATTTAATGCTTTCTACCTCTTCTCCGCCCTTTGTAACCTTTGTGATATTACCACCAGCATCTGTTTCAACAACATATTCATCTGCGTCTGTCCAGTCTTTTGTCTCTTTATCAACGTTCTCTTCTACTTTAGAAGATACCAAAATCTTCGTTATAGCATAATTTTTTCGTTCATCTGGCATAACCCGACAAATTTTGCTCAATTCTTCAATTGGATCATATTCCATTTTATTAGGAACGATTATCCGATCAGTTTCATATATTTTACCTTCCACCTCAATCTTTCTAATCTCAATCTCTTTTCGGTCAAATACTTCATCTTTTGTATAATATCCTATCGTCTCCCCACTATCATTTGTTCTTCCGTCATATATCAGCTGTGTGGCATCCGTACTATTTCCGTCTATTGTTTTCACAGTGCCCCAGTGTTCTACGGTAAGCGTAATATTTCCGCCCAACTGCCCCATATCCACCACGATAAAGATAGAAAAATGATTGGTAGTCATCACTACATCACCATTCTCATCCATATCGCCGCCCATATCGCTCAGTTCCCCGGCTTCTTCATCCAGATGCCATACAGCCAGATTCCGCTCTTTTTTGCCATCCACAGTGCCTTCGCTGCTCTCTTTATTCTCTTCCGCCCATATATTTTCCCCGGCCTCAGCGTCAGCATCCTCCAGCACCTCTTCACTGGCTGCAGCTATCCTTTCATCATCTGCATGTGCCGCTCCCCTGGCTGCTGCCCGCCTTGCTTTTCCGGGAATCGCCTCTCCTTCCCCTGTCTGTTCCTGCCATGTACCCTCTGCCGCCTCTGTCTCATCAGGATTCTTTTCTATGGCACTCTCCCCCACATCGTGGGTTTCTTCCTCATCCTCCAATCCATCCAGTCTCTCCAGCTTCACCTGCTGAAATGTGACGGTTACCTCGCCTTCCAGTTCCTTTTCCTCTCCGTCCGCCACGATCTTAATATCTACGGCTTTCATCTTATCGACAGTGATGCCCTCTGCCGCTGCCTTCTTCTGCAACGCCGCAGCCACCATCTCCGCTTTATCTTCCGGAACCTCGCTTACTAAAAGTTCCAGCTCTTCACTGTCAGGAAAAGATTCCGCCGGACCTCTTACCTCAATCTTGGCTCCGTCCACGCTGCCTGTCAGGATGACTTCTCCCTCACCTGTCACATAGAACCAGAATCCTGTAGAAGTCTTATAGGTCTTCTTTTTATATTCGATCAAAGTTGCTGCCGTACCGAAATAAAGCCCTGGCGCCGTCTTATCTGCCACCCGGAAACCCACTGCTGTCACCAGCTCTGCATTACTGCTTCTCACCATATGGGTATCTACGGATGCGCCTCTTAACCGCACGCCATATGTAGTGATCTCATAACGGATATTCCTTATGTCAAATTCTTCATCTTCGGGGATTTCCTCTTCCTCCTCAGTCTCGGTCTCAGCAGGATCTGTAACCTGTGCCGGATCAGATGCCGTCGTCTCCACTGCTTCTGCACTGCCGGCCTCTGTGGTCTCCATGGTTTCCCCGCTGGTGGATTCCAAGGATTCTTCAATGCCTGCATCTGTTTTTGTACTGTCGCCGGCCTCTTCGGTTTCACCGGCACTTGTATCCTCTGTTTCCTCCTCGGTCTGTTCGGCTGTCCCGCTGCTTTCGAAATCCGATGTTTCCTGCTCGGATTCCGCAGCCTCTGTCTCAAAAATATAATCTACGGTTTCATCTGCACCGCTTTCCAGCATCATTACACTGTACACGGCTTCTTCTATTGGAGACGTTTCTTCTTCAGCGGTTTCCGCTCCTGTCTCTGCAGCTGATTCCTCCGCCTCTGTGGTCTGTGTGTCTTCAGCAGCGGAAACTCCGCTCTCTGTAGTTTCTTCCGATTCCTGTCCCGCTGTCACCCACATATCGGCGTCTGTGGATTCCGCTGTTTCCGCTTTGCTGCTCTCTTCCTCCTTCTTGTCGTTGGATTGGTCCGCCTTCTCCGCATTGGAGCTTGTAGCCTTAGAAGCGTTAGAATCCGTGGCTTTGGACGCATTGGATGAAGTAGCCGTTGGCTCCTCAGTACCCGGAATCACGATCAGATCATCACCGTCTCCAAAAGAAGGACCGCTGAACAGGCCGGCCAGTTCATCATCATTAAGTACTGTGCGCAGATACATGGTATTCTCTTCATTGGTTAACAGTTCGCCGTCGTTGTCAAACTCCACAGGGAGCATGGTTGCTACGCCTGTGTTGTATGCAAATTCCGTCCTTCCCGATACAGAGCCTCTGTCATTTTCCCCCTGGAAAGAAAAGCGAATCGTTCTGTTCACTGTCTTCTCCAGATCCGGGTCTATCATACCAAAGAATTCCGCTTCAAAAATCTCACCCGGTTCCAACACTATATTGCGAATGCGTCTTCCGTCTGATGTGATCTCCACATCGTCATCCTCATCATCTGTATCTTCCAGACTTTCTTCCGTCAATTCTTCTATGCTCTCTTCCGGTTCCGCCTCCCCCGTCAAACTAAGTCCTTCTATCCCCTCTGGCTTTACGTCCCCTGTGGAATCTTCCTGCAGTCCTTCCGAATTCTGGTTCTCTGCTGTCCCCTCTTCTATCCCATCCAGCTTTGCGTCCTCATCTGATTCCGCTGTCTCTACCGTCTCATTTTCATCGGGAAGGAGTTCTTGTGTCTCGTCAGTTATCTGATCTGTAAATCTTCCGTTCTCAATTCCCGACGCAGTAAATTTTAAGTTTCCCCCTCTTAGTGTCTCCTGGGTGTTATTCAGAATGAAAACCCTCAGATGTACTTCCTCCCCCGCTGCAAAACTCTCATTCTCCGCAAGAACACTGATCTGGACATCCTCTTTTCCCGCATACTTGTAGGCCATCCCTGCCTTGCTGATGTTCTCCTCTTCATGTTCCGCCGCAAACACCGTGATGCTCCCCATGGAGCTGAATGCCGGTGTCAGTACAAGCAAGGCTGCAAGAAGACTACTTATAATTCTTTTTCTGAAGTACTCTCTGTCTCGCCACATGAATATCGTCCTCTCTCCCTCAACTCTGTTCCTGCTGGTTATCTGCTGCTTCTTCTCCTTCATCCAATGCGTTGTCGATCAACTTCATCAGTTCCAGCGCGCTGCGAAAATAACAGCTCTGCCCTGTCTCCGCCCACAGCACTTTTCCCTGCCAAGTGGCATTCTGGCGGTATGCCACATTCACCACAAAAGTGGCTTTCTTTCCTGATTCTTTTAATATCTCTTCTGCTGTCTTCACTTTTACCGTGCCTCCATCAGTCTTGCAGCGCTGCCGTTTAAAAAATTCCCGGTTCTTAGTCGATGACTGCGGGAAATCAATGGTGTCCATAAGCTGATCCATCCGTATGAACAGATGGTTCATGCCGTCAAATTGTACCGGATACGGGGAATATCTGTTATAGCATCTGCCTGTTATCTCATTTCCAAAATTCCTGTCAATGCAGACGTTCATCAAATTCGGTGCTGCACTGTATACTGTACCTACATTACCCAAAATGCTCATCACCCTTTCTATCTATTCTAAGATAACAAAAAGGCTGGCACGCTAACTGGCACGCCAACCCTTTTTTTTCCAGGTTTTTTCGAAAAACAGCATTTCCTGCAACGGATCCCTAACTTTCCTCAAAATCCATAATTTCCGCCGCTTCGTACTCAATCCTGCAGTTATGATCCCTGTTTATCTTTCTGAAGTTTGTATTGATTCGATGAAAGACCACATCGCAGCCCTCTCTCTGTATCTCCGACAAAAGGATCAGACACTGATTGCTGCTGTACTTTGTATACACATCTCCCCGCCTCAGGGATCGCTCTATGGCATACTGAAGATGGGCCTGTGCATCACTGTCCTTCTCTGAGGACAGATCCGTATATCGAAGAGTACATAACATCAGGAACAATGACTGTCCGCTGCGCTCTACGATGCGGCACACGTATCGGTAAGTATCAATGAAACTGGGATATGGACAATAATATGCCCCCTTTGCTTCATTCTCCCTCAGCTGTTCTCTCACCTTTGACAAGCTGTTCTCCTCCGTAATCAGCTTGCCGTTCATCCTCTGAAGTCTCTCAAGCAGCCGGTCGGACGGAGGGATACCCAACTCATCCGCGTAATTCTTTACGGTCCGGCGGTACAGTTCATAGGCTTTCTCATATTGACACAGATCAAGAAGGCAGTCGATCTGATATACCTGCCATTCCTCATAAGGATAAATCTCCGCTGTCTTGGTGTAGAGATCAAGCATCTTCTGGTACTCACCCTGCTTTTCCCAGATACTGCACAGTCTGAGAACCGCTTCCTCATACAGGCCTTTCAGCCGTACACTCTCTACAGCCACCCATATCTCATTGGATGACTCGGGCAGGAATTCTCCCTGATAGAGGGCGCAGGCCTCCTCAAGAAGCGCCTCGCTTTCCGCATCCCCCTTACCCTCCGCCTTTGCAATCAATTCCTCCATGGTTATAAAATCTATCTTTGTCTCAATATCAGCGCTCCACCGACAAATTCCATTTTTCAGAGAGATATATTCATCTTGGGGAAGCCCTGCTGCGATCAGCTGTTTCTTTAACCGATAGATCAGACTGTTCAGGCTGTTATTCCTGTCATTGATGGCCTCCCAGTCATAAAGGCACTGGAGCAGTTCTTCCTTGGATATCCCTTTGTCCTTGTGGATAAAAAGAAGCTGGAGAAGGCTGATGGACTTAAACCTGCCGCCCTTGTTGAAGGATACAGGACGACCGTCGCAGCGGATGGTAAATCCGCCCAGCATACAAACTTCCAATCTCGCCTTTCCGCTTTCCATAGCCCCATCGCCCCCCTTTGTCCGCCGAAAAACAAGTACTGACCGTTTTACTCTAAAATGGAGAATTATTTCTTCTGCATCTACTGTATCCGTTGTGATGTTTCAATAATTATATTCGCATATTTCTTATGTGTCAACATTATCAACTGTTAATATGTATAATTTTCCAGCATCTGCACTGAAATTTATACAATTTGCTTAAAAATGGCTTCATGAAAGCCGCATTCGACTGTACATCCACCTGGAGGGGTTTTGCCTTATGGGACGCAATTTCTGATGAAATAAAAAACGCTGCAATCCCTGTAAAAACAAAGAATTGCAGCGTTTCCGCATTATTGATCTCCTATAGCCGCCTTTAACCTGGCGATCTCCTTTGGATAATAGTCTGTAGATGCAAGGCGCCCTGCCTGTTCCATCCACTCCAGAGCTTTCTCAAGATTCCCTTTCCGCTCCTCAATCTTTGCCATGTCCTCCAGAGCTTCATAGCAGAAGGGGCAGCTGCAGGTGAATACTTTCTTCTCCAGGGACATGGCCTTATGAATCATCTCTTCCGCCTCATCAAAACGCCCTAAGTGAATCAGGACATCGGCTGTTCCCTCGTAATTACAGCAGTCCCCTGGATCCTTCTCTATATCCGCCCTGTAGTTCTCCAGCGCTTTCTCATAGCACACCACAGCCTCTTCTTTCTGACCAAGGGCCTCATACACTTCCCCTAATTTCATAAACCCATAGGTGCTGTCAGGCATCAGCTCCACAGACTTCTTAAGGAAAGGAAGGGCTTTATCCTGATCTTTTCTCACGTTAGCCAGGAACTTTCCCATAAGACGCCAGCATCTGGCACTGCCGGGAGATAAATCGATAGCTTTCTGATAATATTCCTGGGCCTTATCCAGTTTCTCCTCACGTTCGTAGCATTGAGCAATCTCCCGATATCCCCGTTCTGTCTGGGCCGGCTTTACTTCTATGTATCGGTTCAGGCATTTAACCGCCCTGTCGTACTCCTTTTTCCTCAGCAGAATATCGGAATAAAGGAGAAGGAGGCTTCCGTCCTGAGGCCATTTTTCCAACCCTTTCTCTATGGCTTCCTGAGCTTTGTCATCCTCATGAAGACGCTTTAACAGCCTGCACAGATCTCTGGTGGACTGGAGATGGTTCAGTTCTGTTCCTACCTCGTAGGCAGTCACTGCTTCCTTCCATCTTCCCTGCTGCTGCAGCACATCCCCCAGACTGTCCCACAAGGGGCTGTAGTCCCCGTGTTCTTCTATGGACTTCCGGTAGTACTCCTCCGCCCTCTCATAATGATCCATATGCTCCAGTGCACGTCCCATGCGGTATCTCGTATACCAGTCCTGAATTCCCTGCTGCCAGAGAGCTTCATAAACCGCCAGCTCTTCCTCATACCGGTCCAGGTCACGGAGATAATCTCCCTTCCTGTACTGACGTTTCAGGGTATCCCGCTTGCCAATAGCTTCCTCAATCCACTTCAGAGCCTCCTCCGAGCGGTCAGAGTCATAGCACAGGGAAGCATATTCCTCGCAGACCACATCCGCCCCGTCTGTCCGTCGGTATAATTCATCCAGGACCTTCTCTGCTTCGGCGTAATCTTCCAGCTCATGAAGGGCTCTGGCATAGTCAAAAAGTACCTGCGCAGAACGGTATCCCTGTTCCATCACCTTCTCAGCCGCTTCTTTCACCTGCTCATACTCTTCTATATCCAGAAGGATTTCCAGACGAAGGTTAAATGCATCCTGATAAAAACCGATCTCCAATGCTCTGTCGCACATGGCTATGGCTTCCTCCGGCTTCTCCTGCTCTTCCAGAATCTTTGCCTGCCTGTAATAGATCTCCGGTTCTCCCTTAAACATTTCGCAAGCCTGTCCATAGATCTCCAAAGCTTTTTCATGATTCCCGGTGAGATCATATTCCTCCGCCAGATCCATATAGAGTTCCAGGGGCTTTTGATCCCCATCATAGGTATCCCAGATCTTCTCCCTGTACCTTAAAGCCTCTTTATAGTCTTCCAGCTCATGACAGCTTCCCGCCATAAGGATAAGCCAGGTCATCTCCCGCCCCTCCTGGGGCTGCACTGCTGTCAGCAGTTCCCGGACTTTGTCGTAGCGGCGGCCGCTCCAGCAGATATGGGCCAAAGCCCAGGAATCCTCACAGCCCTCCTCTTCCATCTGAACGGACAAGTCATGGGCCGTCTCCGCGATCTGTTCCTCCAGATATCCCCATTCCTCCTGGCTGCAGTCTCTCGCCCGTCCAAAAGCCCTAAGAGCCTGTTCCAGACGATTCTGATTTTTCAAAAATTCTCCGCACAGCTGCCAGTAACCGGGACTGTCCGGATCTTCCTCCACAAGGCTTGTGACGATCTGCTCCAGTTCTTCCGGATCCGCGCCTGAGTCATTGGCCTCTATGGCAGACCTGACATACCAGTATCTTGTAGGGCCATTGGCTCCATCTTTTTTGTAGAGCTCTCTCGCCATATCCCAGGTCTCCTGCTCCATTCCTCGAATCATGGAAAGATGACGAATCTTTAAGATGGAAAGATCCGGATGTTCCATCTCCATAGCATCCAGTTCTTCCATCCCTTTTTCCACTTTGTCCCGGTCTTTCTCACCCACAGCCGTCCTCAGTTCAAAGAATCCCTCGAAAAAAGCGTCATAATCAAAGTCTTCCCTAACAGGAGTTTTATCATAGCGGAAAGAATCCTCCTCCTCGATCCTGTCCATAAGATACCTTACAAACCCTTCCGGAAAATGGGCGTATAGTTCCTCTCCCGTCTCTGTCCATCCGAATATCTCATCCAAAGCCTTGTAACAGTCATGGGGCAGATGAATGTGATCCATCAGAAATCCCAGCAATGCCCATCCGGCTTCCTTCTGTGTCTCTAAATCCTCACACACGGACTGAGCCGCCAGTGTCTTCCACTCCTGAGGTTTTATCCGCCTGCCAAAGTCCTCATAGATATTCCGGGCTTCCTTAAGAAGATTTCTGATCTCCCGGCTGTCCGTGAGCACTGCCTCCTGCTTTGCCCCGGAACCTGATGCCGCTTTCATGGCTTCCTCCAAAGCCTCTCTCAGCGCTTTGAAGCCTTCCGGATTCTCTTCCGGATGAAACTGCGGAAGCATCTTCAGATAAGCCTTCCGGATCCTGTCTTCATCCTGCGTCTCTTTGATTCCCAAAATCTCCCAACAATCCATATGCTACACTCCTTCCGGCAGCTTCCCCTCTGCCATATACCATCTGGAAGTTATGGTCTCACTGTCATATCCCATGCTTTTATACAGAGCATAAGCTGCAGTGTTGATACTGGATACACCCAGAGAAAGTGTCCTGATTCCCTTTTTCGCTGCTTCCAGCTCTGCCTGGGCCAGCATTCTTTTTGCAAGCCCTCTGCCTCTGAACTCTTTGAGAAGGCCCAGGCTGTCTATCTCCGCTTCCGTCCCCTTATCAACAAGCATGAGAAATCCTGCTGTCTCTCCCTGATCTTTTACAAAGAACAAATTCCATCTGCTGTCTGACATCCACTGCCTGATCTCATCTTCTGTCAATGCGGCGGAATTGGGCACCGCATAAAAAATCTCGTTGTATAATGCGCACAGAGACGACACCTGCTGAGGTTTTACATGTTCCCATTCCACCTGCTGGTTTTCTGCCTGATTTCCCGAAACCTCTTTCTTAAGTTCCATCATATCATGGCTGTGGCTGAAGAGATAATATCCGTAAGCTTTCCCCGGAACGATACGGTGGTCTTTCTCCCTGTCGCACACATATACCTGCCTGGCCCCGTTGCGGACTGCCTGATGGGTAACCCGAGTCAGAAGCCGGTCAAAGTCCTCTTCCCTGCATCGGTTGATAATGAGATAGGCCTTCTGTTTCATGGGAATTTCCGTCTGAATCAACTGATAATCCCAGTCCTCATTCTTTCCGCTAATGCGCTTCTTCAATTCCGCCTCATATTCCAATCCCATCAGTGTCAGCCCTCTTGCCGGAGCCGTGGGCCCCGCCGCCTGCCGGTTTCTGGCCCTGAGAATCTCCTTTACATGTTCCGGCGGGTACACCCCCATTCCCACTTTCATCAGCGTTCCGGCAATAATCCGCACCATATTATACAAAAAGCCGCTTCCGCTGACCCGAATGGTAATCATTCCTCTCTCTTCCACCACATCCATTCGGTAGATCGTCCGCACCGTGTCCTCCGCCTGGCCCCGTACCGTACAGAAACTTTTAAAATCATGCTCTCCTAAAAGGTACGAAGCTGCTCTGCGCATCTTATTCACATCCAGCGGAAAATAACAGAAATGGGAATAGAGACGCAGCGTAGGCATAGCGATCTTTCGGTTCAGAATCCGATATTCATAAGTTTTGACACAGTTCTGCTTTCTGGGATGCCAGCAGGAAGACACCTCTTCTGAGGATAATACCCGGATATCTTCAGGAAGCCTCTGATTCAGTGCAAAGCAGATCTTGTCCGCCGGCATCCTGTTCTCCGTGTCAAACACTGCCACATTGCCTTCTGCATGAACCCCTGAGTCCGTCCTGCTGGCTCCGATAACCACAATCGGCTCTCTCAGAAGTTCCGAGAGAGCGCTGCCCAACACCGCTTCTATGGTAATACCATTGGATTGGAGCTGCCATCCGCAGTAATTCGTCCCGTCATAAGCCAGAACCATTTTAACACGTTTCATAAATCCCCCTTCCAGCCCCTACATTCTCACCCCGATTATGGCTGCCAGATATATCCCATAAACCGCATAGGCCCTGTAATCCTGCTTATGATAACGCAGGGGTTTCATCTTCGTCCGCCCTTCACCGCCCCGATAACACCTGGCCTCCATGGCCATGGCCAGGTCTGTAGCCCGCCGAAAAGCGGAGATAAACAGGGGGACCAGAAGGGGAACCATGCTTTTGGCCTTCTGGATCAGATTGCCGCTCTCAAAGTCAGCTCCTCTTGCCATCTGAGCCTTCATGATCTTGTCCGTCTCTTCTACCAGTATAGGAATAAATCGAAGTGCAATGGACATCATCATAGATATCTCATGAACCGGCACTTTCACTGTCTTCAAAAAACCAAGGCTTTTCTCCAGGCCGTCAGTCAATGCGTTGGGAGTCGTGGTAAGGGTCATAATAGAAGAGCCCACCACCAGATAGATCAGTCTTAACCCCATAAAGCAGGATACTCTGATTCCCTCCCTGGTGATTTTCAAAAATCCCAGCTTTATCAATACCTGCCCGTCCGTAAGAAACAGATTGAAACTCACACTGATCAGCAGAAGGAACAGGATTGCCTTCAGTCCCCGCACCATAAATTTAAAGGGAACCTTGGAGATTCGGATGGCTGATGCCAGAAAAAGGGTTGCTATGATATAGGTCACAACACTGTTGGCCAAAAACAGTGAGATGATGAATATCATAGTGCCAAACAGTTTCGTGCGTGGATCCATGCGATGGAGCACGGAATCTACAGGATAATATTGTCCTAATGTAATATCTCTAATCATGTCTTCCTCCGCCCAGCAGCTCCAGAATCGCGTCTCTGGCTTCTTCCACCGTGGTGATCCCGCTGTCCACAGGCACACCGTGATCTCTCAGCCCATGAATAATATAAGTCACCTGGGGAGCTGCCAGCCCCATAGTCTCCAACTCTTTATAATGCTCGAATATCTCCTTAGGCGATCCGTCGAATACCTTTTCACCATGGTTCATCACCATAAGGCGATCCGCATATCTGGCAATGTCCTCCATGCTGTGAGACACCAGAATAATACTCATCCCGCGCTCCTTATGAAGCTGGCTGATCTCATCCAGTATCTCATCCCGCCCCTTAGGGTCCAGCCCTGCCGTAGGTTCATCTAAGATCAGCACTTTGGGGTTCATAGCCAGGACGCCAGCTATGGCTGCCCTCCGTTTCTGGCCTCCGGACAATTCAAAAGGAGACTGCTCCCAGTACCGTTTATCCAGGCCCACCAGTTCCAGAGCTTCCCTGGCGCATTCTCCTGCTTCCTCTCTGCTCAGTCCCAGATTCTTTGGCCCGTAACATACATCAGAAAATACATCTACTTCAAACAGCTGATGTTCCGGGTACTGAAACACCAATCCTACCCTGGAACGCAGTTCCCTTAAATTGTATCCCTCACTGTGTATATCCACATCATCGTAATATACGGTTCCTTTCGTAGGTTTGATCAGACCATTCAAATGCTGGATCAGTGTAGATTTTCCGGAACCGGTATGGCCGATCAGGCCCACAAACTGCCCGTCCGGGATTTCAAAATTAACATTTTTTAAAGCATACTGCTCCAGGGCAGTTCCCTCGCTGTATATATAAGTCAAATTTTCTGCTTTGATTGACATAACGTTCTCCTGTTATATGGTGATCTGTTCCGGAAACTTCTTTTCAAAAAACGGAAGCAGAGATTTCATCAGCTCATCATTTGACAAAATACCATCGGGAATATCCACGCCAGCCTGTTTCAGCTCGTAAGCCAGTTCCGTCACCTGAGGCACATCAAGGCGGTAAGATTTCAGCTTATCAACTTTTGAGAAGACCTCCCTGGGCGTCCCGTCCATAACCAGCTTTCCGTCATCCATGACGATTACCCGGTCCGCATGGATCACTTCTTCCATATAGTGAGTGATTAACAAAACTGTGATGCCTTCCCTCCGGTTCAATTCACGAACGGTTTTTATGACTTCCTTACGTCCATTGGGGTCCAGCATGGCTGTAGGCTCATCTAAGATAATGCACTCCGGTCTCATGGCCATAACTCCTGCAATGGCTACTCTCTGCTTCTGTCCGCCGGACAGCTTGTTCGGCGACTTATAGCGATAGGCTGTCATCCCTACCGCCGCCAGGCTTTCGTCCACGCGCCGCCAGATATCTTCTGTAGGAACTCCTATATTCTCCGGCCCAAAGCCTACATCCTCTTCTACCACATTGCCGATGATCTGATTGTCGGGATTCTGAAAGACCATTCCCGCTTTCTTCCGTATCTCCCAGATAGATTCTTCATCCGCCGTATTCATGTCAGCTACCCAGACTGTTCCCTCTGTGGGAGCCAGGATTCCGTTAATATGTTTTGCAAAGGTAGACTTACCCGAACCGTTATGCCCCAGTATGGCCACGAAGCTGCCCTTCTCAATATCCACACTCAGGTTATCGATAGCACGATTGATCTCTTCGATGTTTTCCTCTTCATCTCTTCTTATATAATCGAATATCAGCTTGCTTGCTTTTATGATTCCCATTGACATCCTTTCTGTATACCCTTCTCATATGCTTTTCAATTTTAGTAGAATTTGCCGCAATAGTCAAGCAAAAAAGAGGGTATCAAATCTACCCTCTTTCTGTCTTTATGGAACCCATAAGCCGGATTCATCCAATCTGTATCCGTCTACCTCCGTATTGGCAAGCATCTTTCCTTCCCCGTCCAGATAATACCACTCACCTGGCTTTACCTGTGTCCAGCCCACTGCCATAGCGCCGTCACTATTCAGGTAATACCAATTCCCGTTAAGTTTCTGCCAGCCAGTCTGCATAACGCCATTCTCGCCCAGATAGTACCACTTGGAATCCATCTGCTGCCAGCCGGTCTGGACATATCCGTCCTGATTGAAGTAATACCAGTCGCCTATAATCTGATACCACTGGCCCGTCACAAAACTTCCGTCATCCTTTCGATACTTCTTTCCCTGACTATAGGTTCTCCACTTTCCCTGGGTATCCCCTAAGTCATGCACTTCAAGCTCTTCCGACATGACCCACTCGCCGGATACATAATCTTTCTGATTCGACTGGGCCACCGCACGTACGGTATAATAGTACAGATTGTCATTCTCCATGTAGCTGCTGAAATCCGCTTTCGTGGTATTCACCGTAAGGGACTTTACATATTCTCCTCCGCCTATATACAGCCGAACCTGGTATTCCCTGGCATGCTCCACTTTTTTCCAGCGGGCCAGCCCAAGCTCACTCTTATCCCAGTATGCCTTCTCTGTCTCTCCCAGTCTCGTAACTGCCATGACAGGAATACATACGATCATAGCAAGGAACGCTGCCAGAAAGATCCCTGCAAAAAATCTCCCTTTCTTACTGCTTCCCATCCTGCTCCTCTCTGTCAGGCCGGCCGTACTGCCAAACCTTCACGCCCTACTTTCTCCACACGCCATTGGCGTCTACGTAGAAAGTCTCTATAGTAGTATTGACCGCCATATTGCCGGAACCCGGATAGAAGTAATACCAGTTGCCTCCCACCTGGTTCCATCCCTCCAGCATGGCCCCGTTCTGTCCCATACAGTAGGTCTTTCCGTTATTCTGAAGCCAGCCCGTATGCATAGCGCCCTCCACGCCGTCTGCCTGATTGTTCAGATAGTACCATGTATTGCCTGCCCGCACCCAGCCTGTCAGCATAGCTCCATCATCCTGGAGGTAATAAGTAAGTCCGCCTTTTGTCTGCCAGCCTGTCAGCATCCTTCCTTCTGAGTCAAAGAGATACCACTTGCTGTTCACCAGAAGCCAGGAATCCCTCTGATAGGAACCGTCGGGATAGCGATAGTACCATGTGCCCCCTGACTGAATCCAGCCTACCTGGGCTGTACTTGAAGTTGACTGACCATTACCGTCTACCTGGCCGCTTCCGTCGGACACATGCTGCTCATCAATATATACTTCGTCGGACTCGATCCACTCACTCTTAGTGCCGTACTTCTTCTGCTGATCCGTATAGGGTACGGTACGGACTTTGTAGTGATAAGTTCCTTTCTTTGTCATGTAAGGGTAAAAATTATAAGATGTTCCCCTATATGCCTCCACCTTCTTTACCGTCGTACCGCCGCGATAGAGATATACGTCATAGTACCCGGATGTGGAACCGTCATCGTCGTAATAATCTGAGCTCCATCTTGCCCTTCCATAATTGCCGTCACTCCAGGTTACATCCGTCGGTGCAGAGTACGTTCCTTTAATTCCGTTCAGTTTTACCACCACTTCAAGAACATCTGCGGATCTTCTTCTGGCGGATACGAAGGTTCCGCCTTTCACGGTTACATTACTGGAGGAATAGGTTCCTCTGAACGCGTAATCTCCATCATCAATCTCCAGATAAACTCTCATACTGGGCTCTTCAGCCACATCCATCCTCTTATTCTCAGATGTGACCCATTCCGCATCTCTCACCGAATATCTGGGGGAATTCGTACCGACATAGGTCCCGCTCTGAATCTCAAGGCTCTCTCTGTAAAAGTTAAATGTCGGATTCAGATACTGACCTGCCTGTGTATCGGTTCCTACCCGAACAACCACGGAACTGACTGTCTTTACCGCACCGTAAGCCATGGAAGGCGTAATCCCTGTCACGAAACATACTGCAAGAAGCAGTGCCAAAATTCTGTTTTTCTGAAATCTCATCTTATCCCTCCCAATATTTGTGCCAACAACTCTTCTTTTATGATTATATTATATACAATCACCTATCCATCGTCAACTTACGATATCCTTTCTTTCTTTTTAAGGTTTGCTTATTCGTTTCATGGGTTGGCAAAGGGTACGTCCCGACAGGACATGGATACCCATAAACAAAAAAGAGTCCAGGAGTCTTATCCTGAACCCTTCTTAATCTTATTAAACTAATTCCAGCAGAACTTCCATTGCTCCGTCGCCTTTACGCATACCGATCTTCACGATTCTGGTATATCCGCCGTTACGGCTTGCGTACTTAGGTCCTAACTCGTCAAAAAGCTTAGCCGGAATATCCGCCATCTTTGTATTCTTCTTGCGCCCTGCTGCTGCCGCCGGAACTTCTTTTACAGGGTAAAGAACTTTCAGCATCTGTCTTCTCGCATGAAGTCTGGAGGGCAGATCCTTCTTGATCTCCTTCTCCACCTCATCATAAACCGTTACTTTCTTGCCGTTAACCACTTCTTTTACTCTCTTGCCGTCTTTGTCCTTGCGGGCAACCTTAGCAGTAACCTTAACGGTCTCGTAATTGTCTCTCTCTTTCACACCCAGAGCAATGAGACCTTCCGCAATCTTGCGTACTTCCTTTGCCCTGGCCTCTGTGGTAACGATCTTTCCGTTATATAAAAGAGCGGTAACCTGATTTCTCAGCAATGCTTTTCTCTGACTGGAAGTCTTTCCCAGTTTTCTATATCCTGCCATAATTCATTCCTCCATAATATGTGGAGTGCGCCTCGTGCTTCGTCGGACTTACCGAAAAGCGCATCCTTATTTTTATAATACCTGTCTTCTGCTCCGTCGGACTTATGAAGACAGGCACAGCACATTTCACTTCTTTTTGTCTTTCAAGAGACGATTACTCATCGCTTGGGTTTAACTGCAAACCTAATTCTTTCAGCTTCGCCAAAACTTCTTCCAGAGATTTCCGGCCAAGATTACGAACTTTCATCATATCTTCGGAAGTTCTGTTGCACAGTTCTTCTACGGTATTGATACCTGCCCGTTTCAGGCAATTGTAAGAACGAACCGATAACTCCAGTTCATCAATGTTCATCTCAAGAACTTTTTCCTTCTCGTTGTCCTCTTTCTCCACCATAATCTCTGCAGTTCTGGCGTTCTCGGAAAGGTCGATAAAAAGATTTAAGTGCTCACTGAGAACCTTTGCCGCAAGGCTGACCGCCTCGTCAGGGGCTAAGGTGCCGTTGGTATACACATCCAAAGTCAGTTTGTCATAATCCGTAACCTGTCCCACACGAGTGTTCTCTACTGACATATTCACACGCTCCACAGGAGTGTAGATAGAGTCTATAGCGATCACGCTAATGGGAAGATCCTCTTTTTTGTTCTTGTCGGCGCTTACATAACCACGGCCTTTGGTAATGGTCAGTTCCATATAGAACTTGCTGTCAGCGCCTCCGCTTAAGGTAGCGATCACCTGATCCGGATTGAGAATCTCGATATCCGGATCAACCTGAATATCAGCAGCCGTGATAATGCCTTCTCCTTCAAACTCAATATAGGCCGTCTTCACTTCGTTGCTGTCGCTGTTGTTCTTTATTGCTAAACTCTTGATGTTCATGATAATCTCAGTTACATCTTCCTTCACACCGGCGATGGAACTAAACTCATGCAAAACGCCGTCGATCTTTACCTGGCTCACTGCCGCCCCCGGCAGAGAAGAAAGCATAATTCTTCTCAGAGAATTGCCCAGAGTCGTGCCATAGCCTCTCTCAAGTGGTTCTACTACAAACTTGCCGTATTTTTTATCTTCGGAGATTTCTGCAATTTCAATGTTTGGTTTTTCGAAATCGAACACTAATATAGCCCCTCCTTTTTATTCTATATGTCGAGGCTTTTCTACTCTATTACTTGGAGTACAACTCGACGATAAGCATTTCGTTAACTGGAACATCAATCTCATCTCTGGTGGGCAGTTCCTTTACCGTGCCGCGCAGGTTCTCCTGGTCAACGTCCAGCCATGCAGGCACCATTCTGCCGCCAGTTACTTCCAATACATCTTTGTATCTCTGAGAAGATTTAACCTTCTCCTTTACTTCGATTACATCGCCAGCTTTTACCAGGTAAGACGGAATATTTACACACTTGCCGTTTACCAGAATATGCTTATGGTCTACAATCTGTCTGGTTTCTCTTCTGGTACGTCCGAATCCCATACGGAATACCACGTTGTCCAGTCTTCTCTCCAGAAGGATCATCAGGTTCTGACCTACCATACCTTCCATCTTGGAAGCCTTTGCATAGTAGTTTCTGAACGGTTTCTCCAGAACGCCGTAGATGAACTTTGCTTTCTGCTTCTCTCTCATCTGAAGGCCGTACTCGCTTACTTTTCTGTTTGCTCTCTTTAATTCTCTGTTGGATTTTTTATCTATTCCTAAATAGATCGGATCTAAACCAAGAGATCTGCATCTTTTAAGAACAGGAACTCTGTTAACTGCCACTTTTCGTACCTCCTAAATTAAACTCTTCTACGCTTTGGCGGGCGACATCCGTTGTGTGGAACCGGAGTTACGTCCTTAATACTAGTTACTTCAATACCGCATGCAGAAAGTGCACGGATTGCTGCCTCACGTCCTGAGCCAGGTCCCTTTACCATAACGTCTACAGATTTTAAACCATGTACGATAGCCGCCTTAGCAGCAGTCTCTGCAGCCATCTGTGCTGCATATGGAGTAGATTTCCTTGAACCTCTAAATCCCAGACCACCGGCACTTGCCCATGATAATGCATTACCCTGTGTATCCGTTAACGTCACGATGGTGTTGTTAAAGGAGGACTGGATATGTGCCTGTCCGCGTTCAACGTTTTTCTTTACGCGCTTTTTTGTCACTTTTTTTGCAGTGGACACTTTTTTAGCCATTTTAAACTAACCTACTTTCTTCCAAATTGCTTGAATCATTGTCTCCTGTTTTTAAAACATGCAACCTGATTCCGTTCTCGTGTTAATAAGTCGCTGATTTAAGCTTATTTCTTCTTGTTTGCTACAGTCTTGCGGGGACCCTTACGTGTTCTTGCATTGGTCTTGGTCTTCTGACCGCGGACGGGCAGACTCTTTCTGTGACGGATTCCGCGATAGCAGCCGATCTCCTGAAGTCTCTTGATGTTCATAGCGATCTCTCTGCGAAGATCACCTTCCACCATCTGCGTATCTGCAATAACTGCAGAAATCTTCTTCACTTCATCATCGGTCAGATCCTTCACGCGAGTGTCAGGATTCACGCCGGCATCTGCAAGAATACGATTGGAACTTGCGCGGCCAATGCCGTAGATGTAAGTCAAACCAATCTCAACACGTTTTTCCCTTGGTAAATCAACACCTGAAATACGAGCCATGTGTGTAGTACACCTCCTGTAAATTTAATTCTTAACCTTGTCTCTGTTTGTGCTTGGGATTTTCACAGATTACTCTGATACTGCCCTTGCGCTTAATGATTTTGCATTTTTCGCAAATCGGTTTTACTGATGATCTAACCTTCACAGCAATTCTCCTTTCTCTTGCACGTCCTCATAGGGGACATCCAGGCACACCCAGCCGGGTGTATCCATGTATATACCTAAGTCAACTTTAGATATATAGATCAACCGGGATTACTTTTGGGCAAAGTTCACCCAGTACTTCAACAAAGTCGCTAGAGCATTATAACACCTTTCCCCCTGAAAATCAAGCAATTTTTTCCTATTTATCTCTCCAGATGATTCTTCCCTTGGACAAATCATAAGGTGACAGCTCAATGGTCACTTTATCACCAGGCAGAATCTTAATATAATTCATACGCAGCTTGCCGCTGATATGAGCCAAAACCTGGTGTCCGTTCTCCAACTCAACCTGGAACATGGCATTGGGGAGCTTCTCAACAACAACGCCTTCAATTTCAATCACATCCGCTTTTGACATACGGTCTACCTCCTGCAAACTTACCTCTTCTCTTGTAAATTGTAAACTTTCATAGTTAATCTATTCTTCCGCTGTCCCGATTATGATAAAAGGGCCGGTTCTTATGCCTGTGAGAGAATCTCCGGTTCTTCCTCAGTTATAAGAATGGTATTTTCATAGTGTGCGGACAGGGAGCCGTCTTTTGTAATAACAGTCCAGTCATCATCAAGCCACCGGACATCAAGCTTTCCGGCATTGATCATGGGTTCAATGGCCAGGGTCATCCCCGGCTGCAGCCTGATACCCTTTTTTCTTCGTGCAAAATTAGGCACTTCCGGATCTTCATGGAGATGATTGCCGATTCCATGGCCTACCAGGTCTCTGACCACCCCATATCCAAAGCTCTCTGCGTATGCCTGAATGGCGGAGGAAACGTCATTGAGATGATTGCCGCTTTTTGCATATTTTATTCCTTCAAAAAAACACTGCTTTGTTACTTCGATCAATTGTGTGGCTTCCGGACTGATCTCACCGACTCCATGGGTTCTGGCCGCGTCAGAATGATACCCTTTATAGATGACGCCGGCATCAAGACTGACAATATCGCCTTCTTTTAAAATCCTCTTTTTGCTGGGGATTCCATGAACCACCTCATCATTCACTGATATACAGATAGAAGCAGGATAACCTTGGTAATTCTTAAAGGAAGGAACGCATCCGTAACTGCGGATAATCTCCTCGCCTAACCGATCAATCTCCCATGTGGAGATCCCCGGTTTCAGCGCTTTTGCGAGTGCCTCATGAGTGATGGCGAGAATTTTTCCCGCCTCCCTCATAAGATTAATCTCCCGTTGCGATTTTATGGTAACTGCCATGACGCTTAATCTCCCAGGATATTCACAATATCTTTAAATACTTCTTCCATATTCTTGGTTCCGTCGACTTCTTTCAGAACTCCTGCCTTCTTATAATAATCAATCAATGGCTGGGTCTGCTCATGATAAACATCCAAACGCTTCTGAACGGTCTCAGGCTTGTCGTCATCCCTCAGAATCAGTTTCTCCCCGCAGGAGTCACAGATCCCCTCCGTCTTAGGAGCGTTGAATTCTACATGATAAGTAGCCCCGCATGATACGCATGCCCTGCGGCCGCCCATACGGCTCACAATATTCTCATCGGGCACATCTACGTTGACAGCATAGTCAATGGCCTCGCCTGCGTCTTTCAGGGCTTTTGTCAGGCTCTCCGCCTGAGGGATAGTTCTTGGAAATCCGTCCAGTACATAACCTTTTGCACAGTCAGCCTCATGGATGCGGTCCATCAGCATACCGATGGTGATCTCGTCAGGCACCAGCATTCCCTGATCCATGAAAGTCTTGGCCTTCATTCCAAGCTCTGTTCCGCCCTTAATATTGGCGCGGAAGATGTCTCCTGTAGATACATGCGGAATCTCATATCTGGCAGCGATCTTCTTGGCCTGGGTCCCTTTGCCTGCTCCCGGAGCACCTAACATAATTATCTTCATATAGTAATCCCTCCCCATTTTTATTGATTACATCATAGTAACTAACTACGAAAAGAAAGGGCGAAAATGCCCTTCCTTTTTATCAAGTGCATTAATCGTTTAAGAATCCTTTATAATTACGCACAAGCATCTGTGATTCAATTGCCTTAATCGTCTCCAGAATAACACCTACGATAATGATCAGGGATGTTCCTGCAAACGAAAGGTGGGTAATCGTGAACAAGCCGGATACAATAATGGGAACCAGGCTTACCACAATCAAACCACACGCTCCGACAAATACAATATAATTTAAAATATTGTTCAGATAATCGGAGGTTGGCTTGCCCGGACGGATACCCGGAATAAAGCCGCCCTGCTTCTTAATATTGTTGGCAACTTCCAGCGGATTGAACGTGATAGATGTGTAAAAATATGCAAATACCACGATCAGTACCAGATAGATCACAAGACCTATGGAATATGCCGGCTGCTCAGGTCTGAACCAGGAGTTGGAGCTTAACATAGTCAGTATCCATCCCCCTGCGCTGGCATAGTTCACATGAAAAAACTGTGAAATCACCACGGGAAAAGACATGATGGAGGATGCGAAAATTACCGGAATAACTCCTGCCGTATTAATCTTTAAGGGTATAACGGAAGACTGACCGCCTACCATTCTCCTTCCCTGCATCTTCTGGGAATACTGAACCGGGATTCTCCGCTCACCATCCTGCAGGATGATGACAAACACCACCATGGCAATGATTACTGCGGCAATGATTATTGCCGAAACTACGGCAACAGGAATATTCCTGCCTGCCATAAACCTGGTATAAAGGGTATTCACATCATTGGGCAGACTGGACACGATGTTAAACAGCAGGACAATGGAAATGCCGTTGCCTACGCCGTTCTCCGTGATCCTCTCGCCGATCCACATAAGCAGGGCGCTGCCTGCAGTCATAGTGGATACTGCCACAATAATGCTGCCTGCATTGTAGTCAAAGAGCAGGCCCTGGCCGCCAAATCTGATGGCCATGGCCGTGGACTCAATCAGTGCAAGGCCAACAGTGACATAACGAGTATACTCCGCAATCTTTTTTCTTCCATCCTCGCCTTCCCTCTGCATCTCTTCCAGCTTTGGAATGGCGATGGTCATAAGCTGCATAATAATGGAAGAAGTAATATACGGTGTAATACTAAGAGCAAAAACTGACATGCTGGTAAAGGAACCGCCAGTCATGGCATCAAAAAAATTGAATGCATCCCCGCTCTGTCTGGCAAAAAAATCTGCAAAATAGCTTGTGTTAACTCCTGGAATCGGTAATTCGGAACCGAAACGGATTACTATAAGCATCATGAATGTATATAGTAACTTTTTCCGGATGTCTTTTATACGAAACGCATCTCGGAGTGTTTTAAACATATTAGATCACCTCGCAGGTTCCACCAGCGGCTTCAATCTTGGCTTTTGCTCCTTCACTGAAAGCGTCAACCTTAACTGTAAGCTTTTTGGTTAATTCTCCATCCCCAAGGATTTTTACGCCGTCTCTTGGATTCTTAACGATTCCGATCTCCATTAAGGACTCAACGGTAACTACCGCGTCATTCTCGAATCTCTCCAGTGCACTTACGTTAATTGCAACGATTTCTTTTGTATTTCTGTTTGTGAAACCTCTCTTTGGAAGGCGTCTGTATAAGGGCATCTGACCGCCTTCAAATCCTGGCCTTGTTGCTCCGGAACGTGCCTTCTGACCTTTGTGGCCCTTACCGGCTGTCTTGCCGTTGCCTGAGCCATGTCCGCGGCCTCTCCTGAAATTAGCGCTGTGTTTGGAACCTTCCGCAGGTCTTAAGTTTGATAATTCCATCTTCGCACCTCCTATCTGTCAATTAGATTTCTTCTACTTTTACTAAATGTCTTACATGCCAGATCATGCCTCTCACGGCGTCATTGTCCGGCATTTCAACGGTCTTATTCAGCTTTCTTAATCCTAAAGCCTCTACAGTAGCTCTCTGCTTCGGAATTGCGCCGATTGGAGATTTGACTAATGTGATTTTTAATTTTTCAGCCATCTTTCTATCCTCCTTAGCCTAAAATCTCTTCCACAGATTTACCGCGAAGTTTTGCAACCTGCTCCGGAGTCTTAAGTGCACACAGACCGTTTAAGGTAGCCAGAACAACGTTGGTCTTGTTGTTGGATCCTAAGGACTTTGTACGGATGTTTTTGATTCCGGCCAGCTCCAATACAGAACGTGCAGGACCTCCGGCGATAACGCCAGTACCTTCCGGCGCTCTCTTGAGAAGAACGGTTGAACTTCCGTACTTGCCAAGAAAATCGTGAGGAATGCTCTTGCTCTCATCTACGGGAATCTCTACCAGATTCTTCATAGCAGCCTCTTTGCCTTTGCGGATGGCTTCCGGAACCTCCCCTGCTTTGCCAAGGCCGGCTCCCACATGGCCATTGCCGTCACCTACTACTACTAAGGCAGAGAATCTCATGGTACGTCCGCCTTTTACAGTCTTAGACACACGCTTGATGGCCACTACCTTGTCATTTAACTCCAATTGACTTGGATCAATGATTGTACGCTTCATGCTGCATTCTCCTCCCTACTAGAATTTCAGACCGGCTTCGCGGGCTGCGTCTGCCAGTGCCTGAATCTTACCCTGATATATGAATCCGCCTCTATCAAAGACAACAGTGTCAATACCTTTTTCCAAGGCTCTCTTGGCGATCAGTGTACCAACGTATGCGGCAGCATCAACGGTGTTGGTATGTTCCAGCTCTTCTCTCGCAGTTTTCTCCACGGTAGAAGCTGCAACTAAAGTATTGCCAACTGTATCGTCAATAATTTGAGCATACATATGATTATTACTTCTGAACACTGCCAGACGCGGTCTCTCGGTCGTACCGGAAAAACGATTACGAATTCTGGCGTGCTTTTTTGCGCGAACTTCGCTTCTTGATTTTTTGCTAACCATCTTTACACTCTCCTTAATTATTTCTTACCAGTCTTACCAACTTTACGTCTGATTACTTCGTCAGCATACTTAATACCTTTACCCTTGTACGGCTCAGGTCTTCTCTTATCTCTGATCTCAGCAGCATATTGGCCAACTTTTTCTTTATCAATACCTTTAACTGTAATCTTGTTCTGACCTTCCAGTACAGCCTCAATGCCTTCCGGATCGGTCATCTCAACCGGGTGGGAATATCCCAAACTCAGGATCAGTTTATTCCCCTGTTTCTGCGCTCTGTAACCAACACCGTTCACTTCCAGAACTTTCTCATATCCCTTAGTCACACCTACTACCATGTTGTTGATCAGTGTTCTGGTCAGGCCATGTAAGGATTTCATCTTTTTCAAATCATTGGGTCTGGTTACGATAATATGTCCATCTTCTTCTTTGATGTCCATCTCAACGGGAAGCTCTCTCTCTAAAGTTCCCTTGGGACCTTTTACAGTCACTTTGTTATTCTCTGCGATTGTTACCGTTACGCCTTCCGGAATCGCGATAGGCATTCTTCCTATACGTGACATGCTGTTTTCCTCCTTAAATTTTCGGAAATGACATCTGCGCCATCTCTGTTTTCAGACATTTGCAATGCCTACCAAATAAATGCTAATACCTCTCCGCCTACGCCTAACTCGCGAGCCTGCTTGTCAGTGATCACTCCCTGGTTAGTGGAAATGATTGCCGTGCCAAGTCCTCCGAGAACTTTCGGCAGATCCTCTTTGCCTGCGTATACGCGCAGACCGGGCTTGGAGATTCTCTTAAGACCGGAGATGATTCTCTCGCTCTTGTCGGCATTGTACTTTAATGCGATGCGGATGGTCCGGAAAGAACCTTCCTCAATAATATCATATTTTTTAACGTAGCCCTCTTTTACAAGGATATCAGCAATCGCCAATTTCATCTTGGATGAAGGGATATCTACGGTATCATGTTTAGCAGTGTTTGCATTACGGATTCTTGTAAGCATATCTGCAATGGGATCGCTCATTGTCATGATCTATTCCTCCTAGTTTTTCTATGGAAGTTCTTCTCCCCAGGTTACTTCCTGTCATTTTTAAGGAAGTTCTTCTCCCGGCGGTCGAAGAACGACTGCTTTCCTAAGCTCATCTCTCGCCTTTGGCTCGGATTCGCTAAGTAAAGCATGTCACCAGCTTGCCTTTTTAACACCTGGGATTTGGCCCTTATATGCTAATTCACGGAAACAGATACGGCAGATTCCGTATTTTCTTAAATATGCATGTGGACGGCCACAGATTCTGCAGCGGGTATATTCTCTGGTAGAGAATTTTGCCGGACGCTGCTGCTTAATCTTCATTGAAGTCTTAGCCATGGATTCTCCTCCTAATCATTATCCATTATCTCTGAAACGGCATGTTAAATAATCTTAACAACTCACGGGCTTCTTCGTCTGTCTTTGCAGTGGTTACAAAGCAGATATCCATACCTCTTACTTTGTCTACCTTATCATATTCGATCTCAGGGAAGATCAGCTGCTCCTTAATACCCAGAGTGTAGTTTCCTCTGCCGTCAAAAGCATTGGCATTGACGCCTCTGAAGTCACGCACACGGGGAAGAGCCAGGTTGATGAGACGGTCTACAAACTCATACATTTTCTCACCGCGGAGAGTTACTTTGCATCCGATAGCCATACCTTCTCTGATCTTGAAGTTTGCCACAGACTTCTTTGCCTTGGTAGTCACAGCCTTCTGGCCGCTGATGATCTCCAGATCTCTTACTGCGGAATCCAGAATCTTGGCATTGTCCTTTGCCTCGCCGACACGCATATTGATGACTACTTTTTCCAGCTTCGGCACTTCCATAATATTCTTATAACCGAACTTTTTGATCATTGCATCAACGATCTCGTTCTTATAGGTTTCTTTTAATCTGGCCATGTTTTTGTTCCTCCTCTCCTGAATTAGTCAATTACCTTGCCGGTTTTCTTTGCAACGCGTACCTTTTTGCCGTCCTTCATCTGGAAGCCGACTCTGGTTGCCTTGCCGTCAACCATAAGCATTACATTGGAGATGTCCATTGGAGCCTCGTGATTCACGATTCCGCCGCTTGGATTGGCAGCGTTTGGTTTGGCATGCTTTGTTACCATATTGCAGCCCTCAACCAGCACTTTGCCATTCTTTACCTGAAGGACTTTTCCTGTCTTGTCTTTATCTTTTCCTGTAATGATCTTTACCAGATCATCTTTTTTAATTTTATGCACAGTTCACACCTCCTTACAGTACTTCCGGAGCCAGGGAAACAATCTTCATAAACTGCTTCTCTCTTAACTCTCTTGCAACTGGTCCAAAGATACGGGTTCCTCTCGGAGTCTTGTCATCCTTGATAATAACAGCTGCGTTCTCATCGAATCTGATATATGAACCGTCTTTCCGGCGCACACCCTTAACGGTACGCACCACAACAGCCTTAACAACATCACCCTTCTTTACAACACCGCCTGGCGTTGCATCTTTAACACTGGCAACAATAATATCGCCTATATTCGCATATCTTCTGGTGGAACCGCCCATAACACGGATGCAAAGCAGTTCTTTTGCTCCGGTATTATCGGCAACCCTCAGTCTGGTTTCCTGCTGAATCATGCCTGAATACTCCTTCCTGTTTATTTCGCTTTCTCAACGATCTCTACAAGTCTCCATCTCTTATCTTTGGATAATGGTCTTGTCTCCATAACCTTCACGGTATCGCCGATTCCACACTCATTCTTCTCGTCATGGGCTTTCAGTTTGTAAGTCTTCTTTACGATCTTGCCATATAAAGGATGTTTTACGTGGTCTTCGATGGCAACAACAATGGTCTTATCCATCTTGTCGCTTACGACTTTACCGGTACGTGTTTTTCTCAAATTTCTTTCCACGACTTTATTCTCCTCTCATTCTAAGCCAATTTAGATTTCTCTGTAATAACAGTCTGAATCCTGGCAATGTTCTTACGAACTTCTTTGATTCTGCTGGTATTGTCCAGCTGGTTTGTCGCATTCTGGAATCTTAAGTTGAACAGTTCTTTCTTTGCAGCTACCAGTTCAGTGTTCAACTCAGCTGCAGTCTTTGCCTTCAGCTCTTCTACATACTTATTCGTTTTCACTGTTATTCACCGCCTTCTAAATCTGCCTTAGCAGCAATCTTACATTTACAAGGTAACTTATGCATAGCAAGACGCAGAGCTTCTCTGGCTGTCTCTTCCGGCACACCGGCAATCTCGAACATAACACGGCCTGGTTTCACAACGGCTACCCAGTACTCCAGAGCTCCCTTACCGGAACCCATACGAGTCTCCGCCGGCTTTGCAGTAACAGGCTTATCGGGGAAAATCTTGATCCAAACTTTACCGCCACGCTTGATATAACGGGTCATGGCAACACGGGCTGCCTCAATCTGGTTGGACTTGATCCAACATGGCTCTACCGCTACTAAGCCGTACTCGCCGTTGGAGATGGTGTTGCCTCTTAAGGCCTTTCCTGCCATGCTTCCGCGGAACTGTTTACGACGTTTTACTCTCTTAGGCATTAACATTATTTATCGCTCCCTTCCTTATTTCCCTTAGTAGGAAGTACTTCGCCCTTGTAGATCCACACTTTAACGCCTAATTTTCCGTAAGTGGTATCTGCTTCTGCGAATCCATAGTCAATATCTGCTCTTAATGTCTGTAACGGGATAGTTCCCTCACTGTAGAACTCGGTACGAGCCATATCAGCCCCGCCAAGACGTCCGGCAACAGCGGTCTTGATTCCCTTAACTCCTGCCTTCATGGAACGTCCCATAGTGGACTTCATAGCACGTCTGAAAGACACACGGTTCTCCAGCTGCTGTGCAATGCTCTCTGCTACCAGCTGTGCGTCTTTCTCCGCTCTCTTGATCTCTTTGATATCAATGAAAAGCTTTTTATCCCTGCCGCTTGCTTTGTCCTTGCCAAGCTGCTTCTGAACTTCAGCTTTTAACTTCTCGATCTCAGCGCCGCCCTTGCCGATAACCACGCCTGGCTTTGCTGTATAAATCACGATTTTCACTCTGTCAGCGGCTCTCTCCACCTCAATCTTGGAAACGCCTGCGCTGTAAAGTCTCTTCTTTAAGAACTTTCTGATCTGATAATCTTCCACCAGGTTATCAGCGAAATCTGCCTCAGCATACCATTTGGAATCCCAGTCTTTAATAACACCGACTCTTAAGCCGTGTGGATTAACTTTCTGTCCCATACTTGCCTCCTATCTTTCATTCAGCACAATTGTGATGTGGCTGGTTCTCTTCTCGATTCTGTAAGCCCGGCCCTGTGCTCTCGGTTTTACTCTCTTCATTGTGGGTCCCTTGTTTGCATAACACTCCTGAACATACAGATTGTCTCTGTCCATATTATTATTGTTCTCTGCGTTTGCAATGGCGGATTCCAGCAATTTCTTGATCAATGTAGAAGCATATCTGGGACTGTAGGTTACGATACCAAGTGCAGTCTGCACATCTTTGCCTCTGATGGCATCTAATACGAAACATGCTTTCTGAACAGACACTCTGGCATAAGATAACTTTGCAGACGGTCTGGTATCTTTCTGAGCATTTCTTTCTCTCTTTATCTGACTTCTATGTCCTTTAGCCATTGTTATAACCTCCTTTCAAATTCTGACGATTACCGTTTGGATTTCTTTTCGTCTTTTCCATGACCTCTGTAGGTTCTGGTCGCTACGAATTCACCCAGCTTGTGTCCAACCATATCCTCGGTAACATATACCGGAACATGCTTTCTGCCGTCATGAACTGCGATTGTATGTCCAACCATCTGCGGGAAGATTGTAGAACGGCGGGACCAGGTCTTGATTACCTGATGCTGTCCGGATGCGTTCAAGGCATCTACTTTTTTCAGCAAATGCGCGTCTGCAAATGGTCCTTTTTTAAGTGAACGTGCCATAGGGTTTCTTCCTCCTTCAACTATTTAATGGTCTTACCATCACGTCTTCTTACGATTAACTTGTTGGACTGTTTGTTTTTCTTTCTGGTCTTAAGACCCAGAGCAGGCTTGCCCCAAGGAGTGCTTGGACCCGGACGGCCGATACCGGTCTTGCCCTCGCCGCCGCCGTGTGGATGGTCATTGGGGTTCATAACAGAACCGCGAACCGTAGGTCTGATACCCATGTGACGCTTTCTTCCTGCCTTGCCAACGTTAATCAGGTTGTGCTCCCCGTTGCCTACAATACCGATGGTAGCGCGGCACACGATAGGAACCATTCTCATCTCGCCTGAAGGAAGTCTTAAGGTTGCGTATTTGCCCTCTTTTGCCATTAACTGAGCAGAGTTGCCTGCGGAACGAGCCAGCTGGCCGCCTTTGCCCGGATATAATTCGATGTTGTGGATCTGTGCACCAACAGGAATCTCGCTTAATGGAAGACAGTTGCCAAGCTTCGCCTCTGCGTGGGGGCCGCTCATAACTTTCATGCCGTCAGCAAGACCTGCCGGAGCAAGAATATAAGCCTTCTCTCCGTCTTCGTAGCAGATCAGAGCAATATTAGCGCTTCTGTTGGGATCGTACTCAATTCCGATTACCTTAGCCGGAATTCCGTCTTTTTTATTTCTCTTGAAATCAATAACTCTGTATTTTCTTCTGTTGCCGCCGCCGCGATGTCTCACGGTAATCTTACCCTGATTATTACGTCCGGCATTCTTTTTCAAAGATACTACCAGGGACTTCTCCGGTGCAGATTTCGTAATCTCACTGAAATCAGAACCGGTCATGTTTCTTCTGGAAGGTGTATATGGGTTATATGCTTTAATTCCCATGTTGTGAACTCCTTTCACTCATGTCATTTCAACGCTTCCGCGTGTTTCTTTATCACGGGTCCGAATTCCCCGTATAGTTATTCTGTCCTGATTACAGTCCTGAGAATACCTCGATCTCTTTGCTGTCCTCGGTCAGTTTGACAATAGCTTTCTTGGTCTTTGCTGTCTTGCCAAAAGTCATTCCTCTTCTCTTGGTCTTGCCCTGGATGTTCATGGTGTTGACTTTCTCCACCTTCGTTCCCGGGAACATCTTCTCAACAGCCTCTTTCACCTGGCTCTTATTAGCCTCAGGGTGTACCAGGAACGTATATTTCTTTTCAGACATCGCGTTCATACTCTTCTCGGTGATTACCGGTTTGAGAATCACATCATAATACTGAATGTTAGCCATTATGCGTACACCTCCTCGATATTGGCAACAGCCGCCTTAGTTGCTACAACTGTGTTATATTTTAAGATGTCATATACATTGATTGTATTGACATATGCTGTCTTAACAGCAGGAAGATTTCTTGCAGACAGCGCTGCGTTGTTGCTTCCGTCATCCAGAACCACCAAAGCCTTAGCCACTTTCAAGTTGTCCATCACTGCCTTGAAGTTCTTGGTCTTGATCTCGTCAAAGCTCATATCGTCAACTACGATGAACTTGTTGTCATTTACTCTGCTTGTCAAAGCGGACTTCAGTGCAGCCCTCTTCTCCTTCTTATTGAGTCTGATGGTGTAATCTCTTGGAGTCGGTGCGAATACCATGCCGCCGCCCTTCCACTGGGGAGCTCTTGTTGAACCCTGTCTCGCGTGACCGGTTCCCTTCTGCCTCCATGGTTTTCTTCCGCCGCCGGATACTTCGGAACGGGTCTTTGCTTTCTGTGTGCCCTGACGCTTGTTGGCCAGCTGGGCAACAACTGCCATGTGTACCAGATGCTCGTTCACATCCACACCAAATACGGCATCATTGAGCTCTAAAGTACCAACTTCATTACCTTCTTTATTGTAAACAGTTACCTGTGCCATTTGTGTATTCCTCCTTTCCTATAAAAGCGATTATACAGCCGCTTTTACTGTCTCTCTCAGCGTTACTAAGGATTTCCTCGGTCCCGGAACTGCACCTTTAACCAGAATCAGATTCTTCTCGGCATCTACCTGAACAATCTCAAGGTTCTGGATGGTCACCCTCTTGTTGCCCATCTGACCAGGCATCTTCTTGCCCTTAAATACCTTGCTGGGATCGGAACATGCACCGTTGGAACCTGCATGACGATGGAACTTGGAACCATGGGCCATAGGTCCTCTGGACTGTCCGTGTCTCTTGATGGCGCCCTGGAAGCCTTTACCTTTGGAAATTGCTGTGGCGTCAATCTTGTCGCCGGCAGCAAAGATATCCGCTTTGATCTCATCTTTTACAGAATACTCTTCTGCATTGTCAAACCTGAATTCTCTCACGTATCTCTTGTACGCCACGCCCGCCTTGTCAAAATGACCGCGCAAAGGCTTGTTCACAAGTTTCTCTCTCTTGTCAACGAAACCAACCTGTACAGCTTTGTAGCCGTCGTTCTCTTCCGTCTTAACCTGTGTAACTACACAAGGTCCGGCCTGAAGAACGGTTACGGGAGTCAACACTCCTTCATCGTTGAAGATCTGAGTCATACCGACTTTAATCGCTAAAATGCCTTTCTTCATTACTTTTACCTCCTGTTCATTATCTACAGCGGAACGCTCTCGCGTTCATCCTAGAAACAGGTCATATACGTGGAACACTATGACTCCGGCTTGCCGGAGATGTTGATTCCTTATCAGGAAAAAGTGTTACTTCTATATCAACCCTTCTGGATTCTTTTACTTTTGCTGTTCTTACAGCATCTTCAAGCTCTGTTCTGCTTACTTCGTCTTCATCTTAATGTCGATGTACACACCAGCCGGCATCTCCAGTCTGGACAGAGTCTCAACCAGTTTCTGATTGGGAGAAGCGATATCGATGAGTCTCTTATGAGTTCTCTGCTCGAACTGCTCTCTGGAATCTTTGTACTTGTGAACAGCCCTTAAGATGGTTACCACTTCTCTCTTAGTTGGTAAGGGCACCGGTCCGCTCACCTGTGATCCTGCTTTTTTTGCAGTCTCAACGATCTTCCCGGCTGACTGATCCACTAACTGATGATCGTAAGCTTTCAATGTGATTCTCATTACTTGACTTGCCATAAAAAAAGTCGCCTCCTTTTCGCACTTTTCATGAAGTACGACAAGCGGTGACTGTACACGTTTCCGGGTGTGTCATAACCTTCCGGCACACCAATTTCTACATCTTGCCTTGCAGAATATCTGTTTGTACAGTGACTTGTCGCCAGTTTCCTAACTTGACATTCGCTCCACGGAAAACCTGCCTTCTTTCAGGCAGCAACCTCTCGTTTCATCGCTATCATGCCACAGCTTTGTTAGCTTAGCACATTTTCCAGATAATTGCAAGCACTTTTCTAGAAACATTCAAAATCCGCCCTATCGGGCTACTTTTTCATGTTTTTTCGGGTCAAAAGGTCATGTATCGACATGCAAGCATGTCATACATGACCTTTTGACCCTAGCATCATATAAATAATATTAATCCCATGCCGGCTCTTCCGGCTCCCTGAACATAGAACTGGAATCAATTACCTCTTCACCGATCTTTGTGACTACTCCGCTGCTGTTCGTTATGTATTTCACTCCGTTGTCTTTGACCCCAGATGTGCTCTTGATCATTTTGCCGGAGTTGTTAATCAGGTAATTCGTATACTTCCCGCTGCTGGCCGGGATGGAAATCACCTCATACTTGCTTCCGCTCTCGGCCTTCTGAATCTTGCCCTTATAGTAGAGGATTCCGCTTTGAACGCCTGTATATCCTTTCCCGCCAGTGGAAAAATAATACTGAGTCTTGTTTCCATCACCCTCGTCCACGGTCATCTTGCCCGTCTGCACTGTACACGAAATCGGGTCAAAATAATAAGCACTGTAATCCGAACCGTTGACATATACTTTCTGAAGACCTGTCACCGGAGTTCCGCGCTGGTTAAACAGATAGGTCTTATCGCCGATTCTGACAAAATCCTTGGTGGAAGCCGTTCCTTCCTCCGGGCCATACTTCGGCACGCCGCTCTTTGAAAAATAGAACCATTCCACCTCGTTCTCATAACCTCTGACAGTTACAGGCGGCTCTGCGGAATACCAGCCTGTCACCCCTTTTCCGCTGCTGTTATAAAAACGGTAATCCTTTATAGAACTGTCGTCGGCCTCGCCCTCTCCCACATACACCCAGCCTGTCTGCATGGCTCCGCTGCGGTCAAAGCAATAGTAGGTGCCGTCGATTCTCTTCTCACCATAATCTGCACCATTAGACAGTTCCGGCACGAACTTTTTCCCTGTGCTGGTAAAGTAATACCAATACTTGCCATCATCGTCATAAGGATCGTCTCTCCTCTCCTGTCCTTCCGGCGGATATAACTTATGCCAGCCGATATAAGCCGCGCCGTCATCACCGGAATAGCTCATATCGTTATCCATCCAGCCTGTCTCCATGGCTCCTTCCAAATCGAAATGATACCACTTGTTGTCGATCTTCTTCCAGGTGTCCTTCACTACCTTTCCGTTGTCCAGGAAATAATACCAGTGCTCTTCACTTGTGTCTCCGTTAAAACTATAGTTTAGTTTCATCCACTTGCCTGACACCATGATTCCGTTGGCATCCACATAGTAGGTGTCATCCACCCAGCTGTTAACCGCCATCTCTCCATGGCCGTTTAAGTACCGCCACAGATTATCTGCTCCTCTCTGCCACTCATCCGTCACAATATAACCGCTGTTGTCATAATACATCCACTTCCCATTCTCCATGGACCAGCCGCCGGCTGCCAGTGCTGTCCTGCTGGTTCCCAATGTCAGAAAGGCCGTTAATCCTAATATTATAAACCCACTTTTTCTCATTCAGGTATCTCCTTTGTGTATATAACTTTCCTTTTACTATTGTAGCAAGGGGAAGGCATTTATTCAACCTCCATATCTTTCAATTCTATTACGTTTTCCTTTAGGTTTGAATTGTCCTTTACAAAACAACAATTCCTGTGTTATTTTACTTAAAAAAGGAATTGGAGAGGAAACTATGTGGATCGCAGATCATTGGAACGACTATGAGGTAATCGACTGCTCAAAGGGGGAAAAACTGGAACGCTGGGGCGATTTTCTTCTGATACGGCCGGACCCCCAGGTAATCTGGGATACTCCCAAAAGCCACAGAGGCTGGAAGCACCCCAACGGACATTACCACCGCAGCGATAAAGGCGGCGGGCAGTGGCAGTTCTTCGATCTTCCCGACCAGTGGTCCATTACATATCATGACCTTACATTCAATCTGAAGCCCTTCAGCTTTAAACACACAGGCCTTTTCCCGGAACAGGCTGCCAATTGGGACTGGTTCGGGAATCTGATCCGCAGTGCCGGACGTCCCGTAAAGGTCCTTAATCTCTTTGCCTATACCGGAGGCGCCACTCTGGCAGCTGCAAAGGCCGGCGCAATGGTCACTCATGTGGATGCCTCCAAGGGTATGGTAACATGGGCTAAGGAAAATGCAAAATCCAGCGGCTTGGAGCAGGCTCCTATTCGCTGGATAGTAGATGACTGTGTGAAATTTGCAGAGCGGGAAATCAGGCGCGGCAACTGCTATGATGGGGTTATTATGGATCCTCCCTCCTATGGCCGCGGCCCCAAGGGGGAGATTTGGAAAATTGAGGATGCCATCCATCCCTTAGTAAAATTATGTGCCAGTCTTCTTTCTGACACTCCGCTGTTTTTCCTGATCAACTCCTACACCACCGGACTTGCGCCCTCGGTTTTGGCTTATATGCTTTCTGTGGAAGTGGCAAGCCGGCATAAAGGATGTGTGGCTGCCGGGGAGATCGGTCTTCCGGTTACTCAAACCCATCTGGTTCTTCCCTGCGGTTCTTCCGGACGCTGGAATCTGTAAACGGGCTGCAGCATATTCCCCTATCTGCCTCCGTTTAACAAAAACCAAAGTTTCGGCATCTGTTTTTTTATCCATGCCCCGGTGACACTGCTGATAACCACCATCATAACCGGCATGAATATAAATAACCCTACAGGCAGCGGCCAATATCCGGGGAAAAGACTGGCCGCTGTTTTATTGATCAAGCGAACCAGGGCAAAATGAACGGTATATAAATAGAAGCTGTCCTTCATCCACTGTCTCGCCTCCGGAAGCCTTCTTTTTTCTGTTATAAACCATAAGCCAACAGGCATCAGCGTTCGAAAAATCACCCGTTCCCTGATTCCCCCCGGCCAGTTCACACTCAGAATAATAATGGCTGTGACTACTGCTGCCATTCCGATTCTCCAGGCTCTTTCCGTCCGTTCCCCTTCCACAAGGTCTCTGTTATGAAGTCCCCCATAGGCTGCCAGCGAATAATAAAACAGTGCATCCAGATTCAGGCAGGGGATGATCACTCCTTTTTGAACCAGATAAAAAAGAACGATCAGACACAGGGCGCCCCCAATCCCATTCTTTAAAATTCCATAAAGAACAGGCGCAAGCAGAATAAGGAGAATCAGTTGATATAAATACCAAAATACATAATTATAAGTATAGTGGATCAATGCCTCCACTGCCGTATACCAGTCAAAGGGAATTCTCCCCTTCTCCACAATATCCGCTATGACAGGCAGACGGCTTCCAATGACATATCCAAGATAGTAAATCCCGTTCCACAGAAAAAAAGGAACCAGCACGCTTTGTATTCTGGAGTTCCACTTCCTTCCCAGCTTTTCCCAGCAAAAGTCCCTGTAGAACAAATAGCCTGACATCATAAAAAAGCCAGGCACTGCGATCTGTCCCATGGTGCCGCCCAGAAAGCGCTCAAACCTAATCACTCCTGCCGCTTCCGGCGACTGCCCTAAAAATAATTCTCCGTTAGCTGAATGAACCCATACCACAAGAATACTGAGCAGAAAAGTAAACCATGTTATTTTATTGCGAAACTGGTGTTCTCTCTCCAACAGGCATTCCCTCCAGGCTGATTCCAAGTTATTTCTGTTCCGATTCCATTTTAGCATAGAGAGGAAAGCCAGGGCAATGGTTTTCTGTTCCGATTCCAAAGGGCAGAAAAAAGGAAGCCTAAAACATCCGGCTTCCTCATAAAATCTTAACCCTTTACCGCTCCCATGGTAATCCCCTGTGTAAAATAGTTCTGGAACATCAGGAATACTGCCACAATAGGCACTGCCGCCATGGCGGCTCCTGCCATGATCACACCGTAGTTGGTGGAGAACTCCTGCTGAAGAGTGGCCACGCCAAGGGAGATGGTGAGCTTGCTTCTGGAATTCAGCATTACCAACTGCATAAAGTAGTCGTTCCAGGTATTAATGAAAGTAAAAATGGCCAATGCGCCGAAACCCGGCTTTACAATGGGCATAACAATATTGCTGAACGTAAGAATCTCTCCGCTTCCGTCGATCTTCGCGGCTTCCAACAGCTCCGTAGGAATATTCTCACTAAACTGCTTCATGAGAAAGACTCCAAAAGGCCAGCCGCAGAGAGGCAGGATAATAGCCCACGAGGTATCATGAATTCCCATAAAGCTTACCAGTTTCATAAGCGGCACAAGAATAACCTGCTTTGGAAGTGCCATGGCAAAGACAAAGATACTGAACAGAGTGGCCTGGCCGTAAAAGCGCTTCTTAGCCAGCACATACCCGGCCATAGACGATACAACGCAGACAATGAGCATGGTAACAGCACAGATAAACACACTGTTCCACAGCCACTGGAGGGCCGGATTCTGCATAAGCTTGCGGAAATTCTCCAAAGTAGGATTCAAGGGGAACCACTCCGGCGGAAGCTTTACCGTAACTTTCTGAGACTTAAAGGCTCCCGTAAGAATCCAGTAGAAGGGGAAAATAAAGATAAAGCTCAAAACCAGCAAAAGAGCCATGGAAATCATATCCAAAATACTTGTTTTCTTTTTCATTATCCTGTCCCCCTTTCCTAATATTCCACATCGCTTCCCAGAGCCTTGAACTGAATAAAGCTGATCAGACCAATCATCAGCGCCAGCACCACACCCATGGCATTGGCATATCCGTATTCAAACCGCTTAAAGGCATTCTCATAAAGATAGTACATGATGGTGGTAGTCCGGTAATTGGGGCCTCCGGAAGTCAGCAGCTGGATCAGTGAAAAACACTGGAAGGAATTGATGGTGGTAATTACCACAATGTAGAGGGTGGTGGGAAGAAGGCTGGGCCACTTGATCTTCCAGAAAATCTGAAGGTCATTGGCGCCGTCTACGGCAGCCGCTTCCACATAATCTTTCGGTACGTTTCCAAGAGATGCAATGTAAAGGATAATGGGCTGGCCCACGCTGGTGGTGATAAGGATGATCAGGATTGCCCACAGCGCAAACTTTTTGTCGCCGGTCCACATAATATTCTTTTGAATAATATTCATGCTTTTCAGCAGCCAGTTGAGAATACCGTTTAAAGGATCATAGATCCACTTCCACACAACCGTAACCGCCACGGTGCCTGTTACTACAGGAAGGAAAAATACACAGCGGAAAAAGGAACGGGTAATCGGGTTCTTTTCATAGGTAAGAGCCGCCACAAACAAAGCAAACATCACGGTGATGGGCACAGAACCCAGCACCAGAATCACGGTATTGACCAGGGACTTCTGCCACACTTGATCTTTGAACATGTTCACATAATTGTCAAAGCCGATAAAAGTCATTCCCTTCATGTTGTAACGAAAGAAACTGGTCACCACTCCCATAATCATGGGAACTAATACAAATGTACAGAAAAAGAATAAGGCCGGCGCCAGGAACGCGTAGGAAACCAGCGTTTCACGCATACGGATTTTATTAAATTTAGACTGCTTCATCTCGCCTCCGATCCAGCCGGCACACAGACCGGCCTCTTTGGGATCTTCTAAATACAGTTTCCTTAAAAACTTCTCCCCATACAAGATTGTATGAGGAGAAACGAAAATGCGTCATACTGCTGTTACTGAGCGTTGACAATGGACTGATTTGCTTTTGTCACAAAGTCATTCACCGCGTCTTCCGGTGTGGAATCGCCGTTTAATACTGCCTGCAGCATGGGGAACCAGTAAGTTCTCATCTCGGCAAATCCCTTGATGGTATTATAATAAGGAGAATAGTACTTTGTCAGGCTGGCATAGAACTGCATCTCGGCCTCTCCCGGATACAGATCTCCCATAGACTGGCGAACCGGGAATACGCTGGTTCTAACCACGTTCTTGGGGCCCCACTCTTCATCATTACAGATGAAGTCGATGAATTTCTTGGAAACTTCTGCTCTGGCGGCATCACCGTTATCAAATATACAGAATCCGTTCACCAGATATTCCATCTCCGGCACGCCGTCTTCTGAGGGGAAGGGAAGAGCGATAGCTTCAATGCCGTTCTCAGCTAATGTATCTGCTCTCTGAGAAGCGAGTCCGGGAGACCAAAGGGTAGTAAACGCTGTGTTGCCCGCTACAAACTGATCTACATCCTCGCCGCCGTTGTATGCGGAACCATTAAGCATGTAGCCTGCATCCACCCACTCTTTGATCTTGGTCAAAGCCTTAATTCCGCCTTCATCATTCAGAGTGTACTCGGTTACTTCGTCATTGGTTACCTGGCTGTCATAGATATTGGTTACAAACGCACGGATTCCTTGATCTCCGCCCTGCCCTGAACAGTATACGGTAGCTCCGTTATATCCTGCTGCGCTCAGCTTCCCTAACATCTCTTCAAACTTCTCTGTGGTCCATACTCTGTCGCCTTCCATATTGATGCAGTCCATAGCGCCTGCATCCTCCAAAGCCTGCTTGCTGACCGCCATACAGAAAGCTGCTGTACTGATGGGATACATATAGTAACTTCCGTCATCGGATTTACAGGAGTTAAGAAGGGCATCATTGCCCACATCCTTAACATATTCATCAGTAAACATGTCGTTCAGGTTCACAAGCTTGCCGTTCTGCGCGTAAGAGATAATACGTCCCGGTGCATCAAACAGTACATCACATACGGTTCCCGCCTCAATGGCCGCCGTAATCTTCTCCGGTCCTGATGTAAAGTCAATCGTCTCCAGCTTCACCTTCACATCCGGGTTCTTGGCCTCAAATGCCGCAATAATCTCCGCCTCATAAGTTCCTGCCGGCGTATCTGCGGAATCCTGGGCAAATGTAGGGAATGCCCACCAGGTAATCTCCACCGCACCGCCTGAAGCTTCCGGAGCCTTGGTCTCCGCCGGAGCTGCCGCCTTGGTCTCCGCTGCCGCTGTAGTGGCTGCCGGAGCTGCCGTCGTCTCTGCAGTGCCTGATCCGCCGCCGCAGCCAGCCAATGTAGTTGTCAACAGCGCTGCAGCCAATCCAAGTGATAAAATTTTTCTCATGTTCTTCCTCCTTTGGGAATATTTACTAATAATACAGGGTTTTTAAAACAGTGTATTGTCATAATTGGATTATATAATAGAAAATTTCTTTTGTCAATATAAGTTTAAAAAGAAAATTTTTTCTTTTTTAAAATATTTTTTCCAAAACGGACCTTGATGTTTTTTCGTTATTCTTACTGCACACGTTAAAATATCTCCGATAATACTCGGTGTACATTAGATCAATGAGAAACAGCTGACTGATCTCCCCAGATGTGGAGCCGCCCTGAAGAGGACCCTCGTTTGCTCCGCTTAGCAAAGTCAAATCTGCATAAGAAGTCAAAGGCGACTTGCTGAATCTGGTCACACAGATCACTTTGGCTCCGGCCTCTTTTGCCAGCTGTGCCACATGGATGGTATCTTTCGTCGCCCCGGAATAGGAAAAGATGACTGCTGTCTCTCCGGGCTTCATGGTAGAAGCCGTCATAGCCTGCATATGGGAATCCTGGATACAATAAACCTTTGGCTCGATACGCAAAAACTTGTTGGTTGCTTTTAATGCTGTTAAAACGCTTGCCCCTACTCCGAAAAAGACAATTCTTTCCGCTTCATGAAGACAGTCAATGGCTTCACTGAATACCGCCTCGTTGAGCAGAGCATATGTTTCTGTCAAAGCCTGAATATTGGTGTTGAGGACCTTCTTGGTCAGTTCTCCAAAGGTATCATTCAGATTGATATTCCCGGAAAACTGACTGTTCTCCTTATCGCTCTCATTAAGGCTCAGCGATAAAACCATCTTGAATTCCTGATATCCCTTTAATTCCATGGATTTGCAGAAACGGAACACGCTGGTATCACCCACATGGCAGGCTTCCGCCAAATCCGTAATCGACATAAACAGCACTTCTTTCGGATTCTGCAGAATATAATCAGCCACCTTCTTTTCCGCCCTTGTAAACTGATTATACACAGTCCTCATTTTTACCAAAAAATCACCTTGCATGTCTTTCCACCTCCGGTCTTTTCTCTCTCTTCTCTATGGTGTCTCTTTTAACCGCTGCGCTGCAAGCCAAGCCGCCCCCATAAGTCCTGCCCCGTTCCCCAGAACCGCTTTTTTCAGCTCCACATTACGAAAACTGTTCATAATGCGATGCTTTGTCTTTTCCTCCAATTGATTTAAGATGTAGGGCTGCTCCATGACGCCTCCGCCTAAAATAATACAGGAAGGATTAAAAATATGGATCACTGTCACCAACCCATGAACAATCTCATCAATCCACCGGTCTACTATATGTCTGATCTCTCCCTCATCCAATCTGGCAAAAATCTTTCGTCCGTTATTAAGACTCTCATCATATCTGCAGGCATCGGCCACAAGGGCTGCGGCAGACGCATATTTTTCATAACAGCCGGAAAATGGTTCTCCCTCTCTGCAATCTTCCGGGTGTACCACAATTCCGCCGAACTCTCCGGCTGAAAACATACTTCCTGTATAGATCTTTTTGCCTATGACAATGGCGCCTCCCACTCCGGTTCCGTAGGTCATGCACAAGAAATCGTCACAATCTTTTCCTGCGCCGAAATGAGCCTCCCCCAAAGCCGCAGCATTGACATCATTCTCCACTGCCGCAGGGACACCGAATTCCTTTTCCATCCGCTCTTTCAGCCTCATCCCCGTATAGCCGGGAATATTGTCATTGGCATAGCGAATATATCCCTCTTGTGAATTCACCTGTCCCGCCGTACTGATGCCCACTGCCTCAAAAGTTCCATAGCTTTTCAGGATCTCTATGGCACGGTCCACAACATAGGAGCCTCCCAGCTTTGCGTTGGTATCCCACTCTTTTGCTTCCTCAAGCCCCTGACCGTTCCACACCCCCGATTTTATAGAGGTTCCTCCTATGTCTAACACTGCTGTTCTCATGGAACTCCTCCTTTATCACTGAATCGCCGCCACAAAACGTTTGGTAATTTCCAAAGGCCTGGTAATGGCTCCGCCGATGACCACAGTCCACACTCCTGTATCCAGAACCCCTTTCAGCTGCTCCGGAGTCCATATTCCGCCTTCTGCCACCACAGGTTTTTTCGAATCACGCACCAGACTTTTTATAAGATCCATATCAGGCAGTGTAACCCCTTTGGTATATTCTGTATATCCATGCATGGTGGTTCCGATGAGATCAAATCCGATCTCCGCTGCATGCATGGCTTCTTCATAATTAGAACAATCCGCCATAAACAGCTGATCCGGATATTTCTTTCTGATATCCCCAAAGGAATCATCCAGGCTCCTGCCGTCCGGCCTGGACCTTTTGGACGAATCCGTAGCGTCCAGCGCGATAACCGATACTCCGCATTCAGCCAGAGCGTCGATCTCTTTCATGGTAGGGGTTATGTACACATCATATCCTTCATAATCCTGTTTTATAATACCGATTATGGGAAGATCCACAGTTTTTTTGATCTCTGTAATGTCTTCCACCGTATTGGCGCGGATTCCCACCGCGCCTCCCAGCATCGCCGCATATGCCATTCTGGACATAATGTAAGAACTGTGGAGGGGCTCTGTCTTCAGTGCCTGGCATGATACAATTAATCCGCCTTTTACCTGTTCCAAAATTGCCTGATTCATCTTATTCATAAAGCAGCCTCCTTAAATTAGGTTTATAGATAAACTATATCATGATTAAAAATTTTTTTCAACAGTTCTTAATACATAAAAAAACTTTTTATTAGTTCTTGATTTCTCCTTCGCATAATGATATGATGCACATATCAGTAACTACTTTTTTTCTTATGGAAAGGACAGGTATATTTATGTCAAAGTATGAGACAGACAGATTTCGTCACATAACAGTCGCCCTCAACACACCTTTCAAAAAAGATGGTTCCGTCGATGTGGATGCCGTAAAAGCCGTATCCCGATATTTTCGCAAAAAGGGTGTAAAACAGATGTATGTGTGCGGCAGTACCGGAGAAGGTTTTCTTCTTGATACAGAAGAGCGTATGCTGGTAACCGAAACCGTAGTGAATGAAGTGGGCGATGATATGAACATCATCGTTCATGTCGGATGTGCAGACACCAGACATTCCGCCCTCCTTGCAGCTCACGCCGAGAAGTGCGGTGCAGCCGCCACTTCTGCAGTTCCCTGTGTCTACTACCGTCCCAGCGAGGAAAGTGTATATCAGCACTGGACCGAGATCACCAAGGCAGCTGATCTGCCGTTTTTCATCTACAACATTCCCCAGCTCACCGGGTTCAACCTCTCCATGAATCTCTTCCGCCGCATGCTGGAAAATGAGCGGGTGGCAGGTGTAAAGTGTTCTTCTGATCCGGCACAGGATATTCTGCGCTTTAAGAATGCCGGCGGCAAAGACTTTATTGTATTCAATGGTCCTGATGAGCAGTTTGTAGCCGGAAGGATTATGGGAGCCGATGCGGGAATCGGCGGAACTTACGGCGCCATGCCGGAATTGTATATGAAGATGGATGAGCTGATTAACCGCGGCGAGTGGGAAAAGGCGGCCCAGGTTCAGGCAATCACCACTCCTCTTATTTACCGCCTCTGCTCTTTTGCATCCATGCACGGCGCTGTGAAGGGCATTATCTCCTTAGACGGCTGTCCTATGGGAGATCCCAGACTGCCGTTTCTGCCCGTAGCCCTGGATAACCCCGATTTAGTTCAGCTGTACAGGGATATCAGGAAGGCTATTGATGACACCAAAGATCTGTAAATAATCTTTAGAGAACCGGGAAGAATTTTATGAAAAGACATATTGTTTGTTATGGAGATTCCAATACCCACGGCTACTGTGCCGTGACGGGAGGACGTTTCGATGAAGAGGAACGCTGGACCTGTCTTCTCCAGAAGTATCTGGGAGATGGCTATCTGGTTCACGAAGAGGGACTGTCCGGTCGTACCACCTGTTTTGATGATCCTGTTCACGAGGGTCTCTCCGGCCTGGATTTCCTTTACCCATGCCTTATGACCCATGAACCTGTGGATCTTTTGATTATCATGCTGGGAACCAATGATACGAAAGAAAGATTCGGAGTGTCGCCGGCCTGTATCGCTTTGGGCCTTAAGCGGCTGATTGCCAAGGCAAAAACCACGGAATGCTGGAAAGACGGCATCCCCAATATCCTTGTGGTGACTCCCCAGAACATTGGCAGAGAATACTGCACGACTCCCTGCGCCTCCACCATGGGACGGGGCTGCGCCGAAAAATCAGAAGGTCTCGGAAAGGAATATGAGATAACAGCTGCAGCTATGGGATGTCATTACCTTGACGCCAACGCCCTTTTGACTGCCGGGCCCAATGATATAGACTTTATGCATCTCACGGAAGAAGGACACGGACAACTGGCGGCAGGGCTTGCCAGTTATATACTCGGTAAAGTTTTTCCGTCGTAAGACACTTCCTTTTCCGGCAGAACCTCCTCCGTGAATAAAAACTTATTCAAAAAACATACCGTCCCAATTCTTAAAAAAGGGAACAGGGCAGGCTCCTCCTTAAAAGCCGCCCTGTTCCTCTTTATTCTGCTTCCAAAATTTCAAAAATCTCATCTAAGGTTCCAATTACATAATCCGGCCTTACTCCCCCTTCTCTGATCTGTTTTTCCCGAAGAACCTCGTCTGTCTCTCGTGTAAACCAACAAGTATCAATTCCCGCGTCCTTCCCTCCCCGGATATCAGAACTGAGAGAATCTCCGATTACCAATGTTTCTTTCACGTCAAATCCTGGTATATGGCTTTTCACATAGTCAAAGAATTGGCCTGACGGTTTCCCGGCCCCGATACGGCCTGAAATAAAAAGCTCTTTAAAATACTGGTCAAGGCCGGAGCGGGACATGCGGGATTCCTGAGTCTCGGTCACTCCGTTTGTGATGACGTAAAGCTCATATTTCTCCTTTTTCAGGCGCCCAAGGACCTGGTGTACCTGGGGTATCTCCTGAATACCCTGATTTAAAAAGGAGCGGTAAGTCTTCTCCCACTGCCGCCCATCTACGGTCTTTCCATATAGAGCCATAAGATCGGAAAATCGCCGGTTGACGCCTTCCTCCACAGTAATTTCATTTTTCTCTATTCTTTTCCACAGTTCTCTGTTTAATCTTTTATAAGTTTCATACATCTCTTCTGTAAGGCTCTCCCCCATCACCTGGACCATGGACCGGAATGATGCTTCCTCGTTGGCGTCAAAGTCCAGAAGCGTATTATCTACATCAAACAGCAATATTCTATACCCCATATTCCTTCATCCTTTCTGAACCTGTTAATGTACAATACAACTCTGCATAAACCATCTCTTTATAGGGATACACAAAGATCTGACCAACCCCGCACAGCAGAAGTCCCGCAATATCCCATCCAATAAAGGAAAGCTCCAAAATGAATACACTGAATTTATTGCCCTCCATCATATCACTGCTCCGTCTTCTGGCTTCCTCCCACGAAAGGAGGGGATCCACCGCCAGCAGATAGGGCACCATGTAATATTCATAAGATTTGATGACTCCCGGAATCAAAAAAAGCAGACTCCACAGTAAGATTGAGATGTCCATCCTGAGCATTACCAGTACCAGATTGCCGTATCCTTCTCCGAAACCAGAAAAAAGCTCTCCTATACCTGCCTCATGATCCCAGATGGTCTTAAGAAAATATCTCTTTTTACCCACCTGCACAGCACTGGAGATAAGTATGGATATGGCAAGGACTGCAATGCCGATGACCAACGCCATCAAAATTACTATGCCCCCAAAACTCGCTGGCACAGACACGTTGTATACCGGAGTATTGATTCTGACCTGCTCATCTTGTCCATAGGAAAACCTAATGTCAGATCTTCCTCCTATATATATCTGGGTGCCTCCTCCGGTTTCTCTGTTTCTCCTGCTCCTGACCCGAAAAACTGATTCTGTACCCGCTCCCAACAACAGAGCAATGAGACATACCAAAAAAGCCTGCCAATAGAAGGTCTTCAGTTTTTCTTTCGCATGATCTTTCAGCTGTCTTCTCGTCCAAAGTGTGGTCATATTCTCTCCTTTTTCCGCTGTTGTCATGAAAATCCATTACGATTCTTTTACCCAAATTGTTATGCTTTTTCGGAGCGCAACCCGCCCAAACTTTGCCATCTGCTGACTGCTGTTCCCTTTCTTCTGTTTAAGCGAATATATTTTTTTTACTTTAAATCCAAATTGTTCGGCGAATGATGAACTCAAAAAATCCACAGGAATTACTTCTCCTCCATATCGAACATTATCATTCACAAAAGCTACCATTGCCCCCGGCTTGCATACTCTGTAAATCTCAGCATAGATAAAAGCCAGCTCTGTAAAATACCCCTCAACCATACGTATAATTCCATTGTTATTAAGATCTCCGTTCTTCTTCCGTTCTTCAAGTGCAGACAATATCTCCTTAAAAGCCGCATTTTCTTTTATCCTGCTATAAATATAGTCAAAACGGGCCCGCTGACCAATGTTTTCATAATATATTTTCAGCTCATTTATTTTAGAATGGCTCTCAACGGTACATGACAACAGGCTTTGCCTCATGTCTTTCACTTCCTGCTCTCCAAGCCCAAGATAAACCAATTCCAGAGCATATGTCCTTGTATAATCATATCGGTTGCAATAGGGCGGGGATGTTATTACTCCTGTCAGGAAGTTTTCTTCTAATTCCGGCAGTTTATATAAGACACTGGCCGGCATAAATTCTATGGCCGCATTTTGATTATCATTCCCGCTGTTCTGTATAATTTCAATATCCATAAGCACATGGCGCAATTCTTCAAGAATCGTTTCCTTAGAATCAAGAATCACATCCCTGACATATTTGGGGGGCAGAAGTTTCTGTCCCTTTTCAGCCCTGAGTCTGTTTGCATTGATTACCTTTTTAGATCTGCAGTCCCACCCAAGATATTGTCCCACCTTTGATGTATAACTACATCTCTCCAGTGAATTTATTATGCAAAGTGTCAAAAGATCTTTAGCATTCTCTGAATATTCAGATTCATCCCGCCATACAGCAATGTAATGAAGAAATTTTTCATTCTTTTCAGGGTATGCGTCCTGTGTAATCCTAATGTAAGGAGTACATCCGCTATAATTCAGAGGGACACTTAAGGCTTCCACATCCCTAATAAGAGCTTTGATTTCGTTTGTATCATATCTATGTATAGCCGCTTTTGTCTTTATAGAAACAGCAGAAACAGGCATAATATCATAACCTATGCTATTGATTCCTCTCATTTGACAAACTAACGCCGTGGTCCCTGATCCCACAAACGGATCCATTACCCAATCTCCCGGCTTAGCCCCCATCTCATCAAGAAGCATATTCACAAGATCAGCCGAAAAGCCTTCTTTATATTTCAGCCAACTGTGCAAAACCTCTTTTTTATTCAACTGGTAGCTTACACTCTGCCTGTTAAACTTATCCGTTATTTCAAGAACGCCTGCATATCTTTTCTCAATTTCTCTTCTCGCTTCATCCTGACAAAAACCACCCGCAGAAAACTTGTCCACTAAAAATTCATCAATAGGTATTTTTATAAACGAAAGCTGTTCATATACCTGATGTTCCATGCCTTACCTCAAATTCTAAGCAGCCAATTACAATATTCCACAAGTTGATTGTTATTTGTTAAATTAGCTGCATTTGTCATTATCCCTGTTTCCAGCTGTTCATAAATTTCTAAAGCCATAGCATTTGCTATGGCGGCCCCTACGAATGATGTCTGAACCGTATAGCCTGCATTGGCAAAACTTTTTCTAATCCTTCCAAGGGCAGTGTTTGCTGTTTTCCAATGCTCATCAGCTCCAGCCGGATCAATTCCTCCTTTAAGCTCTCCAAGCATAATTACTCCACCTGCCTCTTTAACTATTCCCCCTCTGTTATAGTTTTCTGTTGTTCCTTCAAATAAGCAAATATCCACATTGTTCTTTACTGTTGAAATATTAAGGTTAAATGCCAGAATCCTATCTCCATGACCGCAATTCCAATAAATAGCCTTTATAATTTTTTCAATGCCGATATCACCCTCTTGTTTACGTGTCCATATTTTTTCTTTCGTCATCCAATGATAATCTATTCCCTGAACATTCATGCAGGAAAGCAAAGTACGAATAAGCCTTTCCTGTCCTATTGTTCCAATACGATTCCTCATTGTACCACCAACAGCATCGCCTTTTATCAATAAATATCTATAAATCACTTCATCAATATAATTTTCACCTGCAGGCTTAAGAAATTTCTCTATTAATTCCTTAATTGCTGCAGTTTGATCATATGTATTTAAATACTGCATTGATTTTTCTGACAGCCCGGAGGCCGTAAGTAAAAAGGGACGTACAGACGAAATTTTAAGTAAATCGGCGTCTATTCATATGTTGTGACTAAGTCTTTCGCTTCTGTAATAAAACAATTAAATCTTTTATTTCTCTCCTGCACTCTATCCATATCTTTTTCCCTGCTTCGGCAAACTCGTTTTTTTCGTTACTTCCAATTAAAATTATATCACACAATCCAATCCATTGCAAAGTTTCAAAAAAGGGCTTCCCGATTCCCGGAAAGCCCTAAAAAATCAAACTTTTTTACAAATTACTCAACGATAGAAACAACTCTGCCAGAACCAACGGTTCTGCCACCCTCACGGATAGCGAAACGAAGACCCTGCTCCATAGCAACGGGATGAATCAGCTCTACGCTCATCTCTACGTTGTCGCCAGGCATACACATCTCAACGCCCTGTGGCAGTTCGCAGACACCGGTAACATCAGTTGTTCTGAAGTAGAACTGAGGACGATAGTTGTTAAAGAAAGGTGTATGACGACCACCCTCGTCCTTGGTCAGAACGTAAACCTGAGCAGTGAACTTGTGATGGCACTTTACAGAACCTGGTTTGCACAGACACTGACCTCTCTCGATATCAGTTCTCTGGACACCACGAAGCAGTGCACCGATGTTATCACCAGCCTGAGCCTCGTCAAGCATCTTACGGAACATCTCGATACCGGTAACAACTGTCTTGCGGGTCTCCTCGGAGATACCTACAATCTCAACTTCCTCATTCAGATGAAGAGTACCACGCTCTACTCTACCGGTAGCAACAGTACCACGGCCAGTGATGGTGAATACATCCTCTACAGGCATCAGGAAAGGCTTGTCAGTCTCACGCTGCGGATCGGGAACCCAGCTGTCAACAGCATCCATAAGCTCGATGATCTTGTCGCCCCACTCGCTGGAGGGATCTTCCAAAGCCTTCAGAGCGGAACCCTGAATGATCGGAGTGTCATCGCCTGGGAACTCGTACTCGTTGAGCAGCTCACGGATCTCCATGTCTACCAGCTCAAGAAGCTCGGGATCGTCAACCATATCGCACTTGTTCATGAATACTACGATATAGGGAACGCCTACCTGACGGGACAGAAGGATGTGCTCTCTTGTCTGAGCCATAACACCGTCAGTAGCAGCAACAACCAGGATAGCGCCGTCCATCTGAGCAGCACCGGTGATCATGTTCTTTACATAGTCAGCATGGCCTGGGCAGTCAACGTGTGCATAGTGTCTGTTATCAGTCTCATACTCAACGTGAGCGGTAGAAATAGTAATTCCACGCTCTCTCTCTTCTGGAGCCTTATCAATGTTCTCGAAAGCTACAGCCTCACCAGTACCTTTTCTCTCATGAAGGGTCTTGGTGATAGCAGCGGTTAAAGTAGTTTTACCATGGTCAACGTGGCCAATGGTACCAATGTTACAATGTGGTTTGTTTCTCTCAAACTTTGCTTTTGCCATTTTATAACGTCCTCCTTAATCAGCCCTTGCGGCTATTCATTTGCGGCTGGCGCCGCAATAGCGCCAGGCCTTTCATTTTATAATAGGCTAGTGTATATTATATGCTATTTATCCTTTTTTTTCAAGCATATAATTTATTTGCCTTTTCTTTCAGCAATAACTTTTTCCTGAACGGACTTTGGTACAGGCTCATATCTGTCAAAGAACATGGAGTAGTTGCCGCGTCCCTGTGTTTTGGAACGTAAGTCTGTTGAATATCCGAACATCTCAGACAGCGGAACATAGGCTTTCACCATCTTGCCGCCGCCGATATCCTCCATACCCTCGATACGGCCGCGGCGGGAGTTGATATCACCGATTACATCTCCCATGTAGTCCTCAGGCATGGTTACTTCCACCTTCATAATGGGCTCAAGAAGGATGGCCCCTGCTTTCTGCATAGCATCCTTAAATGCCAGAGAACCGGCAATCTTAAATGCCATCTCGTTGGAGTCAACCTCATGGTAGGAACCGTCGTAAACGTTAGCACTGATACCCAGTACCGGGAATCCTCCCAGAATACCGGATTTTGATGCTTCCTCGATTCCTGCGCCTACAGCCGGAATATATTCCTTGGGAATAGCACCGCCCACTACGCTGGACTCAAACTTAAAGGTCTGCTCTGCATTGGCATCCATGGGCTCAAAGTGTACCTTACAGTGACCATACTGTCCGCGGCCTCCGGACTGCTTGGCATACTTGCTGTCCACGTCAACTGCCTTGGTGATGGTCTCCTTGTATGCAACCTGAGGAGCGCCTACGTTAGCCTCTACGTTAAACTCTCTCAGCAGACGGTCTACGATGATCTCCAGATGAAGCTCGCCCATACCGGAGATAATGGTCTGGCCTGTCTCCTGATTGGTCTTGGCACGGAAGGTAGGATCCTCCTCGGCCAGCTTTGCAAGAGCCTCGCCCATCTTGCCCTGACCAGCTTTTGTCTTAGGCTCAATAGCGATGTCAATAACGGGCTCTGGGAACTCCATAGACTCCAGAATAACCGGATGCTGTTCGTCACAGATAGTATCACCGGTTGTGGTCATCTTAAAACCTACGGCAGCCGCGATATCACCGGAGTAAACCTTATCCAGTTCCTGTCTCTTGTTGGCATGCATCTGAAGGATACGGCCCACACGCTCCTTCTTGCCTTTGGTGGCATTCAGTACGTAAGAACCGGAGTTCATAGTACCGGAGTACACACGGAAGAAGGCAAGCTTTCCAACGAATGGATCTGTCATAATCTTAAATGCCAGAGCTGAGAAGGGCTCCTCATCAGAAGAGTGTCTCTCAATCTCGTTGCCTTCCATATCCACACCCTTAATAGAAGGAATGTCGGTAGGAGCCGGCATATATTCCAGAACTGCGTCCAACAGTTTCTGGACACCTTTGTTTCTATATGCAGAACCGCAGCATACTGGTATCGCAGTGCACTGGCAGGTAGCCTTTCTCAAAGCGGCCTTCATCGCTTCTACAGAAGGTTCTTCCCCCTCCAGATACTGCATCATCAGATCATCATCCAACTCACAGATCTTCTCCACCAGCTCTGTACGGTAAAGTTCTGCATCATCTTTCATATCATCCGGAACGTCAGTGATGGAAACATCTTCGCCCTTGTTATCATTATAGATGTAGGCTTTCATCTCAAAGAGATCGATGATTCCTTTAAACTCATCTTCTTTTCCGATGGGCAGCTGCAGGCAGATGGCATTCTTGCCAAGTCTTGTCTTGATCTGCTCAACTGCGCCGTAAAAGTCAGCACCCATAATATCCATCTTATTAATAAATGCCATACGAGGAACATTATAGGTATCCGCCTGACGCCATACATTCTCAGACTGCGGTTCCACACCACCCTTTGCACAGAAGACACCAACAGCGCCGTCAAGTACACGAAGGGAACGCTCAACCTCTACTGTAAAATCAACGTGGCCTGGAGTATCGATAATGTTAATACGATGCTCCAAAGCGCCTGGCTTCGGTTTGCAGTTCTCCTGCAGCGTCCAGTGGCAGGTTGTAGCAGCTGAAGTGATGGTGATGCCCCTTTCCTGCTCCTGCTCCATCCAGTCCATGGTAGCAGTACCTTCATGAGTATCACCGATTTTGTAGTTTACACCAGTATAATACAGAATACGCTCTGTCAATGTGGTCTTGCCGGCATCGATATGGGCCATGATTCCGATATTCCTGGTTCTCTCCAACGGATATTCTCTTCCAGCCAATTGTGGTTCCTCCTATTAGAATCTGTAATGAGCAAATGCCTTGTTAGCCTCTGCCATCTTATGCATATCTTCTTTTCTCTTTACAGAAGCTCCGGTGTTATTTGCTGCATCCATAATCTCGTTGGCCAGTCTGTCTTTCTGCGTCTTCTCGCCTCTCTTGCGTGAAAACATGGTCAGCCAACGAAGGGCCAATGCCTGTCTTCTCTCCGGCTTTACCTCGATGGGCACCTGATAGGTAGCTCCGCCGATACGTTTCGCCTTTACTTCCAGTACAGGCATAATGTTGTTCATAGCTTCTTCAAATACTTCCACAGCGTCTTTGCCGGTCTTCTCTGCGACACGTTCAAATGCGCCGTAAACGATCTTCTGGGCAACACCCTTCTTACCATCCAACATGATGTTGTTGATCAGCTTAGTCACAACTTTATTGTTGTAGATCGGGTCCGCCAATACGTCTCTTTTCTGAGTATGTCCTTTACGTGGCACGTTACTTCCCTCCTTAACTATCTCTGCGTTAACTCATCGGTACTCACATGTTTCCATAAAATGTGCTGGTGCCCGAAATTGTCTACCCTGTAAGATGTCTATTTCCTGCAACCGACAGGTTCAATATCACAAATCCGGCACTACGATGAGACAAAAGGTCTCATGTCCATTTTACTGCTGTTAGTGATTCCAATTTTAAATCAATTACTTCTTGTCTTTCGGCCTCTTAGCGCCATACTTGGAACGGGCCTGCCTTCTGTTGGCAACGCCAGCCGTATCCAATGTACCTCTTACGATATGGTATCTGGTACCTGGAAGGTCTTTTACTCTTCCTCCGCGGATCAGAACAACGCTATGCTCCTGAAGGTTGTGTCCCTCGCCTGGAATATAGCTTGTTACTTCGATGCCGTTGGAAAGACGTACCCTGGCAATCTTTCTCAGAGCAGAGTTGGGCTTCTTAGGAGTGGCAGTCTTAACAGCGGTGCAAACGCCTCTCTTCTGAGGAGAAGAGGTGTTGGTAGCACGCTTCTGCAAAGAATTGTAGCCTCTCTGAAGAGCCGGTGCAGTAGATTTCTTAACAGATGTCTGTCTTCCCTTTCTAACTAACTGGTTAAATGTTGGCATTCTTTTCACCTCCTGTGATATTGTCTGTGGTTGCTGTATGTCAGCTTGTTTTGCACGCAAAAAACATGACGTGTAATTGCACGCTTTCTCATTATAACAAATAATAATGAGTTGTCAAGGAAATTTTTATAATTTATCTGTATTCAGCCGCCTGTACCACCCATCGTGTACGGTAGCCTCTTCCCGTGCAGGTTGACAGGGTTATGATCCGATCCCTCGCAGTCGGCTCAATCCCTGTATCAATCACTGAGTGTTCTTTTCCAAATCGTATAAACTCTTCCTTTTTCTCCGGATCCTCTATCTTTAAATGGTAGGTAAGGTCGCGCACCCCGGCTTCATAAACAGCATAAATCTCATAGCGGTGAACTTCCTGCCCGCTGACAATATACACCCTCGGATGCTCCCTCCAATAAGTTTCTTCTTTATATTGTTCCAGACTTCCGAACATAGAACCGTTTCTCATCTTATGTCCGTAAATAATGGTATTAAAATCACTTAAGTCTTTGCTCACCTGACATTCCAGAAAGATAGAACCTACGGCGCTTTTTTCTTTCTTCCATGTTCTCTCCAGGTAGTAGCTGTTGTCCGCTCCCTGTATAAGAGGGTAGGAAACTTCACTGTCCGGTATCATAATCCATCCGATTACTTCATCATTTATTTCTTTCAATGCCTCTATATTCAGCTGAGCAAGGGATTGTATATAAGGGTCTGATTCTTTCTCTACGGTTTCCTTTTCTTTGGATTCACGGATTCCCGGCGTCTTCCATTCTGCTGCTTCTGCTATTTGTTCCGCCTCGGAATAATCATCCGCTCCTTTTTGATAATCCAGGTTTTTTTGTATAATCACTGCAAGACCTGCTGCCAGCATAACGGCCGATACAGCCATAAGCATTTTCTTCCATTTTTTCCTTTTCCCTTCCATGATTCCTCCCTTGTCTCAGTCTTTCTTGTTTTGTACTTTTAATGGAGCAGGGGAGGCTTCTCCCTCTGCTCGGGCAAAAAACCGGAATCCGCTTTTGTGGATTCCGGTTCACTTGCACTAAGACAATCAGCCGTTTTCTTCCTCACGTTTTTTCTTATCCAGCATACCCATTACCAGCAGACAGCATGCAGACAGAATCGTCATAGCATACCATGCGGTAGAAATATCTCCTGTCCTCGGCACACTGGCTAAAGGTACATCCCAGTCCATAATGGAAACCAAAGGAACATTTTCATTTGGAATATTGGCCAATGGTACTTCTGGGTCCGGAATAAAGGTCAATGGTACATCTACATCAGGAATTCTTGTTCCAGGTTCATTGGGCTCGTCTCCGCTATCGCCTGGGTCCTCAGGATCTGGTGTGGGGTCCGGATCGGGGTCTGGCGTTGGGTCCGGGTCCGGGTCTGGATCTGGGTCTGGTGTTGGTTCTGGATCCGGAGTCGGCGGTACGATCTTTACATTGACAAAGTCCGTATCGAAGGTCAGACCATCTTTTGATTTTTCCATGTCAAGGAACTTGTCGAAAGTACCTTCTAGTGCGGCCCTGTCTTCCTCTGTCAGCTTGTTGTAGTCTTCCTCATTCATAACGATATAGACATTGGTATCCCGCTCATAACCCTCAGGAGCTGTCATCTCCTGAAGATAATAAACGATATCCTTCATCATGGCATAGTCAATATTCAGCTGGCCATCTTTAGTCCAGATGGTGCTTGGTGTGGTTACGAATGTGTAGGAGTTGCTTTCCTCATTGTAAGTGCAGTACATGTTAACTTTGGTTTCTGTACCATCTTCATTCTTAACCGTATCAATGTAGTAAATCTGGAACTCTGTTTCGCTCTTGGTGATGGTCTCACCGGTCTCTCCGTCTTTCTTGCTTAAGTTAAAATCAATATCTACCCGTTCTAAACCGATAGAACTGTACCAGGGCCACTTGGTATCCTGCCAGTCGTTGCCGGTCAGTTCTCCATCGATATTCAGAGCCATCATCAGACTGGTCCAGGTAGCCTGTTCCTTGGAAAGACCGCCGTCCAGCAGAGAGTTAAAGTAAGCATCTGTCTTCTGCCAGATCTCCTGATGGTTCATGTAGTAGTACAATGCATTCTGATAGCCGTTATCCGTCCAGGAGTCATTCTCATATTCCCAGCGGTTGGTCACCGGATTAAACTTGGCTCCTTCCAGGATCTTGTTAATGTCTTCTTCATCGCCGAAAGCGAAGTTAAATAACTGCTTATAGAATGTATCGTATTTGACTGTCTCCAGATGGGCATCCACTACGAACTTCTCACCATCAAGGTTAAACCACTTATTGCCACTGGTAGTAGTCTTGGTCAGTTCAACCTGTGCCTCGGGATTGTTCTGAATCAGGTCGTTAATGGTGGTGTAATTTGTGCCGTCTTTTGAATTATAGTAATCCAAAAGGTATGCGTTCAGCTTTTCCCCCAGGGTTTCCCCATCGTATTTACTTAAGAATTCCTTGATATCGTTCTCCCAATAGCCGGGATAGCCGATCACATAACCGTTACCATCATAATCCAGACCAACGCGTCCATCCCCAAGAATATTATTCTTGTTGTTCGGATGATTTGGGTCTGTCATTCCGATAGCATCAAACAAGTTCTGCATCGGATCTGCCGTCATCGTCACATGATACTTTGCATGATCCACATACTCATCGGGAAGAATCTGGCCGTCAAAACCAGCCACCGTACCGTTGGGATTGTTCCAGCCCGGAGTTGCCAGGGTAAAACTGCCTGTCTGATACTTGTAGGTGTGCTTGGAATCGCTGGTCAAATAGAGCTCAAACTTCTTCACATCGCCTGGCTGCAGAACATCGGCTTCAACCCGGCGGTCAAAATCCGCTTTCAGTTTCTCAATGGCTGCATCATAAGCGGCCTGGTCATCTGCATAGTTCTTCTCGATCTCGGCTTTCTTAGCCTCATAGTCAGCCACTGCCGCTGCATATTCTGCTTCTGCCTCTGCTTTCGCTGCATTGTATGCGTCCAGTTTCACCTGATACTCGGCCATCTGGGCCAGATATGCCTGATACTCGGGAGAATTCTCACCATACTTCTCAAGCCATTCTGCCTGGGCGGCTTCGTACTCTTTCAGCTTTGTTTCGTATTCAGCATACTGAGAACTGTATTCTTCCATGCTGGCTTCGTATTCCTTGTATGCTTCTGAGTTCTTGTCAACTGTGTATTCTGGTACAGTCAGACGATTATCCTGACGCTGCACACTGGCGATCGCCTCGGCAATCTGAGCATCTGTGGGTTCACCTTTCCCGTTATAACTACTTTCCCACTGCATGAAATACTTAAACATGCTCTCGTTGCCGCCTTCACCCTTCGTTTCAAAAATATGAATCAGAAAAGCATTGTCGGCCTTACTCACCATATACTGAGCATAATCTTGGACATATTTGTCGCCAGTATTAATCCCCAAGGCTTCCATTTCTTTCAAAACATTTTCCTTGGTGTTGATATTAGGATTGTCATTGCCACTCAGCTTATCAAATAGTGTATCCCACGCATTCTGCAAAGACTCGTCTATACCCTCCGGCTTGCCTGGCTCCACAGGCTTCTCCGGCTCCTGCGGTTTCTCCGGTGCATCCGGCGCCACAGGCTTTTCAGGTTCCTTAGGCTGCTCAACGTCGATCTCACCCATTTCCGGCGCCTTGCCGGCATCACCCTTCACAGGCTTCTCAATGGCGTCTATGGCATCCTGCAGTTCCTGCTTGCCGCTCTCAGCATACTGTCCCAACAGTTCCAAAGCCTTTGTCAAGTCAACAACCTGAGTCGAAGCCTCGGCATCACTACCAATATTGAATGTGATTTTGTATACATCTTTTTCGGCATCATAGAAGATATCCCAGTTTTTATCTTGGATATGCAGCTTATCATCGGATGTGCCTTTATCATGAGTCACGTCTTCTGTAGCTTCCGGACGCTTGGTGTCGGTGATATCCTTCCACTCACTGGCCTTAGAAGTTAGGACGGTTTTAGAGGTTTCCTCCTGTATTTTTGCCACTGTCTCTGTTTCGTCTTCCTTGGTCTCTTCCAAAGCTTCCGCTGCTGTCTCTTCTGCTGTCTCTTCTTCTGTCTCGGTCTCTTCGGGAGCCTGTGTCTCATCTTCCTCTAAAACATCAGAAGCTGTTACGTCTTCCGTTGAATCTTCGCTTTCTGTCTCCCCTGCGGCTGTCTCCTGAGAAGCCTCTTCACCTGCTGCTGGGTCCTGAGGTACTTCTTCGGCTCCTGTCGGTTCTTGAGAATCCATGCTCTCGGAAGGTTCCTGAACGCCTGCTTCCTCTCCCGACGATGTCTGTGAATCTTCTTTCCCTTCTGCCGGTGTCTGAGAATCTGTTCCTTCCTCTGACGGCGCCTGGGAATCCACTTCTGCCTCTGTTGGAGCCTGTGATTCTTCTTCCCCGTTTGACGAATCCTGAGAGTTTGTTTCCTCTCCCATGTTAATTATCTCCACAGATACAGAATTTCCCTCTTCCTCAGTCCCTCCCTGCAGATCGCTGTCTTCCTGAATGTCCTCTCCGATGGTTTCTTCGCTGCTGCTTTCGATATTCTCCGCCTCAACCACCTCTTCAGCAACGCTGTTCTCTCCAGTTGAAGCAAATGCCGCATTCTGCATCAGTCCCATGCACATAGTAAATGCCAGCAGCATCGCAAAACCTCGTCTGCAATACCTTTTTATCTTTCTCATAACTTTCTTCCTTTCTTTGCTAAGTCGGATGCAAAGTATCCGGCGGCTGGGCTGGCATCGCACAAAAGCGCATTAGCCCCCATAGCTTTGCGTCCCATAGTTTCCCATGGTTTGCTGATATGAATCAGCGACCGGGCGGGCATAGCGAAAAACGCTTTAGCTCCCTGGTTTTGCGTCCCATGGTTTCCCATGGTTTGCCCTTGTGTTCAGCAGCCGGGCTGGCATGGCATATCATATGCTTTAGCTCCCTGACTTTGCGTCCCATGGTTTCCCATGGTTTGCCTCTGTGAGCATTATATTCTGTACAGACAGAGTCCGTACCCTTCCGCCACTTTTTGATGCAGCTTACTTAAGTGGCGGACAAATTGTCCGTTGGACTCATACGGTTTCCTCCCTTCTCAACATGCCCTGTGTCCTCTTCAAATGCATCGGCTTCTGCTCCCTCCAATGCACCATCTATGAGTTTTATCAGTTCCAAAGCACTGCGGAATGAATAGGTCTTTCCTTCCTCCGCCCACAATACCCGGCCCTGCCATGTTGCATTCTGACGATATAATACATTGACAAGAAATGTCTGCCGTTTTTGCTTTTTTTCCAAACTCCCCTACCTCTTTCCCTTACGGCTCTCCGGCCTTACCAAAAAGTTTACTTTTTGGTGCAGGGCACATTTTTGAAAAACTCTTTCCAAATCCCTTGAAAAGCCGGTTAATTTTCTTGATTTTTGGGTGATATTATAGTAAGATAAAATTGTTTCTTGAGCTTTGAACAATGTGCCAAAAAGTAAACTTTTTGGTAAGGCCGGAGAGCCGTAAGGGAAAGAGGTAGGGGAGTTTGGAAAAAAAGCAAAAACGGCAGACATTTCTTGTCAATGTATTATATCGTCAGAATGCAACATGGCAGGGCCGGGTATTGTGGGCGGAGGNATGCATCGGCTTCTGCTCCCTCCAATGCACCATCTATGAGTTTTATCAGTTCCAAAGCACTGCGGAATGAATAGGTCTTTCCTTCCTCCGCCCACAATACCCGGCCCTGCCATGTTGCATTCTGACGATATAATACATTGACAAGAAATGTCTGCCGTTTTTGCTTTTTTTCCAAACTCCCCTACCTCTTTCCCTTACGGCTCTCCGGCCTTACCAAAAAGTTTACTTTTTGGCACATTGTTCAAAGCTCAAGAAACAATTTTATCTTACTATAATATCACCCAAAAATCAAGAAAATTAACCGGCTTTTCAAGGGATTTGGAAAGAGTTTTTCAAAAATGTGCCCTGCACCAAAAAGTAAACCTTTTGGTGCATTTCTTATGAGAATTTTGCCATTGGCCAAAATCCCGAGAGATGATTCAGATACCCTTCACGGCCAAAAGGATATGTATCCCGGCCTGTGGAAGGCAGTTGGATTTTTTTATATAAAAGCGGTGCAATCCGGAAGTATGAGATCTGCTTCTCAATCCTCCGCGGATTCCACCGCATTTTCTATCTATAATAATACAAACCGTTCCGTAAAACTTAATCTGTCAGACGGTCTCTTTTTGACATGTTCCTTTTAACGAACATCCGCTGCACCCGCATCCGCATCCGCTTTTTCCTTCCTTATGATTCCTTACTTTTTTCCAGACGACGCCGGCCAAAGCCGACCCTATTACTGCAATTATAATCACATCTGCCATTTGCTTTTCTCCTTTTCCAGACATAATGGGTTCTCTGTTCCCCCTCTGCCTGTAGCCACAATATGTTCACGCTTTTTATTATACCGGCCTTTTTCATCCGTGTCAATATTATGAGAGTGATTTTCATTTTCTTTATTCTATCTATGGATATGCCCGGCGAACCCAAAAAGTGCCCTCAAGCTCTGCCTGGCAGCTTAAGGGCACTTCTCATTATAATCTTATCTATACTTCTTCATCATCCAAATCCAGTACTTCCTCAGCCTCCATGATCTCATCATCCAAAGGCTCAATCTCCGTGTCATCCTCATCTTCGAACACGATATCATCATCCATCTCAATGTCGGTGTTCAATTTCACGGAACGGTATCTCTTCATACCAGTACCTGCCGGAATCAGCTTACCAATCAGTACGTTCTCCTTCAGACCGATGAGATGGTCGATCTTGCCGTTAATGGCCGCTTCCGTCAGAACCTTTGTAGTCTCCTGGAAGGACGCCGCAGAAAGGAAGGAATCTGTAGCCAGGGACGCCTTGGTAATACCAAGCATAACCTGTTTGCCTTCCGCCGGCGCTTTGCCTTCCGCCAGCAGTTTTTCGTTCATGTCATTGTATTCCAGAACATTCATGGAAACACCCGGAAGCACGTCACTGTCGCCGCTCTCTTCCACCTTTACCTTCTTCAGCATCTGACGGACAATGACTTCAATATGCTTATCATTAATCTCCACTCCCTGAAGACGGTAAACTCTCTGAACCTCCTGGATCATATAATCCTGAACGGCCCGGACACCTTTAATCTTCAGAATATCATGAGGATTCACACTGCCTTCTGTCAGCTCGTCGCCGGCTTCCAGCAGCTGTCCATCCTGTACCTTGATACGAGAGCCATAAGGAATCAGGTAAGTCTTGGAATTGCCTGTATCCGGATCGGAAACCACGATCTCTCTCTTCTTCTTCGTATCCTTAATAGTGACCGCTCCGCCAAATTCCGTGATAATGGCAAGACCTTTCGGCTTACGGGCCTCAAAAAGCTCCTCCACGCGGGGAAGACCCTGGGTGATATCGCCGCCGGCAACGCCGCCGGTATGGAAGGTTCTCATAGTCAGCTGCGTTCCCGGTTCACCGATAGACTGAGCGGCAATAATGCCTACTGCCTCACCTACCTGAACGGCCTGGCCTGTGGCCATATTGGAACCGTAACATTTGGCGCAGACACCGATATGAGACTTACAGCTTAACACAGTACGTATCTTAATGCTCTCCCGGCCCAGCTTCCTCAGAACTCCAATTACAGCCTTCGCACGCTTAGGAGTACACATATGGTTAGCCTTCACCACCACTTCGCCCGTATCAGGATCCGTGATGGTCTCGGCAATATATCTTCCTGTCAATCTCTCTTCCAGGCTTTCAATGCTCTCCTGGCCGTCCATGAACGCCTTAATCTCCATAAAAGGAATCTCTCTGCCTTCACAGCAGTCCACTTCCCGGATGATAACATCCTGGGATACATCTACCAGACGCCTGGTCAGATAACCGGAGTCCGCCGTACGAAGAGCCGTGTCGGACAATCCTTTTCTGGCTCCATGGGCGGAAATAAAGTATTCCAGTACGTCCAGTCCTTCACGGAAATTGGACTTAATAGGAAGTTCAATGGTATGACCCGTGGTATCGGCCATAAGGCCGCGCATACCGGCAAGCTGTTTAATCTGCTTATCGGAACCACGGGCTCCGGAATCAGCCATCATGAAAATGTTATTGTATTTGTCAAGACCCGTGAGCAGATCATGGGTCAGCTGATCATCCGTAGTCTTCCATGTCTCAATAACTTCTTTATAACGCTCTTCCTCCGTGATCAGACCGCGGCGGAAGTTCTTGGCGATCCGGTCCACTGTGGCCTGAGCATCGGCAATAAGCTGAGGCTTGCTGGGCGGAACGGTCATATCAGAGATGGATACGGTCATAGCTGCCCTGGTAGAGTATTTGTAGCCGATGGACTTAATGTCATCCAGTGTCACTGCCGTCTGAGTTGCACCGTGAACATTGATAACCTTTTCCAGAATCTGCTTGCACTGCTTCTTTCCTACATGGAAATCCACTTCCAGCAAAAGTTCATTGCCCGGAATGCTGCGGTCCACGAACCCCAGGTCCTGAGGAATGATCTCATTGAAAATGAAACGTCCTACAGTGGATTCGATAATGCCGCTCTTCACGGTCCCGTCCGTCATAGTCTTCTGAACTCTCACCTTCACTTTGGAATGGAGCGTTACTGCGCCGTTCTCATAGGCAAGAATCGCTTCATTGGGACTCTTGAAGCACATGCCTTCGCCTTTTGCCCCCGGTCTCTCCTGAGTCAGATAGTAAATTCCCAGAACCATATCCTGGGAGGGAACCGCCACAGGACCGCCGTCGGAAGGCTTCAACAAGTTATTGGGAGACAGCAGAAGGAACCGGCATTCCGCCTGGGCCTCCACAGAAAGGGGCAGATGGACAGCCATCTGGTCTCCGTCAAAGTCCGCGTTAAATGCAGTACATACAAGGGGGTGAAGCTTAATGGCTTTGCCTTCAACCAAGATGGGCTCAAATGCCTGGATTCCCAGTCTGTGAAGAGTAGGAGCACGGTTGAGCATAACCGGATGCTCTTTAATTACATCTTCCAGCACATCCCATACTTCTTCCTGAAGGCGCTCTACCATCTTCTTGGCGTTCTTAATGTTGTGGGCAGTTCCATTGGCTACCAGTTCTTTCATAACGAAAGGCTTAAACAGCTCGATAGCCATCTCCTTGGGAAGACCGCACTGGTAAATCTTTAATTCCGGTCCTACCACGATAACGGAACGGCCGGAGTAGTCTACACGCTTTCCTAACAGGTTCTGACGGAAACGTCCCTGCTTGCCCTTTAACATATCGGACAGGGACTTCAGGGCACGGTTACCGGGACCGGTTACCGGCCTTCCCCGCCTGCCGTTATCAATGAGGGCATCCACCGCCTCCTGAAGCATACGCTTCTCGTTGCGGACGATAATGTCAGGAGCACCCAGTTCCAAAAGCCTGGCAAGACGGTTATTACGATTGATGATTCTTCTATACAGATCATTTAAATCAGAGGTGGCAAAACGACCGCCGTCCAGCTGTACCATAGGACGGATATCCGGTGGAATCACCGGAATCACAGTCATGATCATCCACTCCGGCTTGTTTCCGGAATTGCGGAAGGCATCAACAACCTCCAGCCTTTTGATGATCCTGGCCCTCTTCTGACCCGTGGCGTCCTTAAGGCCTTTCCTCAGCTCCTCAGAATCTTTCTCAAGGTCAATGGCCTGCAGAAGCTCCTGGATAGCCTCGGCGCCCATTCCCACACGGAATGCGCCATAGCCGTATTTCTCCAGCTCTTCTCTGTACTCTTTTTCGGAAAGCACTTGTTTATACTGGAGGGAAGTGGTTCCCGGATCCAGTACGATGTAGGAAGCAAAGTAGAGAACCTTCTCCAAAACTCTTGGGGAGATATCCAGGATCAGTCCCATGCGGCTGGGAATCCCTTTAAAATACCAGATATGGGATACCGGAGCTGCCAGGGCAATATGTCCCGTACGCTCTCTACGAACACTTGCCTTTGTGACTTCCACGCCGCATCGGTCGCAGATAACACCTTTGTATCTGATCTTTTTATATTTACCGCAATGGCACTCCCAGTCCTTGCTGGGTCCAAAGATTCTCTCACAGTAGAGTCCGTCTTTCTCCGGCTTTAAGGTTCTGTAATTGATCGTCTCCGGCTTCTTCACTTCGCCGTGAGACCATTCCAGAATTTTCTCCGGAGAAGCCAGACCAATCTTGATTGCATCAAATGTCAACGGTTGATAAGTTTCATTCGTCTCTGGCATGAGCGATACTCCCTTCTATTTATTCTTCATCATAGGAAGAGTCGAAATCATCGAACATCTCCTCAGCGATGCGGTCTCCCTCATCCTCTTCTTCATCATCTTCCACGTCCACCAGTTCGCCGTCTCTGAACTCCTGCTCCTGGTAGCCATAGTTCCCAAATGATTCTTCCTGATCACCGTAGCGTCTCTCGCCCTCAATAATGGAGCGCAGATCCGTATCACTGTAATCAATATCCTCCGTAAGTTCTACCTCTGTGTTGTCGTCCTTGAGGACTCTCACATCAAGACCCAGAGACTGAAGCTCTTTCAAAAGCACTTTAAAGGATTCAGGTATGCCGGGTTCAGGAATATTCTCTCCTTTGATGATAGCCTCATAAGTCTTCACACGTCCCGTCACATCATCAGATTTAACTGTCAAAATCTCCTGCAGGGTGTAGGAAGCACCGTAGGCCTCCAACGCCCACACTTCCATCTCACCAAAACGTTGTCCGCCGAACTGGGCTTTACCGCCCAGAGGCTGCTGGGTAACCAGAGCATATGGGCCTGTAGAGCGGGCATGAATCTTATCGTCAACCAAATGGTGAAGTTTCAGATAATGCATGTGTCCGATGGTTACAGGGCTGTCAAAATATTCTCCTGTCCTTCCGTCACGAAGCCTCACCTTTCCGTCCCGGCTTAAGGGCACGCCTTTCCACAGTTCTCTGTGTTCCAGATGCTCGCCCAGATATTCCATAACTTCAGGCTTTAAGGAATCCTTATACTTCTCCTGGAATTCTTCCCAGGAAGCATTTACATAGTCATTGGCCACATCCAGGGTGTCCATAATATCAATCTCGTTGGCTCCGTCAAAAACAGGAGTGGCGATATTGAATCCAAGGGCTTTGGCCGCAAGGCTCAGATGGATCTCCAGCACCTGTCCGATATTCATTCGAGAAGGCACGCCTAAGGGATTCAGCACGATATCCAGGGGACGTCCATTGGGAAGGAAGGGCATATCCTCCACCGGAAGCACACGGGAAACCACACCCTTATTGCCATGACGGCCTGCCATCTTATCGCCCACGGATATCTTTCTCTTCTGGGCAATGTAGATGCGGACGGTCTGATTCACTCCCGGAGACAGCTCATCGCCGTTCTCCCTGGTAAATACCTTGGCATCCACAATAATACCGTAAGCGCCGTGGGGAACCTTTAAGGAGGTGTCTCTTACTTCTCTTGCCTTCTCGCCGAAAATCGCCCGGAGAAGCCGCTCCTCCGCCGTCAGTTCCGTCTCCCCCTTAGGAGTTACTTTTCCTACCAGAATATCTCCTGCCCGAACCTCTGCTCCAATACGGATGATTCCGCGCTCGTCCAGATCCTTAAGAGCATCTTCGCCTACGCCCGGCACATCGCGGGTAATCTCTTCCGGTCCCAGTTTCGTGTCACGGGCTTCTGCCTCATACTCTTCTATATGCACGGATGTATATACATCATCCTGCACCAAACGCTCACTTAATAGAACTGCATCCTCGTAGTTATAGCCTTCCCATGTCATAAATCCGATCAGCGGGTTCTTTCCAAGGGCAATCTCACCGTTCTGGGTACTTGGCCCGTCGGCGATCACTTCTCCGGCCTCCACATGATTGCCTTTAAAGACAATGGGCTTCTGATTATAACAGTTGGACTGGTTGCTTCTCTTAAACTTTATCAGATGATAAACATCTTTATTGCCGTCGGAATCTCTCTTGATAATGATCTCATTGGAAGCGGAACGCTCTACCACACCCGCGTTCCTTGCCACGACGCAGACGCCGGAGTCCACCGCCGCCTTTGCTTCCATACCCGTTCCCACTACGGGAGCCTCCGTGGTCAAAAGAGGTACTGCCTGACGCTGCATGTTGGAACCCATAAGGGCACGGTTGGCATCATCGTTCTCCAGGAACGGAATCATGGAAGTCGCCACGGAGAATACCATCTTGGGAGACACATCCATAAGGTCAATGTTCTTCTTCTGGAACTCCGATGTCTCTTCGCGGAAACGGCCGGCTACGTTGTTGTTGACAAAATGTCCCTCCTCATCCAGGGGAGTATTGGCCTGCGCTACAATATAGTTGTCTTCTTCATCAGCAGTCAGATAGCGCACTTCATCTGTTACCACTGGGTTAGCCGGATCCGTCACCTTATCTACCACACGGTAGGGAGCTTCCACAAAACCATACTGATTCACTCTCGCATAGGTAGCCAGAGAGTTGATCAAACCGATGTTGGGACCTTCAGGGGTCTCAATGGGACACATACGTCCATAATGTGTATAGTGTACGTCACGAACTTCGAAACCGGCACGTTCTCTTGATAATCCGCCGGGACCCAGGGCGGAGAGACGCCGCTTATGGGTCAGTTCCGCCAGAGGATTATTCTGATCCATAAACTGGGACAGCTGGGAACTTCCGAAGAACTCCTTCACCGCTGCCGTTACAGGCTTTATATTGATCAGGGACTGGGCAGTAATGCCGTCCATGTCCTGGGTCGTCATACGCTCACGGACCACTCTTTCCATACGGGACAGTCCGATGCGGTACTGATTCTGGAGCAGCTCACCTACGGCACGAATTCTTCGGTTGCCCAGGTGGTCGATATCGTCAGCTGTACCGATCTGCTCTTCCAGATGCATATTATAATTGATGGAAGCAAGAATATCTTCCTTTGTGATATGCTTAGGCACCAGTTCGCTTAAGTTTCTGCGGACAGCCGCCTTTAATTCCGCCTCATCATCACCAAATTCTGCCAGGATATTCTGGAGTACAGGATAATATACTAACTCCGTAACCTCCGCCTCCGCCGGATCAAAATTCACATAACAGCTTAAATCCACCATCATGTTGGAAAGAATCTTTTCGTTGCGCTCAATACCCTGAACCCACACAAAGGGAACGCCGGCATTCTGAAGCTTATCCGCCAGCTGCTTGTCAAAGACAGTCCCTGTCTCCGCCAGAATCTCACCTGTGGTCTGATCCACCACATCTTCCGCCAGAGTATGGCCTGGAAGACGGTTCTTAAACGCCAGCTTTTTGTTAAATTTATAACGCCCAACCTTGGCCAGGTCATATCTCCTGGGGTCAAAGAACATGCTGTCCAAAAGGCTTTTGGCACTGTCAACGGACAGAGGCTCGCCGGGCCGTATCTTTTTATATAATTCCAGAAGGCCGTCTTCGTAGCTGTCGGATACATCTTTGCCAAAGCTTGCCAGGAGTTTTGGTTCTTCTCCGAACATATCCAGAATCTCAGCGTTGGTTCCGTATCCAAGGGCACGAATGAGAACCGTAACCGGCACCTTTCTGGTTCTGTCAACACGAACATAAAAGATGTCATTGGAGTCTGTCTCGTATTCCAGCCATGCGCCGCGGTTGGGGATCACCGTGCAGGTATACAGCTCCTTACCAATCTTATCATGTCCAATACCGTAATAAATACCTGGGGAACGTACTAACTGGCTGACAATGACACGTTCTGCTCCGTTGATCACAAAAGATCCGGTGTCTGTCATAAGCGGAAGGTCGCCCATAAAGATTTCATGTTCATTGATCTCATCTTTGTCTTTATTGCAAAGCCTTACCCTCACCTTTAAAGGTGCTGCATAAGTCGCATCGCGCTCTTTGCATTCTTCAATGGTATACTTGATATCATTTTTACATAATGTAAAATCAACGAACTCCAAACTCAAGTGGCCTGCAAAATCCGAGATTGGAGAGATGTCCCGAAAGACTTCTTTCAAACCTTCATTAAGAAACCACTGATAGGAGTCTTTTTGAATCTCTATCAGATTCGGCATCTCAAGGACCTCTTTTTGTCTCGAGAAGCTCATTCTGACGCTTTTCCCTGCTTTTACAGGACGCATTCTGCTTTTCTCCATTGACGTCTCACCCCTGTTTTCTTTTCATTCTATTCTCATTTTTGGGCATACGAGTACCATGAATGCACAAGTCGCCACAATAGTGCACATTTCATCTTATCACAAGTTTGTCAAGGTGTCAACCATTTTCTTCTTGCCTTTTTTGGCAAACAATGCTATACTGGCAATAAGCAACAGGCCCAGCCTGTAATAGGACTTATTGGAGGTATTTCCACGTGCAGACATTTTTAAACGTACTATTAGTCATTCTTATTATCATTGTTGCAGTCATGGCTGTATTATATTTCATGGGCAGAAAGTTGGAAAAGCGTCAGGTAGAGCAGCAGAATCTCCTCCAGGCCGCCGCACAGACTGTCACGATGCTGGTGATTGACAAGAAGAAGATGAAGATTAAAGACGCGAATCTTCCGAAGATTGTCTATGAGCAGACACCGAAGTATCTGCGTTGGGCCAAGGTTCCCCTAGTCAAAGCAAAGGTTGGTCCCAAGGTGGCAACTCTTATCGCCGACGAGAAAGTATTTGCCGCCCTTCCTGTAAAAACCGAGGTAAAAGTAGTCATCAGCGGAATCTACATAACAGAGATCAAAAGCATTCGGGGAGGCGCTGTTCCTGCCCCTCCGGCCAAAAAAGGATTTTTTAGCCGATTCAAAAAGAATAAGAAATAAACTTCATTCCCCGCAGTGTAAACTCCGGGGAATTTTTTTATTCTAACTTAATATTTCCTGTACCCAAAGGACGGACGGATACTTTGATGCTGCAGTCCCATACATGCTGATAATTGATATCAAGGGAATACTCCACGGCAATTACCAAAAGATTCTCCTCCTCACGAAACTGAATCTGGTTTGTTCTGATTTCCACCATCAGTTCCCCCATAGGCGTTACATAGGAGGACAGGCTCTTTTTGTTCTTCTCGAAAATCATATGGGTATTGATGCTTCCCTTTTTCATAATATCCATGCAGTCCGGTACTATCCTGATGGTATTGCGGATGACCCCTCCCCCGCCCTCCAGCAGTTCATCATATAAGATATAATGCTTTCCGTTCTTCTTGTAGTAGTCGCCTTTGACAATCATTTCGATGTCTTCTTCCTCCCCGCCCATAGACCGGGCTCCGCCGATGTTTATCAGAACTTCTTTTGTCATATGGCTCCCTCCAGGCACTAATAGTCTTCAATATTGATCTTCTCCGTCCTCTTCACGTCATCCGGCAGAATGGATGTGGCAAAGACAGTAAATTTTTCTGCCAGATCACTGACATAAAATTTATATTTCTCGTGGGCTTCCCCATCCGTGCAGCAGGACAGGCCTTTCTCCTCAAGAAGGTTTTTCAGTTCGATTGCCGTCTCATAAGCAGGATTCACAAGGGTCACATCTTCTCCCATAATCCGTCCCACTGTAGACCGAATAAGGGGATAATGGGTGCACCCAAGGACAAGGGTATCTACAAACCTCCCTTTCAGCACGGACAGATACCTGGATGCGATCTCATCCGTGACAGAATCATGACGCAGCCCTTCTTCCACAAGAGGCACAAACAGAGGACAGGATTTGGCAGTCACCTCAATACCGGGACGCATCCGCGTCATCACATCCGTATAAATGCCGCTGCTTATGGTCGCCTCCGTTCCGATTACGCCTATTTTGCCGTTGCGGGTGGCATTAACCGCAGTTTTGGCGCCGGCCCGTATAACGCCGATAATCGGAATGTCCAGCTCCTTCTCCACGGTCTCCAGGGCATAAGCGCTTGCGGTATTGCAGGCGATGACAATGGCTTTCACCTTTTTGCTTATGAGAAAACGAATAATCTGTCTGGAATAGCGCAGGATCGTCTCCTGGGATTTACTGCCGTAAGGAAGCCTGGCCGTATCTCCGAAATAAACCATCCTCTCTTTGGGCATCTGGCGCATGATCTCCCGTGCCACAGTCAACCCTCCGATTCCCGAATCAAAGACTCCGATGGGCGCGTTCCTATCCATGATACCTTTCCCTCCCAAGGTCGATGAGTTTTTCAATGAGCTGGCCTTTTGAGATTCCCCTGGCCTCCCACAGCATGGGATACATGCTGATGGCCGTAAAACCGGGCATGGTATTGATCTCATTAAACACTACTTTCCCCTCCGCCGTCACAAAGAAATCCACTCTGGACAATCCATATCCGTCCACCGCTTTGAAGATTCGGGCTGCTGACCGGCGGATATCCTCCGCCGCATTGCCCGGCAGTTTTGGATCCACCACGGTTTGGGACTCCTGGTTATAATATTTTGCATCAAAATCATAGAAATCAGCTGCTGCCAATATCTCTCCCACACCGGAAACCTGAGGCTCCATAGCCCCTCCCCCCAGCACGGCGCTTTCCACCTCATGGCCTGTGATCGTCTCCTCCACCAGGATCTTACGGTCATGGCGTGCCGCTTCTCTCAAAGCTTCTTTTAAGGATTCCCTGTTATCTGCTTTGCTGACTCCTCTGGATGAACCCGCATTGGAGGGCTTCACGAATACGGGATAGGACAATTTCCCCTCGATCTTTTCCGCAACCTGATCTATCCGTGCCAGCTCTTCCCGCATCACCGCTACATAATCCGCCTGACAGATGCCCAAAGACTCTGCAATGACTTTTGTGTACAGCTTATCCATAGATACGGCTGATGACAGAACCCCGCAGCCCACATAAGGGATTCTTGCCAGTTCCAAAAGGCCCTGTACTGTACCATCCTCCCCATAAAGCCCGTGAAGCACTGGGAATGCTACATCAATATGTATTTTTTTCACGTTGTCCTTCTCATCAAAGACCAAAACACTCTGATCCACAGCATCCGGAGAGATGACTGCCCTTGCCTTTCCCTCATGCCATGTGCCTGTGCGGACCGATTCCAGAGAATCCGCCAAAAGCCAGCGCCCCTGTTCTGTTATTCCAATTAACAGAACCTCATATTTCTCCCGATCTATGTGCTCAATCACATTGACAGCTGACATACAGGACACCACATGTTCTGATGACTGGCCGCCAAATAAAACCGCTATGGTTTCTTTCATAATAAAAATCTCCTTAAATTTGATTTTTCGCGTTTCATTATATCACACTTGGTTATAATTACAAATATAATTATGATTTAAGAGGTGAACCAAATGAAATATCAAAGAACATTGCTTTTATCTGTTTCCTGCTTTTTCCTGGCATTCCTATGTTCCATTTTATGGGGCTATAAAAAGGATAAGAACCTGACAGAGAGGATTGCCCCCGATCTTCTGCGCTTTCACGTACTGGCCAACTCCAACTCCAACCATGACCAGAGACTGAAAAACGCCGTGAAATCCCTGCTCTTGGAAAAACTTCAAAACTGCCCTGCCGACTCGAAAGAACTGTTCTGTTCTTATATAGAAAAGAATAAAAACGATCTGGAAAATTATGTGGATACATATCTGCAGGACCAGGGCTGCAGCTATGAGGCTTCCATCTTTGTCACTCAGGCATATTTCCCCACCAAAGCATATGGGAACCTGGTACTGCCCTGCGGAACCTATGATACCGTCCAGGTAATCCTGGGAGAAGGGCGGGGAAGAAACTGGTGGTGCGTCCTCTACCCCAAGCTTTGCTTTATTGACGCAACCCATGCCGTTCTTCCTGATGAGTCCGCGAAGGAATTAAGATTTCTTTTGTCAGACGACGACTACCGGGCCATAATGGACACACCCGGCCGAATCCATCTGGGTCTAAAAATACTGGATTTTATAAAATAACAAAAACAGTACATTATTCCGGCAGCAGTCCATTTGTGGATAATGATATGATAAGTTGGCAACCAAGAAACCGTATACAAAAGATAAGGAGGAACTTAACATGAACACACTACAGTCTTTGGAACAGCGCCTGACAGATTTTCGAAGCTGGCTGGAATCAAATAATCGGGCGGAGAACACGATTTTGTCTTATTCCTGCGCAGTCCGGCAGTTTTACGGCCTATATGACAGCCTGAATGCTGACAATCTGCAGTTATATAAATGTTTCCTGCTGGAACACTATAATCCCCGGACTGTCAATCTGCGTATCCGGGCGCTGAACTGCTATATGGAATACTGCCATTCCTCTGTCACTCCCATCGCCATGCTCCGGATGCAGCAAAAAACCTATGTGGAGAATGTGATCACTCAGGCTGACTATGAATATTTAAAACGCTGCCTCATCCGGGACGGCAATCACCTGTATTACTATCTTATCCGGTTTATGGCGGCCACAGGCGTCAGAGTCAGCGAGCTGGTGAAGCTTGAGACAAGGGATGTGGAGACAGGGTGGCTGGACATCTGCTCCAAAGGAAACAAAATCAGACGTATCTACATACCAAAATCCCTTCGCGAAGACACGCTCAGATGGCTTGCCAGAGAAGGGCAGCGCCCCGGCCCTCTCTTTTTAAACCGGCTGGGACAGCCTGTGACTCCGGCGGCCATCCGAGGGCAGCTGCGCAAATTCTCAGGTCTGTACGGCCTGGATCCGGCTGTCCTCCACCCCCACTCCTTCCGCCATCGGTTTGCCAAAAATTTTATTGAGGCATGCGGCGATATCTCTTTTCTCTCTGATCTTCTGGGCCATCAAAGTATTGAAACCACCCGCATCTATCTGCACCGCAGCCGCGCCGAACAGCAGGTCATCATCAATCAGGTCGTGAACTGGTAGGAGGGAATTTATGAAAATGTCATCCGATTTAGAGGAATTCCGCTCCCATCTTCTGGAACGGAAATTATCAGAAAACAGCATCAGCTCCTACCTGGGCAGCCTCCGCCTATACCAAAAATTATATCCCGCTGTCACCGCCGGTTATGTGCGCAAATATCGCTCCTATCTGATAAAAAATTTCAAGCCGTCCACGGTAAATCAACGAATCTGCGGTCTGAACCACTATCTTGACTATGTGGGAAAGCCTGAATACCGGCAGCCCTCCGTACGGCTCCAGACCCCGTCTTTCTTAGATGAAGTCATTTCGAACAAGGATTATCTTGCTCTGAAACGAAAATTAAAAAAGAACGGACCGGAGCAATGGTTTTTTATTGTATGGTTTTTAGGGGCTACGGGAGCCAGGGTCAGCGAGCTTTTAAAGTTTAAAGCAGAACATCTCTCCTGCGGATATATGGATCTGTGTTCCAAAGGCGGAAAGGTAAGGAGAATTTATATTCCTGATGTTCTGTGTCAGGAAGCCTCCGCTTGGTGCCACAGATGCGGCATTCAGACCGGCTACCTCTTTGTAAACCGCCGGGGAACGCTTTTAACGGCACGTGGTATCAATCAGCAATTAAAACATTATGCACAGATATACAAGATCAACCCTGTCACGGTCTATCCCCACTCCTTCCGCCACCGGTTTGCCATTAATTTTCTCCACCGGTTCAATGACATCGCCCTGCTGGCGGATCTGCTGGGACATAACAATGTGGAGACAACCAGGCTCTATCTCACCCGTTCCGCCAGTGAACAGCAGACAATAATCGACAAGCTGGTAACCTGGTAATCTCCAGGCGGGCAGAGGAAAATCTTTCCTCTGCCCGCGCGCCGGGTACTCGTCAGCCTGGCTGACACTCTTCCTTTAAGTGCCAGTGCACATATAAAAACGAGAGGATTCCTCAGCTCCTCTCGTTTTTATACAGATCAGCTATGCTCAGTCCACATCCGCCAGGCCTTCTACGGCCCATCTGTAGTTTTCCATGGCCTGGGTCAGATTGAGCTGTGCCGTCTTAAGGGCCGCTTTCTGCTGCAGATACGCCATCTTTAACTGGAGATATTCCAGCCGTCCAAGCATCCCCATCTGATATTTCAGGTCATTGCCGTTCATGGTGATCTGGGCCCCCTGAAACGCCACATGGGCAGCCTCATAAGCAGTCCTCTTTTCCAGGATTTCCTGATACAAAGTTTCCAGCTGAGTCTTTATCTTACCCTCGATCTCATCGGTGGTCCTCATCTTCTGGTTATAGTTTGCCGTACCTTTGCCCGATGTACCTCTGAGTTCAATCAACGTATAATTATTGCCGATTGCCCTTGTCAGATCATTGGCAGGGTTCATCCCGTCGATGCCGGACACATCGGGTTCCGGAATGTCTCCGACCGCTATGTCCGCATTATAACTCCATCCCGTCATGAGACACAGGTTCTGTCGGACTGTTCTCATACTGTCCTCCAGGGCTTTCTGCTGTCCCTGTGCCGACTGCAGGGACTTCAGAGCCGTCTCCACATCCACAGATGTAGCCATACCGATGCTGCTCTGGGTTACTGTGGAATCATAGGCGGCCTGAGATAATTCCACCAGGGTATCCACCAGTTCTTTGGAGGCCAAAGCCTGATGATAGCCGTTCATCATCTGCTGAACGCCGGAGGTGGTCATCTTCCTCATCATACCCAGTTGGTGTCTGGTACTGCTTTTGATGGAACCCGCAACCTTTTCAAAGCTTTTGGCGGCCTGGCGGTAACCCTGGGCAGTACCCATATAAACCGCATACATAACCGGGTCCACATCCTTTGCGTACCCTGCCTCCGACATATTCTCCTTTACGGACTCTCTCAAATCCCGGGCAGCATCCTCGTATATATTAACATTGATTTCAATCTGCTGAACCACCTGGCGGTAAGCCGGATTATAATATTCCACCAGATTGCCGATCTCGTCGTACTCCAGCACATCATCCTGAAGCCTGAGCCATGTCTCATCATCCATAGACTCCGGCTTTTCCACCTGCGCCATGGCACTAAAAGGCGCGGCGCACGTCAGGACTCCTGCCAGTCCCAGAGCCGTAATCAGTTTAAGGGTTCTCATGACCTCACTCCTTTTATGATCCAATCATAATTCTCCAAAGCCTGGAACAATTCAAGCTTCTTCTGTTCCATCTCCGACTGAGCGGTTACAAAGGCTGCCTCCGCCTGCAGATTCTCTATTCTGCTGATGGTTCCAAGCTGATATTTCGTATTGGATGTATTCCAGTTCTTCGACGCCACATCCAGGTTCAATGCCGCTTCGTCAAAATTTGCCTTGGCCTGCATTACCTTCTGATAACTGTCGCTTACTGCCACGGCAATCTGCTGGCGGTCATCAGATACCTTCTGATGGTAGAGATTCCGGTTGGTCTCATTGCTGGTATTGCCCTCTTTTCTCTCGTCCAGCTTCAACGTATAGTCGGCGGCAATGGCCGTCTGGGTATCCAGCTCCATGTTCATGGCCGCGATCCTGTTCATATCTACTTCCGGTATGTTGCGGATCTCAGGAGCATCACCCTGCTTCCACCCCAGCATTACAATCAGGTTCTGCCTGGTTGACTCGATCTGGCTTTCCATAGCGATAATCTGAGCATCCGCATTCTGAACCTTCTGCTGAGCATCCAGCACATCGGCAGCTGTCGCCATGCCCTGGCTCTGTCTGCCCTGGGTTGATGTCACCATGGCTGCCAGCAGTTCCCGGTTTTTCCTCAGAGAAGTAAGCTGGCACTGAAGCTGATAATAGGTGTTCATGGTGCTCTGGGCCTGCTTCACGATATTTTTCTCTGCAATGGTTTTCTCAATCCTGGCTGTCTCCCTGTCCTGAACATTGGTTATGGCTGATTGTTCCGCAGTAAGGGCTGCTGCCTCAAACTGAGCCCTCTCTGCGTCATTGGTCGCCTGACCCGCAGCCTCCCAGTTTCTGGCGGCCTGATCCCAATAGGCTGCCGTCTTGTTATCTGCTATGTCCAGTTCACGGCGCTGCAGTTCATACTGCCTCTCATTGTTAAGTACCGTCACATTATACTCATGGACCAGAGCCTCGATCTCTCCATATTCCAGCACATTATCCCGAAGTCTTGCCCATTCTTCGGCAGTCCTTGAAAACTCTGGGCTTCCGGCCAGAGCCTGAATGGGAAGTCCTAAGCTCAGCACCGCTGCCATACACAGAGATACAGGGATCGCTGCATGTTTTCTTTTCATAAAATCCTCCTTAATCTTCCAAAACCGGCTGCCGTTTCTTCTTTTTACTCATAACCGAGTAATAGGCCGGCAGCATTAACAATGCCAAAACAGTAGATGCCACCAATCCTCCCACATCCACCAGAGCCAGCCCCTGCATCATCTCCCCGGCGTCGCCGAAAGCCAGACACATAGGAATCATGGCTACAATGGTAGTCAGCGTGGTCATGAGAATGGGTCTTAGGCGGGTGGCTCCGGCTTCAATCAGAGCCATCTCCATCTCCATATCCTGACGGTACTGATTCACCGTATCCACATACAGAATACCGTTATTCACCACAGTGCCAACCAGCATTAAGAATCCCAGCATAGACGGCATGCTAATAGGTACATCGGCGGCAAACAGAAATGTAAAAGAGCCGATGAGGGCAAAGGGAATGGTAGTCATTACCATCAGTGAAAACTTCGGTGATTCAAACTGGGCCGCCATTACTACAAATACCAGGAACACAGCGATTAAAACCGCCTCAAGCAAAGCCCCCAGTTCCTCGATCATGCTCTCGTCCACTGCATTCTGCGCTACGGAAATGTCTTCATTCATGGCAGGGGTCACTATCTCCCGCATTAAAAGCTTTTGCATCTCATCCACTGCCTTATCGTCTTCCGTGTTTACCATATCCGTATAATCACCGGTAACCGTCACCTGATACTGCTTGTCGGACCTCATAATATTTAAGGGGCTGTCCTGAAATACCACTTCGCCGATATCGGTGAGGGCCACGGAAGCGCCTGTGGCTGTGGGAATCGTAATCCCCTTCAGCTGATCAAGAGCTGCATATTCATCTTCCGGATATTCCACCATAACCTTAATTTCGTTGCCGTTTACATCCAGGGTTGTGGCCTCGGTTCCGCTTAAGGTCATATTAATCATGCCTGCCACCTGAACGGGAGACAACCCTTCAGCAGAAGCCTTAATAGGGTCAATGTTTATCTTAACCAAAGGCGCTGCATTTTCCAGGGAAGAATGAACTCTGGTCACCTCCGGCCGGTCGGTCAGTTCCCTGACAATACTGTCTGACGCCTGTTTCAAACTGTCATATTGAGTGCTTTCCAAAATCACTTCAAAACCATCATTTATCGTCATCATAGATCCCATCATGCTGCTGGCGCTTAAGGTAATGTCGCAATCCGGAATATTGGCAAAGGACGGCTTCCACAGCTTGATCACCTGGTCTGTCTCTAGAGGACAGTCATCCTTTAAGTATACGGTCAATGTGGCGGCGGAACCGCCGCTCATGCTGAGACCTGTGGAGCCATAGGAAAGCATATAGGAATCTACATAAGCCTCATTCTCAGGCAAAGTCACAAGTTCTTCCGCCTTCTTAAGTATCTCATCAACATTCTCAATTCTCAGTCCCGGTCTGGTCTCAATGGATATGTTAATGGAATTCTGGTCTGCCGATGTCATCAGCTCCATCCCCAATTGACCTGCCAGCACAATGGAAATCCCCAAAAGGACAAGGGATGTAAAAATAACAGTCTTCCGCTTCGGCAAAAGGGTCTGCATAATATTCCGGTAACCTCTTTGCAGGCCTGTGATCATTCCCGACAGAGGCGCATGCTCCCTTTCCTTGGGCCGGTACATGGTATAGCACAAAGGCACAATGGTCATAGCTGAGATCAGGGATGCCAGCATACAGAACACAATGGTAAATCCAAGAGGCTTAAACATCTGTCCCGACATGCCCTCCAGGAATGCCAGCGGCAGAAATACCACACAGGTAGTTACGGTTCCGCCGATAACAGACTGAAGGACAACGCTGCTTCCCTTTAAAGCCGCCTCCGTATATTCCCGGAATCCCACTCCTTTGGTGGAACGGAAACAGCTTTCCAGCACCACGATAGAGTTATCCACCATCATGCCTACGCCCAGCACCAAACTGCTGAGAGTAATCACATTCAGAGAAAATCCCATGGCGCTCATGGAGATCAGGGCTGCCAGAATGGAGATGGGAATAGATGTTCCTACAATCAGAGACGCCTTAAGATCCCCGAAAAACAGGAAGATAATCACCATGGACACAACAATAGCCATAATCATGGTCTGCATTACGGAGTTTAAGGAAGACTTAATCATGTCGCTGTTATCGTTAACCACTACCATCTCCAAATTAGGATCCCCTGACAGCAGCCTGTTCATGGTGCGCATAACATCCTTTGACACCTGCACATCAGTACTGCTCTGCTGCTTTTTGATCTCTATGGCAATGGTATCCCTTCCGTTATAGCGGCCGATGCCTGCCGCCTCCTCCAATGTAGTGTGAACATTAGCCACGTCTTCCAGATAAATAATATTGCCGCTTCCCAGGGTAATGGGGATGCTCTTAAGACTTTCCACGGTGTCGTAATCCACGCCGGCGGATACAGACAGTGTCTGGCTGCCCACATCCGTACTCCCTGCAGGATAAGAAAAGTCCGCGCTGGTAATGGCCGATGCAATGGCGTTCATGCTCAGATGATACTGCGCCAGTTTTTCCGGTATCAATTCGATCTTTACGTACTCTTCCTGGCCGCCGCTGATATCCACGCTGGCTACAGAAGACAGTTTCTCAAACTCCGGCACAATGGTGTCGTTGACATAATTGTACAGATTATTCTGGGTATCGTTGTTCACGGCAAGAGAAATACTTGCCATGTCGTTGATGTTCATCTCCATAATCGTAGGAGTTTCCACATCGTCGGGCAGAGACATCTTCAAAACATCCATCTTCTTTTTCAGATCATCATAGGCGTCGTCAATGTCAATGCCGTATTCATATTCCAAAAGGACAATGGAATAGTTCTCACTGGAAACACTGGTAACTCCCTTCATACCGCTTAAGGTTCCCGTCTCGTCCTCAATGGGCTGGGTCACCAGTTCATCTACATCATCAGGGCTGGCTCCCGGATACAGGGTGAATACAACCAGCATGGGCATATCCATAGCGGGCGTCAGCTCCAGCTTAGATGACAGTACGGAAGTCAAGCCAAATACAATAAGGCATAAGACCACCATAACCGTGGTCACAGGCCTTTTGAGGACAGATCTTGTTATATTCATCCGGCATCCCTCCTCTAATCAGCTGCTTCCAAAACTGCCGGAGCCCCCTCATAGAGTTCCGGACTCCAAGTGGTAATCACCCAATCGGAAGCCGACAGGCCGGAGACAATCTCCATCCTGGATGCATCGCTGATTCCGGTGTCCACATCCGTTCTATGTACCACTCCGTCTTCAAATGTGTAGACATAAGGCTTTCCGTTGTCGTAATAAACAGAATCTACAGGAATGGTCAGGACTCCGTCAGCCTTATCCGACGTAACATACAGCTTTACCATAGAGCCGGTGGCCAAAGCGTCTCCATGTTCCACAGCCGCCTTAACCTTAAAAAGTCCTGTAGCCGGATCCACCATGGTGTTTACATCCGTCACGGTTCCCGTGTACTCACTGCCGGCCTTCTCGATGCGGATGGTATCTCCTTCCTTCACGTTATCCAGAATTGCCTCTGTCACCGCAAAATTCACGATCTTGCTTCCTTCGCTGGATATGACGCACAGAGGGCTTGACTGGGTAGCCATATCATGAACCTCCATGGTACATGACTCAATCTTTCCGGAAATCGCAGCCGTGATGCTGCTGAATTCCACCTGATAATCATAAGCCAGTTTTGCAGAATCATACTGAATCTGTGCCGACTTAGCCCCGCTTTCCACCTGTTCAAATGCCTGGGCGGAAATATCGCCGCTTCCATAAAGGACTCTCATGCGCTCCAAGTTGGTGTTGGCGTCCTTAAGGGCGATCTGAGCCGCCTCGAACTGGAGTCTGGCCGCGTCTACCTGCTTGGTATCAATCTCACACAGCAGCTGTCCTTCCGTCACATAATCTCCTGTCTTTACATAGACTGCCGTAATCTCTCCCGCTGCTTTGGGAATAACATAGACGGAGTCTGACGGCTCCACCGTCCCCGTCATACTTCTGAACAGTTCAATATCCGCCGCTGCCGGCTGTTCCGTCCTCACTACCGGCGGCGCCACTGCCTCCGGAGCGCTTTCCGGAGTCAGGAATCTGGCTCCCACAAAAGCGCCGGCTGCCACAACCACCACGGCTGCTGCCGCAATCTTTGCACCTTTACTCATCTTCTTAACCCTCCACCTGGTCTTTTTCAGAAGCCACGCAGGCTCCGTATCGAAGCACAGACAAGACTTTTTTGTACTCCGCCCTAATCATCTCTTCCCTTTCAGGGTTACTATAATACTCCACAAAGCCGGCCATCATGGAAATGACCCCCTGCTTCATCAAAAGCAGTATTCCCTCGTCCGTCTTATCCCGCAGGCAGGAACGGTCTACTTTCGTCAGGAATTCTCTCCCCGCAGTCTGCTTTAACTTGATATCCCCGCACATGCACTCCGATATCATGGCCTCAGGGTATATAATCAGATTCTTATGCAGGCGGAACAGGTCATTATTCTTGCAAAATTCCATACCGTATTCCATCATGGCTTCCAAAGCAGCAAAAACATCTCCGCCCTTCTTCTCCAGGTATGCCAGGCAGCTTTCTCTCCACCGACGCTCTGTATCTCCTAATAAAAACGACAGAAGATCCCTTTTGTCTTCAAAATATGTATAGAAACTGCCTCTGGATATTCCTGCATTTCTGATAATCTTGTTGATGGATACTTTTTCATATGGCTCGGAAGTAAATTCCTTCATGGAAGCTTTCCAGATCAGTCTCTGCTTTTCTTCAGAAAGCCTGTAAAAACGCTCACTCGGCATTCTCATACCCCCTTATATCACAGGATGCCTTTCCTGACAATTCAAAAAGTGACAACCTGTCATTCATTATAATGACAACTTGTCACCCTGTCAATGGAGTTATATTTTTTTAATATTTTTCTAATATTTTAGTTAGATTATTCCTTTTCTTTAAGATTTCTGGAAACCGTAATCTCCTGATTGTCAATATGCTCCCGCATGGCGGCTTTCGCCTCCGCCACATGCCGGGCTTTGATGGCCTTTAAGATATGCTCATGTTCAATCAGCAGAATCTGACGCTTATCAGCATCTTTAATATATTCCAGGCGATATCGGTACATCTGCTCTCTCAGATTGTTGAGAATCTGCATCAGGCGGCTGTTGCATGTCCCTCTATAAATAATATCATGGTATGCCTCGTCTGTCTCCGCCATAAGCATCACATCCTTGCAGGCAACGGCCTCGCCAAAAGCATTCTGGGCCTTCTCCAACTCCTCCACTTCCTCTTCCGTCATTCTCTGGCAGGCCAGTTCAATGGCAAGTTCCTCCAGAGAGCGGCGGACTTCCAGAACATCCCGAAGACTTTTCTCGGAAATCTTGGCAACTTCCGCCCCCTTTCTCGGTATCATAAGCACCAGGCCCTCCAGCTCCAGTTTTCTGATTGCCTCCCGGATTGGCGTCCTGCTGACTCCCAGCCGTTCCGCCAGCTGAATCTCCATCAATCTTTCTCCCGGCTCCAGCTCACCCTTAAGGATTGCCTGACGCAGAGTATTAAACACCACATCACGCAGCGGAAGATATTCATTCATATTTACTCTCAGATCATGGTCTTTCATGATATTCCTCCCTGCCCTTTTCGATTATAAAAATTAGTGAGATAAACCTGCTTCACCAGATTTTGTCCCTTTCCGTACCGCATATATTCATAAGCCGCCTCTGCGGTCTTCGGATTGACAAACAATCCAAACACCGTAGGGCCGCTTCCGCTCATGAGAGTCCCCATGGCTCCGCACTCCATCATGGCTTCTTTGATCTGCCCGATGACCGGATAAGCCGGTATAGTCACCCGTTCCAGTACATTGCCTAATAAACCCGCCACTTTATAGATATCACCCCGGCTGATGGCCTCAATCATGCTGTCTATATCAGGGTGGTCCGCCGCCGTAAGTTCATTGGCATGAAGATTCTCATATACATACTTGGTAGACACACTGATTCCGGGTTTAGCGATCAATACCTGGCATTGAGGCATGGGTGAAAGAGGGGTCAGAACTTCCCCGATTCCTTCTGAAAGGGCCGTTCCTCTCATAACGCAGTAAGGCACATCGGCGCCGATACGGACTCCCCTGTCCATTAGCTGCTGCTGTGTCAATCCCAGTCCAAACATCTTATTCACTCCGAAAAGCACCGCCGCCGCGTCACTGCTGCCTCCTGCCATACCTGCCGCTACAGGAATAAACTTCCGCAGCTTTATATGAATGCCCTGCCTGATTCCAAATTCATCCATCAGAAGTTTGGCTGCTTTGTACGCCAAATTGTTCTCATTATTGGGCAGATAATAAAGGTTTGTCTCAACCTTGATCCCCGGTTCATCCCGGCCAATCATATCTATCCGGTCATACAGACCTACCGTCTGCATAATCATACGGACTTCATGGTAACCGTCCTCCCGCTTTCGCAGTACATCCAGGCCTAAGTTAATCTTTCCATAGGCCTTTAATCCAAGATGTTTTACCATACCCCAAGCTCCTTTTTCCTCTCCAGTATTTTGTATACAGTATATTATATACTTTGTATACAGATAATACAAGGGGTTGCCATGAAAAATTTTCCACAAAATAAACAAGGGTGTCTCTCTCTTTTTTGGCACCCTTGTTTATGACAGACCGCTTTCATTCGGTTTAAATGTTTCTGTTAATTTCAGCTTTTGTGTCCGGTTTAAATGCTTTATGGCATATTCACGGCTCATGGCTTCCTCTTTTGTGGGAAACTCTTCATAATATACCAGTTCTACCGGACGGCGGCTTTTTGTGTATTTTGCGCCTTTTCCGGCATTATGGGCTTTTATGCGCTCTTCTAAATGGTTGGTCCAGCCGCAGTACAGACTTCCGTCGCTGCAGCGTAATAGGTATGTGTAGTTCATGAGGGGGAGGGAGCTCCTTTGTGTGGGGATAAAAAATTTTGTGGGATTTATGTTTCGCGGCCGCCCTGTGTAAGTCAGCTGTTCCGCCTGCGGCTCCCACAGCTGCCGCCGGTATTCGCAATCCGGCCTGTCGGCCTCCTTGCTCATACCGGCTTGCCCGGACGATATCCGAGTGCCGGTTCATGCAAGCATGACCGGCACTCGGCTGCCGTCCGGGACTTTCACAGTATGTAGACGGCAACTGTGCTTGCAATACACACTTACCGCCCAGGTTGCCCTGAATCTATCTTAAAGCACCAGCTGGATGCGGATATGACGCCGTTCATCCATAACAGTTATACTTTATTATATCCTGAAAACTGATTTTTGTGCATCCAGCTTTTTCCTGTATGGTTATGCTCCGGCGATTTCTTTCACAAGAATCAGACGGTCGCCCGGCTTGATCTGTTCTCCGGAAAGCCCGTTGGCCTCTGTCACCTGCTTTCTCGTGGTGTGGAATCTCTTTGCAATATCCCACAGACAGTCTCCGGGCTGTACAATATAGCCTGTAATCCCCGGCAGTTCCTGTAATTTTTCGAAATCCAAAGGTTCTTCTTTTACCCCCAGGATTACAGGTTCTTTTACGGGCTGGAGTACCAGAATATCAAGATTTAAAACAGCTTTTATCTCAACCGTGTCTCCGCCCATCATAACCGCGGTCATCTGCTCCAGCCCTGTATTCATCTGATACACACTGTCCTGTGTAATCCCCGGCGTCTCCGCTTCGTAATGGAAAGGCACCATCTCTGTCTCCGCCTTTATGGGTTCCGTATCGTCAGACGTCAGATACAGAAGAGATACCTCCAGCACGCCGTCAATCTGCAGGGAATCTTCTTTGATCTCCACCTCATCAATCTTGATGGTTCCGTCATTGTGGCAGATCTGCAGAATCCGCTCACCAGAATTCAGCTCCAGCTTTTCGCCGATCTTACACTTTCCTGTATTCTTGCTGAGCAGCCGGTCAAAACAAACTTCCCCTGACTCCAATTCCAGTTCCCTGTCATTGGAATAGAAATCTCCCAGAAGTTCGATCTGCTGTTCCTCATAAAGCTTCATATCCAGTTCCAGTACGGCATCCAACTCCAGATCCCGCATCTCCCCGTCATAGTCCGGTTTTGCCTCCAGTTCTTTATGTACCAGACGCACGGAAATAGACGGCACCATGCCTTCCACGGCTTCCGGCAGTTCCACCTCTCCCGCAAAAGGCAGGCTTTCCTCCAGCCACTGTATGGGTGTATTCTCCCCTTCGCCTGTATAGATTGCAAATATCATAACTTCGCCTTCAATATGGACACGTCCGTCCAAAGGTTTTGTAGTCGCTCCCCGAAGGCGAATGTCACTCCACAAAATCTGTTCCATACTCGGTTTGCTGCCGGACAGGGAGATGTCCTCTTTTATTCTATAAGTGTCCTTTCTTCTGACTGCTATTACGGCTACGTCAGCCTGGCGTCTTAAGATCTCCATCTCGCCGGAAGATGCATCTGTCCCGGCCATGGGTTCTCCCATATTCTGATAGCTTCCATTGCTGCCATCCCAATTTCTCACGGTCCGCCCGCTGCCGTCCCAGCTGCTTTTCTCGTCATAGTTTCCCGCACCCCATCCGCCTTCTTCTGCACCGGAATTCCATTTCCCTGTGTCCCCACCGGAATTCCAGCTGCCGGCGTCGCGGCTGCCTGCCCCGCTCTCCACCACATCAATGGCCGCTTCCGCATCATAGAGCGTCTCCACCCGGATTACCAGGGTCACAATAGCCTTTACGCTGATCTTTCTGGAATTGATCATTCCTGCGGTCAGATCTTCTAAGTCCCAGCTTACTCCCAGATAATCCTTTTCCTCTAACCCCGGCACGTTAACGGGCTCTTCAAAGGGGATGTGGCCGGCCAGGGTCTGCAGACCTCCCTCTACTTTTCGGTATAGTACCTGAAAATTCAGTTTTCCTTTGACCACAACCCGTTCACCCTGATTTTTCACAGATTCTATCTGAATATCACCGGAACTTAAAATCACCCGGACCATGTCGTCCATGGTATCCGGTACAATAAAGTCGTCATCAAGGGTCACCTGAGTCGCCGTATTGCTTTTGAAGCGGTTCATATGTATATTTTTCTTCACCAATTCCAGCATAAGCACACCTACCTGTCTTTCTATCTGCTTTTATAACAAGTGTATGTGCCAAACCGGAAAAATATGCAAAGCGCCCCGGTTCGCCTCATGGTTTTCCTCCGAAACGATTATTGTATTTCCCGCCTGTAGGTTTCAAGAAAATGGTGGCGCTTTCCGTCTTTCACATAACCGATGCAGGCGTCCAGATTCACATTCTCCACACTCCTGAAAATGTTCTTGGCTACATTGGGATTGACTTTCTCAAGTTCTCTGATCAGTTCTTTCACTTCCTGGCGCTTGGAAGAATGCACTTCTTCCTCCAAAGCTCTTTCCCTGGCAATCTGTTCTGTAAAACGGCAGGCGCACTGCAGAAACCGAAGTTTATTATACTCTTTCCAGTCCAGGATGTCCGTCTCCTTCACAAAATACAAGGGACGGATCAGCTCCATTCCCGGAAAATTGGTGCTGTGAAGCTTGGGCATCATAGTATTGACCTGAGCTCCATAGAGCATGCTCATGAGAATGGTCTCTATGACATCATCAAAATGGTGTCCCAGAGCGATCTTGTTGCATCCCAGCTCTTTGGCCTTTGCGTACAGCCATCCCCGACGCATCCGGGCGCAGAGATAGCAGGGAGATTCTTTGATATCCACAACCACGTCAAATATGTCGGAGTCAAAAATCTGAACCGGAATTCCCATAATCCGGGCATTTTCTTCTATAAGATTTCTGTTGTCCGGATGATAGCCGGGATCCATGACCAGAAAATGCAGTCCGAACTCCATCTTCCCGTGGCGCAGGATTTCCTGCATGCACTTGGCCAGCAGAAAAGAGTCTTTTCCTCCTGAGATGCAGACTGCAATCTCATCCCCCGGCCGGATCATATCATATTCATTGAGGGCCTTCACAAAGGGCCGCCAGATGGATTTTCGGTACTGCTTGATAATGGTTTTTTCTATATCTTCCTGTCTTGCAGGACTTTTTTCGTTCTCAGACAGATTCATAAATGTTTTTCTCCTGTAATATGTGATGAAGCAGGCCCTTAAACGGGGCCTGCCTGTACCTTGACATGCTTTCTTATTGTATCACATGGGGAAATGAATAAAAAGGGTATGTTATGATGTTGGGGTCAAAAGGTTTTTTGCCCCCTTTGATACCGGATTGCTCCGCACTTTGTGCTTCCGCAATCCTCAAAAACATTCAAAATCCGCCCTAATCGGGCTACTTTTTCATGTTTTTGGCGGGTCTCAAGTTCAAAAATCCTCTTGCAAGCAAGCTTGCATCGGATTTTAGACCTTTTGACCCTGGTATCATGTTATTGAAAGATTACGGGATTTTCCAGATTCTCGGTTTTTACCACAATAAAGGGGCAGGAGGTCTCCGGCGCCGGGTTCTCCCCTTTCTCAGGCCCTAAAAGCTCCGTGTCAATGACAATGGAATTGTCTGTCAGATACAGTTCCTTCACAGCAATGCTGTAGCCGCCTGTGGACTGGGAGCCGTATCCCACTACGATGTACAGATTCTGCTCATCGCTGAAGGTAAGCTTAAAGGGCTGGGATAACTTCTCCGTGATGATCTGCTTAAGTTCCGCCGGAATATCCACCTCCCCCACTACGGTAAATTCCAGATCCCTGACTTTTTTTCCGTCGTCTTTGCTGATCTTGCAGCCGCTGATAAACAGAAGAGCCAGCATGATTCCTGCCATAAGAAGACATGATAATTTTTTGCGTGGTTTTCGATTCATGCAAAAGCCTCTTTAATATGTAATTATTTCTATTCTTATGTTTGGAGGCGGGGGATTATGCTGGTCTTACTTGTTTATCAATGGAGATATTTCTCCTTCCACTCCTTTTTTATACGATATACTCCTATTTCCTTACCATAATATTCTGTTGTCACCTTAATACCCTCGGCATCAATGACAAAGGTAAACAGATTACGGCTCTCTGCCCTGTAGTTTTTATCTGCTTTCAAAACTTTTACCGTTTCTGCAAATGCCTCATCCAAAAGATGAGCGTCCAGAACACCTTCTTCCGCAAGTTCATAACACTGCCCATATCCCCTCCTCGGCAGGAGACAGTAGAAAAAGAGCTCATAACTTGTAAGGCAGACATCTGCATATACAACCGTCTTTGACGCTTTCTCAGGAATTACCCTTTTTAGTTTATCATATACCAACGTTTCTAATTTCATATCAAGCTTCCTCTTTCACATACATCAAATACCTTATACGACTTTGTTCCCTCAGATTCGTCAAGAATACCTGCTACTACTTTAACGCCGTTACCCGCTTCATCAAATTCTGTCTTAACCGAGGTTATGGAGACGAGGCAGCCGTCGCTCCTCATATCATCCAGTTCTTCCTTAAGGGATTCATAATCTTCCTCTGATATGTTTCCCCTCAGAGAGTCCAAAAGATCTATTGAATTTTCTTCATTGTCAAATAATATCTCCGTTTTCCTGCTGCCAATTGTGTATGCCGCCTTGATCTTTGCAGGACGTGAAGCAGAGCCTTCATATTCCAGGTCAATGTGGATCCTGACTTTTTCGCCTTCCTCCAAAGCCTTCTTTATTTCAAGCTCCATCTTTTTATAATCGCCTTGATTGATTGTCCCTCTCATGGGGACAAGGTTTTCCGCCCCTTCGGAGCCGCCTAAGATCCTGGCGATAATATGTCCGCCCTGATCTCCTTCTCTGCGGTCCTTACCTCCTGATTCTCTCTGCTGGACAATATCCCTTTTTCCCTCTTCGCTGATTTCAGGCTCTGCATCGCACCATATTATATTGCTGTTTTCATCCGTACCGTATGTATGTCCGTTTATGGTATATTCCGTATCGGGCAAAAGCTCACCGTTCTTCTTATAAGCTTTCCCTTCATCATCCCTGTCATAAAGAAACAAATCCTCAAACTTTCTTTCCGCTTCCTGACTGATCTCATGTTTCCCATCTTTTGTATCATTTATATCCGTATTTTCCCTGAAACCGCCTGACAGATTCATATCGCCCCTCCTACATAAAGCCCATTAAGTGTTCAAACAGCAGTGCGGACTCCGGCGTTTCATCACGTTTTGCCTTTTCTCTTGTGAGCGCGGCAATGATTCTTCGACGGTCGGCTTCCCTGAACTTCTCCATATCCGGGTCAAGAATTTCACACATCTTTGCATACCAGCTGCTAATTTCGGATTCATGGATTTTTGCCATGGCAAAGGCTGCCTCGGAGTTGAACACGGAATATAAGATCAGGCCTCTTAAACGCTGAATCTCTGTCGTTTCTACTGCATGAATATATTTAACAAAGGCCGCTTTTGCCTCTGCCGGGATGCATAATTGAAAACATGTATCTGTCAGACGGGAAATGTATTCTCTATCCAATGGTTCTTTGCCCGCTGACGGGGAGATAAGAAATTGAATCAGGGAATTCCTGCCGCTGAAATCATCTCCGCTCATATGAGGCGCCTGGTATTTTTGATTCTCCTTAAACGGAGTATCAATCCTGCACAGCACAGGCTCAAGCCAATCATTCTGATATACTGCCGCAACAAAGGTTTTAAGTCTTGAAAGCTCCAGGATCTGTTCCTCGTTCAGGCCTGCCGCTCTGCCTGCCAGTTCACGGTCTGACAAATCAGGCAGCCGGAGAATCATTTTGGTGTTTGTGTTGCGGATTACGGACAGATCCAGCAGGCCGGGAGCCTGGTCTGCGATCATGAATCCCTCGCCATAAGTTCTCATCTCGGCAATGGCGTTTGCCAGCATCTCAACGGATTTTCCCAATATGTTGGAAGATTCATTCCTTTGTTCCGCCGATGTTCTTTTCAAAATATTGTGGGCTTCTTCTATCACCGTAATATGCCGCAGAGGCTCATTGCCCGCTGCCGCGGACATCCGGTATTCCTGCAGCTTCATAATCAAAAGTCCCATAATCAGGGACTTCGTCTCACCGGAACCGGTTCTGCTTAAGTCCACAATCACATTCTCGTCAAACAGCTCCTTAGCCGGAATCTCAGCGCTTGTGAAAATCTGTCTGTATAAACCATTGGTCAGGGATTTCAAACGGGTACACAGGGCTCCTTTATAGTCGCCTTTGCTGTCGGAAGAATACTGGGATTCATTTATAACAACATTAATTTGATTGAACACATCAAGAAAATTGGGATAAAGAGGAAGGCCCTCTGAATCATGATACCTGCACTCTGACGTATCTAACTTCCAGCCGGAAGCAAGATAGGCGCGCTCAACAGAATCCTTTAACACTGCCGGCATAGCCGCATACATGGGCCAGCACACATTGAAAATCTCCACCAGCCTGTCAATATGCTCCAGAACATGAACATCTTCCGGGAAACTGAAAGGATTGATTCTGAGAAGAGGCGTCTTCTTGTAATTTGTGCCATAAACTTTTACATTAGGATAATATCCGAACCGGTCCTTATATTCACCTTTTGCCGGCTCAATAACCATAAACTTAAGGGTTTCCCCGGTTCTATTCTTCACCGGCGTATTCATCAGTTTGTCAAGAATCCCATAGATGGCCGTCGTTTTTCCAGAACCGGTGGAACCTGTAATGAAGGTATGCATACTCAGACTTTCGATGTCAAGCTCCACTTTCTGAGGATGAGTCAGGCTTCCTTCCTCATGTCCCATATGATACAGATTCCCCAAGGACAGCCGGCGATTATTGCTTACGGAAATATTTCTGCCAAAGGGCGCCATGGGAATGACCGTAATGCCGCTGACTGACTTTTTAGGCAGCCCGATCTGGACGGCGATTTCATTGCCGCTGACAATGGAAGCCGGGGAGACAATCACCTGTCCGCTTTTGTCGGCGCTGAATCTTGGATGAACGAAAGAAGCAAGATACTGACTGATCACCGCCGTCTTATCCGGCTTATGCCATGTATTAATATGTGATGCCTGTACACCGGAATCTTTTCCCCGCATCAACGCATTGTAATTACCGGCCACAGCAAAAGAAATCTCCCTGCTTTCGGCAATTACGTATGCAGCGCAGTCAAAAGCGCCAAAACTTTCGCATTCATCCAGGCGTTTCAGATGCATATCAATCCGGTCCAGCAGGGACTTCACGGTTCTGTTTTCATAATTCAGCTGCAGAGTTTTTCCTGCGGTTTTTCCGGTCTGAACCGTATCCGTAACCTGTCTGTTCCTTTGACTGATATTGGTTGTCGTGTCCGTTCTCCCCTCTGTAACCGACGTGCCTCTGTTGGTTCCGCCGGAGACGCCGGCGCTTGCCGTAATCCCTAAGCTGACCCCCACGCTTGCATTGACACCCATATACCGGCCTTTGGACCGGGTTTTGCTCTGGGTCATGGAGATTCCTTTGGAAATGCCCTCCGTCACCCCCTGGGTGCGGGCTCTCGCCAGGGAATGGGTATCGCTTTCGTGAAGGGATACGGTACTTCTTTGGAATGTAGAAAGCTGTGTATGGAGCATCTCATAGCCTTGCTTGATCATCTGTATCTCACTTGTGCTCACCGGGTCTGCGATCATAATAATGGTATAGCTCTGTCCCTTTAAGGAATCTACAAGATTCTCAATCCCCTGCACATAGCCTGCCATACTTTTTTCTTCTTTATGGCGCAATGCCACAATGCCCGAAACAGAAGAACAGCAATGCCTGTTATTCCCAAAAATCTCTTTCCTGAACTGCCTGACTTCGGCTTCCGATACTTCCTTTACATCAGAACCGATCAGATTGCCGGTTAATGCACCGCGAAAGGCAGCGGCGTCGGCAGCCCGGCGCTTTTCGTCATTTTCAGTAAGCTTCCGGTGGTTCTTGGAAATAATGCCGAAATAATAATCAATACTGTAACCATTGCTTCTGATCATAGTCACAAGGCTGCAGCCAATGGAAGATACCACATTCACGATGGTAGTCAGTTTATCCAGAAAATTTTCGTCTTTATTGACAACCAGTTTTGACAGCTTAAAAAACTTACCGCAGGAAGACACGTCAATATCTTTATCATCCTCCGATGGTTTTATCAGATCATAGGTCTCCAGTCTGTCCAGGTAATTCTTTGTGATAATCGATGCGGCGTTATCTAATGAATCCTCCAGGGTGCCAGCCATTTGCTTTTGGGTTCTTTCCAGTTCATATGTCATAGGGCCGTCTCCTTACAATCTTTTCAGTTCTCCTTCAAGGAGTTCCATATAAGCCTTATATTCTGCAATCTCTGATTCCTTATGTTCATATTGGGACAGCAAAGTCTCAAATTCATGATTGATATTTTCCAAAAGACTGTTCTCAACTCCATTGGCAATCTCTTTCATCTCCGTCTTAATTCCCGTTACGGTAGAGGACAGTCTTTTGCCCAGCTCATCATATATGCTTGCGATAGCCTGAGACAAGGCTGCGGTTAATTCCGTGCGTTCTCCTGCCGAGGTTAATTCGCCTGTAAATTTTGCCGCAATACTGTTCATGGAATCGGAAATGTCAATATTGAACACAGGAAATTCGATCTTGGCCACGGTTTCCTCAACCAGTATCCGAAACAGGGCAGAGTCATACTTTTCGCTTCCCATATCAAAGTTCTGAACCACAACATTGAGAAGCTTTCGTTTGACTTCTTTTAACTCCAGGGCATCTGTGAACACTTTTTCAATCTGATTCACCGCTTCCATGGAAAATCTGCGGAGATTGTCAATGGCATCAGAAGCAAGAGTATAAGAGTAATGTTCTGTATATGTATAATATGACACACTGCTGCTTCCCCAGGTAAAGGGATTCCACCATTTGGAAGTGGAAACCCTGTAAGAACCTTGGCGTACTCTTTCCCCGGTCCTCAGTTTAATATCAAGATAATCCTTGCCTGCCTCTCTGATCGCCCGGATTCCCTCCGATTTTTCCGTCTCAAGCCTGGCGTTCAGTTCTCCGAATACGGTGGTAATATCAGCCTGAATGCTGTTGATCTGGCTTTCCATACACTTCTTTTGTTCCAGCAGCTGTTCCTTGTCGTTCTGTTCCAGGACCGAAAGTCTTTTTTCCGCTCTTTCCCTAAATCCTCCAAGAACAGAGCGCAGTTCCGCCTGCGCCGTAGGGATAAAGCTTTTTGCCTTTTGCTCAAGGATCTCTTCTTTTTCCGCTGCCACGCCGGTGAAAATTTTCTTTACCTGGTCAAAGTTGCCGATTAAGCGCAAATCACTGTCCATATCTTCGGAAAAGTTCTTTAATGCCGCATAGACATTTCGCTCTTCTCTGCTGTATTCTTCTTCCGGTTTCTTCGCCATGTTCCAGGCAAGGGCTGATACAAGAACAGGCTCCGAGCATTGTCTTATTACTTCAATCAGTTCTGATGGGCTTTCTCTTCGGGACAGATCCTGCACAAACTCTTCCACCTTTGCCTTTGCCCGTTTCTTCAGTTTCCTGTTAATGATCCGGCAGGCCTTCGGTATGCTGTCTGTGGTGTTATCATCTTCTCCAAAGATATCGTCCTCATCCTGAACCCGGAGAATATCACGGATTCCGCTGTCATACTTGCTCCCTATGAGCACAAGCTTTTTAACCCCTTTGTGGGGAAGCTGGCTGGAAAGGAGAATCCAGTCGCTTTTATCCAGGAAACTGCCGGATTGGCTTAGAAAGAACACTACATCACACAATTCCATAAACTCTTTTGTGCGAATGGTTCTGGACGCAATGGGGTCATTGAGTCCCGGCGTGTCTACGATAGACAATCCCCGGAATTCCTCTTTATTTAAATACAGGGTCACTGCTTTTACGATAGGGGTGAATTTACCGTCTTCGCCCACGTACTGGTTCAAGTCCAGAATCAGATCCGTATAGGTATCAAACCTGACTTCCTCATATCTTTTTTCAAGATAAGGGCCTGGTTCCAGTCCGTTGCGGCGTACCATCCCCATGATTTCCCGGGCGGAGGTATACACCTCGTCATCCAAATCAACTGCAGCATTATCCTCCAGCACTTCCCATTCTTCCGGCGAGTAATACTCTACTTGAATTACATTCTGGTCAGAGTATTCCATCTTCGTCAGTGCGGCTGTCTTCGGTGTCGATGCTTTAGGCAAGATATCTTCGCCATTAAACAGCAGTGTGTTCAGGAATGAAGATTTCCCGGCTTTCACCTGGCCTACAACACCTATGTTCAGCTTCCTGTTTTCCCGATAGAAGTCTTCTGTCTTGATTCGGAAATTTGTAATGAACTTGTTCAAAACGTCTGTATCCTTTTCAGAAGCTTTCGGAGACAAGCGCTCTATGATCTGCTGTGTGTCCTCTATGAAATATTGAAACTTTTTGCTGTCTGTCTTAAATATCTCCATTATGTATTCTCCCCACTCTTTTTCTCATGCCACTTGCGGAAATCTTCATCGTTGTCAAAATAGGAGCAGACGTATACGGATGTGTATTCTTTTGTTACATATATGTCACCTCCCTTACGAAAGAGACTTTTACAAACTTTCGTTTCTGTTTCTTTACTAAAAAACACAACTCCATCACATGGAGCAATAATGCTTATGGTTCTTTTTGAACCTCTTGATCTTTCAGAAGAAACACAATGCATAGTTAAAGGAATATCATCTCTGGAATTAATATAGTCTGCCGTCTGATACCCATCTGGCTCCACAATCTGCTCTCCACACATAAGCTCGTCACTATAGCTCACAAAACTGCCCGCTTCCAGCCTTTTGCTCACTTCACATGGCAAAACATCGGCCCTAAAACCATGCCAATCACTTGACATTATACTCGAACAATACTTTCCACAGTACTTACGCTGCGATTCTATCCATGATGTCGGAATAAACTGCCTAATCCATGGTTTTGCAAATGGCGCCGGTATATTGTGCAGCAGATCCATATCGTTAAGCAGCACTGCCTTTGCTACATTGGCCGCAACACGGATTTCTTCCTTATCACACTTTAAAACCTCCCCAAGATCAGCGATCAAAGCAAATGTTGCCTTTGCTGTCTCGCCGGTTATATTGGCGAGAATCAATGCATCTGTTAAAAACGGGTGTTTCTGTTCTTTCAGCTGTTCACAGGAGTTTTCGAAATGTCCCTGCTCAAACTCCATTCCCATCTTCAAAATATCTTCTGACGCATAGTCTGCACCCAGTCCCTGTGCAAGCCTGCATAAGTACAGTAATTTATGATACAGGTTTTCTTCATCTGCAGTCATAATATAAGACAGGCACGAAATATAGACTTTTTGTATCAGAGGATCTCCTTTTCCTACTACGCGGTTTTCCAATGGATAGCGTTTTGCCAGCCTCGTTATTCGATTAAAATCCTCTTTTCTTTCTCCTTCCGGCTGCGGTTTCATCTTTTCGATCTTAACCTGAAATGCAGAAATATAGTCTTCCATTGAACGAAGCCTCTCCTGTAATTCTGTCAGATTCATCCCCCTACCTCCTAGTATAATAATGATATAGCCACAAGAGCTATAAAGTTAATAAGTTACAAGGTCATATCTGATGAATAACTGAAGGAGGGTTCCCCTTCCATCAGAAGTTATTGATATAATTTTTACCATGT
>CAJSZV010000012.1 GCA_910574345.1 Clostridiaceae bacterium | reverse complement strand
CATATTTAGGAACATTTCTAAATTACTCTGGATAATTCACGGTACTTTGACTACAACTATATCTTGTATCTATAGGCGGCTCCCAAGCATTAAAATAAGAACAGATTTCAGGTGGCTCTCAAGCTTTAAATTAGTGGCTCCCAAGTTTTAGAATAATCACAGATCAGGCCGCTGTTTGAAAGCCAGCTTGCAGCCTGCGGCGTGGAATACTTCGACTTTTATCTCATGCACGCCCAAAGCGCCGAGATATATGAGAAATTCAAAAGCTGCCATGCATATGAAACTGCACTGGAACTGAAGGCGGAAGGAAAGATCAGGCACTTCGGCATTTCCTTCCATGATAAGGCTTCCGTGCTGGAGCAGATTCTGGACGAGAATCCGCAGATTGAGGTGGTACAGATCCAGTTTAACTATGTGGACTATGAGGATGCCTCTGTGGAAAGCCGGAAATGCTATGAGGTCTGCAGGAAATATGGGAAACCGGTGATCGTCATGGAGCCGGTTAAGGGAGGCAGCCTGATCAACCTGCCCAGGGAGGCCCAGGAGATTCTGGATGGGCTACATGGAGGCAGCAACGCCAGTTACGCCATCCGTTTTGCGGCAGGATTTGACGGCATTATGATGGTGCTCTCCGGCATGGGAAATATGGAAATGATGAGGGACAATATCAGTTTCATGAAGGATTTTGTTCCCCTTTCCGCGAAAGAACAGGAGGCCATTGTAAAAGTGCGGGAGATTTTCCGCGCACAGGGGCTGATCCCCTGTACGGCCTGCCGGTACTGCACCGACGGATGCCCGAAGCAGATTGCAATTCCCGATCTGTTTGCCTGCCTGAACGCAAAAAAACAGTTTCAAAACTGGAACACAGATTATTACTACAACAACGTGCATACGAAAGAAGGCAGCCGGGCATCTGACTGTATCAAATGCGGCAAATGCGAACATATTTGTCCCCAGCATCTTCCGGTCAGGGAGCTTCTTACCGAAGTGGCAAAAGAATTTGACAAGTAAAGGAGAATAAAAAATGGCAATCAGTGAATTTGCAAAAAAGTATCATGAGAAAATGTTTCCGGATCATGTTTCCGCATTTTCAGAAACGAATCCGGAGTTTATTGAACGGTTTGACAACTTTGCTTTTGACGAAGTGGTCAATCAGGATGATTTGGATGACAAGACTCGTTTTATAGCGATTTTGGCGACGCTGCTTGGCTGCCAGGGCAGTGATGAGTACCGTGCCATGCTTCCTGCGGCGTTAAATTTCGGCGTGACTCCGACAGAGGTAAAAGAGATTGTCTATCAGGCTGCGGCCTATCTCGGCATTGGCAGGGTATTTCCTTTCCTGAAGATTACCAATGAAGTATTGCAGGAGAGCGGGATCAGCCTTCCGCTGCCCGGTCAGGCAACAACCACAATGGAAAACCGCCGCGAAGCAGGTACACAGGCGCAGGTGGATATTTTCGGAGAAAATATGCGGGATTTCTGGAAGTCCGGACCGGAGGAAAGCCGTCATATTAACCGCTGGCTGCTAACTGTTTTGGGGACTATTATACCCGAACAGGGCTTGATTATAAGCAGCGGGAAATGATCACGTTCTGTTTCCTGGCAGCACAGGGCGGCTGTGAGCCTCAGCTTACCAGTCATGCTGCCGCAAATATGAAGATCGGGAATGACAAGGCATTCCTTATCAAAATCATTTCCCAGTGCCTGCCGTATATCGGTTATCCGAGAAGCCTCAACGCATTGGGATGTGTCAATAAAGCGGCAGAGAACAAATAAGAACAGGAGAAAACATAAATGAAAGATGTCATGATCTTAACCGGAGCAGGACAGATCGGGATGGCGATTGCCCGGAGAATGGGCTATGGAATGAAGATTATTGTAGGCGACAAGAAGATAGAAAACGCTCAGACCATTGCGAAAATTATGAATGATGCAGGCTTTGACGTGGAACCTGTGGAAATGGACTTATCTTCCCGTGAATCCATCAGGAACCTGATTACAGAAGCGAAGAAATATGGGGAAATTTCCATGCTTGTCAATGCGGCAGGCGTTTCGCCCAGCCAGGCTCCCATCGAGGCAATCCTGAAAGTGGATTTATACGGCACCGCCGTTTTGCTGGAGGAAGTCGGAAAAGTAATCAAAGAGGGCGGCGTGGGTGTCACGATCTCCAGTCAGTCCGGCTGGCGTATGCCTGCGCTGACAGCTGAGGAAGATGAACTTCTGGCTGTAACCCCTGCCGAAGAACTGCTGAAACTCCCGCTGCTGCAGCCGGATCATATCCGGGATACCCTGCACGCATACCAGATGGCAAAGCGCTGCAATGAAAAGCGCGTCATGGCAGAGGCGGTCAAATGGGGCAGGCGCGGTGCACGCATCAATGATATTGCTCCCGGCATTATTGTGACTCCGCTGGCTGTTGACGAATTTAATGGTCCTCGTGGGGACTTCTATAAAAATATGTTTGCCAGCTGTCCTGCAGGGCGTCCGGGGACTGCGGATGAAGTTGCGAATGTAGCGGAGCTTCTGATGAGCAATAAGGGAGCCTTTATTACCGGTGCCACGTTCCTGATCGATGGCGGTGCCACGTCCAGTTATTTCTATGGGCCGTTAAAGCCTGCAGAATAATTTGGAAAGGATGGATTAACAGATGAGAAAAACACAGTCACTGCCCCGATGGCGGAAACGGAGGCATTTGTTTGGAGCAGAAGAAAATATCACTTTTTCATTAAATGTCGATTGATGCGGCCATGCTCCGGCTGAAGGAAGCCCCGTTCGAGGATCTGGGATTTGCAAAACTGGATCACCATCGGGCTGTGCGTCAGGGCATTGCCGAGGTAATCTACGGGGCGGGAAAGACGTCGGAGCAGATCCGGGAGATTGCATCCGCCATGTACCGCCACGGGCAGAACACAGTCCTGATTACCCGCATGAGCAGCCAGGCGGCAGAACTTGCAGGGAAAGAGCTTCCGCTTCAATCGGGCTTGAGCGATGGAGATTGTGAACGAGGAAATCGTTTTCGCATAGGCAGCCAGTGGCAGAGACTAAAAGCTCTGTCGCTTTTCTTTTCGGAAAGTTTATATTTGAGTGATTGATATAATTCGTTTAAACGGCTATAATGTATATACAGTACACAGCAGGAGGTAAAAAATGTTTGAATATATGACTGCACAGGAAGCCGCAGAAAAATGGAATGTATCACTTCGGTGGGTACAACGGTTATGTAAGGAAAACCGTATTGATGGTGCGATGAATATCAATCGTGTCTGGCTTATTCCCAAAGCGGCAAAAAAGCCCGTTGATAAACGGAGAACGGTAACGAATTATGAAGAATAGAATTTTATTATTAGAAGATGATGTAAGTTTGATAGACGGACTGCAATATTCGTTAAAGAAAAATGGCTTTGATGTCGAGTTTGTCCGTTCTGTGCAGGAAACCTTGACTTATTTACCAGAGATAGAAAAATACGATATGCTCATTCTTGATATCACATTGCCGGACGGAACAGGCTTTGAGATATGTGAAAAAGTGCGAAAGAACGGAAACCAGATACCGATTATTTTTCTGACAGCTTCCGATGAAGAAGTCAGCATTATCCGTGGTCTGGATTGCGGCGGTGATGACTACATAACAAAGCCGTTTAAGCTGGGCGAGCTATGTTCACGCATCCGGGCGTTGCTGCGGAGGGCAGGATTGTCAAATCAAGGGACAGGAACCGTTATGGAATGCGGCGATATTAAGATAGACCTTTTAGGCAGCCGTGTCTTGTTAAAGGGAAAGCCATTAGAGCTTACAGCCGCAGAATACCGTTTAATATGCCTGTTGGTAAAGAATGCAAACCGTATCATAACAAGAGATATTATTTTAGACGAGTTATGGGACAGCACAGGAGGTTATGTAGACAACAACACCCTTTCAGTCTATGTACGGCGGCTGCGTGAAAAAGTAGAAACAGACCCATCACATCCAGAGCATTTATTGACAGTCCGAGGATTTGGCTATCAGTGGAAAGAGGTGGATGAATGAGCCTGTTATGTGATAAGTATAACCGGTGGTACTGCATTTTCATTGCTGCCCTTGTTCCTCTGCTTTTTCTGATAAGCTTAACAGTGATAGATACGCAAACGGCGGCTGCAAAAGAAATGTATCTAACACACGATAATGCGATTGCAACTTCTTTACTGGAAGAAGGAGTTTCAAAGGAAGTAATTGCAACAGCTTTAATGAATACGGAAACAGACACTGCAGGAAATAAGTTTTTAGCCGAAATTGGTCTTTCAAACAACACAGATATAGAAAATTTGCCTTATGTTTCTACTGTTAAAAATACAACACTGATATCCCTGTTTGTGATGTTATTTTTATGGACGCTGCTTCTGTTTTTGGGTACAATGCTGTTTTTGTATCGCAGGGAAAGACTGTATAGGAAATCAGAAAACACCATTAAGGACTACATAGATGGAAACTATACTGTTCACCTGCCGCAATCCAATGAGGGAAATATTTATCAGCTCTTAGCTTCTGTTGACCAACTGGCTACTATGCTTCAAGCAAAAAATGATACAGAACAAAAGACAAAGGAGTTTCTTAAAAATACAATTTCTGATATATCCCATCAATTAAAAACGCCCCTGTCGGCACTACAGATATATCAGGAAATTATTGAGAATGAGCCAGATAACCCCGAAACGGTCAAAGAATTTTCCTTTAAAATAGGAACTGCATTAAAGAGGATTGAGCAGCTTATTCAATCAATGCTGAAAATCACAAGAATAGATGCTGGGAGCATCTCTTTTGAAAAATCCAATTACAGTATCCCGAATATTCTCAGTCACGCAATCAGCGAATTGACAACACGGGCAAACCATGAAAAAAAAGAAATTGTAATAGGTGGCGACTTGGAACAAATGCTTTATTGTGATATTCAGTGGACGGGCGAAGCCATTGGCAACATTGTCAAAAACGCACTTGACCATACAGATACAGGAGGGAAAATCACTATATCGTGTGAACGAACTCCCTCTATGATTAGAATATTCATTACAGATAACGGACACGGTATTGCCGGGGAGGATATACACCACATATTTAAGAGGTTTTACCGAAGCAAAAACACCTCAGACAGTCAGGGGATTGGACTTGGACTGCCATTAGCAAAGGCGATTGTTGAGGGACAAGGCGGTATTCTTTCTGTCCAAAGTGAGCCATTACAGGGAACAACCTTTACATTGTCCTTTCTTACATAATCGTAAGGTCAAATTCATCTGTTTGTAATGTCGAGGTGTTATCCTTTACCTGGAAAGGAGGTACTTAAATATATGGAAATATTGAAAGTACAAAAATTATGTAAAACATACGGAACAGGTGCGGTAAAGGTTGATGCCTTAAAAGATGTGTCTTTTTCTCTGGAAAAAGGAGAATTTGTTGCTGTCGTCGGTGAATCTGGCTCTGGAAAAAGCACGCTGCTAAACTGCGTTGGTGCATTGGATGTTCCTACTTCTGGCGTGATTACGATAGACGGAAATAATCTTTTTACAATGAAAGAAGAGGAACGCACGATTTTCAGAAGGAGAAATATCGGTTTTATTTTTCAGTCTTTTCAGCTTGTATCTGAATTGACGGTTGAACAGAATATAGCATTTCCGCTTCTTTTGGATTATCGCAAACCGAAAACCTCTGATGTAGAAGAAATATTAGAATTACTTGGCTTAACAGACCGAAGAAACCATTTGCCAAGCCAGCTTTCTGGCGGTCAGCAACAGCGTGCCGCTATTGGCAGGGCGTTGATTACAAGGCCAAAGGTAATTCTTGCGGATGAGCCTACGGGCAATCTGGATAGCAAAAACAGCCAGGATGTTATTGGTTTGCTGACAAAAGCATCCAGACATTACCAACAGACAATTCTTATGATTACGCATAACAACAGCCTTACTTCTATGGTTGACCGTGTATTGCGTGTCACAGACGGCGTACTGACAGACTTGGGAGGTAATGTGAATGAAAAGTTATCTTGACCTTGTTCCTATTTCCGCAAAAGTACACCGAAAGCAAAATCGTATGTCTATTATTTGTATTGTATTGGCGGTCTTTCTGGTAACGGCTATTTTCGGTATGGCTGATATGTTTATCAGAGGACAGATTCTGCAGGCACAACAGGAAAACGGAAATTGGCATATTGGAATAAGAAGCATAAGTGATGAAGATGCAAATCTAATAGCTTCCCGTCCAGATGTAGCTGCCGCGGCTGATTACGGGGTTTTTAATTATCGAGGTGGGCAAGGCTATACTTTGTCGGGGAAAAATGTAGCGATATGCGGAAGTAATAAAAGTGCTGTTACTGAAATTTTTGCTATATTGGATAAGGGTTCATTTCCTACAAACGGAGACGAAGCACTGGTAACAAATAATGCAAAAAATATGCTGCATTTAGAAATTGGAGAACAAATTGTTATCACTATGCCCGATGGGAGCGAAAGCGCATACACAATATCGGGGTTTATGAATAACACTGTAGGAATTATGAGCAAAGATTCTTATGGTGTATGTTTGACAACTGAGAGTTTTCGTGCCATTTACCCAGATGATACAAACAGTAATCCCGCTGACTACACAATGCGCTTATTGAAATTTAAGAGTACCCGAAATATTCAGAGCAGCATAGCTGAGATTAAGCAACAGTTTGGATTATCCGATGAGCAGGTGTCCGAAAACACAGCATTGCTTGGACTATTAGGACAGAGCAGTAATTCTTTTATGTTACAGGTGTATACTGTTGCTGGCATATTATTTATCCTTGTTCTGATTGCAGGCGTATTGATGATTACAAGCAGTATGAACAGCAATGTGGCACAAAGAACAGAGTTCTTTGGAATGGTGCGCTGTATAGGGACAACGCCTAAACAAGTTATGCGGTTAGTACGCAAAGAGGCTTTGAATTGGTGTCGCTTTGCAATTCCGATTGGTGTTGTCGGCGGTATTGTATTGGTTTGGGTATTGTGTTTTATTTTGCGGCAGCTTAGTCCAGAATTTTTTGGCGGTATGCCTGCTTTTAGCATAAGCTATCCAAGTGTTATAGCGGGTATTGTTGTCGGTCTGCTGACAGTCCTTCTTGCCGCCCGTTCTCCCGCTAAGAAAGCATCCAAAGTTTCTCCTTTGGCAGCGGTATCTGGAAACGCAAATGATCTACAGCCTGTAAAAAAAGCGGCGAATACCAAATTTTTCAAGATAGAAACTTCTCTTGGCATTCATCATGCGAAAGCAAGCAAAAAGAATTTTATTTTAATGATTGGCTCTTTTTCAGTAAGTATTACTCTCTTTCTTGCATTTTCAGTGACAATTGATTTTATGAATCACACATTGACGCCTTTACAGCCGTGGACAGCCGATTTATCTGTTATCAGTCCAGAAAACACCTGCTCGGTAAAGGCTGAATATATTGAGGAATTGCGGCAAAATTCCGCCATAAAAAATGCTTATGGGCGAATGTTCGCTTACAATGTTCCCGTAATCGTAAATGGTGAGGAAAAAGCTGTTGACCTTATTTCCTATGAAGATATGCAATTCGATTGGGCTAAGGATTATCTTTTGTCCGGCAGTTTGGAAAAAGCACAAAATGAAAATAATACAGGTCTTATGGTCTTTGATTCACAAAACAACATTGAGGCAGGCAATGTCATTACCTTAAATCTCAATGGAAGTCAGGCAGATTTGGAGATTGTCGGTGTGGTATCGCAATGTCCGTTTAACAATAGCCCAGGAGTCGGAAAACTAATTTGTTCCGAAGATACCTTTAGAAAATTAACGGGAGAAACAGATTATACTATCATTGACATACAATTATCTAAAAACGCAACGGAAAATGATGTCAGTGATATTCACAGTCTGGTAGGCTCACAGTACACTTTTTCTGATGAGCGAATGGGTAATAGCAACACCCGCGGAGCTTACTATTGTTTTGGTCTTTTCATCTATGGCTTTTTAGTATTGATTGCATTGATTACACTATTTAATATCATAAATAGTATAGCCATGAGTGTGGCTGCAAAAATGAAGCAATACGGAGCCTTTCGAGCGGTTGGATTAAGTAACAGGCAACTGGCTAAAATGATTGTTGCCGAAGCATCTGCTTATGCAATCACAGGTATTATCTGCGGCAGCGTTTTGGGAATCATTTGCAATAATATTTTATTTAGCAAACTTATAACCTATCACTGGGGCGATGCATGGAGTGTTCCTTTAGGTGAACTTGGTATCATTATTGTTGTTGTAGCCATTGCAGTAATTTTGGCAGTAAGAAACCCTATCAGGAAAATGAAAGAAACATCTATTGTCGATACAATCGCATCGTAAATGATTTATGCGCCAGTTATGCAAAGGAAATTATCGGGGGTTTTGATGGGAGTCTCCGTTTTGTTCCGGTCACAGTTTTTATCGCTTTTATTTGGCAGGGTGGAACCGGATGTGATGGAGGTATCCCTTACCTATCTGGTCATTTCAGCCCTGTCCTTTCCGGCGCTTGCGGTCTATAACAGCGCGGCGGCACTGTTCCGCAGCATGGGGAAGACAAAGGCAAGGCCATAATGAATATTTCCATTGCCATGAATGCGATCAACCGATCAGATGCCGCTTCTGGCAGAAAAGGAGATTGATTATGCGTTCTTCTGCTGTGACAGCGTGTACAACATGGGATTGGAGGAAGCGGCAAAATGTGCAGAAATGGTGGGTGCAAAGCATAATATCCCATGCCACATGACAACAACAACGACCGGCCGCGCCTGTTTGGCATTTTATTGGAGCTGCCAAAAGAGAATTTCAGCAGCGCATAAAGTCCCGGAAATGCTGATAAAAAATGGACATTTCCGGGAACGCTTTAAGGACATTTTTCACCTTGCCGGCATTTGAAAGTCTGCAAGCGCATTATTGAGATAGTCGTTAAAGGGTTTCATGATTTGGAAAAGTTCTGCTGCTTTCTCAAGAAATCTTTCTGTATCTGCCACCTCGCTGTCTTTTAGCGGGTATTCCAGATACCAGCTCTTCAATTTTAGATAATTAGCTTGAGGGTGATCTTTTTCATATCCTGCGGGAACATTTTTTAATGCTGTCCCCTGCACAGTGAAAAATTTTTCGAAATCCGGCTGGTGAATAATTTTTTCCCATTCTTCGCCATTTTTGGAAATATAATCCCGAACCATGGCTGTTGCGTCCTTAAACATATCTGCAAATAATCCGCCGCCTAGAAAGGAGTGGTTGCCTGGCTTTATCATCAAATAGTAACCCACAGGTACAGGCAGCTTCCCTTTTGAGGAAATATGGGCGCGGAATGCAGGATTGTATGGTGACTTGTCATGGCTGAACCGGGTGTCTCTTACAATCTTAAACGTAAGGTCTTTAGGGGTGTTATGTAAAATACTGCTGTCAAATTTCCCGATTGTCAATATCAATGTCTGCAATAGTTTTTCAAATTCGGCATTTGCCTTTTTGTAATCGTCCTTGTTTGCATGATACCATTCACGGTTATTGTTCACGCTTAATGAGGATAAGTAATCAATAATAAGTTGCGTATTCATAATCTGTCCTTTCCTTTATGATTTCTGAATGATAGAAAGCTGCTTGGAATCTAAAAGTTCCTGTATCAAATGTTTCATACGCTCAGGAGATTGGTAGGTTTTACAAAAGGAGAAATCCTGTGATAAATCGTCAATATCCTCCATGGCATTTTTTACGTCTATTATGGTCTGAATAGGGATTTGTGCGGCTGCCGTATAATCCAATTGAAGTGGGTTTAGTCTGTGGCTCTGTATTGCATAATTCAATCTGTTTCTGCATTTGCATCTGCCGTCTCCATATTCTCCGCAGTATTCACTTAGAAAATCCGCCATCTTTTTGCGTATTCGGGAGAGACGTTTGCGATACGCTTCCGGGGTTATTTCCAAAATCTCCCCTGCAATTCGGCTGTCAAGCTTAAACATTGTACCCAATATGAAAATGCATCTGCTCTCCGTATCAAGGCATTGCAGCATCACGTTTGTGCAGGACATTTTCAGTTCTTCTGCCAAAATGTTTTTTTCCACATTTTGTGTTAAATCCGGCAAATCCTGGATTTTTGCGTTTTCTATGTCATTTCCATAATACTCAAAATTCAAAGGACAGTTAGCGAACATATGCTTCTTATAATTTTTCAGGTGATTGGCTGCAATACGGAATGCCCACGTTGTAAATGAACTGTCGCCCCTAAAAGAAGACAGATGCGTAATTATTTTTAACAAAATATCCTGTGTGGCGTCTTCTGCATCTGCAAATGTACCAAGCATTCGCAGAGATAAATTGAATACAATATCCTGCACGCCTGCAATAAGTGTTTCAAGGGCACTTTTATCCCCTGATGTGGCCTTTTCAACCAGAACCTGTAATTCCGTATTCGTTTTTTTATTCATAGATTTTTACCTCCTTCTTAATTAGACAACATTTTTTTATCTTTGTGACAGAAAAGAACTGTAATTTATGTTATAATATTTTAAGCATGTGGAGTTGTACCATATATCTGTAAAAAGGAAAGAAGGAACATGAGGGGACGGAGAGAATTGCAAAGGCATTGGGCGACCTGTCCGGAGATGGGATCAGAGAAAAACTGCAGGCAGTTTTCACAGACTTGAACGTCAGGGATAGGAGACTGAACTTTTTCCACTAATATTATACCACCAAATTTCTTTTCATACCAGACTGGTAATCATATTTTTGCTGTGATATCATACGAGAGTTATAAGATGAGGCATAGAAAGCGCCAATATGGAGAAGGGAAGGTATGTGCTTGAGTAAGGATTGGATGATTCTTTTGCAGCAGCAAACCCAGGTGGCAAAGGTCATGGAGACCAACCAGGCCACAGAGAAGTTCGGACTTGTTTTAACCGAGGAGGATGCCGGACTGATTCTTAAGGAACGGAAAGATGCTCTTTTGGAACAGAGACGGGTTGAATTTGGGGGAGGTATTGTGCCGAAAATCATTTATGAGTTCTGCGATTCCGGTTTTATTGACCAAAACAATTATGTGGAAACCATTGTCCGCCTCCAGGAGATTTTTTATCTTTTTAAGAATGAGATGATGGACGAGATGACCGATGATGAGCTTCTTCATCTCATGAAGGAGCAGTTTGAAGAGATCTGCTTCGGGGATCTGGAGTATCTGGAGGGGACATGCCTTGCCAATTTTGCCCAGGCGGTCCGGGCAGGGTACGGCGGGTATAAAGGCTCGGAAGGGTATGGGGAGTATTCTAAATTCGATGAAGTGAAGCGATGGGATTATGAACTGTATCTGGAGGCTTTAAGGGACCTTTGCTGGAGGTAGATGCCCATGAATTATGAGATGGAAGAGCTGGTGCCGATTGTGGGAAAGCTGGCGGAAAAATATACTGGTTATGAGAGCACATCGATTACTTATGAAAAGGCCGAACAGCTCATGGGGGCGGTGGTGTACTGTATCCATGAGGCAGAAGGGAGAAAACAGAATCTGCCGGCCCGACAGGAGAAAATCCCGGCCCGGCAGATGTATGACATAGGGGCGGCGTGTGTGAGGGAAAAAACAGGGGAGGCGTTGAGATGGTACAATGAGATGCTGACCTGTTTTGAGTCTTATGAAAACCGCTGTCTCTATGAGACCTTTGTGGAGGGGCTGCCGGAGTTTTTTAGGAGATATGACAGTTCCTTTGAACCTCAGAATACCATTGTCGCCTTGGATTATCCTGTTTTGAGAGATATTTCCCGGCTTATGGGGATTGATAAGGTCTATGAGTTTGTTGCGTGCGTCAGGCTGGAGCAGAGGTTTTTGGGCGTATTCCCAAAAGCTTATGTGAGAGATATTCTGAGCAGATACAGCAGTCAGTACCGGGATATGGCGGAGAATCTTTGTGAGATCGTTCTTATGGCGGTTATGGCTCATATTCTTGCAGGGAGGTCTTTGTCGGAACTTACTCTGGAGGAAGGGGATTATGAGGCCATAGGGAGGATATTGGCGGAAATGGACCCCGATGAAATAGAGAAGGAGATGAAGGGGAAGCTAAAGGCGCTTGTGAAGGAATATTTTGGGAATGAAGAAGAACTTGGAGAATATCTTTTAGGCGCCGTGGGCAGCAATCTTTTGAGGTTAAAAAACGGGGCGGTTCACGGGAGCCTCTGTGAGATGGTTTAGAGAGAGCGGGAGACAATGGCAAAGCTGATTATTTTGAGAGGCAATTCGGGGAGCGGGAAAACCACTGTGGCAAAGGCTCTTCAAGCGCGATTGGGCCATAACACCATGTTGATTTCCCAGGACGTGGTGCGGCGGGAGATGCTGAAGGTGAGGGACGGCGCGGATACCAAGGCCCTGCCTCTCTTGCAGGAGCTGCTAAGATACGGAAGGGAACACTGTGAAATCGTGATTCTTGAGGGGATTCTGCGAAAGGACTGGTATCTGCCGCTGTTTGAGTTGGCGGGGGAATTGTATGGGGATGAGATTTATGCGTACTACTATGACCTGCCTTTTGAGGAGACCCTAAGCCGCCATGGCACCAGGCCCTGCCGGGAGGAATTTGGAGAAGAGGCCATGAGGAGATGGTGGGTGGAGAAGGATTACCTGGGAATCAAAGGAGAGAGGATATTACATAAGGAGAAAGGGATGGAGGATACGGTGAACGATATTTACAAGGAAGTATGGGGAGATGGGAAAGGCGGCAGTACAGAGGTGTCCGGGGGATGTGTGGAGAATATGGGAGATGAATGTGCAGCGAATATTCGGGTGGCCCTCCTGCAGCTTATGCCTGAGGGAACTTTGGAGGGGAATCTTAAGAAGGGGTTGGATTACTGCCGGCAGGCCAAGGAACTGGGAGCGGATATCGCCTTGTTTCCGGAGATGTGGAACTGTGGCTATGAGATACCGGAGGATATCGACAGATTAAGGTCACTGGCCATAGGGAAGGGCAGTGACTTTGTTATGGCCTATAAAGAGCTGGCCAGGGAACTGGGTATGGCTGTCGGGATTACCTTCCTGGAGACCTTTGAGCCCCGTCCCAGAAATACCATATGTCTCATTGACCGCTTCGGCCGGGAGGTGTACACCTATGCCAAGGTACATACCTGTGATTTCGGGGAGGAGTGCAGGCTGACGCCGGGGGAGGAATTCTATGTGGAGGACTTAGACACGGCAAAAGGGAGCGTGAAGGTGGGAAGCATGATCTGCTATGACAGGGAATTTCCGGAGAGCGCAAGGATTCTTATGTTAAAGGGGGCGGAGATTCTCCTTGTTCCCAACGCCTGCCCCATGGAGATCAACCGCATCTCCCAGCTGCGGGGAAGGGCCTATGAGAACATGGTTGGCATTGCCACGGTGAATTACCCTGGGGGACAGCCGGACTGCAACGGGCATTCCACGGCATTTGACGGGATCGCATACAGGCCTAGTGACAGCGGCTCCAGGGATACGCTGATTGTGGAGGCGGATGAGTCGGAGGGCATTTTCCTGGCGGATTTCCCCATTGAGGAGATGCGGGAGTACCGGGGACGGGAGGTCCACGGCAATGCCTACAGGCGGCCGGAGAAGTATGGGATACTGGTGTCTGAGGAGATTCATGAGCCATTTGTCAGGGAAGACAGGCGAAAGCGTGTGGAGGTCAGATTTTACGAGGGTGTGGATGATGAGCTGTTGAAATTCGCCGTTGTCATAGGCAGGTCAGAGGGAAAGTATGTATTCTGCAAACACAGAGACAGGAATACCTGGGAGCTGCCCGGAGGACACAGGGAGCCGGGGGAGACTATCCTTGAGGCAGCCAGGCGGGAACTGTATGAGGAGACAGGGGCTGTGGATTTTGACCTGGCGCCGGTGTGTGTGTATTCGGTTCGGAGGGAGGATAAGTTTGGCGGGGAAGAGAGCTTTGGCATGCTTTATTACGGGGAGATCAGGGAGTTTGAAGGGGAGCTGCACAGGGAGATTGAGAAAATCGTGATTGCAGATATGGCGCCGGGGGAGTGGACGTACCCGGAGATACTGCCGAGGCTTCTGGAAGAGGCGGGGAGAAGAGGGTTTTTGGAGGGGTGAAGACAGGTGCCGGATCATTTTGCTGAGGCTGGAAAAATGGTGTAAGCATGGACCAAATAATGAAACGGAGCAAAAATATAAAAGGAGACCACCCATGACAATCATGGTCATTGAGGACGATAAGACTCTAGCCGGGCTGCTGAACAATGAAAAGAACCCGGACCCGGCATGGTTAGTCTATATACTGGATCAGTTTATCGGCAATGCCTTAAAGTATGGGCAGAGGAAAGGGGAGGTGTGGAAGAAGAGGGCAGAGACAGAAGCCGCGAAGCCAGGAGATGTGGAACCAGAAGAGGTGGAGCCAGGAAGGCAGCAGGCCCAGGAGGAAGAGAAACCAGGAGAAAATGCTCCCTGCCTCCGCATATGGACCCAGAGGGGCAGGACAGCGTGATTCTCTGGGTGGAGGACTACGGGGAGGGAATCAAAGACAGTGATATCCGCCGGATCTTTGAAAAGGGATATACGTGGAGCAATTATCACAACGGGAGATATAAGTCAACAGGTATGGGACTTTACATGGTTTCAAAGATCGCGGACAGGCTGGGGCATAAGATTTGTGTGGAAAGTGAATATGGGAAGGGAAGCAGGTATGGGAAGGGTGTGCCGCTGCTCTTAAAAAGCAGATACTTTTCAGTGCCTCCGGTTTGGTGTATAATAAAAGAAAAACGTGCAAAAGATCAAGAATCTGGGAGGATGCAGGGTGAAACTATTTGACCGGCTTATAAAAAAACAAGAGGAAAAAGAGGCTGCAGAGAGCAGCAGAAATAAAAGCGATATAAGGGAGCTGGAGATTTACTCCGACATGCGTGTGGTGGTAGAGACCCCGGAGGAGAAGCTGCTTTTTATTGCCAAATTGCAGAATCCCCAAGGCAGCACGGCACAATTATACCAGTATTCGGATGGAGAGATTTTTCGTGATACGGGCATGGAAGATTATGAAGAAAAAGGTTCCGTTTCCGTGAAGCTTCGGGGCTATAATAACCGGAGAAGAAAAGCTGTTTTTATGGAAGGGGTTATTACGCCACAGGCAAAACACATATGGCAGGTAACGGATCTCACTATCACAAAGGTGGAGAATGAACGCTCCTTCTCACGCCTGAGTACGGATATTGACGGAATGATTACCCTATACGGCGAGACGGAGGCGAACCCCTGCAGGCTGTTGGATATCAGTGCAGGCGGGGTCAGTATAGGTTCCCAATGCCGGTATCATAAAGGCGATAAATTTTTACTGAGTACGAAACTGCTTGAATGCGGGTCTCCTTTTACGGTGTACTGTAAAGTGCTGCGTGTCATAGAGAAGGGGGAGTCTGTGTTTGAATACGGTTGTGAATTTGTAGAGCTGACAGAAGTGGAACAAGAACGTATTGCCCAAAGTATGGCCCAGCTGAGACAAAGCAAATGATTCCGTTTCGCTTTTGTAATGCAGATGTAAGGATTTTTGACTTTGGCTGTCTTATAATGGTCTGGTAACACATTCGGGAAAATGTATCTCATAGAATCCGCCTTCACAGGTCTGTCAGTGCTCCTTCTGGGACTGGAATTGGGGGCCTTAAGCGGAGGCTTGTTCCAGATGATTCTTTTGGCCATCTATCTGTTTTTTGCAGGAAAAGGCTATGTCTCCATTGTCAGAAGCAGTGTGCTGAACCTGATATCAGCGGCCAGGCAGAGCGAGTATGTAAGAGAGAGATACTGGCAGTAAAATCGGCGGCAGGAGGGGCAGTTCTTGGAGCAGGGTACTTTCTGGCCATAAAACCGGCTCACGGCGGGGATGCCATGGCTAACTCCTTAGGGGCAGTTATCGGTGAGGACAATGAGATTACGGCCAGGTCTTTCATTCTGATTCTGTACCTGGATTCTTCCACCATAAACTCAAAGGATTACAGCAGCCGATATGGCCAGTTTCAATGCTCTGTCATAAAAGGAGCCACAGCGCCGATAATGGCCGAATCATTATAAAATCTGGCCGGTCGGATGGCGCATTGCCCGCGGAATGCAGGAGGAAGTCCTGCATTGACTGCCTGTGTAAGAGCGGGGATGAGAATGTCACTGCTTTTTGACACCGCTCCGCCTATAATGATGCAGTCCACATCCAAAAGAAGGATGATGTTGGCCAGTTTTTTTCCGATCTCATCCATCCAGTGTCTGAAGGCCTCCATATACCGGGGAGCGCCTTCCCGAATCTGGTTCATGAATTCTTCACCGGTCAGGGAGGCGTTCCCCAGCTGTTTTCCGGCAAGGGCCATGTAGGTCTTGGTAGAGTATTTCTTTTCCCAGTAATTTTCTGAGTCTGTATAATCAAAATATCCCACCTCTCCGGTGCGGAAATGAGTCCCCTGAATCAACATTTTATCCATAACCAGGCTTCCGCCCATACCCGTTCCCAAAGCCAGACAGAAGAAATTCCTCACATCCTGAGCATTACCTTTCCATAATTCCCCCAGTGCGAAACAGTCCGCATCATTGTGAATGGAGATATGATCTCTGGGAAAGAGTGAGTCAAGAGCATCTTTCAGGTTAAGATGAATCAGGAAAGGAAGATTTTCCGCACCGTCTGTGATCACTCCAAGATGGGAATCTACGAATCCCAGAGATGAGATTCCGAGTCCCTGAATTCCTTTTGCTTTAGCTTCCGTGCATATCAGGGTCAGACGGTTCAGGAATGCCTCTCGTCCCATATCCGGTGAGACAGGGAAGGTGTCTCTGTCTGTAATGGCGCCATTGTGGTCTACGATACCATATTTTACACTGGAACCTCCGATGTCAATTCCAAAGATTTTTTTATCCATCTCTCTACCCCTTTTCCAATTAATAAATAATATGATAATGCCAGGGTCAAAAGATCTTTTGACCCCGACATCATGTAATTTAGTATAGTGAAATTTAGGAAGAAATTCAATATTAAATGGCAATTAATTTTATTGCCTTTTTTTTAACTTTTCTTCAATTGAGATGCAGGTGAAGACCTGGTATCATAAAGTAAGCGCAGAATTTGGCGCATGTTTACGGAAATTCTGAAAAAGGAGACTGCGGGAATGGAAATAGGCGAGGTAATACGAACATACAGGAAAAAGAAAGGGATCACGCAGGAGGAGATGGCGGTCCGTCTTGGAGTCAGCACTCCGGCGGTGAACAAATGGGAGAACGGCAATTCCATGCCGGATATCCTTCTGCTTGCCCCTATTGCCAGGCTTTTAGGCATTACAGTGGATGGGCTTTTGTCTTTTCGGGAGGAACTGACCCAGGAGGAGATCAACGGATTTATCTGTGATGTGGATGTAATGCTGAGAAAAGAACCCTATGAGAAGGTCTTTGAGTATGCAAAGAAGTACCTGGAGGAATATCCTGGCTGCGGGAAGCTGCTGTGGCAGACGGCAGTTGTACTCAATGCCCGCCTTTTGACGGATGAGATCCCGGATAGTGGAAAGTATGAAGAGGTCATCAGGGAATGGTATGTCAGAGCTTTGACAGAGGGAGATGAGGATACCCGCCTGGGAGCTGCTGATTCTCTGTTTGGATTCTGGCTGAGAAAAGAAGAGTATGAGAAGGCAGAGTCCTATCTGGCTTATGTTTCTGATCAGAATCCGGAGAAAAAGCGGAAACAGGCATTGATTTACAGTAAGACAGGGAGGGTAAAGGAGGCATACCGGGCCTATGAGGAACTGCTGTTTTCCGCCTATGGGAGTCTGAACATGGTATTTGGGGGTATTTATCAGCTGGATACACAGCAGGGAGACAGGCAGAGGGCTCATATGATCGTGGAGAAATGGAGTCAGACAGCGAAGGCATTGGACAGAGGCAGGTATCATGAGGTTTTCATAGGCCTCGAACTGGCAGTGGCAGAAAAGGATGTGGAGACAACCATAGGGATAGTGGAAGAGATGGCCGCAAATGCAGATGATATATGCCATTACTGCGTTTCCCCTCTCTATGAACATATGGCATGGAAAGGAGTCAGTGAAGGATTCCTGGGGGATATAAAGAAAACGCTTCTGTTTTTCTTTAGGGATGAGAAGACATTTGGGTTCTTAAAGGGGGATAAGAGATGGCAGGAACTGATGGAGAAGTTTGAGATGATGGCAGGGAACTGATATGGATGGGCGGGTATTGAAATTTCCAAAAAAAATGATAAAATAATGATTGCATTAAATAAAGAGAAAAGACAGAGGGATAAAACACCAATGAAAAGCGCAAAACCCATTACGAAAGAATTCATCAGACAGTGTGCTAAGGAGTATGAGGACAACAGGCTCTGCAAAGCCATGACCTGCGCCCTCTCAAAGACTGATTTGGAACATGCGGCATTTGACGGGGAAGCCGCCAGAAAGCTGGACATGACCTTTTCCATCGACTTAAGCAGCCCGGATGTGACTTCTCAAAAGGCCAGCGGCCGCTGCTGGATCTTTGCCGCCATGAATGTCCTGCGGAAAGCGGCGGCAAAGAACTGCAACATGGAGACTATGGAACTGTCTCAGAATTACATTGCATTCTGGGATAAGTTTGAGAAAATTAATTATTTCCTGGAGGCTGTCATTGATACTGCTGATCTTAAGGTGGGGGATCGGGTGCTGGACTGGGTTCTTCAGGGAATCAGCGATGGCGGACAATGGGATATGGTGGTGTCGCTCATTAAAAAATACGGAGTGGTGCCCAAAAGCGCCATGCCGGAGACATGCCAGTCCTCATCCACCAGAGTTATGTCCCGTATGCTGAACATGAAGCTCCGTGAGGATGCCGTGGAACTGAGAAAGATGGTGGCAGCAGGCGAGGATCCGCAGCTCCGAAAGGAAGAGATGCTGAAGGAGATGTACAATGCTCTGTGTATCTGTTTCGGCAGGCCGGCAGATGTGTTTGATTTTGAGTATCGGGATAAGAACAAGGAATATCACTGCGACCGCGCCATGACTCCCCACAGCTTTTACGAGAAATATGTGGACATAGACTTGGACGAGTATGTGAGCATCATCAATGCTCCCACATCGGACAAACCTTACGGAAAGTCATTTACCGTTAAGTATCTTGGCAATGTGGTGGAGGGAATCGTCCGCCATCTCAATGTGGATATGGATACTTTTAAGTCTCTGGTAGTAAGTCAGCTAAAGGATGGAGAGACAGTGTGGTTCGGCAGCGACTGTTCCAAATACGGCGACAGGAAGCAGGGAATCTGGGACCCGGACACCTACCGGTACGGAGACATACTGGGTGGTATGAGCTTTGGCATTACTAAAGAAGAAGGCTTGGATTACCGTGACAGCGCCATGAATCACGCTATGGTAATCGTAGGCGTAAATTTTGACGATAAGGGGCAGCCCAACCGTTTTAAGATCGAGAACAGCTGGGGTGACGACGCCGGAGTGAAAGGATACTTTGTCATGAGTGACAAGTGGTTTGAGGCTTATACCTATCAGGCGGTGGTACATAAGAAATATCTCTCCCAGGAGCTTTTGGCGGCGCTTGGGGAAGAACCTATTGAATTAAAGCCCTGGGACCCTATGGGCTCCCTGGCATAGCGAAGAAGAAAAAAGCAGCAGGACTTCGGCAGTCCGGCTGCTTTTTTCATAGAAGGAGGATTTCTGTAAATAATACTTGCAAATACCATAAATATATGTCATGATTGTAACTCTCCCCGCTTTTTGATTCAGGCATCATGGGGGGGATTGCGGAAAACAGATAAGGAGATAACTGTCTATGGAATGGGAAAGGCTGCTTACCGGAAAGCGATTTACACCGTCTGAGGAGGAAGAGACAATATACCGCAGTGATTATGACACGATTATCTGCAGCACCTTGTTTCGGAGGCTTCAGGACAAGGCCCAGGTGTTCCCTTTGGAGGAGGACGACTATGTGAGAACACGTCTGACCCATTCCCTGGAGGTGTCTGCTATGGGAAAGAAGCTGGGGGAGTATGTGTTCTGGCAGCTGAAAAAGAGCAGAAGAGATCCATGGTTTGAACACCATGGGGAGAAAGAATTTTCGGATGTGCTTTTGTGTGCCGGGCTGGTCCATGATATCGGCAATCCTCCCTTCGGGCATTTCGGGGAGTATGCGGTGAGGGAGTGGTTTCAGGCTCACTTAGGGGCCATGACTTTAGGAGACCGAAAGGTGACAGAGCTGTTGTCAGAGGGGCAGAAGGAGGATCTGTATCATTTTGAAGGTAATGCCCAGTCCCTAAGGCTCCTGTCCAAGACTCCTTATTTAGGGCGCATGGAGGGATTTAATCTTTCCTACCGGGTCCTGGCCGCCATTATCAAATACCCTGTCTCATCGGAGGAGTTAAAGAACGGCAATCCGGCAGGATATAAGAAGATGGGGTACAACTGTGCGGAAAAAGGACTGTTTGACAGGATTAACCGGGAGACAGGCATGGAAGGACGCCGTCATCCTCTGTCCTACCTTCTGGAGGCGGCAGATGATATTGCATACAGAACTTCGGATCTGGAAGACGCCATGGTAAAAAAGGTTCTGACTCTGCCCCGGATTATAGACGGCCTGAGGCAGTATCTGGAAGAAATGGAGGAAGGAGATACAAAGCGGGAAGTCCGAACCCGGATGGAGAGCCTTAAGGAGCTTTATGAGGAGGAGGTAAGGTGCAGGAGGAGAAAACCGGAGCTGACGGCAGTTCAGAGATGGAATCAGCATATGCAGAAGGCCATGATCGAGGATGCTGCCTCTATGTTTGTAAGGCATTATGACCGTATTATGGAAGGCTGTCTTAAGGGGGATCTGTTTGAAGGGACGGTCTCCGGTCATATTATCTCTGCTATCGCCAGATTAAGCGAGAACGTAATCTATACCAGTTCGGTGAAGATTAAGACGGAATTGTTCGGAAGACGGGTCATAGAGTCCCTTCTGGGCCAGTTTATGCCGGCAGCGGTGAAGTATGATACGAAGGAAGAGATGACATTTATTGACAGAAGAACCATGGACATTATATCCGGGTTTTATAAGTCCATGTACCACGGGGAGGCAGAGGGGAAGGGCGGGGGCGACAGGCTCTACCTTCGGATGCTTATGGTTACGGACTATATCAGCGGCATGACGGATAACTATGCCAGGAGGCTGTATAGGGAGTTGTTTGCGTAGGTATTATTTATCCCGAAGCTGTTCTTCGGGCGCATCATTATCATGTTCGATTTTTTAAAATTTTTCATATTTTGAAGAAATAGGAACTATCCAATAAATATCAGGATTTTTTTAATCGGAAAAAGTAAAGAAACAGGGACGGCTACAGGGTATACCGTCAATCATATCTTTGTTTTTCATCAGCTTATCATCAGGAAAATCAAGATAATACTGGTCGGATAAAAAATATAACTGCGCTGAGAGCAAGGGCAGTTCCTCCTAATGAAAAATAAAGCTCTGCCGTGGAGCAGAGCCTTACAAACATTTTAATCCCGAACATTTATAAGCCGCATATCAGGAAGCGGACACTATTGGAGCCCAGGATCAACACGGGGCGACAGCGTCATGGTGTACCCGGACAAGAAGATCGGCATTGTCTGTGAGGCAGCCAATGAGAGAGGGGTCCTAAGAATTCAGATGCCCGGCAAAAAGATATGGGTGAACCACAAACGGATCAAACTGCTGGTTAAGGACCAGGAGATGTATCCGGAGGATTACGATTTTTCCATTATATTCGATACGGTGGAGAATCGGAAGCTGCGGCATCAGATGGAACGGAAGTATGTGGGGGCAGGGGAATCGGTGAGGAATGAGGACGTAGGAAGATTCGGTTAAAGTTTAGGGCGGGTATAAGCCGATGGCATAAAAAAGAATCGAAAGGCGGGGGTGGTATGGTGGAAATAAGGAATCCGCATTTTAATTTAGAGCAAATCTGCCAGTCAGGGCAGTGTTTTCGCATGAAGCCCATAAATGAAATTCAAGATGAGAATGTTTTCCTGAAAGACAGCAGATACGAAGTGATTGCGGGGGATCAGTATCTGGAGATGGCACAGAAGGGAGAGTATTGTCGGTTTTTTTGCAGCCAGGTGGAATTTGACAGTTTTTGGAAAGGGTATTTTGACCTGGAACAGGATTATGGAATGTATATCCGGCGGATCAGCCCTAGAGATACATATCTTCTCAACGCTGCCGCATTTGGTCTGGGAATTCGAATTCTCCGTCAGGATCTTTGGGAGATGATCGTTTCCTTTCTGATCTCCCAGCAAAATAATATCATAAGGATCAGGCGGTGTATTGACAATATCTGTAAAACATATGGGGAAAAGATGAATACTCCCTGCGGAGCCGTTTATTATGGTTTTCCGACCCCGCAGGCTCTGGCAGAATTGACGGATGATGCCCTGATGGCCTGTAACCTGGGATATCGGAGCAAATATGTGGTGCAGGCAGCAAGAAGGGTGGTTTCAGGTGAGATGAATCTGGAAGAGATAAGAGGAATGTCTTATGAGAAGGCAAAAGCGGAATTGCTGAAGATGTTTGGGGTGGGAGAGAAAGTGGCGGACTGTATCTGCCTGTTCGCCCTTCATCATCTGGAAGCCTTTCCTGTGGATACCCATATCAGTCAGGCATTGCAGGCTCATTATAAAAGAGGATTTCCGAAAAAGAGATACAAAGGGTGTCAGGGAGTTTTACAGCAGTACATTTTTTACTATGAGTTAAAGTCTATTTCGAAATAATACAGCATATCCTTTTCTTATAATCGGTATTAGAAAGAACATATCTTCCGTTTAAGATGATGGAAAGGAAACTGCAAATGGAATTTAACCGTCCGCCCAAGCTGGTGCATTTAATTATTGCTTTAGAGTCTGTGGTATTGGCTGCATTCCTGATACTGTTGTCGCCTGTGGGACAGCAGATTGCCGGCAGTGTTCCCGTAAGCGGTGTGATCGGGGATAAAAGCGGCGGGAAGGAAGAGGAAAAGGAAGGGGAAAGGGAAGAGCAGAAAAAAGAATTTATCAAATGGGTGGACTTTCAGGTGACCAGGGAGGCAATGCAGCAGGCATTTCGGTATGACGTGGATACCTATCGTTCAGAAATCCACCTGAACTGGATAGAACTTTTGGCTTATCTGGGCGCCCGATACGGCGGTGATTTTTCCAGGTATAAAGAGGCGGATATGAAAGCCATTGCAGATCGGATTCTTGCAGGGGAAAAGATGGAAGATATCACCAAAGATATGAAATACTATTCCTACTACCTTGAAGCTTATACAGCGGTTTTAGGAGGGATGGTAGGAGAATTCCGGATTCAGATTCCTGAGTCGAAAGCGCCGGATTTTGCGCTGAAGGAAGAAAATCAGGAGGACGGCATGGTATGGGTGACAAAGTATGGTCTAAAAGCATTTTCTCCCATAGCAAAGAATTATCCCTACAATGATTATGATGACTTTGGAGCAGCAAGAAGCTACGGATTTAAACGCCAGCACCTGGGTCATGACATGATGGGGCAGGTGGGAAGCCCTGTCATATGTGTGGAATCCGGTTATGTGGAGGCCATAGGCTGGAATCAATACGGAGGCTGGAGGCTGGGAATCCGAAGCTTTGACGGGAAAAGGTACTATTACTATGCCCACTTGAGAAAGAATTATCCTTATCATAAGTCTCTCAAAGAGGGGAGTGTGGTTCAGGCAGGAGATGTGATCGGGTATCTGGGACGCACAGGCTACAGCCGGACAGAGAATACCAACAACATTGATGATCCCCATCTTCACTTTGGGATTCAGCTGATATTTGACGAGTCCCAGAAAGAAGGAAATAACGAGATATGGATTAACTGCTACGAGATTGTAAAATTTTTAGCTATGAACCGGTCCGAAACCGTGAAAAATCAGGAGACAAAGGAATATTACAGAGTGTATCAGATGGCGGATCCGGCTCTTCCCGGAGAGGTGCCGATGCAGAAAATACCGACGGAGAACACGGAAGAATCAGAAAGCACTGCCGCGGAAAGAACAGGGGAATCAGAAAGCACTGCCGCGGAAAGAACAGGGGAATCAGAAAGCACTGCCGCGGAAAGAACAGGGGAATCAGAAGGCGCCGCCGCGGAAAGAACAGGGGAATCAGAAGGCGCCGCCGCGGAAAGAACAGCGGAACCAGAAAGCACCGCCCCGGAGGGCTCATAAAATAACAGGCCATGACCGGAAAAAGTCATGACCTTATAAACGCAGCAGGGTATGTGATGCCTGGAACCGCAAATCTTATTCCAGATCAATTACGGTCTGATCTTCCGGCACATACAGCTTGCCTGAAAAATACGGCTGTCCTTCATCCAGGTAAAGTTTCTGCCTGTCTGCAATATTCTTGTCCTCCGTGTGCCAGAGAATCAGGTTCCGGATTCCCAAAGTTTCCGCCAGTTCACAGGCATCTTTTACGGTGCTGTGGTGCTTCTCATAGGGCTTAAAGGTTTCCCGCTGGCTGTAAAGGCAGAAAGCCTCATGAGTCAGCCAGTCACTTCTCCTGACATAATCCATGCAGCAGTCGTTGAAAGGTTCATCGCCGCAGCAGGTAAAACGCTGGCCGTTCTCCAGAATTGCGGTGAAGCCGTACTGCTTTGCCTTAGTGGAGCGAATATCAAAAAATGTCACCGGATAATTGAGAATGGAGACTGTTTCCCCGTCATGTACCGGAATGAGGTGAATCCTGTCTCCAATCATCTTAAAGAATTTCCCCTGGACAGTGAGACGGCAGATGGTAGTGATCGTTTCCGGCAGATCTTCATGACAGTAAATATGTAAGTCCCCCTTATACTGACCGTTTTTCATGCGGGTGGCTATGACACGGATAAGCCATACGATTCCCAGAAGGTGATCCGTGTGTTCGTGAGTGATAAAAATATGGTGAATCTGAGACAGATCCATATGCATGTCTTCAAGAATACGCAGAATACCATTGCCGCCGCCGGTATCGACCATGAAGAACTGCTGACCCAAATCGCGGATGGCAAAACAGGTATTGTAGCAGCGAGTTACTGTTGCATTGCCGGTTCCCAAAACATAAAGCTGTTCCATGGCAGGTTTCATCTCCTTTTCTTTTTGTCCTATTTATGTTACTATAGCAGTAGGAAAAATGCAAGAAGCGGGAGGAAATTACATTGAGAGATTTAGCATATCTGAAACTTTTGGCAAAAGAATATCCCACTGTCAAAGCGGCATCCAGTGAGATTATTAATCTGACCGCCATAAAGGGGCTGCCGAAAGGGACAGAGTATTTTTTCAGCGATCTCCACGGAGAACATGAGGCGTTTATTCATCTGTTAAAAAGCTCATCTGGAATTATCCGCGAAAAGATTAAGGAAACCTTTGGCTATGTAATTCCGGAAGAAGACCAGGAAGAGCTGGCCAATCTGATCTATTACCCGGATAAGGTGATGCATCAGCTGATGATGGAAGGGAAGGCCACGGATGAGTGGAAGCGGATCAACATTTACCGTCTGGTGCAGATCTGCAAGGTAGTGTCCTCCAAGTATACCAGATCAAAAGTACGCAAGAAGCTTCCCGAAGAATTTGCCTATATTATTGATGAACTGCTGCATGTGGATTACAACGGAGAGAACAAGAGGGTTTATTACAGCGAGATTATCCGTTCCATTATTGATATTGATACGGCGGACAAATTTATCATAGCTCTCTGTGAGTTGATTCAGAATCTTACCATTGACAGTCTTCATATTATAGGAGATATTTTTGACAGGGGTCCCAGAGCGGATCTGATTATGAATGCTTTGGCTCAGTTCCACGATGTGGATATCCAGTGGGGGAACCATGACATCTCATGGATGGGAGCGGCAACAGGAAACCAGGCCTGCATCTGCAATGTGCTTAGAATCGCCATCAGCTACAACAGCTTTGATGTACTGGAGGACGGCTATGGCATTAATCTGAGGCCGTTGTCCATGTTTGCTGCCAGTGTCTATAAAAATGATCCATGTACCAGGTTTATTCCTCATATTTTGGACGAAAATATTTATGATGTGGTAGATCCGGGGCTGGTGGCCAAGATGCACAAAGCCATTGCGGTTATCCAGTTTAAGATCGAGGGCCAGATCATCCGCCGCCACCCGGAGTATGAGATGGACAACCGTCGTCTTCTGGAGAAGGTTGATTTTGACAGCGGAACCGTTATGGTAGAAGGAAAGACGTACCAGATGCTTGACACATCGTTCCCTACCATTGATCCCAAAGATCCTTTGAAACTGACAGCCGAGGAGGAGGAGCTTCTCCATACTCTTGAGCTTTCCTTTAAGCACAGCCAGCTTCTTCACAGACACGTGAAATTTTTGTATTCTCATGGCGGAATGTACAAGTCCTGTAATCAGAATCTGCTGTATCATGGATGCATTCCTATGAAAAAGGACGGAAGCTTTGAGAAGCTGGAATTTTTTGGCATATCCTATTCCGGGAAAAATCTTATGGATTTTATAGACAAGATGGTTCAGGGAGCCTATTTTTTCTCAGAGATTAATCCGGATAAAGCCGTGGCCAGAGATTTTATGTGGTATCTGTGGTGCGGAAAAAAGTCTCCTCTGTACGGCAAGGATAAGATGACTACCTTTGAACATTACTTTATTGCGGATAAGGCCACCCACAAAGAAGTGATGAACCCTTATTATCAGCTCAGCGTCAGGGAAGAATATTGTGATAAGATACTGAAAGAATTCGGGCTTCCTACAAATAACTCCCATATTATCAACGGACATGTGCCGGTGAAGATTAAGGACGGAGAGACGCCGGTAAAAGCCGGAGGAAAGCTGTATATTATAGACGGGGGTCTGTCAAAAGCCTATCAGAGCAAGACAGGAATTGCCGGATATACGCTGATTCATAATTCCAGACATTTGGCTCTGGCGGAGCATAAGCCTTTCTGTCCGGGAAAGAAAAATACTCCTAAGGTAACCATAGTGGAGAAGATGAAAAAACGGGTTATGGTAGGAGACACGGATTTGGGCGGCGAATTGACAGAAAAAATAAATGATTTAAAGGAATTGGTAAGCGCTTACCGGAAGGGCGTAATTAAAGAAAAGATTTTATAATTATTTAAGAATGTGGGCATTTACCCTGATGAGGAATCATGGTAAACTAAACAGAAACAAAAGATTACGATGTGTGACCAGACAATCAAGGGAGAGTTTCATGAGAAAAGAAGAATTCCTTCAGACACTGCGACGGGCACTGACAGGAGATGTGCCTCCTGGGGTAGTGGAAGAGAATGTACGGTATTATGACGGATATATTACAGATGAGGTACGAAAGGGCAGGACTGAGGAGGAGGTAATTGAAGAGATCGGTGACCCGAGGCTCATTGCCAGGACCATAGAGGATACGACAGACGGAGCCGGTTCCGCCATGTATCGGAGCAGTGAAAGCTATGAATATACAGGAGCCGGAGGCCAGGGGCAGGAGAGGGACAGTTACGAGGAGAATCCTTATGGAACGGGCATGCCCTTTCATGTGTTCCGCCTGGATAAGTGGTACTGGAAGTTATTGCTGGGCCTGATTATATTTGGTGTGATCTATCTTGTGATTGCGATTATCGGAGGGATTTTTGCAATTCTGATCCCCTTCATAGGTCCGCTTCTTATGATTTGGCTGGTGATTACCGTTATCCGCAATATATGGCGGCGGTAGCCGGCCACAGACCGGAATCAATCATATATTAAAAAAGAAAGCGCCTGTCGTGGCGGATGAAACCATGACAGGCGTTTTTTTATAGGAAATGGCGTCCTATGGCTGTAATGTTTTTGCAATCTGTTCCGCTGCCAGTTTGCCGGATGTCACAGCCCAGCCGTTGTTGGCTCCGGAAGGGGAATCGTCGCCCATAACGCCTCCGATTACCTCTCCCGCCGCATAAAGGCCGGTGATGGTCTTAGCGGAAGTGTTCTGCACTTCCAAAAGATCATTGACTACCAGACCGCCCATGGTCGTGGCAAAACGTGGTTTCTGTTCTACCAGGTAATAAGGGCCGTCGCCGATTTCCATAGTCATAAAGTCTGCCGGCCGTCCAAATTCCTCGTCTTTTCCTGATTGTACATAACCGTTATATGTATCAACCGTGGCTTTCAGCGTATCAGGATCCATGCCTGCTGTCTCTGCAACTTCTTCCAGAGAATCGCCATGGATGAACACCGGAGCGGCGGAACCGTTAAGCTTAAGATATCCATCAATATCTTCCTGGCTGATGCCGGCGCCTCCAAGCTTTGTCTTCCATACGGAGAAGGTTTCTTCATCCATAAGAAGATACAGCATCTGTCCCTCCTGTTTCAGTTCGGTCTCCAGAATAGTGCGGTTGGATGCTTTTTCATTGACTACGCGCTGTCCTTGGGAGTTCACCAGGATTGCACTCATGGTCCAGCCTGTAATGTTGCCGCCAATAGTAGATTTGGCAATTCCCTGAGAGACTTCAATTCCGTTAGGATAACGCTTGCCGTATTCCATGAGACGAGTATCGGCATCAATGCCCTCAGCTGTAGCCATGATGACACCGTCTCCTGTGGAGGATACAGGGCCATAATAAAGTGCCTGCTGCATTTCTTCGGTGAGAAGCTCTTTATTATTGCCGTAACCGCCGGTGGCTATCAGAACGGCTTTTGCCTCAATGGTGTAATCTGTGCTGTCGCTGCTGGCTTTCACGCCGGTTACAGCGCCGTTTTCATCTGTGAGCAGTTCTGCGGCGCGGGTTTCCAAAAGAACTGTGGCATCCGTAGCTGCAATGGCCTGTCTCATGGCCTCTGCCGCGCCGGCGCCGCTTCCTGTATAGGCAAGTTCTCTGTCATGGGAATATTCCGCCAGCTGATGCAGGCCGCCTTCCGTGTCAAAGGTCACGCCCTGGGCCTGGAGCCAGTCGCTGGTCTCGCCTACATGTTCTGCATATAAAGTAAGAAGTTCCGGCACATTTAAATCTGCTCCGTTTTTCATAAAATCCTCATACATACTCTGTACGGAGTCGTCTGTAACTCCGGCATTTTTCTGCAGATCCGATCCCATCACTACCTGGTTGCCTCCGCTGATGGAGATAGCGCCGCCCATAAAGGGCATTTTTTCTACCAGAATAACACTGAGATCTAATTCCTCGGCGCGCATGCAGGCTGTCATTCCGGCTGCGCCTCCGCCGATGATTACCAGATCGGCACTAAGGTTTTCTGCTGTTTTTTCTGTGGTTGTCTCTGCTTTTACAGCTTTCAGGGCCTCTGCATCACCGCCTGCCTGGGCAACACAGTCGGCGACTGCGGCCAGAATTGCATCGGATGTGATGGTAGCGCCCGCCACTGCGTCCACTCCAAGGGACTGGGTCTTGACGATCTCATCGGGCAGCTTGTCAACGGCGTTGGTGCCGATTCCCGGCGTCTCCTGATGATCTGTTATTTCCACCTTTTCCAGCGCATCGGCGGTAAAGGTTACTTCTACGGTTACATCCCCCTTAAGTCCGGGCGCTGACGCCGTATAAGTACCGGCTTTGTAAATGCCTTCGGGGGCCTGGGTTGTCTCCGGGGCAGCTGTGGTGGTCTCGGCCGTAGTTGCGGGAGCCGCTGTAGTACTGGCTGTCGGAGTGTTGCTTTTGCAGGCTGTCATGGACAATGTCAAGGCAACGGCTGCTGCTGCGGCAAAAATTCTGTTGTGTAACTGTTTGCTTTTCATTATCTTTTCCTCCTTAAAAATTGCCATCGAAAAATGGACTTCTTATATTTTAGTCAGGGGACAAATGGTTGTCAAGATTTTCTGAACCTGCCGGATAAGCGAAAATTCCAGAAAAATCGTTTTGCAACCCAAATGTAACAATTTTAAATTTAATTTCTCTTGACAAAGTAATAAATATGAAATATAATTATTAAAAAGTTAACATATTTGTAACAACTTAACGCAGGATAGTAATACTGTGTAAGAAGTTGTAAATAAGTACAAAAGATATCAAAACAGTACTTAATGGTAAGGAGATTTGGATATGAAAAGAAAATTCAGATATGGAATGTATACACTGATGCTGTGCAGCGTTCTTTCATTGGGAACTGCCGGCGAGACGAAAGCGGATGTGATGAAGGGACCGGCTCTTGGCCAGGGAGACTACATAGCTGAAATTGAAGAAGGGACACATCCGGTATATGTGTCTATGGATTCTGGGGACATATTAAAGGAAGCATCCCAGGGAGAGGTCTATAATATTCTTTCCGATGAGGGCGACGGATGGCTTGAGATTCAGGTAGGCGACGGCACAGGCTATATCTCAGTTAAGGAGGACGGCGTGTCCGTCATCGATAAGGAAGAACTGGAGGCCAGCGAGAATGCTGTAGCAGCGGAGCAGTTGAAACAGGCGGATATTGCCAATGGGCGCAGACAGGAGTTAGTGGATTACGCTCTCCAGTTTGTGGGAGGAAGATACCGTGCAGGCGGCAGCGACCCTCACACCGGAGCGGACTGTTCAGGTTTTACCAGCTATGTGATGCTCCACGGTGCAGGAGTGCCCATCAACCGGAGTTCAAGAGCCCAGGCTCAGCAGGGAATTGATGTAAGTGCTGACCAGATGAGACCGGGAGATTTAGTCTTTTATGGCAAGGGAGGCCGGATCAACCATGTGGCCATGTACATAGGGAATGGACAAGTCGTTCATGCTTCCACAGAAAAGACAGGAATCAAAGTGTCGCCATGGAATTACAGAGCTCCGGCAAAGATAAAGAACATGTTAGGGGATTAAGGTTAGATAAGGATATAGAAAGAGCCAGGCAGGGGGTGCCTGGCTCTTTCTGACAGCCGTATGGAAATACGGTTTAGAGGAAATCTGCGAATACAGATCTCCTTCGAGGGGAGTATCCATCTTTTTATAAGGATGATTTTGGGCTTAAGGGAAACCCATACTCCGTTTCCATTATAATATAATTGTGAAAAAAAAGCAATTCCAAGTATAAAACAGTGCAATGCAGCCATACTAGTCCTGTAACAAAAATTATTTTTCAGGAGGTATGAATACCATGGCAAGAAATAACTACAATGATATGGAAGATTCCAGAAACTGCCACAACAACAATCAGAACAACAACCAGAATAACAGCCAGAACAGTAATCAGAACAAGAGCCAGAATAACAGCCAGAACAGCAATCAGAATAAGAGTCAGAACAACAATCAGCGTTAGTCTGACGCCTCGAAGCCGCCCCATGAGCATGGGACGGCTTTTTACATATACTGATAGTAAGAAAAGGACAGGTGATGGAAGATGAATTATCCGACTATCAGTATGCGGGAACTGGATTGCTGGATTATGTGCGGCAGACCTATGGAACTGATTGATTTGAGGAGCAGAAACGCTTATGAATATTCTCATCTGAAAGGTGCGGTCAATATTCCCTATGAGGAATTGGAGAGAATGCTTAAAGAAGGAACCTTGGAACGTGCAGAGGGCATTCCTATGGTTTTGTACTGTGCAAGAGGAAGTTTGAGTATGCTGGCCTGCAACCATTTGTCCGCCAGAGGGTATATGGTTGTCAATACGGCCTGCGGGCTGGCGGCATACAGGGGAAAGTATCTGATACACTGACGGAATCTGTTGACAGATAGTTGCAGGGGCTTTAAAATGTTAACAGAAATGATAAGCAGGAGGAAGAATAATGAAATACATGTTTGCATCTGACATTCATGGTTCAGCATATTTTTGCAGAAAGACATTGGAAGCTTATAAAAAGTCGGGGGCTGCCCGTCTGATTCTTTTGGGGGATATTCTGTACCACGGTCCGCGCAACGAGTTCCCTAAAGAGTACGAGCCGAAGCAGGTTCTGTCCATGCTCAATGAGTACAGGAACGAGATTTATGCAGTGAGAGGAAACTGCGATTCAGAGGTGGATCAGATGGTGCTGGAATTTCCTATGATGGCGGACTATGCTCTGCTGGTTTTAAACGGCAGGATCTTTTATGCAACACACGGCCACATATATAATAAAGAAGTTTTGCCGCCTATGCAGCCTGGAGATGTGCTCATTCATGGCCATATTCATCTGCCGGTGGCAGAGCCTATGGGGGATGGTTACCTCTTGAATCCGGGATCTGTATCTCTTCCGAAAGGGGGAAGCCCTAACAGCTATGGTATTCTTGACGAACATGTATTTACCATCTATGATTTTGAAGGCAGCAAGGTGAAGGAGATCGCTCTGTAAAGGGAAACAGGATAAAGGAGATACCGTTGAAGGGAAGATATGAACTGATCGCACCATGCCATTTTGGCCTGGAAGCAGTACTGAAGAGAGAGATTATAGACCTGGGGTATGATATTACCCAGGTGGAGGACGGAAGGGTCACATTCCTGGGCGATGGGGAGGCAGTGTGCCGGGCCAATGTATTTCTGCGCACAGCTGAAAGAGTGCTTTTAAAAGCCGGAAGTTTCCGGGCGGAGACATTTGAAGAGCTGTTCCAGAATACCAAGGCCATTATGTGGGAAGAACTGATTCCCAAAGACGGCAGGTTCTGGGTCGCCAAGGCTTCTTCCATTAAGAGCAAATTGTTTAGTCCGTCGGACATTCAGCGGATTATGAAAAAAGCCATGGTGGAGCGGATGAAGACCGCTTATAAGACAGAGGTGTTTCCTGAGACAGGAAGCAGTTATCCGGTAAGAGTCTTTTTGTATAAAGATCAAGTGACCGTGGGCATTGATACATCCGGTGATTCTCTGCACAAGAGAGGATACCGGACATTGACCAGCAAAGCGCCCATTACGGAAACCCTGGCGGCTGCCTTGATCATGCTGACACCCTGGAAAAAGGATCGGATTCTGGTGGACCCTTTCTGCGGAAGCGGAACATTTCCCATCGAAGCGGCTATGATGGCAGCTAACATGGCACCGGGAATGAATCGGTCGTTTCTGGCGGAGGACTGGGGGAATCTGATCTCAAAAAAGTGCTGGTATGATGTTATGGATGAAGCCAATGAACTTGCAGATGATAGGATAGATGTGGATATCCAGGGATATGACATTGACGGAGACATTATAAAGGCGGCGAGGGCCAACGCAGAGTCTGCAGGTGTGGGTCACATGATACATTTTCAGCAGAGATCTGTAAGCGCCTTAAGCCATCCCAAAAAGTACGGTTTTATCATTACCAATCCCCCCTACGGGGAGAGAATTGAGGAAAAAGAAAATCTGCCGGCGCTGTACAGGGAATTCGGGGAACGAGTAAGGGCCCTGGATTCATGGTCTGCATATCTTATTACGGCCTATGAAGATGCCGAGAGATATATTGGAAGGAAGGCAGATAAAAACCGGAAAATCTACAATGGAATGATGAAGACTTACTTCTATCAGTTTCTTGGACCAAAGCCGCCTGCACGAAACAGGGAACAAGCTTGAGATACATGAGAAAGGTCATGGCAGCTATCCTATGCTTTCTGCTGGCCGGCGGTGCAGGGGTTATAGGCTGTATGGCAGGGGAACGGCGGACTGCGGCTGCGGAAGGAATACCATTAAGATATGATATGGAAAGACTTCTGGAGCCGGAAAAGCTTTTTGTCGTGTCGGAGGAAGGGCTGTGGGAGGCCTTGATACAAAAAAAGGGCTCCACGGAAATCCTGGTTCCGGAAGAATTTGTCAGGCAGGTCCTGGAAATCAGTGTGCTTTTTTATCCTGACGGACATATTCTCCTTCAGGAAGGGGGCAGCCGTGTGGAATTGACCGTCAGAACCATGAGGGCGGGAGAAGCTTATATACCCTTAAGGGTTATCTGCGAGAAGTTCGGATATGAGGCTCATATGGTTTTTGGAAGCAGACGGGTTTATCTGGAAGATAAAAAACCTTACAAATGCCGGAAACTGCCTTCATCTTATGATTACCGCCGGATGGGGCGCAGCACAAGAGTAAGGGATCAGGGAAATTATGGAACCTGCTGGTCCTTTGCTTCATTGACAGCTCTGGAGACAGCCTTAAGACCTGGGGATTTAAGAGAATTCTCGGCGGACCATATGTCTCTTCACAATGGTTTTTCCCTGGAGCAGAGGGAGGGCGGAGAGTATACTATGTCCATGGCGTATCTTCTGGCATGGCAGGGGCCGGTGCTGGAGGAAGAGGATCCTTACGGAGACGGTGTATCACCGGAAGGACTGAAACCGGCAGTTCATGTGCAGGAGATTCAGATTTTGCCTCCCAAGGATTATGAAGCCATCAAAAAAGCCGTATTTTTAAATGGGGGAGTTCAAAGCTCTCTGTATACATCCATAACCGGCTCTCAGAGCCGCTCCATATATTATAATGAAGCTGCTAATTCTTACTGCTATCAGGGGAACCAGATTCCCAACCATGATATTGTGATCACAGGATGGGATGATCATTATCCGAGAGAAAATTTTCAGACAGAGCCGGAGGGTGACGGCGCATTTTTGTGTGTCAGCAGCTGGGGAGAGGGCTTTGGGGATAAGGGATATTTTTATGTGTCCTATTACGACAGCAATATCGGAAGCAATAATCTGGTTTACACGAAGGCGGAAGCCCCCCATAATTACGACAATATTTATCAGAGCGACCTCTGCGGCTGGGTCGGCCAGGTGGGATATGGGAAAGAGAAGGCATATGGAGCCAACGTGTACAGGGCCAGGGAGCAGGAAGAGCTGAAGGCTGTGGGATTCTATGCAGTGGGAGACAACACTTCATACAGGATTTATCTGTGCTGTCCGGCGGACAGCGAGACCGGTTTTGAGAACAGGTATATGGCAGCTCAGGGAAAGACAGCGTACAGCGGATTTTATACGGTTCCTGTAAAGATTCCGGCAAAGCTGGAACCGGGCCAGGAGTTTGCGGTGATTCTTGAGATCGAGACGCCGGGGGCAGTTCACCCTCTGGCAGTGGAGTATCAGGCGGATGAGGCCACAAAACAAGCGGATGTGACCGACGGTCAGGGGTATATCAGCCCTGACGGAATCAAATGGGAACCTATGGAGAAACGCTATGAATGCAATCTGTGTCTGAAGGCCTACACAGACAGGCGGTCAGGGACACAAAGATGAGGGGATAAGAGATGAGACACAGGATTATATTTGCAACAGCAAATGAAGGGAAGATGCGGGAAGTGCGGCTGATTCTGGCGGATCTGGGGATGGAAGTCATCTCCATGAAAGAAGCAGGCGCATCCTGTGATATCGAGGAAAACGGCAGTACGTTTGCGGAAAATGCCGCCATCAAAGCAAAGGCTGTGTGGCAGCACACAAAAGAAATCGTACTGGCAGATGACTCCGGCCTGGTGGTTGACTATCTGGGCGGAGAACCGGGGATCTATTCGGCCCGTTATCTGGGGGAGGATACCCCTTATGAGATTAAGAACCAGGTGATCATCGACCGGTTAAAGGATGCAAAAGAGGAGGAACGGACAGCCCGGTTTGTCAGCGCCATTGCCGCCGTGCTTCCTGACGGAACTGTGCTTCACACAGAGGGAACCGTAGAGGGGCTTATCGCCTGTGCCCCGGCAGGTACAGGAGGATTTGGTTATGATCCTATATTCTATCTTCCTGAATATAACATGACATCAGCTCAGATTCCCATTGAGAAGAAAAATGAGATCAGCCACCGGGGGAAGGCCCTGGAAGCCATGAAAGAGAAATTAAAAAGCCTGTATAGGGAGGAAGACCGATGAAGATATTGGTTGTCAGCGACACCCACCGGAAAGATGATAATCTAAAAGCTGTGATAGAGCAGGAGAAGCCTTTTGACATGTTGATCCATCTGGGAGACGCAGAGGGAAGCGAGTACTGGATTCCGGAGTGGGCAGGAGAACACTGCATGATGGCTATGGTTATGGGAAATAATGATTTCTTTTCTAAGCTTGACAGAGAGTTGGAACTTGAGATCGGATCTCACAGAGCCCTTTTAACCCACGGCCATTATTATGGCGTGAGTATGGGGCCGGAAGGCCTGGCGGATGAGGCCAAGAGCCGGGGGTGCGATATGGCTATGTACGGTCATACTCACAGACCTTTTTTAGATCTGGTGGATGGTGTTATCGTGCTGAATCCGGGAAGTCTGTCTTATCCGAGACAGGAAGGACACAGACCGTCCTATATGGTTATAACCGTCAGGGGGGACGGAAATCTCGACTATGATCAGAAATACCTTTAGATGGGAAAAGATATTGCAAAGTGTGCAAAAAAGTAGTTGACAAGAATTGGTGATTAGTATATAATAACTCTTGCGTTGTGAAAAGGTACTTTTTGTACATATCGGGGTGTGGCTCAGTTTGGCTAGAGCGCCTGGTTTGGGACCAGGAAGTCGCAGGTTCGAATCCTGTCACCCCGATTGCGCAAGCTAAGTTATGCGGGTGTAGTTCAATGGTAGAACACCAGCCTTCCAAGCTGGACACGTGGGTTCGATTCCCATCACCCGCTTACGAGTCTGTAGCTCAGCTGGATAGAGCAACGGCCTTCTAAGCCGTGGGTCGGGGGTTCGAATCCCTTCAGGCTCGTTTCATACAAGGGATTGTATGAAATATATGGTGGGTATGGCGCAGTTGGTTAGCGCGCCAGATTGTGGCTCTGGAGGCCAAGGGTTCGAGTCCCTTTATCCACCTGATGAGAAACACCTACTGAGTGGGTGTTTTTTGTTTTCAGGGCAAAGATTTGGACAGAAAGGAAGATGTCACTGTCAGTACAGTTGTTGCGGCATATTTGACAATATTTTGAAATGTTTTTGTATTGCAAAGATGTAATAAATATGCTATCATAGAGTGTGCTCTGATATGAGTTTTTGGGCCATCGCCAAGCGGTAAGGCACAGGACTTTGACTCCTGCATTTCGCTGGTTCGAATCCAGCTGGCCCAGTTTGCAAATTTATACAGGAATGTGTGAAGATTTAATTGTATAAAAGTCCTGCTGATTTTCAGAAAAGATGAGAATCAGCAGGGCTTTTTTCTTTTACAGGGATATGTACCCCGCATGGCAAAATCTTAGGAGAAATCAGTGCCTCATAATCAGGAAATGCCGAAAAATTAAGGCCTTGCAGAAATTGACATATGAAAAAAATACTGTCAATTTACAAAGAATTAGTAAAATGTTATGGTGGATATAGAAAAGACATGGGAAAATTAAGCAATAATAGACAATGGGAAGGCCGGAAGATATGGAAAAAGTGAGTATTCTTCTTATTGGTATCGGTGGTTACGGTACAAATTACATAAAGGAACTGACAGAAAAAAATGTCACCTCGGCTGTGATTGCAGGGATTTGTGAGGTGATGCCGGATGCAGAGGAGAAATTTCCGGCTATTAAAGAGAGAGGGATTCCGCTTTTTGAGACGCCGGAGGAATTCTATGAGGGGCACAGGGCAGACCTGGCGGTCATCTCCACACCAATTCATCTTCACTTTAATCAGATCATCGCCTGCTTACGCCATGGGTCCCATGTGCTGACGGAGAAGCCGGTGTGTACTTCTGTGGAGGAGGCGAAGGAGCTTCTGGCAGTGGAGGCGGAGACGGGACGGTTCGTGTCCGTAGGATATCAGCTGAATTATTCCGGGGATGTGCTGGCCATGAAGAGGGACATCTTAAGGGGAAGATTCGGAAGGCCTGTGGCTTTTAAGGCTCTTCATGCCATGAGCAGAGGGGAGAACTATTATAAACGGAACAACTGGGCCGGGAAGATCCGGGTAGGCGGGTATATGGTCAATGACAGTCCATTTAACAATGCCTGTGCCCACCAGTTTCAGAATATGACCTTTCTTTTGGGAGACAGTATGGACCGGGCGGCACAGCTTTCGGAGGTGACCGGGGAGCTTTACCGGGCCAACAGCCAGGTGGAGAATTATGACACGGCGGCGGTGTGCGCAAGGACGAAAGAGGGAGTCCCTATTTATTATTATACCAGCCATGCTCTGAAGGCGAAAAAGCTGGGGCCTGTGTCAGAATTTTTATTTGACAAGGGGACCATTTATTATGGGAAGGATTTCGGTCAGGGGCCGGTTATGGAATATGTGGCGGTTATGAAGGATGGAAGTCAGTACAGCTACGGCCAGATTCCCAAGGGGGAGCGGCTTCAGAAGCTGTATGATGCCATTGAGTGTGTGAGGGCCGGGGGACATCCGGTGTGCACCATTCAGTGCGCCGTGCCTCACCTGGAGGCGGTAAACAGTCTGGTACAGCTGTCCGTGGTGCAGCTTCAGGAGGAAAAACTGGAATATGTGTCTGAGGATGGGGACCGGTTCTGCCGGATTCTGAACTTGGAGGATGTGTTTAACCGGTGTTATGAGGAGCAGGTGATGCCCTCCGAGGCAGGGGCGGGCTGGGATTCATGATTGCCGGGTGAAATGAGCCGGGCAGGCGGGCTGCTCCATGATTGCCGCGTGCAGCGGGCCGTATGGCTGGGATTCATGATTGCCGCATGAAATAAGCCAGGCCGGCAGGAGCTTGTACATTGGGCTTGGCTGTTGTGCAGGGTATGAGGCAGGATGGGAAGAAGAGGAATATGAACAGCGGCTTGTCCTTGTGAGAAGACGAGGCTGGGATTATATATGGTATTCAGCCCTTTGGGGGTAGGGATGCCGAAAATAAGAAAAGGAGAGGTAAGATTATGAGGAAAACAGTAAAACAAGTAAGTGCAATGGCCATGGCGGCGGCTATGGCGGCTGTTACATTGGCAGGATGCGGCTCTTCACAGAGCGCTGCTACATCTACAACGGCAGCACCGACTACGGCGGCGCCTACACAGGCGGCAGGAGGGGAAACGAGTGCCGCTCCGGCAGAGACCGAGGCTCCGGCGGCTTCCGACAAGCCTTATGAGGGAACCAAGCTGACCTGGTGGACCAAGTTAAATGCCAATGTGTCTGCTACTTATCCCAACCTGGGGGATACGCCATGGGCACAATATATTAAGGAACAGACGGGAATCGAGATTGAGTTTATTCATCCCACTGTCGGCTCTGAGAAGGAGGAGTTCTCCATTCTGGTAGCCAGCGGGGAGTATCCGGATATTATCGAGCATACATGGACTGCCTATCCGGGAGGGCCAGGTGCGGCTATTAATGATGGCGTGATTATCGAGCTGGATGAGGTTATGGCTCAATATGCTCCTAATTTTATAAAGACCATGACGGACCATCCGGATGTTGACCGTATGGTGAAGACTTCTGACGGACATTATTACTGCTTCCCCTTCTTAAGAGGAACGGAGCAGCCCAATGTAACTCAGTTCAGCTCCGGCATGCTTTTGAGAAAGGATGTTCTGGATGAGATGGGGCTGGAGCTTCCGGAGACCATTGACGAGTGGGAGACCGTGCTGAGAGCTTACAAGGACCATGGCTTTGAGGTTCCCTTTGTCACCAGAAATGAGTGGCTGAAGGATGTGTGGTCACCGGGCTTTGACAACTGGGGCGACTTCTATGTAGAGGATGACGTAGTGAAACACGGACTCATCGAGGACAGCAGAAAAGAGATGATCAGCAAGCTCCGCGACTGGTATGCGGAGGGCTTAATCAACCGTGACTGGCTGGTGGACGACAAGTCCTCCAATCAGACTTATTTTACCACGGAGAAGAGCGCAGTGGCTTATGCTCCCTTTGGCCAGGGCCTTGGACAGTACACCCAGATTATGAATGAGGCGAATCCGGAGATTACCCAGGAGGATATCCGCTCTACGGTTCCCGTAACCTCCACCAAGGGCAAGAATGCCAAGTTCTCCAAGATGAACCAGGTATTTGACAAATCCGGTGTGTCTGCTGCCATTACCAGCCAGTGCAAGAATGTGGAGGCTGCTGCGTGGCTTCTGGACTGGATGTACAGTGAGGAAGGCAATCTGTGCTGCAACTTTGGTATTGAGGGACTTACCTTCGAGATGAAGGACGGCGAGCCTGTGTACACGGACGTGATCATGAAGAATCCTGACGGAATGTCTGTAGCCAATGCGCTGGCTGCCTACACAAGGGCTTCCACATCGGGCGTATGTATTCAGGACCCAAGATATATCGAGCAGTACTATGAGCAGGAGAATCAGAAGGAAGCTCTGGAGCTGTCCAAGAAGACAGACATGGGTGAGCATTTCTTCCCGCCTACATCTGTTGCAAGTGAGGACAGTGAGCGCTATGCGGATATTATGAACAATGTAAAGACCTTATCTGATGAGATGGAAGCTCAGTTTATCGCCGGCACCGTGTCTATGGACGAATGGGACGGCTACATCGCACAGCTGAAGGCATTTGGTATTGAGGAAGCGATTGAGATGATGCAGAAGGCTTATGATACTTATATGGCCAACTAATGAATGAAGTTAAGGTGCTGCACCTGAGGGGACCGGGTTTGCCGCTCTCTCGGAGGCAGTGCCTTTTTGTGAAAGGAGTTTGAATATGGATAGAATGGCAGAGCTGCTTGACCGGCTGGACTTTGGTGTGCCGGGGCTTGAGAGAGCGGGGGAGCTGTATGAGAAGGGGGACCTTGAGGGGTGTATGGACGCAGTGGTGGAGCATTTCCGCACCAGGAAGGGGCCTAAGTATCTGTTTGACGTAGAGGATATGAAGGGATTTGAGGATGATGAGATACTAAGCGAGGCCGAAGAGGTAATGAATCACAAGATCTATGGCTATGAGTTTCCGGGGGAGATCGAGTGGTCCTTTAATCCTACGGCGGACACGTCCAGGGATAATGAGTGGAGCTGGTCTTTGTTCAGGCATATCTACTGGCAGCCTCTTGCAAGGGCTTATGTGATGACGGGGGACGAGAAGTATACGAAGGAGTTTCTTCATCAGATGAGGGAGTTTGAACGGTACTGGCCGGCAAAGCCTTTTATGGAGGATGATACCTTTGAGACTAAGTTTAAGTTTCCGGGCCATGCCTGGCGGACCATCGAGACGGCTATGAGGATGTATACCTCCTGGCTTCCCTGTATGGAGGCCTTCAGGCGGTCGAAAAGCTGGGGGCGGGAGGACTGGGTGTCTTTTTTGACTCAGGTCTGTGATCACGCGGATTATCTGATGACTCATTACAGCAATCACAATCGTTCCAGCAACTGGCTGACTATGGAGTCCGGGGCTCTCCTGCAGTGCGGGATCCTGTTTCCTGAGCTTCGGTCGGAGTGGAGGATCACTGGGTATGAGCGGGTGATGCATGAGGTAAAGTATTCCTTTGACAATGACGGAATCCACATGGAGCGGACTCCTATCTATCACATGGTGGCGGCAGGGGTGTATCTGCAGTGCTTCAGGCTTTGTAAATTAAACGGGATTCCCGTGGCGCCCTATGCTCTGCCCACTCTTGTGAAGGCGGCGGATTTTCTTTTAAGTCTTGTGAAGCCAGATTTTTCTACGCCTATGATCGGGGATGCGGACCGGGTGGATCTTTTGACCAGGCGGTGTGATACGTCTCTGTATGAGGGCATGAATCTGACCTTTGATCCCAAGGAACTCAACGAAATGCGGGCTTATTTTCGGACTTTGTATGAGATTACGGGGCGGGAGGATTATCTGTGGGCCTCTACCAAGGGGAAGGAAGGCAAGGAGCCTGGTGAGAGGAATTTCGCCTATAAGGATGCGGGGATTTATGTGATGCGGACGGGCTGGGGCAGTGAGGATACTTATTTCCACATTCACGGGGTACAGCTGGAGCGGGGGGAGAAGAGTACGCATTCCCACAATGACACAGGGCATTTGGAGCTGCATATTAAGGGGGAGGATATCTTAACAGACAGCGGGCGGTATATCTATAACAGCTCCTGCTGGAAGGATTGGAGGCATTATTTTCTGTCCGCTAAGGCCCACAATACCCTGTATGTAGATGACCATGAGATGGGGACGGTTCCGGGTGTGACCAGGGTAAGGGGTGTGAGAACCTACTGTCACAGATTTGAGGAGAATGAAGACTACAGGCTCATTGACATTTCTCATAACGGGTATGTGTACCGGGAGGACCCTATCTATCACAGAAGGCGGGTGGTGAATCTGCCGGGGGATGTGTTTGTTATCGATGACCAGGTGACAGGGCTGGGGCTTATGGAGCATGATATCCGGCTGTATTTTAATTTTGCTTTCGGGGCCCTTACGGATAAGGGAAATGGAGAGCTTGGCTATGTGTCCGGAAAGGGGCGGCCTTATGACATGAGGGTGAGTGCTTCGGGAAACGTGGAATTTGAGATTCTTGAAGGCAGTGAGAACCCTATTGGCGGGTGGCTCTCTCATGGGTATGCCTGGAGGAAGGCGATTCCACAGCTGGCGGTGAAGACCAGGGGGCCGGTTCCCGTAAGGTTCGTGACGGTGATTGGGCCAAAGGGCTGTGAGGCCGTGGCTTCGGTGAGTGTGGAGAGCGCCGAGGTGAAGCTTGCAGGCGGCCGGGTGCTGGTGCTTGGCGAGGACGAGGTTTTTGTTAAGGAGTGATTTTTATGAGATATGGGATTTGTACGGGTCCCCAGAATCTGGAGATTTTGGAGAGACTGGGGTATGATTATATTGAGCTGTCAGTGACGGCGACTATGAAGCTGGAGCCGGAGGTCTTGGAGGGGTATCGGGAGAAGCTGAAAGCTTCCAGGGTGAAGTGTGAGGCTTTTAACATTTTGTTTCCCAAGACTATGGAGCTTATTGGGGGAAATACCTCCAAGGGGGAGCTTGGGGAGTATCTTCACAAGGCCATGGCTTTGATTGCGAGCTTTGGGGCCAAGGTGGTGGTCTTTGGAAGCGGCAAATGCAGGAGGTGTCCGGAGGGGATTACCTTCGGGGAGGCTTACAGGGAGCTGGTGAAAGTGTACCGGGCTGCAGGGGAGATCGGCGCCGAATATGGGGTAAACGTGGTCATCGAGCCTTTGAGCCGGAAGGAAACCAACATGATCTGTACCATGGCGGAGGGGGCTATGCTGGAGTCTGACGTGGCTCATCCCAACGTGGGACTGCTTTCTGATTATTTCCATGTGTGTGCCAATCATGATTGTATTGAGGATATAAGAATGATCCGGAGGTTCGGCCATATTCACATTGCATCGGGGAACGGGAGACGGTATCCTGTGTCTGAGGAAGGGGAGAGCTACGGGGAGTTTATAAGGGCTTTAAAGAGTGCGGGGTATGACGGAAGGATCAGTATCGAGGGGAAGACAGATGATATGGAGAGGGACGGCGCCCGGGCGCTGGCTCTTTTGAGGGAACTGGAGGGAAGAAATAATGAGTAAGGTGAGACTTGGAATCATCGGTTATGGAAATATCGGAAGCCAGCATGGAAGGAGCATCAAGGCGGGGAAGGTTCCGCCTGTGGAGCTGGCGGCTGTTGCAGATACAAACCCCCATAGGCTGAAGGTGGCAAGGGATACCTTTGGTGAGAATCTGACGGTGTTTGAGAGTGCGAAGGAGCTGATTCATTCGGGGCTCTGTGACGGGGTTCTCATTGCCACGCCTCATTATTTTCATCCGTCCATGGCCATAGAGGCCATGGAGGCAGGGCTTCATGTGCTGGTGGAGAAGCCTGCCGGGGTGTACACGAAGCAGGTGGAGCGCATGGATGAAGCAGCCAGAAGGCACCCGGAGCTGGTGTACTGCATGGATTTTAATCAGAGAACTAATCCTCTCTATCAGAAGGTGAAGGAGCTTTTGGACAGCGGGGAGCTGGGGGAGATGAAGCGGGTGATCTGGATTATCACGGACTGGTACCGGTCTCAGAGCTATTATGACCAGGGGGGCTGGAGGGCTACCTGGGATGGGGAAGGCGGCGGGGTCCTTTTGAACCAGAATCCTCACAACCTGGATTTGTGGCAGTGGATGTGCGGTATGCCAAAGAGGGTGAAGTCCAATGTGTATTATGGGAAGCACAGAAGGATCGATGTGGAGGATGATGTGACGGCTCTGGTAGAGTATGAAAACGGGGCCACGGGCTGTTACATCACCACAGTAGGAGATGCTCCCGGCACCAATCGGTTGGAGATCGATGGGGAGCGGGGAAAGATCGTGGTTGAGGACGGGAAACTAAGGTTCTGGCGTCTTCGTGTGCCAGAGCCGGAGTTTAACGCGTCCTACAGAGGCGGTCTTGGAAAGCCGGAGGTCTGGGAGTGCGAGATCCCCGTAAAAGGAACCTATACGTCTCATCCGGGGATTATTACCAATTTCTGCAATGCAATCTTAAAGGGAGAAAAACGGATCGCTCCCGGCGAAGAGGGAATCAAGGGACTCCAGATTTCCAATGCCATTCACCTGTCTTCCTGGCTTGGAGGCGAGTGGGTGGACCTGCCCGTGAACAGTGAGTTGTTCCTTGAGAAATTAAGTGAGAGATGTGAAAAACCGGTCATTGAGTAAAGGACTTTTTGCCTGGGTGGAAAAGAGGGACCTTGGCCGAAGCTTATGAATATAGATTCTGGGAAAAGCCATCTACGTCATAGAACCAAGACCTAAAAATCAACGGTAAAGGAGGTGCAGAGGAAGGTGGAGAAACGGAACAGAAGGTTATACAGAATGTTCACCAGATGGAGTTTTTCTTATGTGATTTTATCGACTGTGGGGATTCTTGTCATTTTCTTTTGCACCATGAAGTACAACGAGGCTCTTCGGGCAGATCTGGAGTACACCAACTCGGTACAGCTGGAGCTGGTGCAGGTGCAGATGGACCGGAATGTGAGGAATCTCAGGTCATTTGCCAGTAAGGCGAACTTAAACAAAATGGTGGACAGCTTGAGGGAGCTGGATTCCTATGAGGAGGTATCCCGGTATGATCTGTATGTGCTCATGAAGGAGCTGGCAGGGGAGATGCTCTGGGAGAGCGGGAGTCAGGATACGTTTCTGTATTTTCCGGCTATGGATCTGCTGCTTTCGGGGAGCTACTACAATAACAGTCGGGATTATTATGATATAGCTTTTGCGTCCTATGGGTTCAGCTATGAGGACTGGTATGAGGTGATCTGTCAGGACTATCGGGCAGCACAGATTTTTGCCCTGGATACCAAGAGAGGGACGCCTCTGTTTGTACTGATAAAGCCTTTGGACAGCAGCAGCCGGCAGACTCCGGCGGTGAACGCCATTATGATTCTGGACATGGAGGAGATCCTGCGGGCTTCCCAGTGGCTGAGTCAGGACCGGGACAATATCTGCATGGTTGACAAGACCAACAAAAGGGTGGTGTCCCACAAGGCGCTGGAGCCGGAGATCCGGGAGCTTCTCTTGGAGAGCGGGGCGGACATAGAGGGAAGCCGGAGGTTTGAGGCCGGGGACTCGGTAGTGTCTTTGGTGTCCTCTCTGTATGAGAACTGGGATTATGGGGTGATTACCCAGGAGCAGGCTACGGCGGCCAGGATTGGGGAGCTCCAGAGTCTGGTGATTTTCCTGATTTTGATCTATCTGGTGATCAGTGCGGGGACCATCGGCTATGCGTCCTTCAGGCATTATCTTCCGATTCAGAAGGTGATCCGTATTCTGCAGCAGCAGGAGGAGCGGGATGAGGGGCATATGGTTGACGGGGATGCTTATGAGTATATCAGCAAGTCAGTGCACAAGCTGGTGGATCAGAATAAGGAGCACACCAGCATAATCAGCAGGCAGAGGAGTGCCATCGGTCGAGAGCTTTTGCACCGGCTCTTGACGGAGAAGCAGGCGCCGGATCTGATTGATGAAGGGCTTTTGAAGCAGTATGGGATCCATGTGGGAGATTGTCTCTGCGGAATTATCTCCTATCGAATGACGGAGATTCTTCCTGGGGAGAGCGGGGATACCCAGGAAATGTCCTGGTTTATCCTGCAGAATGTGACGGAGGAGAATCTTTTACAGGTGGGGTTTGAGGTCCTTTGCTTTCGGGAAGGGCGTCAGGAGCAGATCTTCTTGTTCTGGCGTGAGCAGGAGGAGGGAATGGAAGAGGGGGCTATGTGCGCCTTAAGGACTTCCATGGAGTTTGTGGAGAGTCATTTTAAGATTCCCTTTGGGGCGGCTCTCAGTGACCTTCATCAGGGAACGGAGGAGATCTATATGGCTTACCGGGAGGTATGCCGGGTCTTTGAGTACAAGAAGAAGGAGGAGGGAAAGAACATTGTCTCTTATGGGGAGATCAATCTGCTTCCTGTGGATACTCTTCTGAAATATCCCATTGATGTGGAGAACCGTCTGACTCACTGGGTGAGTACGGGCAGCGGGGAGGCGGCCTGCAGGGAGGTGCGGGAGCTTTTGGAGAGTAATCAGGCGAACTGTCTGGAGCCGGAGGCCATGCAGTTTCTGGTGAGCAACATCGGGGCCAGCGTCATCCGTGCGGCGGGCGGGGCGTCTAAGGGGACTTCTCTTTCCGTATCCCAGAAGGCTCTTATGGAGGCGTGCCGGAGCGGTGATACAGGGCGGATGCAGGAGGAGCTGGAGCGCCTGGTGATTACCACCTGCCGGGAAATGGAGGAGCTTCGTAAGCAGGAGCGGGATAATCATAAGGGGAAATTGTATCTGGATATCAGGGCCTTTGTGGAGGAGAATTATTCCGATGGGGAGTTGAGCGTTAATTCCATAGCGGATCATTTTGGGGTGCTGCCTACCTATCTGTCCAAGGTGTTTAAGGAGATGTCGGGGGATAAGCTTTCTCAGTATATCCATATGGTACGGCTGGTGCATGTGAAGGAGATGCTTTTTGAGGATGTGCGGCTGGAGGATATTGCCCAGGAGTGCGGGTTCGGAAGCCAGAGGACGTTTTTGAGGATTTTTAAGCAGTATGAGGGGGTTACGCCTACTCAGTACAAGGAATTAGAGGAAAAGAAGCGAAAGGAGGAGCAGGGATTATGAGGGAATTTAGGTCGGCGGTAATCGGCTGCGGGCTGATCTCCAAGAATCATCTGAAGGCTCTTAAGAATGTAAAGGGCGCAAGGTGCGTGGCTGTCTGCGACATTGTCAGGGAGAAGGCGGAGGCTGCGGCAGAGCTGTATGGGCCGGAGGGAAGTGAAGGCGTGAAGGCCGAGTCTTTGGCAGGCGCCGGGGATGCGTCCGGAAGGGACGAAATCAGAGTCTATGAGGATTATGGGGAGCTTCTGAAGGCCCCTGACATTGATGTGGTACATATCTGTACGCCTCATTATCTTCATGCCGATATGGCGGTGGAGGCGCTTCTTGGGGGAAAGCATGTGCTGTGTGAGAAGCCTATGGCTTTGACGACAAAGGATGCCCGGAGGATGATGGAGGCCAGAGACAAGTCGGGGAAATATCTTGGCATCTGCTTTCAGAACCGGTACAATGAGGCTTCTAAATATATGAAAGGGCTCCTTGAAGGGGGGGAGCTGGGGGCGGTTATGGGAGGCCGGGGCCAGGTGACCTGGAACCGGAAGCCTGAGTATTACGCCAACTCTCCGTGGCGGGGGCGATGGGCTACGGAGGGCGGCGGAGTGCTGATCAATCAGGCCATCCATACCTTTGATCTTCTGCAGTGGCTGACAGGGCCCGTAAGGTGCGTGGAGGCCGGAATGGGTACCAGGCGGTTAAAGGAGGCCATTGAGGTGGAGGACACGGTGGATATCCTTATGACGGGCATGGAAGGGCAGCGGATTTTGTTCTATGCCTCCAACTGTTATGTGAAAAATGCGCCGGTGGAGCTGGAGCTCGTCTGTGAGAAGGGCAGCGTGAAGATGGTGGGGAATGTGGTGGTTACGGAGCGGGATGGCAGGGTGACAACCAAGGATTATTCTTCAGGTCAGGTCTTAGGAAAGGATTACTGGGGCAGCGGCCATGGCTTTTTGATCGATGATTTTTATCAGTGTATCCGTGAGGGAAGGGAGTTTCCGGTGAGCGGTGAGGAGGCTGTGGTCAGTGTCAGGCTTTTGGAGGCAGTGTATGGTTCTGCCAGGGAGGGCAGAGTGGTCTCGCTATGAAAGCCTGGAGCCAAAAGAACCCATGAGCTGAAAGGTGCGTGGGCTTGTGGGCGGCAGTTGGTGTTTGGAAGAAGGAAGAACAGGCTTCGGAAAGGAAGGTTGATTTATGAGGAAGGCCAAGGGACAGAGTCAGGGCGTGATGGTGAATGGCAGGAGGCTGTCATTTGGGGAGCGTGTGGCAAGGGATTTTCACCATAATTGGATGTTGTATCTCATGCTGCTGCCCATTGTTGTGTATTATTTGGTTTTTAAGTTCGGTCCCATGTTCGGACTGAGTATTGCGTTTATGGATTATAAGCCTGCCAAAGGGTTTTTGAAAAGCAGCTGGGTGGGGTTGAAGCATTTTAAGAATTTCTTTTCGGATTATTATTTCGGGCGGCTTTTGAGGAATACCATTCGGATCAGCGTGTTTTCGCTCCTCACGTTTCCGGCGCCGATTATTCTGGCGCTTTTGCTCAATGAGCTTCGGAGCAAGTGGTTTTCTAAGTGGGCCCAGACCATAACTTATATTCCTCATTTTATTTCTACGGTGGTTATCTGTGGTATGATTGTGAAATTGACCAGCAGCACCGGAGGGATTACGGCGATTCTTCACACCTTGTTCGGCATAGAGAAGGAGACTTTATTGAACCGGACGGAGTATTTTCTTCCTATCTATATTCTGTCGGATCTGTGGCAGACCATTGGGTGGAATTCCATTATCTATCTGTCGGCATTGGCGGGGATTGACCAGGAGCTTTATGATGCGGCCAAGGTGGACGGCGCAGGGCGGTTTATGCAGGTGATCTATATTACCATTCCCTGTCTCATGCCTACGATTATCATTATGCTGATCTTGAAAATGGGCAAGATTTTTGATGTGGGGTATGAGAAGATCATGCTTTTGTACAATCCGGCTATTTACGGGTCGGCAGATGTGATCAATACATATGTGTATCGGAAGGGCTTGATCGATGCCCAGTATAGTTACAGTGCGGCGGTTGGTCTGTTTAACTGTGTGGTCAGCTTTACTTTGGTTACCATTACCAATAAGCTGAGCAAAAAGGCCAGCGGCAGCGGTCTGTGGTAAAGGAGGCGGGACTTATGAGTGCAAAGGGTTCTGTAGTTGTGAAGCATAAAATGAAACAGAGTCTTGGGAGCCGGATTTTTGATGTGTGCAATGTGATTTTCATGTTGTCCCTGATCCTAGTGATCTTGATTCCTCTGCTCCATGTGGTGTCGGCTTCTTTTAGTACTCCGTCTTCTTATGTGCGCCATGAGGGGCTTATGCTGCATCCCGTGGATTTTAGTCTGGAGGCCTACAAGGCGGTGGCCCGGAATAAGAATATTCTGACGGGTTATATGAATACGATTTTTATTGTGGTAGTGGGTACGACCATCAGTATTATTTTCACCTTGATTGCGGCGTATTGCCTGTCGCGGAAGAATGTGATGTGGAGCAATATTCTGATGATGGGTATTGTGTTCAGTATGTATTTCAGCGGGGGCATGATTCCTTTTTATCTGGTTGTGAAGGGGGTGGGACTGAACAATTCTATCTGGGCTCTGATTATTCCTTCGGCCATCAGCACCTATAATCTGATTATTATGAGAACCGCCATGGTGTCGGTGCCGGACAGTCTGGAGGAGTCGGCAAAGCTTGACGGGGCCAATCACTGGACGATTCTGTGGAAGATTATGGTGCCCTTAGTGAAGCCTACCATTGCGGTTATCTGCCTGTATTATGCGGTGTCTAACTGGAACGCCTGGTTTAATGCCATGTTGTTTATCCGGGATAAGGCGGGGTATCCTCTGCAGCTGGTCCTCAGGGAGATCCTGATTCAGAATGATGCTTCGTCTATGACTGCGGGGGCGGATGATTATCTCATCAGTGAGACTATTCAGTTTGCAACCATTGTGGTGGCCACCCTGCCGATTCTGACCATCTATCCCTTTATTCAGAAGTATTTTGTGAAAGGCGTGATGATTGGAGCGGTGAAGGGATAGGGCTGGTATGCTGTGGAGCATGGCGTGGAACATGATGTTAAAGTAGTTTGAGTGAGGTGATTTTTATATGAGAGTGAAGTATGAGGACATGCGCCGGGAGTTTGAGAGGGTGCTGATAAAAAGAGGATTTACCAAAGAGAAGGCGCAGCTTTCGGCGAAGCTGTATGCGGACGCCAGCAGGGACGGAGTGTATACTCATGGGCTTAACCGATTCCCTAAGTTTATGGCCAGTATTGACAAGGGTTGCGTGGATATTCAGGCAGAGCCGGTGCTGGTGCAGTCTTTTGGATTTTTTGAGAGATATGACGGGCAGAAGGGGCCGGGCAATCTTAATGCGTATGAGTGTATGCGGAGGACGATTGAACTGGCGAAGGAGTACACCATGGGATGTGTGGCTCTTAGTAATACCAATCATTGGATGAGGCCTGGCAATTATGGACTTATGGCGGCGGCGGAGAACTGCATCGGCATTCTCTGGACCAACACGGTGCCCAATATGCCTCCATGGGGCGGAAGGGATGCCAGACTGGGCAATAATCCGGTGGTGTTTGCCATTCCTAACGGGGATACGCCGGTGCTGGTGGATGTGGCTATGTCCATGTTCTCCTACGGGAAGCTGGAGAGCTATGCCAGGTCGGGGAAGGAGCTTCCGGTGGATGGGGGATTTAATGAGGAGCAGCAGATCACCAGGAACGCGGCGGAGATTCTTAAGACTCATCAGTGTATTCCCATCGGGTACTGGAAGGGGTCGGGGCTGTCTCTGGCGCTGGATCTCATCGGGGCGACGCTTGCCGGTGGAAGGACCTCCCGAATGGTGGGGGAGCTGCCGGTGGAGACGGAGCTTTCTCAGGTGTTTATGGCTGTCAGCCTGGATAAACTGGGGGATGCTGAGACTTTGAAGAGAAATATTCAGGAGACTTTGGAGGATATGAAGACTTCTGCTCCGGTGGACCAGGAAAGGCCGGTGTATTATCCGGGAGAGAATATGATGCGTATCAGGAAGGAAAGCATGGAGAAGGGTGTTCTGGTTGATGAGGGCATCTGGAAGAGCGTGCTGGAGATGTAGGAGGAAAATGCTGTGATCATACCGGGAATGGTGTCGGCTACTTTTCGGGACAGGCCGGCAGAGGAGATCATCAGGCTCTGCGTGGAGGCGGGGCTTAAGGCGGTGGAGTGGTCGGAGAATGCTCATGTGATGCCGGGGGATAGGGAAGGAGCAGCAAAGCTGTACGAGAGGACCGCGAAGGCGGGACTTTTGGTGGCTGCCTATGGTTCTTATTACAGGCTGGGGCAGAATGAGGATGTGGAAGGGGCCTTTGGGGCATCTCTTGTGTCGGCGGCGGCTCTTCATGCGCCTCTTATCCGTGTGTGGGCCGGGACGGAGGGGTCCGGGCTGGTGAGTGATGAGCAGAGGAAGAAATTGGCAGCGGAGGCTGGGAAGATCTGTGATATGGCCGGGGAGAAGGGAATCAAGGTGGCTTTAGAGTGGCACAAGAATACCCTTACGGATACCAATGAGTCTGCCATGAGATTTCTTAAGGAGACAGATCATGAGAATCTGTATTGCCTGTGGCAGCCTACGGTGGCCCTTGGCATGAAGGAGAGAGTGGAGGGGCTGGACCTTTTGGGGGACAGGCTTTTGAACCTTCATATCTATTATTGGCTTGAGGGGGTGCGGCGGCCTTTTAGGGAAGGGACTGAGGAATGGCGGCAGTATCTGGGCCATGTAGATATGGAAAAGGAGCGGTTCGGGCTTCTGGAATTTGTCATGGGGAATACGAGGGAGCAGTTTCTGGAGGATGCCAGGGTGCTTCGTGAACTGTTAGAAAGAGAGGAGCGGTAGAGCGTTATGGCTGATTTGTATGTTAAAGAATTTGATATGATGAATCCTTTTGTGGTGGCGTCCAGTCCGGCGACTCAGGGGGCGAGAAATGTGTTGAAGAGCGCCGCCATGAGGCCGGGAGCTATTGTGCTTCGGAATTTCGGACATGGTGCGGGAGGGGGAAGCTACATCGGGCCGGACAGCAAGGCTATGTTTTCCGGCCAGATGAGTATCCACAGCCATGCCGTAGGGCGGCAGATTAAGGACACCATCAATACTCTGGAGCAGTATTGTGAGGAAGTGCAGCGGATCAAGAGGGAGATGGATAAGGACATTAAGCTGTGGGTGTCGGTAGGTCATTACAGTGATATTAAAGGCGGCGGCGACTGGGAGAAGGATTGGGCCAATCAGGCCAAGGAGCTTGAGAGGGCCGGAGCCGATGCTATTGAGCTGCATTTTAATACGCCGGGAGTGGCGGTTGCCAAGGACCGGATCTTTGATTATCACCAGCTCCTTCGCCACAGCATCGAAGTCATGAAGAAGGCGGTGCCAAGTATGCCTATTATGGCAAAGCTGGCTATCGAGTCCTGCGATGTGCTGACTTCTATGAGGATTGCCCAGGCGGCGGGGGCTGCGGCGGCGGGTCCTACTGCCAGGTGGAAGGGGTTTTATTTTGATCTGGACTGGAGGACGACTCAGGCCAGGCCGGGAGCGGGGTATGGCGGAACTCAGGCCACGCCTTTGGTGTGTTATTCCATTGCGGAGGCCAGGACGGAGGGGCTCACCATTCCTCTGTACGGCGGCGGCGGTGTGTTCAGCTATGACCAGGCGGTCAGAATCCTTATGTCCGGCAGCCAGGCGGTGCAGCTGGGGGCTCTGGCCTGTGCCGGGGGAACGAAAGCATGCGAAAAGGTAATCAAGGATCTGAACCGGTTTATGGACGACAACGGGTACAGGGATATGGACAGCTTGTGCGGGGATGCACTGAAATTGTTCCAGATGGACAAGGACCTGACTGCCCTGCGGCAGAACCGGCTGGCAGATGCATACCAGGAGGCCCAGGTGGCTGACAGCTGCATCGGCTGTGGGCGGTGCGTGGATGTGTGCTGGCATGAGGGCATTGAGATGAGGGGGAAGGCGGCGGCTAAGACGGATAAGTGTATTGGCTGCGGCTACTGCTTCCAGGTATGTCCTACAGGGGCCCTTCATGTGGAGAAGGAGAGGATTCTGGCTTCGGCTTTTGAGGAGCAGGGGATCGTGAGAGGGCAGTAGTTGGGATTGTGGATGGACTGACATTACAAAAGGTTTGGGAGAGGATCATCTGAACGTTTTGTGGTGTCAGTCCATGTTTGTTTATATGTTAAAATGGTTGCATATCAGGGGTTTTTCTGTAATATGTAGGTAGAAGTGGTTGGTTTTTTAACCGTTTTTATGAAACAGTGGTATCCTATGGATTTGCTTACATTATGTGACAAGATCGGCCTGCAGCAAGGGGTGTGGGGCTGGAGGCGTTGCCGGAGGATACGCTTCTGCAGAGGAATATGAAGAGGCATCTGCTTAAGGGCGGGGAGATAAGGACCGGCTTTGGGATTCTTGAAGGGTGAGGGAGAAAAAAATAGATATAGCTGAATTTTGTAAGTGTGTTCTTGAACAGGATGGGGATTGGAAAGCCTGTTTTGTGCAGTAGAAACAGTTTACTGAAAGAGGAGAAAGGAAACGGATAATAAAGACGAATTTGGCGCAGGCAGTTGATGCTGGGCTTTCCAATCTTGGACATGTGAAAGGAACCGTGACGGAGGACAATGTTCCGGGGGAAGGAATAATCTATTATGATATCCGATTTACGGTATACCATAGAGAGAGCGAAATAAAGATTCTCGTTAATATTGAGGCACAGAAATCAACAGATTCAAGTAAGCTGGGATATCATTTGGAAAACAGGATTGCTGCAGGCACAGGCTTACTGGCAAAGGGAAACAAATTTATATCAAAAGAAGGTCATCGAACACATACTTTTGAATGGTTAGAGTTTAAAAGATTAAAAGATGAGTATTTCTACCCGCTGTTTTTGAAAAAGGATATTTTCAATCTTCCTAATGAGTTTACCATTCGCACAGAAATTGAGTAAACTGACAAATTCAAATTGTAGAGCCGTTAAGTTGTAGTAAATTTTGTGATTTTTGTAAAAATATACTTTATATTATTAAATTTATGCACGGGGAACACTTTTCCGAAAAGGGAGTAATATTTTAATATATTGCTATCCAAACTGACAGAAGGGGAAATACCCTGTACGAAAAGATGCACAGAGAGCGGTGGAGAATCGGACATTATACGTGCTGAAAGCAGAGACGGGAATTGCAGGAGCTGTGATAATCGACCATTCCCAGCATCCGGAATATAAAAAAATAACATGGACTCTGCAGGTCCCTGCTGACTGTGTTATGACTATACATACGGTTGTGGTAGATCCTGACTATAGAGGCAGAGGATTTGGGGAAAAATTGGTACGGTTTGGGATTGACTTTTGTAAAAATTCCGGGGCGAAGACAATCAGACTGGATACCCATTATAAAAACATTCCTGCCAGACGATTGTATGAAAAATGTGGTTTTATAAGCCTGGGATGCCATAAAGCCTTTGTAGATGGGGTGATGCAGGAATTTGATGTGTTTGAGTATATGTGTAAAGTTTAAAAGAAAGGGCCTGCCCCGTGATGTCCCAGAGGCATACACGGGCAGGCTTATTGTCTGCCCATTGAACCGGGCTCTTTCTCATGGAGAAAATAACTTAAAGTGTACGATTCATCAATGGAAAGGGGAGGAATATGAAGCATTTGTATATGATTGGCGGCACTATGGGAGTGGGGAAAACGACAGCGTGCCGTATATTGACAGGAAAGCGTATGGGATGAGCTTTGCCAGGACTTGCCCGCTTCTGACCATCAAGGCAGAGAGAGAAAATTTAATGCTGTGAAATTGTCACTTCTTATTTCTTTTGTCACTTTACACCCCATTGCAGAATACTTAAAATATGGATAGAAAGGGAAAGTCTGATAAATGCAAAGGAGCAAATGACAGATGAATGAGAAGACGGCTATTGTAACAGGAGGAAGCAGGGGAATCGGCCTGGCCACAGCGAAAAGACTGGGGCTTGATGGCTATAACGTGGTGATCTTTGCCACCAGGCCAAAGAAAGATTGTGAGGAACAGCTAAAGGAGTTAGAGCACCTGGGAATCTGCCTGCACTATGTCCAGGGAACCTTAGATCATGGGGAAGACAGAAAGCGGCTTATTGAGGAGACCGTAAAACAGTTCGGCAGAATTGATGTGCTGGTGAACAATGCAGGGGTGGCGCCTTTGGTGCGGGCCGACCTTCTGACCATGACGGAGGAAAGCTATGACCGGGTTATGGGGATCAATGCCAAGGGAACCATGTTTCTGACCCAGCTGGCGGCCAATGAGATGTTAAAGCAGGAAGTCATAGGAAAGAAGCGGGGGACCATCGTGAATGTGGGCTCCTGTTCCGCAGAAATCTCCTCCGTAAACCGGGGGGAATACTGTATCTCCAAGAGCGCCTTGTCTATGATTACCACCTTGTTTGCGGACCGGCTGGCAGGAGAGGGGATTCTGGTCCACGAGGTGCGTCCGGGTGTCATAAAGACCGATATGACAAGCAAGGTCCAGGAGAAGTATGATGCACTCATCAAGGCAGGGGCATTTCCCATCAGGCGGTGGGGGACGCCCGAGGATGTGGCGGATGCGGTCAGCGCTTTTTGTTCCGACAAGTTTCTCTACACTACGGGAAATTATATTGATATAGACGGCGGTTTTCATATTAAAAGATTATAGGGGGAATGGTTATGGGACAGATACGGATCATGGAGGCCCATACGGTGGTGGCAGGCTCCGGGGCGGCAGGCTTCAATGCGGCGGACCGGCTGCGCCAGTACGGCGTGGAGGACGTGGTGCTGGTGACGGAGAATATAAATGCAGGGACCTCCAGGAACACTGGCTCCGACAAGCAGACCTACTACAAACTGTCCCTGGCAGGCGGACAGGGGGACAGTGTGAGGCGTCTGGCCGAGGTGCTCTTTGAGGGCGGCTGTGTGGACGGTGACCATGCCCTGTGCGAGGCAGCTCTTTCCTGTCAGGGATTTTTTAAGCTGGTGGAGCTGGGAGTTCCTTTTCCCCACAACCGGTACGGGGAGTTTGTGGGCTACAAGACAGACCATGACCCCAATGACCGGGGGACCAGCGTGGGGCCCTACACCTCCCGGTATATGACCGAGGCCTTGGAGGGGGCGGTGAGGGAGAAGAAAATCCCGATTTATGATAATTTTCAGGTTATACGGATTCTTACCAAGGACAATAAGGTCTATGGAATCCTCTGTCTGGACAAGCATCTTGGGGGGTATGTGGTGGTGAAATGCACCAATCTGGTGTATGCTACCGGCGGACCGGCGGGAATATACCGGGACAGCGTCTATCCCCAGAGCCAGCTTGGAGCCAGCGGAATCGCCTTTGAGGCAGGGGGCCTTGGGAAGAATCTGACGGAGTGGCAGTACGGCCTTGCATCCCTAAAGCCCAGATGGAATGTAAGCGGCAGCTACATGCAGGTCCTTCCCCGCTTTGTGTCCACCGATCCGGAGGGCGGTGATGAACGGGAATTTCTTATGGAATTTTATGGGACCAGGGAGGAAATGATGGATAAGATCTTTTTAAAGGGCTACCAGTGGCCCTTTGACGCCAGGAAGGTGTCAGGGGGATCTTCCATGATTGATCTCTTGGTCTACCGGGAAACCTGTGTGAGAGGGAGGCGGGTGTGGCTGGATTACCGGCAGAATCCCGGCGGAAGGACCGTGGATTTTAAGGCCTTGTCCAGGGAGACAAAGGAGTATCTTGAACGGGCAGGAGCCTGTCAGGACACGCCCTATGAGCGGCTCTGCCAGCTCAACGGCCCGGCAGCGGCTTTTTATCTGGAACACGGGGTGGATCTGTCCAAGGACCTGCTGGAGGTGGCAGTCTGTGCCCAGCACAACAACGGAGGCCTGTCGGTCAATGAATGGTGGCAGACCAATGTGGAGGGTTTTTTTGCCGTGGGCGAGGCGGCGGGAACCCACGGGATCTACAGGCCCGGCGGAAGCGCCCTCAATGCAGGCCAGGTGGGGTCGACCCGGGCGGCCCGGTTTATCGCTGCCCACAAAGATACTCTTCGCACCTGGAATGAGGAGACGGAGAAAGAGATTATGGACAAGGCCCGGCAGTGGATCGCCATGGGGGAGAAAGCATGGGTCAGACAGAGGGTCACGGAGAAGGCCGGGACAGCCTGTCAGGACAGGCAGATGGTGGAAAGTGCGGAGGGACATTGCAGGGAAGCCAAGCAGGACAGGCAGATGGTGGGAAGCCCGGAGGAAGACTACGGAAAAGCCTGTCAGGACAGGCAGCCGGCGGGAAGTACAGAAGAAGGTTACAGAGAAGCGAACGTGGAGGAATCGGAGAGGAGTCCCGGCAGCTTATGGAAAAAGGCGGCAGGGCAGATGAGCCGGTACGGAGCCATGCTGCGAAGCCTTAAGGGAATGGAACAGATGAGACTGGAGATTGAAAGGGAGCTTAAGGAGCTTATGGGGGAGGGCCGGGAAGCCGGTCGAGGAGCGCCCAAGGGATACGAGGAACGTGAAGGAAACCGATCAGATATGTCCCCGGAGGAGAACCCAGGAAGGACTGACAGGCTGTCCATGTTTTACAGGTATCTGGACATGAGAATCTGTCAGAAGGTTTATCTGGATGCCATGATTGACTATGTGAATCACGGAGGAAAAAGCCGTGGTTCTGCAGTATACTTGGAGGAGCCGGGAACATGTGGTCAGATTCAGATACCAGAGCTGGCGGTATTTTCCCTTGACGGCCCTGACGGCCGGGCCCATGAGGGGGAGGTTCAGGAGATATCCTATGTGGCCGGCGACTGTAAGACAGAGGCCGTGTGGAGGAGAGTCCGGCCTTTGGATGAGATTTTGGAGAATCAGGCCTTTGAGGTGGTGTGGAAATCCTACCGCGAAGGAGACATTTACCGTTGAATCCGGTATTATCTGAGAAGAAAAGAAAGGGAAGAGATGGAGAATCAGAACAAAACCATGGAGCAGATCCGGACGGAGGAAGTCTGGGAGGCGGCCAGGACAGGGAAGCTGGAGGAAATGCGCCGTCTTATCGAGAACACGGCAGCCAATATGCAGGCAAGGGATCAGGAATATAACAGTGCCCTTCACTATGGGGTCTTGTCGGGACAGGCAGATGTGGTCCGGTATCTGGTGGAGCGGGTGGGCTTAAATCCCCTTTCGGCCAATAATAAGGGGGAGACCCCGTGGGATCTTGCATACAGGGAGAACAAGGGGGAGATTCTTGACTATCTGGAACAGAGGCTTGGCTGTTCCTATGAGGACACATACCACAATCCCGTGCGCAGAGGCTTCTGCCCGGACCCTTCCATCGTCCGTGTGGGGGAAGATTACTATATGGTCAATTCTACCTTTATGTTCTTTCCCTGTATCTCCGTGTCCCATTCCAGAGATCTGGTTCACTGGAAGATCATAGGGTATGCAGTCACGAACCCTAAGTGGTCCGGACTTGACGGGCTTTGCGGGGGCATGGGATACTGGGCGCCGGATATCTCCTACTGTGACGGATGCTTCTATATTGCGGCGACTCTCCGCATGAATGATGATATGGAGAAGCGGAGGGTACAGATGGTCACTTCCTCACATCGGCCCGAGGGCCCCTATGAGGAGCCGGTATTTCTTGATGATGACGGGATCGACCCTTCTATCTTTCACGATGATGATGGCCGCAAGTACATGGTTCTCAACAAGGGGGCCCGGATTCGGGAATTGTCAAAGGACTGCAAAAGCTTTCTGTCTCCTGCATCCATGCTGTGGTACGGGGACTGTAAGAGAAAGCCTGAGGGGCCGCATCTGCTAAAATACAAGGGATATTATTATCTCTTTCTGGCAGAGGGCGGCACAGGCAAGGGACACCGGATCACGGCGGCAAGGTCAAAGACTCTTATGGGCCCCTATGAGCCCAGCCCTCACAATCCCGTTCTCCGTCAGTGGGATGACAATGCCCTGATTCAGTGCTGCGGCCACGGAAAACCGGTACAGCTTCCCGATGGCAGATGGTATGTGGTCTATCTGTGCCTGAGAATGCTGGGAACAGGAGATGGAACCGGCGGGTTCAAAGCACAGGCAGATACCGGACATTGCGATGGCCCGGACAGATACGGAATCCTGGGGAGAGAGACGGCCCTGGATCCTCTTACCTGGACTGCAGAGGGCTGGCCTCTGATCAATCACGGCCGGGGGCCTTCGGATCAGCAGATACTGCCCTTTGCCGGGAAAAGGAGGCCGGGGGATAATAAGAATGCCGTTGGAGACGAAGCGGGAGAGGATGCCGTATCATATTTTGTCGGTGAGGGACAGCAAACAGGAGGACAAGCTGCAGTGGGAGGCTACCCCCGCTGGAAGAACAGAGACTGGATGACCCCCAGGCCCCTTTACGGGGAACGCCTCTGTCTGGAGGCAGTCCGGCATAAGGAGCATTTAAGGTTAAAGGGACAGGAAGGGGATCTTAACACAAAGGAATTCCGCAGCGTCTTTGTCACGAGACAGGAGGAATTTGACCTTGAAGCCTGGTGTGACCTGGTGATCCCCAGGCTTTTGGAAGGCCAGAGTCTTGGCATGACCTGCTACTATGATGAGAACAGCTATATCAAATACGGGGTATGCATGAGAGACCATAGCCTTGGGCTCTGCCTTCAGGAGTATGCGGGAGATGGCTATGTCAGAGAAAGCTTTATCCCATTTCAGGATTGTCTTCGGGAAGGCCTGTCAGACAGGCAGGATGCAGAGGGTCATAGAGGGAATGTTATCTCCTCTCTGGAGGCAGAACTGTCAGAAGGAGGCAGCATCCGTCTGTCCATGAGAGCGGAGGGACTGGCCAGAACCTTTTTTTGCATGATCCCAAAAGACGGGGTCAAAACCCTGCATCAGGAGAAGCTGGAGAACACATCCTATCTGAGCAGCGAGGGCCTTAAAAAAGGAAAGAGATTTACGGGGGCGACCCTGGGAATCTATGTTCAGGGGGAGGTCTGGGGAGAATTTACAGACTGGCAGATAAGTTACAACGGAGGAAGGAGAACAGATTATGGCACACGAAAAGTTCCATTATAAAAATATAGAACAGGTTATAGAGGCAGCAAAGGTACTGAACTTACATCTGCCTTTTGCAAAAGATACAAAAATTCTGGCACAGCCGATGAAAATAAGAAATATTGTTCTGCCAAACCGCCTGGGAGTGGCTCCTATGGAAGGGGCCGATTCCACACCCGGCGGTTCGCCGTCAGATTATACCGTTCGACGATATACCAATGCAGCAGCAGGAGGCAGCGGGATGATCTGGTTTGAGGCCATCTCCATGGAGGAGGAGGGGCGTTCCTCCGCCACTCAGCTTCTTCTCACCAAAGACAATGTAGAGGATTACAAACGTCTGACAGATACGGTGAAAGAGGCAGGAAGAAAGGCCAACGGATTTGAACCCTATCTGATTTTACAGGCAAATCACAGCGGCCGCTATTCTAACCCCAACAATAAGCCGGCACCTATGATTGCCTACCGTCATCCATGGCTTGAAAAGTACCGGCAGGCCGATGATTCCTGCATTGTCACTGACGAGTATTTGAAAGGTCTGGAGGAAAAATTCGGGGAAACTGCGAAACTGGCAAAACAGGCCGGATTTGACGCTGTTGACGTGAAATCCTGCCACGGCTACCTTCTGGCAGAACTTTCTTCCGCCTACAATCGGCCTGGTATCTATGGAGGCAGCTATGAAAACCGTACAAGACTGTTGAAAAACGGAATTTTGGCCGCGAAAGCTTATGAGGACAGTCATTTTATGGTGACGCTGAGATTAGGGATTTATGACGGTTATCCCTATCCTTATGGATTTGGTGTAAGCGAAGGCGGAGGGCTGACACCGGACTTTGAAGAGCCCATTCGTCTGGTGAAAGAACTTCATGATCAATACGGCATTGATATGATTAATCTGACTATGGGCAATCCCTATGCTACCACCCATGTGACAAGACCCTATGATGCGGGGAAATACACTCCTGACGAGCATCCCCTTGCAGGCATAGACCGTATGATTAACGGTATTGGTACAGTAAAACAGGCGGTTCCTGATATGATTGTTTACGGGTCAGCACCTACGTACTTAAGACAATACGCAGATCTGTTTACGGCAGGAGCTGTGGAAGAAGGGCTTTGTGACGGCATGTTGTTTGGGAGAATGTCATTTGCTGATCCGGATTTTGCCAATGAGATATTGAGAGAGGGAAGGATTAATCCCAAACGGGTGTGCTTAACCTGCGGCAAATGCGGGGATCTGATTCGGGCCCATAAGCCTACGGGCTGTGTGGTTCGTGAACCGGAGACATTCCTTCCGTTTTACAGGGAATTTTCTGAGACGAAAAGCAGTCTTCCGAAAAATTTCAGGGGTTAGGGGACAGAGGGGATCATGCTTCTGGAGAAGCCGCGGAATCTATAGACCGCCATGTTGGAATAATTGCTTTCCGGGAAAAATGCCGCAGAGAAGAAGCGGATACCGGCAGATGAATATTTGTGCGCAGGAAGCTTTTATGTTAAAATAAACCCAGAAAAAGACGAGGAGGCTGGGATTGTGCGTGTTTTGATTGCTGAGGATGAGTTGGAACTGGCAAAAGGCCTGAAATTTCTTCTGGAAAAGAATAAGTTTTCTGTGGATATTGTCTATGATGGAGAGGCGGCTCTGGCGTGTTTTGAGGCCGGAGAATATGATGTGATCGTCCTGGATATTATGATGCCCAAGGCAGATGGAATGGAAGTATTGAAGGCCATAAGGAGAACGGGAGCCAAAGTTCCCATACTGATGCTGACAGCTAAAGGGGAGGTGGAGGATCGGGTGGCAGGTCTGGAGGCAGGAGCGGACGATTATCTTCCGAAACCCTTTGCCACCAGAGAGTTTATCGCAAGGGTGAAGGCCCTTTCCCGAAGAAACACGGCATATGCAGACCTAATACTGGAGTTTGGCGATGTGCGTCTGGACTGCAACCGTTACGAACTGGCATGCGGACCAGAGTCAGTGCGTCTGAACAATAAGGAATTTCAGCTGATGGAATTGTTTATGCGGCATCCTCATTTTGTTTTTTCCACCAGTCATTTGATGGATAAGATCTGGGGACAGGATTCAGAGGCCGATTTGAATGTGGTCTGGACTTATGTGGGATTTATCAGAAAGAAATTAAAGAGGATTGGCGGCAGCGTTGAGATTCGGACGGCCAGAGGCGCCGGTTATTCCTTAGAGGAGGTCAGATGCTGAGAAAGATGCAGAGAAGGTTTGTTCTGGCAGCTATGGCGGCCTTTGGAACCGTGATGTTTCTCATTGCAGCCGGGATAAACTGGGCCAATTATATTCAGACAACATCCAGGCAGGATCGTCTGGCCATGAGCCTTTTAGATGGCCGCGGCCCCCATGGCGGCCCTCATAGGCCTATGCCTCCCGGAAAAGGAGGGCCGCCTGACCGTGGAGGGAACCAGAACGAAGAGTTATTCCGGAATCTGCCGGGAGAACTTGCGGGGGCTGGACCAGAAGCGGAATTTACCACCCGTTTTTTTACAGTGGTCTTTGATTCTTCCGGTGAAGTGCGGGAGATATTTAGGGATTATATCTCGTCCATAGATAATGAGACGGCAGAAGCGTACGGAAGGACTGTTTTTTCTAAGAACAAAGACAGAGGATATTACGGGGATTTCCGGTATGTGGTGAGGAGAGAGGAAGGGGAGACTGCTGTTCTGTTTCTCAACTCATCCATGGAACTGCAGTTTATGCGGTCCCTGTTCCTGGTGTCTTTTGCCATTGGAGTGTTAAGTCTTTTTCTGGTGTTTCTTTTAGTAATGTTCTTTTCCAGATATGCAGTGCGGCCTTATATGAAAAATATGGAGAGGCAGAAACGGTTTATCACGGATGCGGGGCACGAGCTTAAGACTCCCATTACTTCCATTGCCACCAGCGCGGATATTGCGGCTATGGAGCATGAGGGAGATGAGTGGATTGCCAATATACAGAAACAGGCGGGACGCCTTGCCAAGCTGGCCGGGGAGCTGGTAGCCTTGTCAAGACTGGATGAGGAGACGCCTTTTCCTGAGAAAAGCCGGTTTTCTTTAAGCGATGCCGCCTGGGAGGCAGCAGAACCTTTTAAAGCTCTGGCAGAGGCCAGGGGGAGACATTATTCCCAAAGCATTGAGGACGGCGTGGAATTTTACGGGGACCGGGATTCCATTCAGAAGGTGATTTCCATTCTCTTGGATAACGGGGTGAGGTATTCGGATGAGGGCGGCGAGATTCGTCTGGATGTATACAGGAAGCGGGGAAAGGTGTGGATTGAAGTATTCAATACCTGCGATTTGCCGGACAAGACAGATCTCAACCGGCTGTTTGACCGCTTTTACCGAATGGACAAGTCCAGGTCAGCCCACACCGGGGGAACAGGGATTGGACTGTCCATGGCTCAGGCCATCGCGGAGGCTTACGGGGGAAGGATTACGGTAAAAAGCCCCAGCGGAAAAAGCATTTGTTTTAAAGTTGGACTGTGAGTACGATGTTTGTACCGCAGTCTTTTTTGTTCAGAGAAAATACACATTCTATTTTAAGTACATTTCAGGAAACAAACGTATACTCTTTTCGTGAGCAGCAAGTCATGGACATCGGGAAAGGAGAGCGGGAAGATGAGCGAAGAGGCATGCTTTCGTCATGAACTGAAATATCAGATCGGATATCCCCAGTACCTGGAACTGAGAAGCCGCCTGAAAGCGGTTATGAGAACAGACAGCCATACAGGTCCGGATGGCAGGTACTTAATACGGAGTATCTATTTCGACAATTATCAGGATAAGGCTTTGCAGGAGAAAATCAATGGTGTTTCCAGGCGGGAAAAGTTTCGGATCCGGTATTATAATGACGATTTTTCCTATATTACTTTGGAGAAGAAAGTGAAGGACAACAGCCTCTGCAAAAAGTTTGACGCAAGGGTCACAGAGGAAGAGTGCCGCCGGCTTTTGACGGGGGAGCTGAGCTGGATGCCGAAACATCCGTCAGGACTGGTACAGGAGCTGTACGGAAAAATGCGCAGCCAGATGCTGCGGCCAAGGGTGCTGGTGTCCTACATAAGGGAGCCGTATATCTGGAAGGCAGGAAATGTGAGGGTTACTTTTGATTCCCACATCAGAACGACCTTGTATCACAGAAAGTTTCTGGAAGAGAAAATATCAGATATCGGAGTTTTGGATGAGCTGGGGGACATGATACTGGAAGTGAAATTTGACGCATTTCTGCCGGAGGTGATTCGCAGCATCATTCAGACGAATACCGTAAGGCAGCAGGCATTTTCCAAATATCAGGCCTGCAGGCGGTTTGGATAAAGTGATTGAGGAGGATAAGAAAATGACTTTTAATGATGTGTTTAAATCCAGTTTTCTGGAGAGTGTGACAGAGTTTTCGGCAGTTGACACGGTGATAGGCATGATATTTGCCCTGGTGATCGGGCTGTTTATTTTTGTGGTGTATAAGAAGACCTTTAACGGCGTCATGTATTCTACGGGTTTTGCTATGACTCTTGTGGGCCTGTCCCTGGTGACTACTCTGGTAATCATGGCCGTAACCTCCAATGTGGTGCTCTCCCTTGGTATGGTTGGCGCCCTCTCCATCGTGCGGTTTAGGGCAGCCATCAAGGAACCCATGGAGATTGTGTATTTATTCTGGGCTATTGCAGTGGGGATTGTCATCGGTGCAGGCATGATTCCTTTAGCTGTCATCGGTTCTGTGCTCATCGGCGTGATCCTGATTCTCTTTGCCAACCGCAGACTCCATGACAATCCTTATATTTTGATTTTCAATTGTGTCGATGAGAAGGCGGAGGAGACAGCAGCCCATGTTACAAAAAAGGCGGTTGAGCGGTTTGTGGTGAAATCCAAGACAGTAAATCAAGCCGGCATTGAGGTCACTGCGGAGGTGCGAATGAAGGATGAGAGTACTTCCTTTGTGAACCGGTTAAATGATATTGAGGGTGTCGATGAGGTCACTCTTGTAAGCTACAACGGGGAGTATATGTCATGATACCAGGGTCACAAAGTGCGGAGCACTCCGGTATCAAAGGGGTCAAAAAACCTTTTGCCCCCAACATTATGTCATAAGAGAGGAGGTCTGTTATGGCTGCCTATAAAAACATGACAAAGATTATCGGCATAATCGTGGCAGCTGCGGTTTTGGTATGCATACTGGCCCTTATGTTCCCGGAGCAGGCGGCAGAGGCTTTTGGAGGGAACGGTGTGGCGCTTCGATATGAAAGGTCACTGTTTGACACCAGCCGGATCATGGAGATTGATATCCAGATGGATGAGGGGCAGTGGGAAGATATGCTTTCCCATGCTTCTGAGGAAAAGTACTATTCCTGTGATGTGGTGATCAATCAGGAGACGATCCGTCATGTGGGAATCCGTCCAAAGGGAAATACCAGCCTGACGTCCATTGTCGCAGACCCGGATACGGACAGATTCAGCTTTAAAATGGAATTCGACCACTATGTGGAGGGACAGACCTGCCTGGGACTGGATAAACTGATTTTAAACAACAACTATGCAGATGCCACCAACATGAAGGAGGCCCTTGTATATGATATGTACCAGTATCTGGGGGCGGATGCGTCTCTGTATAACTATGCCAGAGTACGGGTAAACGGGGAATACTGGGGTGTGTATCTGGCTCTGGAGGCTGTGGAAGACAGCTTTCAGCTGAGAAATTACGGCACTGCCGCCGGCAATCTGTATAAGCCGGAGAGCATGGGAATAGGCGGCAGAGGGGAAAAGCCGGGAGCCGGAGAAGAAAGGCCGGAAGCCGGAGAAGAGAGGCCGGGGGCCGGAGAAGAAAGGCCGGAAGCCGGAGAAGAAAGGCCAGAAGCTGGAGAAGAGAGGCCGGAAGCCGGAAAAGAAAGGCCGGGGGCCGGAGAAGAAAGGCCAGAGGCCGGAGAAGAAAGGCCGGAAGCCGGAGAGCAGGAGACGGACGGGAACGGCAGCAGAGAGCCGGCGAAACGGGAAATGACCTTTGACAAGGGAGAAAAAGGTGACTGGGAAAGCATGGCCGGTCCCGGACATTTCATGCCCGGCCCTGGTCTGTCCATGAACGGCGGAGGGGATCTGAATTACAGCGATGATGATCTTGACAGTTATTCCACCATATGGGAGGGGGAGGTGAATAACACCGGGAAGAAGGATCACCGAAGGGTTGTGACGGCGTTAAAGAATATCAGCGAGGGGAAGGAATTGGAGAGGTATCTGGATGTGGATAATATACTGAGATACATGGCGGTACATGTTTTTTCAGTTAACCAGGACAGTCTCTCCGGGAACATGGCCCACAATTACTATCTCTATGAGGACAACGGAAAACTGAACATCCTGCCATGGGACTACAATCTTTCCTTTGGAGGCATGGGAATGGGGCGGGACGGCAGCGCGTCCGGTGTAATTAATGATGCTATAGACACGCCCTTTGACATAACGGAATTTTTCGATGCTCTTCTGGAGAATGAAGAATACCTGGCAAGATATCATGCGTATCTTAAGCAGCTGACGGACGAGTATGTGGATGGAGGAATGTTTGAGGAATTCTATAACCGTGTAAGAAATCAGATTGATTCCCTTGTTGAGACAGACCCGACGGCTTTTTATTCCCTTGAGGAATATAGGGAGGGGGCCCAGATGCTTTATGAGACTGTCTTTTTGAGAGGGGAAAGCATTCGGGGACAGCTTGAGGGGAGGATACCGTCCACCGACGCGGGACAGAAGGCGGACTCATCAAATCTGGTTGACGCTTCCTCCATTGATCTTGACGTTATGGGCACCATGAACATGGGCGGAAGAGGGCCTTTTTCCTCAGAGGATAAGGGGAATCCGGCTAAGGAAGCCTTTGGCGAAGCACCAGTTTTTCGGGAAGGAGGAAATATGCCGGGAGCACCCGGCGGCAGGAATTCGGAGACTGTGTCAGGGAACCTGGCCATATTCGGAATCTGTCTTTTGACAGCGCTGCTGGCCCTTGGCCTGGCCGGGAGATATAGGCGGATTCCCAGGAGATGAAAAAAATCCAAATACTCTGAGAATCCGGGCCTGTTGTCATTTGGCCTGTCCCATGCTAAAATGGAATCCTACGGACTGTGCCATAAGGGAAGAGAATTCATGCTCTATGGCAGGAGCCTGATAAGAGAGACGCCTTGCATGCAGAGGGGAGATGGAGAGAGATGACAGGGATCGCTGTTTTGCTGCCGGATAAGATTCTGGGACAAAAGGCCGATGAGATAATTAAAAAGGAGACAGACCATGTAGTCTATATAAAGGAAACCGGAATTGATACCGTAGTCCAGGAGGCCAGAAATGCTGTCAAAAAAGGAGCCAACATCGTCATTGCAGGAGGAAGCCAGGCGGCTGCCATTAAGAATCACACCAACATACCCGTAGTTGAGCTTCAGCTGACAGCACAGGAGCTGGGACTTTTGGTGGTAAAGGCAAAGAAGGTCATAAAAAGGAAAAATCCTGTAATCGGTGTTTTTTTCTGGAAGGGTATGCTGTGCGATACATCCCATTTTAATGAACTGTTCGGGGTAAAGATCCTTCGATATGACTTGGATAACAGGGAATCATGGTTTGACTGTGTAGATGATGCCATTGCAAAGGGAATGGATTTTGTGATCAGCCACGAGCAGTGCGTCAATTACGCAAATCAGAAAGGAATTCCGGCGATTCTGTACAACACCACGGAAGAAGCGCTGAGAATGGCCATTAGACAGGCGGAAAAGCTTTACTTTGCATCCAGAATTGAGCAGCAGAATTATGCCCAGTTTGTGTCCGTGCTGGACAGTTCCTTTCATGGGATTATAAAAACAGGGGAGGACGGCAGGATTCTTCTGATGAACCGGATGATGGAGCAGATTCTGGCTGCATCTTCGGAACAGCTTCTGGGTACACATATTACAGAGGTTTTGTCGGAGCTGGATAAAGACATGTTCCAAAAAGTTCTGAAAGGGACCAGAGACAATTACTCTACTTTCATTCACGCCAATCGGCAGGCCCTGGTAGTGGTTGTGGAACCTATTGCAGTGGACGGTCAGGGGGTCACAGGTACTATTGTATCCTGCAATAAAATCAAACGCATGGACTGGGACCGGGAAGAAAATATGAGAGAGCAGTTTCTTCGGGGATTTGTGGCAAAGGGAAGTTTAGACGAACTGGCTGTCAGGATGCCAAGCTTAAAGAATGTGGTGGAGCAGGCCAAACTTTACGCCCAGTCCTCCAGTCCTATTCTGGTGGAAGGAAAAACCAACCAGGAACTGGAGGATTTGTGCCAGGGAATTCATAATTACAGCCTTAGAAAAAACGGCCCCTTTCTGGTGGTCAATGTGGCGGGTATCCGGGAAGAGGATCAGATGCGGATTTTATTTGGGGAAGGCAGAAGTTTGGGTCTGATGAAACAGGCAAACCACGGCACCATCGTCATACGGGCCATTGACAAGCTGACGCTGAATTCCCAGTACCATCTCCTTCAGATCATTAGGAAAAAGCGCAGCGCCACTTCTATCTTGGATAATGACAATGTGCAGGAGATCGATACCAGAATTATCGGGTGCACTTCCAAAAATCTTCTGGAACTTAAGAAAAAAGGAAAGCTGAGAAACGATCTTTATTATCTGCTCCATACTTTCTGCCTGGCGGTTCCGGAGTTCTCGGAGAGAAAACAGGATGTAAGACTTCTGGCCCAGGAGTATACTCAGAAGTACATGAATCTGTATTCCAGATATCATATTATAACGGACGACGCCATTAAAGCCATTGTGGACTATTACTGGGAAGGCAATGACCTGCAGCTGGAAGCCTTCTGCGAACGGCTGGTACTCACCGCAGGTTCCCGGAAGATTACGAAGGAGATCGTGAATTCCCTTTTGGATGAGCTCTACAGCAGAGAAAACGGCCAACCCTTTGAAGAGATGCCGAAGGAAGGACTGGCCAACCGGGAATTGGAAAGACTGAAACAGGCTCTGGAACAGTACGGCGGAAACCGGATTCTGACGGCCAGATACTTAGGGATCAGCACATCTACCTTATGGCGTCGGATGAAAAAGTATCATTTAGGATAGCCTTTCAGATTGCAATATATCTGACAGGAGTGAAATGAATTTGAAATGGATAAATTTCAATAAAGAGATTATATATTTTTTATATAAAATGTATAATCTCTTTTTGTTTTTTGTGCCAATTGCACTAAAAAAGCATTTCTAATATAATAAAACACGAAAATAGTGATAATAAAGGAAGGAGGAATGGAGATGAAGACCAACAAAGTACAAGAGGGAAGAGTGAAAAGCAGATTATATTATAAACGGGCCGCAGTTCCTTATTTGCTCCTTATGCCGGTTGTATTGTTTATCGGAATGTTCATGCTCTGGCCTATGATCAACGTGTTTATCATGAGTCTTCAGAATTATGTGGTTATCAAGCCAAAGGAACGGGCCTTTATCGGATTGCAGAATTATATAGAGATATTTACCAAGGATAAGCTGTTTATAAAAGGAATGAGGAACTCCGCCGTATGGGTATTGGTCAGTGTGGCCTGTCAGACCGTGCTGGGATTCTGGCTTGCCTATCTGCTCAACAAAAAGTTTCAGGGGCGAGGGATTTACCGGGCCCTGGTATTGTCGCCATGGGCCGTGGCAGGAGTCATGGTGGGAATTATCTGGAGCCTGATTCTTGGAGAGACTTACGGCGTATTAAACGATGTGCTCTTGAAGCTTGGGATCATTGAGCGGAATATTTCCTGGTTTTCCAAGGGAAGCAGAGCCATGAGCGCCGCCATTATGGCCAATGTGTGGAGGGGAATTCCCTTTTTTGCCATCAGTTATCTGTCAGCTCTCTCCAGCATATCGGGAGATATCTATGAATCAGCCAGGATTGACGGGGCCAATACCTGGGTAATGCTTTTTCGTATTACCCTGCCTATGATCAAGGATACCATCGTGCTGACTACCCTCCTTCGGGCCATCTGGACCTTCAACGCAGTGGATTTGATCTACAGTTTGACCTACGGCGGACCCAACAATGCCACCATGACCATGCCGCTGTACATTATGACCACATTTAAGGGGCAGCTGAATTATGGCTATGCCTCGGCCCTGGCGGCAATTGCCACAACCATTATGATGATTGTAGCCTTTGTATACATCAAGGGAAGCGGAATGGGAAAGGAGGAGATGTATTAATGAACATCAGGTATAAAAGACGGATTGGAAGGTGTTTCTGGCTTTACATCCCGCTCTTTTTCTTTATCATCATTACCCTGGCTCCTTTTTACTGGATCCTGGTAACATCCTTAAAGACAAGTACGGAGGTGTTCGCAAAGCCCATTACCTATTGGCCCAAGGCGCTTACTTTTGAAAATTACACCTATCTGTTTACAAAGCTGGGGTTCGGCAGGTATTTCCTGAACAGTCTGATCGTATCCTGCTCCACCACGTTCATTGTGAGCATGCTTGCGTTGGTTGGAGGCTACGCCATGTCCAGATACCGCTTCAAGGGAAAAGGCCTGATCTATGTGCTTTTGCTTGTAACTCAGATGTTTCCGGCTGTGGTTCTGATGATTCCCCTGTTTGAGACCATGAATAAACTGCGGCTCATCAATACTCTGCCCTCACTGATTCTTACCTGTTCCGTGACGAACCTGCCATTCTGTCTGTTTATGATGATGGGATATTACAATTCTATTCCCAGGTCCCTGGAAGAGGCAGCCCAGGTAGACGGATGTTCCCTGTTAGGCGCTGTGTTTCGAGTGCTGCTTCCTACCATGAGGCCCAGCATTGTGGCTACGGGGGCCCACGTATTTATTAATTCCTGGAATGTATTTATTTATGCCACCGCATTTATTACCAAGAAAGATAAATACACAATTCCCCTGGCTCTTAACGTGTTCCAGGGAGAATTCAACACCAACTATTCCGGCCTGGCAGCAGGCTGTATAGTAGCGCTGCTTCCGGTCCTTGTGATCTTTGCCTTTGTCCAGAAGAATCTGGCAGGAGGAGCAACAAGCGGGGCGGTAAAAGGATAAGAAACCAAGAAAAGCAAGAAAAAGGAGGAATATTACATGAAAAAATTATTGGCAGCAACGTTGACGGCAGCGATTTTGGCGGCAGGCACTGCAGGGTGCAGTTCCAAACCTCAGGAGACGGTTCCGGCGTCCGCACAGGCTCCGGCAGCAGGAGAGGAGACGAAAAAGCAGGAAGAAACTGGCGCGCCGGCGAAAGCTTCGGGAGAGAAAGAGATTGTAGAGTTCTGGTATCATGCGGCAGACGAGAAGACCAATGAGATTTATGAAGGGTTATTTGAAGAGTTCAACAATTCCCAGGATCTCTACGAGGCAAGATACACAGGCTTTGCCAATAAAGATTTTCCTGACAAGTTTGCCATGGCCATTGCCACCGATACCATGCCCAATGTGGTAAGTCTGGGATTTTCCAATGTTATGACCTATGTGGCTCAGGACGCCCTGGTAGATGTAAACAGCTATTTTGAGAACTGGGAAGACAAGGATAAGATCGTCCCCTCCATGGTCAGCACCTTGAAAGACTTAGCAGGCGGCCCCCTTTACGGCATTCCCTACAACTATAATCAGGATATTTCCTGGTACAATACCAAATTCTTCGAAGAAAACAACATCGAAGTGCCAAAGACCCAGAAAGAATTCCTGGCTCTCTGTGAGAAGTATGCCAATCCCGATGCTGGAACCTATTTCTTCAGTCTGCGGGGCGCCAAGCCTTATGATAACCTGCTTGGGTGGATCTTTACCTGGGCTGACGGCGGCGGATACGGCGGTTCCTACTTTGATGAGAACGGAACCTGCATCATCAACAAACCGGAGTTTGTGGAAGCCCTTGACGCTTATGCTGGTATTTACAAAAACGGATGGGTGTCCGGCGACTGTGTAAACAACAATTTCAATGAGATGGTGGCAGAGTTCGGTTCTCAGACAGCCATGTATATTATGCACAATTCTTCGTCCAAGAGTTCTCACCTGAACAATTTGGGAGACGGCAACTTCGGAGTATCCAGGGCTCTTGCCAATGACGAAGGTAGGTACTATACTTCCGCCATTCAGCCTCAGCTTTATGCCGTAACCAACACCAAAGGTGCAGACGGAGATTATACGGCAGCTTTTGAACTGATCAAATTCCTCTCCTCAGCGGAAGTCATAGAGGAAATCGGGCAGAAGACAGGAAGAATTCCGGTAAATAAGGACAATTATGACGATCCCTGGTTTGTGGAGGATAAGTATATGCCTCTGTATCAGGAGATTATTACAGATGAAAACTTTGTTCAGATTCAGAATCCTTACTGGCTGACCACATATTTTAACTTTATCAATACGGATATGACAGCGGATTTCCAGGCCGTACTGCTGGGAGAGATGACCTCTCAGGAAGCGCTGGATAAATGGGCGGATTTTCTGACCCAGGAACAGGCAGCTTATGAAAGCAGCAAATAAAAATAAGGAAGGGAAGCCATGGTTTTTGAAGTATATTTTTCTGACTATTTAAAACAATTCAACGAGATGAAACCGGAACGGTGGAACTATCATTTGGGATGTGTGCTTCTGGGGGCGGAATATCTATATGAGATCACCTGCAGCGAAATGTATCTGACCCCCATTCTGAACTTCGGAAAAGATTATGTGGACCATAAGGGGATAATCAAGGGATTTCGGGCGGAAGAGCATAACGTAGACCTGATGGCCAGCGGAAGGCTTCTTTATTTCCTCTATGACTATACAAAGGAAGAGCGTTACCTGAAAGGGATCCACTCCATCATGGAGGTGTTGAAAGTGCAGCCAAGAACAAGTTTCGGCAGCTTCTGGCATAAGGAAGTCTATCCGGGGCAGGTGTGGCTGGACGGACTCTATATGGTTCAGCCCTTCTACATGGAATATGAAAAGCGGTTTAATCATAAGTCCAATTATCAGGACATATTAAATCAGTTTCAAAATGTTAAAAAATATCTCTATGACCAGGAAAAGCGGCTGTATTATCATGGATATGACGAGCGGAAAGAGACAGGATGGGCAGATAAAGTGACTGGGAAATCACCTAGTTTCTGGCTCAGAGGCATGGGATGGTATCTTATGGCCCTGTGCGACTGCTGTGAGATCAGCGAGGATCAGGAAGCAGAGTCCGTGCTGGGCGAGCTGTTAAAAGATGCCGTTGACGGGCTGCTTCCCTATGCCGATAAAGATACAGGACTGTTCTATCAGGTTATTGACCGGGGGGATCTGGCAGGCAATTACCTGGAGACATCAGGTTCCGCCATGGCAGCTTACACGGTCTTAAAGGGATGCCGGCTGGGTATTCTTGAACGAGACAAATATTTTGGTACAGGAGAACGTATTTTGGCAGCTTTGGCTTCAGAGAAGATTAAGGCCAGAGAGGGAAAGTTTTATCTTACGGGAATCTGCGCCAGCGGCGGACTGGGGCTGAAAGACGGCATACCCGGTCAGGCGGTGAGAGACGGAAGTCCGGAATACTATTTGGGCGAGGCTGTAAAGGACGACAATGCCCATGGAGTGGCGGCCTGCATGATGGCCTACAGTGAGTGGCTGAAAGCCGCAGGCAGGAAAGAAGAGGAGATTGTAGCATGACTAAGAGGCAGCGGTTTTATAACACAATAGAGGGAAAAGAGGCGGATCGGTGTCCGACGGGCTTTTGGATCCATTTTCCAAAGGAGGCCATGCACGGTGAGGCGGCAGTGAAGGCACATCTTGACTTTATGGCTGAGACGGATACAGATATCTTAAAGATTATGAATGAGAATATTCTTTACGACGGGGAAAGCAGGATTATGTCCTCTAAGGATATCGGGAAGTTCCGAGGATTTTCCAGAAAAGACCGGATATTTAAAGATCAGATGGAGATCATCAAAGGGATCTGCGACCGCTCCAAAGGGGACTACCCGATTCTGGCAACCATTCATGGACTGCTGGCGTCTGCTTTCCATGAGACAGGATTTGCAGGAAATTTCACCAGTATGGGATATTGTCTGGCATTGTTCTGCAGAGAGCGACCGGGAGAGATGAAGCAGGTTTTTGAGAACATTGCCGAGACCTTGATGGAGTTTTCCGACTGTTCTCTGGAGGCCGGGGCGGAAGGAATCTTCTATGCGGCTCTGGGCGGTGAGAAGAGATACTTTACAGATGAAGAGTACGAAGAGTTTGTCCTTCCATATGAGATGAAGATATACGATCATATTAAGAGGACGGCTGATTTTGATGTGCTCCATATCTGCAAAAGCGGAATTGATTTTAACCGGTATGTGAAATTAAAACCTATGATCGTAAACTGGGGCGTGTATACCAACGGATTTTCTCTTGCGGAGGGGAGCAGGCTGTTTCCGGACAGTATCATCCTGGGAGGGTTTCCGGACAGGACCGGCGTTCTGGTGGATGGAAGTGAGGAAGAGATCGCAGAACATGCAGGGCAGGTTCTGAAGGAGATGAAAGGAAGACCCTTTATCATGGGTTCTGACTGTACGCTGCCTACGGAGATTTCAAGGGACAGGATACGGCAGGTGGTCAGAAGCCTTGAGACAATCTGACAATATGTGAATGAGAGCCGGTGCGGTGAGACTTGCAGTCCTGCCGCACCGGCTCTTTTTTGCCGGCGGTATTCTGAGAGACAGGGCTTAAGTATTATGTCCCTCCGCCATAGCTTCCAAAAGAAGTTCAATGGCAATGAAAAATACGGGAGCATCGTCAATAATCATGTCCGGAGCCATTCTGGAGACACAGGGAAGGTGTATGACAATATCCGCATATTTCTCGGCAGGGGAAGGGCTGGTCATAGTGAACACAATGACATTGGGCTTATGGGAATGGTCAAAGTACTGCAGATCATTGACAGGGGAATTTACCTGCGCTCCGCCGCTGATGGAGAAGATGACTAGGGCGTCATCTTCCGAGATAATGGAAGTATATTCTTTTAGCCCTATGGCATAATCAATAAGTTCTACGCCGAAACCCATACGCACCATGCGGAAAGTAAACTGTTTGGCGGAGTAGCGGGAATGGGAATACCCGAAGGAATAGATATGCCTGGCTTTTTTCAGCAGTTCTGCGGCCCTTAGGAGGGGCGCTGTCTTCTCAATCTTCTTCAATTCATCCAAAGCTTTTATATAATAGTCGCTGATCTGAGTGGTGCTGTCGCTGACATAATCATTCAGCTCCTTGGCCAGCTGAATCTTGAACTCATGGAAGCCCGTAAATCCTAAGCGCTTGGCCAGACGGACCACTGCGCTTCTGGAACATCCGGAGAGACCGGCAATGGCATCGCTGGAAGAATACCGGATAACATCTATGGGACGGCTGATGATATATTCGGCTGCCTTGCGCTCGCTGCGGGTGAGTTCGGGCAGAAGTTCTTTCATATTAGCAGTAAGAGACATAAAAGGCTCCTTCCTTATAGAGTGTTTCTTTGTAACAGTTCAGACGGCCCATCTTCTTGCCCGTCTTTGACGGACAAGAAGCATCGGATGTCCATCCGATGTGGAATTGGTCATGAATTTTGGCTTACAAGCAAGCTTGACGCGCAAAATTCGTGACCAATTCCCCGCCGTCTGAACTGTTACGTTTCATTATAACATACAGGGCTCCAGGCTGCAAGATAGGAAACCATATGGAACAGAATAAAAACGACCAATAATGATTAAAAACGTTCAAAAAATGCAGATTTATATAGAATATACAAAAAATAATGAACATTTTTGGTCATTATACTATAGACAAATGATCAAATATGGATATAATAGGATACATAAAGAAAGGGGGCCATGAGATGAGAGCCATTATGATGATGTTTGACACTCTGACAAGAAATTACCTGCCGAACTACGGATGTGATTTTACGAAGATGCCGAATTTCAGCCGTCTGGCAGAGCATGCAGTAACCTTTGACGAGTTTTACGGAGGCAGCATGCCTTGTATGCCGGCCCGGAGGGAGCTTCATACGGGCAAGTATAATTTTTTGAACAGAGGATGGGGACCGCTGGAACCTTTTGATGAGTCCTCCATGGAGATTTTGTCAAAGAACGGAATTTACACCCACCTCATAACGGATCACACCCACTATTTTGAAGACGGCGGAGGTACATACCATAATCGTTATGACAGTTATGAATCTTTCCGGGGACAGGAAGGCGACAGATGGGTTCCGCGGGGGGAGGCGGATGGTTCTGCCAATACATGCAGTCTGAACAAGACCAACATATCCGCCCTTCAGCACCTTGCCAACCGTACCAGGATAAAGACGGAAGAGGAGATGCCAAGCGTCAGATGCGTCAGTGCCGGTCTGGATTTTTTGGATCATCATTATCACAAGGACAGCTGGTTTTTGCAGATCGAATGCTTTGATCCTCACGAACCGTTTTTTGTTCCTGACCAGTACCGTGAGTTATATGAGTGCGGCGATTCCCATGACGCCTTTAATTTTCCGGCATATGGACCGGTGGAGGATAAGTACACAAAAGAAGATATCCGCAGGCTGCGGAAAGAGTACTGTTCCCTCCTTTCCATGTGCGACGCTCAGCTGGGCCGGCTGATGGATAAGATGGAAGAGTATGATATGTGGAAGGATACCCTTCTGATTGTCAATACGGATCACGGATTTTTCTTAGGGGAACATGATTTTATCGGAAAGAATTTTCCGCCTATGTATGACGAGGTGATTCACACTCCCTTTTTTATTCACGATCCAAGATTTCCCCATGCCGCAGGAAGGCGGCAGGCCGTAGCCCAGACCGTAGATATCGCTCCTACGCTGCTTGCGTATTTCGGTCTTGGCTTTGAGACGGAGACAGACGGAAAGGACCTGGCGGCAGTGGTGAAAGAGGATCAGAAGATTCACGACTCCATTCTGTTTGGGGTTCACGGAAGCCAGATTAACCTGTATGACGGACGTTACTGCTATATGAAGAGTTCCGCAGACCCTGGGCTTCCCGTTTACCAGGAGACGGTGATGCCTACGAATATGCGGGGATTCATAGAAAGCGGCAGCATAGATGAGGCGGAGTTTGCAGACGGAGGAAGGTATTCTAACGGTCATAAAGTGCTTCGGATTCCGGTGCGTTCCATGTATGAAAGGTTCCGTCTGAAAACAGCGGTGTATGACAAGAAAGAAGATCCCATGCAGGTACGCCCTGTGGAAGATGAAGCGCTGACAGAGGAAATGGACAGGAGACTGAAGGAGGCCATGAAAGCGGCAGACGCACCGGAGTGGCAGTTTAGGCGAATGGGTTTTGAAAAAGAATAATTGGAGGTCAATATGTCAGAAAATAGTAAAATGAATTGGGCAACAGAAAAGCTGGTTCCGGCCATTGCGAAATTTACCAACCTGAAATTTGTAAGATGCATGCAGGCGGGAATCACCGCTTGTATGCCGGCAACCATTATCGGTTCCATCTTTATGCTGCTGATGAGCGTGCCATTTCCGGCGGATTCCACCTTCGGGCTGGCAGTTGCCTGGAGAAATTTCAGCGAGGCCAACAGCACATGGCTGAACTTAGGTTATCAGATCGGCCTCAACGCGGCAGGATTCTATATCCTTCTGGGTATGGTGGCGGCAGTCTGCAAGGAGGAGAATGCGCCTATTGTCAACAACATTGTGCTGTCCGTGTTTGCTTTTATCTGTCTGCAGTGCGGATTTTTGGCGGACGGAGGACTGGATATCGGATTCTGGGGAGCGAAAGGAATGATGGCAGCCCTGGTGGTGGGCTATGTGGTTCCGGAATTCAACATCTGGCTTATGAATCATGGCATGAAGATCAAGCTTCCAGATAGTGTACCTCCTATGGTTGCGGAGCCTATCAACGCCCTTTTTGCCAATCTGGTAGTAGGCGCGGCTGTTTTTGCCGTAAAACTGCTGCTGGGCAGCTTTGGATTTACCCTGGGCTCTCTCATTAACGGTATTTTTGCACCGCTGTTCTCTGCATCAGATTCTCTGATCGCCGTACTTATTTACTGTATTCTGGTGAGAATTTTATGGTTCTTTGGCCTTCACGGCAATAATATTGCAGGAAGCGTGGTAAATGTGGTTCTCACTGCCAATCTGGTGGAGAATGCGGAAGCTATTCTCTCAGGGGGGAAAGCGACTCATATCTTTAACTCAGCGTTCCAGAACTGGACTACCACAGGTATTCTTGCCATTGTAATCGCTTCTATGATCGTGGCAAAATCCCAGCAGTTAAAGGCCATCTCTAAGATTTCTCTGGTTCCGGCTTTGTTCAATATCGGGGAGCCCCTTACCTTTGGTCTGCCTCTTGTTTTGAATTTTGATATTTTTATTCCCTATCTTATTGTCTTTGCCTTAAACGGCGCAGTTCCTTATCTGGCCTGTCAGATGGGATTTATGAATATTCCTTATTTGTCCATTCCGTTTACGGTTCCGGCTTTCATTAAAGTGTTCTTAATGTCCATGGACGCAAGGGCTGTGCTGGTATATCTGGTGAATATGGTATTGTCTGTACTGGTTATGATTCCGGCGCTGCGCAGATATGACAGGAAGCTTTTGGCGGAGGAGCTTAAGAGCCAGGAATGAGAGGTTGCAGTTCACGGGGCGGGGAAAAATGAATAAAAACAGGCGTTAAGCTTGCTTATAAGACTGATTTTATTCGTTGTTCCACATCAGGCGAACGCCGGATGCTTCTTGTCTGTTGAAAACGGGCAAGAAGATGCCCCCCTCCCGTGAACAGTGACAGTAAGAGAACTGTAATGCCTGGGAGCGCTGCTGGTTTCTGTTGATAAATAAAAGAAAATATTATATAATATTGAAAGAAGAGAGAACGAGCAGACTGGAGGCAAAAAGATGACAGACAAACAGTATGACGGAATGATTCTGGAGAATTTAGAAGATTTGGAAGATATAACGGCTCTTGCAGAAAGTCTTCCTGAATCACCGGAAAAGAATGCATTGATGGCGCTGCTTGAGAAAAAGCTGAAGAAAAATCAACGGAAATTAGAGACCCCGGTACAGCCATAAAAAATAGTTGATACTCATTGATATTGTTTGCAGGAGAGAGTACTTTTGTTTATTTTACAGGTATTCTCTCCCTTTATTTATAGCCCCCGAAATGTATGTGCAGAAGGGAGGTGGAGGTACCTGTATGGTTCTTGAGGAATTATTGAAGGGCGAATCAAGAAACATAGAGTACAAATCGGAACTGCCAAAGAGAAGTGAACGATACATGAAATCTGTCGTTGCCTTTGCCAATACCGGCGGAGGCAAACGGATCACTGTGAACCTAATTAAGGGCAGACCGAAAGATGAGATAAAGGATGTTCCCAGAGCAGGGAGAGCGTCGGATTAGGACATACAAGATGAAGGAAGAGTGACGACTGCTGTTCATACTCATTTACCATCCAGGAACCGGCATATTACTGTTCCTGTGCATTTACGGCAACTGACAAAAATCCATGAAAATTGTCTGAGACCATGGGGGTTTTTGCCGGCCCCAAAGATTTCTCTCTGGACAGAACCAGGCATTCGGTGGTATACTGTCCGAGTATGATGACTAACCCGAAAGAATTCTGACGGGAAAGAAAGAGAGGAAAACTTTATGAAAAAAGCATTATCCATGATCATGGCATGTGCCATGGCGGCGGCCCTTCTGACGGGCTGCTCGGCTTCAACGCCAAAGACTCAAGAAACCACAGAAGCTGTGACGGCAGCAGAGACTGCCGCAAAGGAGACTGCCGAGGAGACGACACAGGAAAAAGAGAAGGAATCAGAGACCGCTGGAAAAGAGAGTGAAGCTCAGACCAGCCAGGAAGAAGCCGGAGAGAAGGTTACCCTGCGTGTTGGTTCCATGAAGGGACCTACCACTATGGGGCTGGTATCTTTGATGGATAAGTCATCCAAGAAAGAAGCGGAAGGCTCTTATGAGTTTACTATGGTAACTGCCGCCGATGAGCTGGTAGGACAGATCGTATCCGGCAGCCTGGATATCGCTTTGGTTCCGGCTAATATGGCAAGTATTCTGTATAAGAAGACCAACAAAGGGATCGCTGTAATCAATGTCAATACCCTTGGAGTTCTGTATGTGGTGACGGCGGATGAGTCTGTGGGAACGATTGCCGACTTGAAGGGAAAAACCGTGTACATGACAGGAAAGGGAACTACTCCTGATTATGTCTTCCAGTACCTCCTTACTGCCAACGGCCTGGACAAGGAAGATGTGACAGTGGAATATAAATCAGAAGCTACAGAAGTAGCGGCGGTTTTAAAAGAACAGGAAGGTGCCATAGGACTTCTGCCGCAGCCCTTTGTGACCGTGGCCCTGGCTCAGAATGAAAGTCTTCACATGGCTATGGATTTAAATGAAGAGTGGGAGAAGGTTCAGGGCGAAGACGGAAGCCGTCTGGTAACGGGTGTTACGGTGTGCCGCAAAGAACTCCTTGACAATACGGATACCAGGAAAGCGGTGGAACTGTTTATGGACGAACATTATGACTCGGCTTCATTTGCCAATCTTAATGTAAAAGAGACAGCGGAACTGGTTGCATCAGCAGGCATCATCGAGAAAGCGCCTGTGGCTGAGAAAGCCATACCTTACTGCAGTATTGTATGTCTCAATGGAGCTTACATGAAAGAGATACTGCCGGGATATCTGGAGGTTCTGTACCAACAGGAACCGTCTTCTGTGGGAGGGGAACTTCCTGACGACGGATTCTATTATCTTCCATAGGAGCGTATATGAAAAAGAACAGTGCAGGGACCTGGCGCAAGGTGCTGATTATATGTTTGTGGATTATGGTCTGGCAGCTGGCGTCTGCGGCAGTTGATAATCCGATTATCATAGTGGGACCATGGGAGGCTGTAAAGGCCCTTGGCAGTCTTATTCCTTCGCTGGAATTCTGGCAATCCATCATCTCATCCTTCGGAAAGATCAGTGCCGGATTTCTGATGGCTTTTGCGGCAGGTCTGGCACTGGGAAGCGCCGGGTATTGTTTTCCGGTTTTAAGGGAATTACTGGAGCCGGTAATGACTTTATTAAAATCCATTCCCGTGGCATCTTTTGTGATACTGGCATTAATCTGGGCAGGTTCTAAGAACCTGTCCATACTTATCGCAGGTTTAGTTGTACTGCCCATGATTTATGTGAATACCCTGGCAGGACTAAACAGCGCGGATAAGAAACTTTTGGAGATGGCAGGAGTTTTTTCCATGACTCTCTGGAAAAAGGTGCGGTATATCTATGTTCCCGCGCTGATTCCCTATCTTATGAGCAGCTGTAAGATTGCCCTTGGCATGAGCTGGAAATCCGGCGTGGCAGCTGAAGTCATAGGAGTTCCCGACCATTCCATAGGAGAAAAATTGTATATGTCCAAAATATATCTGAATACGGCGGATCTGTTTGCCTGGACTTTTGTAATTATTGTCATAAGTGCTTTGTTTGAGCGGATGGTGCTTAAGCTTTTATCATGTCTCGTTCCGAAAGGAGGCGCCCATGAGCCTGGAGATATGTAATCTGAGAAAATCATTTGGAGATCTTAAGGTATTAAAAGGGATCAGCCTTATTCTGGAAGAAGGAAAGATCTACTGTCTCATGAGTCCGTCGGGTTCCGGCAAGACTACATTATTTCGTATTCTTTTAGGCTTAGAGCAGGCAGATGAAGGAGAGATCAAAGGGATTCAGGGAAAAAGGTTTGGAGCCGTATTTCAGGAAGACCGCCTGTGTGAGGCATACTCTCCTTTAGATAATGTGATGATGACGGCAGACCGCTGCGTGACCCGAAAAGAGGCACAACGGGAGTTATGCCGTCTTTTGCCGAAAGAGTCAGTGACTCGCCCTGTATATACCTTAAGCGGAGGAATGAAGCGGAGGACAGCCATCTGCAGGGCCCTTCTGGCTTCCTGGGACATCCTTATTATGGATGAACCTTTTACAGGGTTAGACGATGGCACAAGACAGGAAGTCATCCACTATATCCATGAGAAAACTGCAGGAAAACTGGTGCTTTTGTCCACGCATCAAATGGAAGATGTGGAGGCGCTTGGGGCAAAGCTGATCACGCTGCAGGAATCATCTCAGTAGAGCACAGCCTTATCGTTCATCCTCCGACAATTTCACGACGACAATTCCCTCTTCTGTCAAAAAGACGGAATCCGACGCAGGCCAGACGGGCCTTCCGGCACATAATTCCAAAGCATGTTCATAATCCTCAGGGGCAGGAACTTCCATAAACAGGCCCAATGTTTCAAAAAATGTATTCACCCGAAGGCTTACTCCAATAGAGCTGGAAGCGTCCCACTCAAAAAAGGAATGCCCGATGACATCTCCAATTACAGGGCTCCCCCCAAGTTTTGCAGATCTTGTCCCCACAAAGACTACTTTGCAGTGCTCCATATCGCTTCGGTCGGCAGTGCGGCAGATATCTTCATACATCCGGTTGGCAGTGAATGCATCGGATACGTACTGTTCATGAGCCGTTTCCCAAAGCTGGCTCATATGGATGCCCTGGCGCCAGCCAAGGAGGATTGTTCCAAAGACCATAGCCCCACATCCTGCTTTTCGGAAAAAACAGATGATATTCCGGTCTGGGGAGAGGGATGCAAGGCCGGTATAAAGAAGCAGAATATAGGAAGCCCAAACCAAAGGGTAAGTCATCTGCCCCCGGATAGGCTGGGGAGTGGCGGTGATTAAGGTGATCAGGACAGGGGTGATGGAAAGCAGTATAAGCGCTAAGAGAAAGCAGGGAAATTTCCTGCTTTTTTTCTTCCGCCCATGATAAAGAGCGAGAACGGAAGCTGCCATGCCTGCCGGCAGAAAATATCTGCTGAAAAACAAGGGCCATGTTCCTCGATAAATACGGTAGAAATCCTCCCGGATGCCGGCAATGCATGTTTCAAGATCCTGTATGCCCCATGAAAACATGCTTTCCACATAACTGGAGCTGGCGCCTGCCAAAGTACAGGCCAGTCTGGAGCAAAGCTGGGAAGCAGTAAATCCTGCCAAAAACAGGCCTGCATGCATAAGCCCTTCCCAAAGGCCGCAGGAGGATTCCCGGCGGATATATACTATGATATAAGAAAGCAGAACCAGGGCAATGTAGAAGGCGGGGTAAGCCTGATAGGAGCCAAAAGCCCAGGTCATGAAGATGACAGCTAAAAGAGCCCACAACATACTTCCTCTGTCGTAAATCCATCTTCCGCTGCAGTAGGATGCCAGAACACACAAAAGCATGGCGGCAGCGCTTTCGAAGGCCTGGAGCACAAAAAGAAACTGTTCGGCAAAGACAGGGGCCGTGAGAAAAATGCCGGCAAACAGGAATGCGCCGGTTCGATAACAGCCGGACCTGCCGCTCCATTCAAACAGGCAGAAACAGATTCCCAAAGCCAGGAGGAAATCAGTCAGGAGAAAAAGAGCATTCTGCTGGAAGGGCAGAAGCCTTGTGAGAGAAAACAGCTGTTTCGTGAAAACCAGGCCGAACCTCTGGTGGCCGTACCAGGAGAATATAAGGTTTTGAGGATCTGTCAGCATAATATCGCTGTCTACAAAGATATCCCCCTGAGTCAGACGAATTCCATATAGAAATACAATGGAAAGGCCTATGAACCACCGCAGGGTTTTTGTCTGCTGAGCGTATGAGAGAAATAACTGCCAGGATTCCCTGGCTTCTGTCATAAATGAACGAATCATAGGGTTATCAAGCTCCTTTTATTATGAAAATAAAGAGCCCCGTAGTCAGGCTCCCATGTGGAATGAAAAACGGTACGAAACCTGAACTGCCTGTGTTCGGTTTCGCACCGTTAGATGCGGATAACAGGAATCGAACCTGCACGGTCTCCCACCAGAACCTAAATCTGGCGCGTCTGCCAATTCCGCCATATCCGCAGGATTTAAAACTATTCCATATTGTATCAGAGAGGGTGGGGGTTGTCAATAAGGGGGAAGGGAATTCTTTTGCAGGGATTGTGTCAAAACTAAATATATGATAAACTTACTGTCAGTACATTAGATAAAAGATATACGATGGAAGACATGAGGAGCGCTATTTATGGAATATACGGTTAAGGATTTTTCAGCATACAAAACTGTATTTAAGAGAACAGTACCTGAAAGCTATTATGCTGAAAAAGGGGGCTGTTTATTCTTAGGAGACTGTCAGCAGATGCTGCGAAAATTTAAAGATTCGTCTGTCAGCCTGATTTTTGCCGATCCTCCCTATTCTTTAAAAAAAGCTGACTGGGATACATTTAAGAATCAGGAAGAATATATAAAATTTTCTATAAAATGGATTAAAGAAGCAAGCCGCATACTGAGAGATGATGGAACTCTCTATATCTGCGGATTCTCCGAAATTCTGGCAGATATCCATCATCCGGCAATGAAATATTTTTATAATTGCCGCTGGATTGTGTGGCATTATAAAAATAAGGCAAACTTAGGAAATGATTGGGGAAGAAGCCATGAAAGTATTCTGTGCCTGCGTAAGTCGAAGGAGCATATTATGAACATAGACCCGATTCGGATTCCATATAATTCTCATACATTAAAGTACCCTTCTCATCCACAGGCCGAAACCAGCCAGTATGGAAACGGAAAGGGGCGCGATAATTGGATTCCGAATCCTCTGGGTGCGAAGCCTAAAGATGTAATTGAGATTCCAACTACTTGTAATGGAATGGGGGAGAAGACGCCTCATCCTACTCAAAAACCAGAAGAGCTTTTGAGAAAAATAATTCTTGCATCTTCTAATAAAGATGATATTGTGTTAGACCCGTTTGTGGGAAGCGGAACCACTGCAGTATGTGCCAAGCAGTTGGGAAGACGATTTGTTGGGGTAGAGCAGTGCGAAGAATATTTGACATGGGCAGTCAGCAGGCTTAATTCTGTTCAGCCAAGAACAGTACAGGAATGGATCGAATACGATAAAGGGGTTATGGCACGGAGGGAGGCAATTAGATGAAAACATTATGGGAGATTATGTCATGGGTGTCCAGCAAAGAACGGTTTGAGAAAATGGAAGATTATCTAGAATTTTCAAAATATTATCTGGAATTTATTGAAAAGGAACTTCAGGCGGTGATTGTTGCCCAAAATGAACATAATTATCATTTTTTCCAATATAAAAGGGATGGAGAGTACAATATCACTCGTCCAGTGAATGGAGACTTATTTTTGAAATTGCCTGATTATGAGGAATTTGCAGGTAAATTTGAGAAAATTTTAGAAAATATTCGCGATATTAAAAACAATAACGCAGAAAGGAAGATGGTAAATAATTTTATATATACAACACAGCAGTCTATAGGCTGTGCACTGGATGCCCTGCCTTCTTCAAAGACAAATACATCAAGAAAAGTGAATGGTGATTTATTTGAGAGGCTGATTCAGATTACCATGAGAAAGCTTGGTTTTTCCATTGACACAGAAACATTGAGCATTAAGATTCCAGGCTCCGAGGAAGCAATGAAATACCAAAATGATATAGAAATTAAGGTCGATGGAGAAATTGTTGCTATAGGTTCTGTTAAAACATCAAGCAAAGATAGAATTGACAAAATATTTTTAGACAAATTAATGTATAATCGTTTGATACAGACGAACACGCCGCATTTTGCTATATTTCTTCATGACGTTCAGAGGGCCGGGAAAGAACCTGATTTTAGAGTGGGGCAGACCTTTCTGACAGGACATTTTAAGGCCTATACTGTAGGCTTAAGCCCTTTGGATGGGGTCTACTATTGCGATCTGCGTCCAGTAATGAAGGCAGACAGGCTTTTGAAGGAACACATCAAATCACTGGACTGCTTATTGTGTGAGGATGTATGGAAGTATCTATAATAGAGGAAATAAATACATAAAAAAATAGGGGAAAACGTATTGATAAAAATATCACAATATGAGATAATGAAAGACAGCTATGAGGTTTATTTTATTTTAATATGCGGAGGGATAAGTCATGAAAGTAACAATCTGTATCGGTAGCGCCTGTCATTTAAAAGGATCAAGAGAGATTATCAAGGAGATGCAGGAACTGGTAGCAGCCAACGGAATCAAGGACAAAGTGGACTTAAACGGTGCATTCTGCAGCGGCAACTGTGTCAACGGCGTGTGCGTAACCGTAGACGGAACTTTGTATTCCGTTCAGCCGGAGAATACAAAGTCGTTCTTTGAGAAGGAAATCCTGGGGAGGCTGTAATTATGGCGATCATTGATTTCAAAGCTACGAAGTGTAAGCATTGCTACAAATGCGTCCGCAACTGCGAAGTCAAGGCCATTATGATCAAGGACGGACGGGCGGAGATTATGCCGGAGAAATGTATTCTCTGCGGAACCTGTCTTCAGATCTGTCCTCAGTCTGCCAAGAAGCTGGTAAGCGACTTGGGGATGGTGAGAGGCTGGATCATGAGCGGTCAGAAAGTGGTGGTATCCATAGCCCCTTCCTATATGGGCCTTATAAAATATAAGACCATCGGTCAGGTAAAGGCTGCGTTAAAGAAGCTGGGCTTTGCCGATGTGAGGGAGACTTCCGAGGGCGCCGCTTTGGTGACGGAGGAGTATACAAGGCTTTTGCAGGAGGGAAGGATGGAGAATATCATTACTACCTGCTGCCCCAGTGTCAATGATCTGATCGAGATTTATTACCCTCAGCTGGTTCCCTGGCTGGCACCTGTGGTATCTCCTATGATTGCCCATGGAAGACTGCTGAAAAAAGAGTACGGACAGGATACCAAGATAGTATTCTTAGGGCCCTGTATTGCCAAGAAAAAAGAATCTCAGGATCCAAGACATGACAACTGTATTGATGCGGTTTTGAATTTTAATGAGGTTAAGAACTGGTTCGCTGACCGGGATATTGTGGTGGAAGAATGCGAAGACGAACCTTTTGATATTGTTGATCCCAAAGTGAATCGTCTCTATCCTGTGACTAACGGTGTGGTGAACTCCGTTTTGGCTACGGAAGGGAGAGTGGATTCCTACCGAAAGTTCTATGTTCACGGGACAAAGAACTGTATTGATGTGTGTGAGAGTTTGTCCAGAGGAGAGATTAAGGGCTGCTTTATCGAGATCAACAACTGTTCCGGCGGCTGTATCAAGGGGCCGACAGTGGAAGACAAGACGATTTCCCCGTTTAAGCTGAAACTGGATATGGAGGATGCTGTCAAGAAGGATCCGGTTGATTCCCGAACCATAGGGGAGATGCTGGTTGATGTTCAGATGGAGAAGCGCTTTGAGGACCGCTCGGCAGAAGAACCGATTCCCACAGAAGAAGAGATCAGGGCAATTCTTCGCGAGATCGGCAAGAACCATCCGGAAGACGAGTTAAACTGCAGTGCCTGCGGATATCCTACTTGTCGCGAGAAGGCTATCGCCGTATTCCAGAAGAAGGCGGAGCTTAATATGTGTATCCCCTTTATGCACAACAAGGCGGAGTCTTTGTCCAACCTGGTTATGGAGACTTCACCAAACATTGTACTCATCGTGGATAAAGACATGAAGATCATGGAATATTCTGCAGTTGGCGAGAAGTATTTCGGCAAGACACGGTCAGAAGCGTTGAATATGTATCTTTATGAATTTATTGATCCTGTGGATTTCCAGTGGGTATATGACAAGCATCAGAATATTCACGGCAAAAAGGTCAGGTATGAGGAGTATAATCTGTCCACTCTTCAGAATATTGTTTACATAGAGAAAGAGGACGTGGTTCTGGCTACCTTTATTGATATCACAAAGGAAGAGGAGCTGGCAAAAGCAGAGTACGACAAGAAACTGGAAACCATTGATCTGGCTCAGAGAGTCATCCACAAGCAGATGATGGTAGCCCAGGAGATTGCGGGACTTTTGGGAGAGACCACGGCGGATACTAAGACCACGCTTACCAAGCTGTGTAAGTCCATGCTGGAAGAGGGCAGTGAAAGCGAGGTTCGATAGATGGGAGTTACAGTTGACGTTGCTTACAAAAGCCTGAATAAATTTACGGAAATCCTCTGCGGCGACAGAGTGGAGATCCTGAAAACTGCTGATTCCGACATTATGATTCTGGCAGACGGTATGGGCAGCGGCGTAAAGGCCAACATTCTGTCTACGTTGACGTCCAAAATCCTTGGAACCATGTTTTTAAACGGCGCCACTCTGGAAGAATGTGTGGATACCATTGTGGAGACTCTTCCTGTGTGCCAGGTGCGCCAGGTGGCATATTCCACCTTCAGTATTCTGCAGGTGTATCACAATGGTGATGCATATCTGGTAGAATTTGACAATCCGGGCTGTATCTTTATCCGGGATGGAAAGCTGATGCCTATCCCTCAGAATCTCAGGGAGATTGATGGAAAGAAGATCAACGAGTTCCGCTTTCAGGTGAAGCGGGGAGATGCCCTGATTCTAATGAGTGACGGAACCATCCATGCCGGAGTAGGCCAGCTTTTGAATTTTGGATGGTTGTGGGACGATATTGCTGCCTATGCCGTAAAAGAATACAGCAAGACCATTTCTGCCGTCCGTCTGGCCAATGCCATCTGCCAAGCCTGTGACGAGCTGTACATGTTTCGGCCCGGTGACGATACCACTGTGGCCTGTATGAGAATTATCGACAGCAAGCCCATCCATCTCATGACCGGTCCGGCCAAGAATCCGGAAGATGACGAGCGGATGGTGGCGGACTTTGTGTCGGATCCTGCCGCGAAGACGATTGTATGCGGAGGAACCAGCAGTACGGTGGTTTCCAGGGTATTAAAGAAACCTCTTGATGTGTCTTTGGACTATTTTGATCCTGACATTCCGCCTATCGCTTACATAGACGGCATTGATCTGGTAACAGAGGGAGTACTGACGCTGAATCGGGTCATTAAGCTTTTAAGAAGATATGTGAAGAAAGAAAGTGTAGTGGAGGATTTCTTCGAGGAACTGGATAAACCTAACGGGGCTTCCATGGTGGCCAAGATGATCATAGAGGACTGTACAGAGATTCACCTCTATGTGGGGAAAGCTGTAAACAGCGCTTACCAGAATCCGGGGATACCGTTTGATCTGGGAATCCGTCAGAATATGGTGGAACAGCTTAAAAATGTGCTGGAGGATCTTGGCAAGCCGGTGACAGTTACTTATTACTAAATATAGGGGCAAGGATAAAAGGAGGATGAAAAAATATGGTGACAAATGATGCAACCATACTGAAGATGAAGCATGACGTGTTGTGTGAGGTGGCAAAGCTGGCATGGGCAGGAGAGCTGGAGGAAAAGAGGGAGGAACTTCCTTACAAGATGATTCCGGGGCCCCAGGCTCAGTTCCGCTGCTGTATCTACAAAGAACGGGAGATTATCAAACAGAGAGTCCGCCTGGCGGAGGGTCAGTGCCCTGTGGGAAAAGATTCCCTTAACGTGGTTCAGGTTATCAATGCGGCATGCGAGGAGTGTCCCATCGCTTCCTATGTGGTGACAGACAACTGCCGCAAGTGTATGGGCAAAGCCTGTCAGAATTCCTGTAATTTCGGCGCCATCTCTATGGATGACACCAGGGCCCACATTGACCCCAACAAATGTAAAGAGTGCGGTAAGTGTGCTCAGGCATGTCCGTACAGCGCCATCGCTCATTTGGAGCGTCCCTGTAAGAAAGTATGTCCTGTGGATGCCATCACTTATGACGAGAACGGCATCTGCGTAATCGACGAGAAGAAATGTATTCAGTGCGGGGCATGTATCCACAGCTGTCCATTCGGCGCCATCGGCACCAAGACATTTATGGTGGATGTGATTCGTCTCATCAATGCAGGCAAGAGGGTTGTCGCTATGGTAGCCCCTGCCACGGAAGGCCAGTTCGGGCCTGAGATCACCATGGCCAGCTGGAAGACAGCTCTTAAGAAGATCGGCTTTGCCGATATGGTGGAGGTAGGACTTGGCGGCGATATGACGGCAGCAGCCGAGGCGGAAGAATGGGCGGAGGCCTACAAGGAAGGCAAGAAGATGACCACGTCCTGCTGTCCTGCCTTTGTCAATATGATTAAGCAGCATTTCCCCATGCTTCTTGACAATATGTCTACCACTGTATCTCCCATGTGCGGTGTGTCCAGGTTATTAAAACAGCAGGATCCGGAGACCACCACCGTGTTCATCGGCCCCTGCATCGCAAAGAAGAGTGAGACATTGGATCTGAACATTCAGGACAATGCAGACTATGCCATGACATTCGGCGAGATCCGTGCCATGATGAGAGCCAAGGGTGTGGAGCTGGAGCCGGAGGAGAACACTTATCAGGAGAGTTCTGTATTCGGCAAGCGCTTCGGCAACGGCGGCGGCGTGACTGCGGCTGTGGTACAGTGCTTTGAGGAGATGGGCGAGGACATTAAGCCCAATGTAATGAAGTGCAACGGAGCAGCTGAGTGTAAGAAGGCTCTGCTCCTTATGAAAGTGGGCAAGCTGCCTGCTGACTTTGTGGAAGGCATGGCATGTGTAGGCGGCTGCGTAGGCGGTCCCAGCAAGCACAAGACAGAGATGGAGGCTAAGAAGGCCAGAGATATTCTCATCGGATCTGCCGATAAGCGCAATGTTCATGAGAATCTGAAGAAAGTCGGAGCGGATAAGGTTCATATGCATCGCCAATAAGGTTCACGGGGGCGGGGCAAAGCCGGACAAGGAGAGGCCACCCGTGAACAGTAAAAGTCCCTTCTTTGCGGGAGGGACTTTTTACTGTTCGTTCATGACTGATTTTAGCAGAGGGATGGAAGATGATGCTGGTTGCAAAGGACATTTATAAGTGTTATCATAGAAGAGACATTCTTAAGGGCGTAGACTTAATGGCAAAGCCGGGAGAATGTGTGGGTGTTATCGGGAGCAACGGATGTGGAAAGACGACTCTCTTGTCCATTCTTGCGGGAACCGTTAGGGCGGACAGGGGACAGATCCAGGCAGGAGGACACGATATACGAAGAAACCCGAAAGATTATGCCCGGTCCGTGGCCTATGTCCCTCAGGAGAATCCTTTGATCGAAGAGCTGACAGTGAAGGATAACATGCTTCTGTGGTATAAGGGAAGCAGAAAGCGGATGAAACAGGATCTGGAAGAGGGAGCGGCAGGAATTTTGGGAATCGGGCCAATGCTTGGCCGCAGGGTGGACCAACTGTCCGGCGGAATGAAAAAGCGTCTCAGTATCGCCTGTGCCCTGTCTAATCATGCGCCTGTCCTGATTCTGGATGAGCCGGGAGCAGCCCTGGATATGGAATGCAAAGCAGATATCCGCCGTTATCTCATAAGATATATGGCCCAGGGGGGAGCAGTGATTCTTACGTCCCATGAGACGGCAGAACTGTCTGTGTGTACCCGAATGTGCGTGCTTAGAGACGGGAAGTTAACCCCCATAGAAAAAGGAATGTCGGAAGAGCAGCTTATAAAGGAGATCAGAGGAGACGTTTGCATTGATTAAAGGAGGAAAAGATTATGAAATGTAAAGTGTGCGGAGCAGAGCTGGCGGACGGCGAGAAGGTCTGTCCAGGATGCAATAATCCTGTGGAGGAGAATATTTCTGATAAGATGCAGGGACTGGTGAATGCAGTTCAGAATATTGCAGCTCAGTCGGATGGGATGGAGACGTCCTCCAGGGTGCAGTCAGATGATGGGGATACATCATCCGAACCTGTCCAGGCGGTTTCAGAGCCGGCAGCAGTATCATCGGAACCTGCCGCCATGCCTTTAGAGACCGCCGGGGAGCCAAAGAAGCCGAAGAAGACAGGACTGATCGTGGGAGTGGCAGCGGCGGCTGTGGTGGCAGTGGGTGCATTTGCTTTCACCCGGATGTCTCAGAAAGATCCCAGAGAGGTGGTGATCACCGCATTGGAGAACATTTATACCGATGATCAGGTGAAGCCTATGGAGGAGCTGTTCGGCATCTCCCAGTTTGCGGAGAATGCAAAGACAGCTGATCTGGAAAGTTCTGTAACCGTGATTTTGGATGACTGCTCAGAACCTTCGGTGAAAGAGTTTGCAGGAAGCGGAATCCGTGTTGTGGGAAAAGATGATAAGACGAATAAGAGAAGTTTTGCCAATTTCGGCGTGATCTATAAAGATATGGATCTGGCTAACCTGGATCTGTACTATGGGGATGAGACTTTGATGATGGCGATTCCGGAATTGTCATCCAAAGTTTTTACCATGAATCTGGGAGAGGGCCTGGAACAGAGAATTAAGGAGTCACCGATTCTGGGGCCGGTGCTGGAATCTTCGGAAATAGACGTGGAAGGTCTGTTTGACTATATCGAAGAGACAAAGGAGCAGGTGGAAGCAGGAGGCATGGCGGCTTTTGATGCGGATGCCCTCTGGACCCGCTACAAAGAAGGAACCCAGGCTCAGGAGAAATTCAAAGAAGCTCTGGTTGTGGAAAAAGGGGAAAAAGGGACCTTTACCATAGATGGCCAGGAGGTAACATGCGATGGGTATGACGTTCTGGTAAGCAAGGAATCTATGATGGAATTTTTGCGGACCACCACGGATTTCTTCTTAAATGACGAAGAACTCAAGGATCAGTATCTGAAACAGCTGGAACAGAGCGTGAAATTGACGGAGATTATGGGCGGAGGAAGCGCCGGTGTGTCTGTCAACGATATGTATCTGGACAGTATGGAGGATTTGACGGAAACCGTGGATCAGATGATTGAGTTCCTTGACAAGAGCCTGACAGACGTAAATATGACTGTTCATGTAGATAAAAAAGGCCGTCTGGCATCTGCAAAGGGAACTACGGTTCTGAATGTGGAGGAGAACGGAGCTACGAATACTCTGCAGATCGGATTTGATTTTCAGCTTCAGGGAGGTTCTTATCTGACTCAGAATATGACGGCGGATATTGATATGGAAGCCGACGGAGAACATCTGATTCTGTCTATGGTGAAAAAAGGCACCTATGACGGAAAGCAGCTGACCAATGATGCGGACTTCAAGCTGGCTTTGGACGGCAGTGAAAAGATTGACGCAGGGGTAACATTTACCAGTACATATCAGTCCGATGGAGGAGATTACCATGTAGGCCTGGCAGTTACAGGAGACAATTCCTTATTCATGGATATCTCCATGAGCGGAGCGGTGGATCAGCTGGAAAAGGGAACTTCCTTCCACATGAACATCGACGATCTGAAGATTACCGTAATGGATGCGGCTGTGAGTATGAATCTGAGCGGAGAATATGGGTATGGTCCTCTGCAGGAAACAGTGACAGCTCTGGAAGGAGAACCATTTGATGTTCTGGCGGCAGATGAGAATCAGTGGCAGAGCCTTTTCATGGAATTTTATATGGGCGCTATGCAGCTCATGAGTCAGCTGTCCATGTAATGATAAGAGAATCAGACAGAGAAGAGAATATATATGTGGGTGCATCTTATTTTTCTAAAACTGGAATTAAAAAGGGCATGTAAACGCCTCCCACATCTCTATGCAGGGGCAATCATGCTGTTTGTTATGGCAGGCGTGATTGCCCTTCTGTCCAGCCGGATGCTGTATGGAGATCAGGTTGTGGGAAGAGTGCCGGTGGGGGTGTCTGTGCCCCAAAAGGATGTTCTGGCCAGACAGGCAGTGCAGATGATCAGTTCTTTAGAGAGTGTGGAAAGTGTCTGTGATTTTCAATACATGGACCGGGAAACATGTCTTCGGGAGCTGGACAGAGGGAATCTGTATGCAGTGCTGGATGTGCCGGAAGGGTTCGTGGAAGGGATTATGAACGGCACCAACATACCGGTAAAGGTGTGGCTGTCTGAGGATGCAGGCGCAGAGGGGAAGCTTTTTCAAGAACTGGCTGATGCCGGGGCGCTGACTCTCTCTGCCAGCCAGGCAGGAATCTATGCAGGCAATGAACTGTACCAGACCATGGGACTGCATGAGGCTGTCAGACAATTGGAGGCGGATCTGAACAAGAAATATATGGATTACAGCCTTGGCCGGGCAGGGTATTTTCGCCATCAGAGCGTTCAGGCTACGGGGGATGTAAGTACCTCAGAGTTTTATATGATCAGTGTCTATGTGCTGTTTTTGTTCCTTGGAGCTATACCAGTGTCCGGTTATCTTCTGCCGGCGAAACATGTGATGCGCCGGAAGCTGAAACTCTTCGGTATTGGAAAAGGATATCAGGCAGCGGTGAAAGTGCTGGCTGTGGGAATGCTTTTATCGGCAGCGACTCTGCCGGTGCTTACAGCAGCTGTATGGACCGGGCTGGCAGAGGGAAGCCGGTTTTTGGCGGCAGCATGGCTTTTATCCTGCATCGGGGCGGCGGCGGTGGTGGTTCTTGTGTATGAATTGGCAGGCAGTCTTTTGGGCGGGATCATGCTTCTGTTTTTCGTTATCACGGCACAGCATTTTCTGGCAGGAGGATTTCTGCCTCTGGTGTTTCTTCCGGCTTCTGTACAGAACATGGCAGCATGGCTGCCTTCCGCCATTTTGATGGACACTATAAAGATGGCTGTAACTATGACCTGGGAATGGGAGACTGTATTGGAGTGCGGGGCTCTTATAGGAGGCGCCTGGCTTCTGGCAATGCTGGCGGAGGTGATAAGATCATGAGGCAGGTTGGTATCTGGTTTATCCTTTCATGTAAAAGATATCTGAAAAAGCCCGCTTTTTTCGGGATTCTTCTCATACTTCCGGTACTCACCTTCTGGGTAAGAGGCGTGGAGAAAGACGAAGGCCAGGAAGTAAGAATCGCAGTGTATGGGGAGACGGAGGAAGGGTTGGAGAGAGAGCTGGTGGACAGCCTGACTGATGAGGAGAAAAATTCAGCCAGAGCCCTGTTTTGTTTTTACGAATGCGAAAGCGAGGAACAGGTGAAGGAGGAGGTGGCTGCCAGGCGGGCGGAATGCGGTTATGTTTTTCCAGAAAATCTGAGAGAAAAACTGAATGAAAAAAATTACAGGCGCAGCATCCGGGTTTATGCCGCCCCCTCCACGGTGCTGGATGCCCTGTCTACGGAGGTAGTGTTCGCGGCCATGATGGAATTGTACGACCGGGAACTGTTCGTGGATTATGTGCTGAAAGCGGAGGCGGTGCAGGAGATCATCCTGATATCCGGAGAGACAAAAGACAGAGCAAAGGCGCAGCTTAAGGAACAGGCCGGAAGCTTGTATGACAAATGGATGGGCAATGGCACTACGTTTCGGTTCGAGTATGGCTACAGAGGAAGAAAGGGACAGATAGGGGAAAATGAAGACGCATCCCGGTTATTTCCGGTGAGGGGAATCGTAGCGGTATATTTGTTTCTGGCGGGGCTTTACAGTGCAGTTATGGTGGGAAGGGATGAAGACAAAGGGCTGTTTCTGCCTCTTTCCTATGGGCGGCGGCGCTTGTGCTCCATGGCAGTTCTCGCAGCGCCGGTGCTGCTGGCTGCTTTCTCCTGCCTTGCGGCTTTAAAGACAGGGGGGAGTCTGGAGGAAATGGGGAGAGAGGTTCTGGTTATGGTGATTTACGTTATGGCAGTCTGTATCTTCTCCTATGGGGTAAAGACGATCTGCAGGGATCCGTGGCTGATGGGATGCCTGATTCCCGTTCTCCTGGTGGGGAGCATGGTATTTACTCCGGTGTTTTTTGATATCAGACAGTTTATTCCGGCGCTGGGATGGATTGAAAAGTTATTTCTGCCTTCTTATTATCTGAGGGCGTTCTGAGCAAGAAAGGAGCCTGGATTGCAGGAAGGAGAGAAGGCAGGCGCTGTTTTGAATCATTAAATAAGGCTGAGGCACTGGGATGTCGGATCTCAGTGCCTCAGTTCTTTTCCTGGACTTGGGAAATATGTGCGTACTCAACAAAGCGGAATGACTGGCTGAGGAGGGCCTGCCGGAGGAGGGGCTTGTAAAGAGGAAGCCCCGGATCAAAGGGAAACGTGCCTTAAACCTGAAGGACATAGGAACCGTGCTTGTCATACATGAATGTTCCCAGGAGGTACTGGCCATGCAGTTCCACCGTGGTTTTTATGCCCTTGCGGATGAGGTATACAAGAAACTGAAATATGTTCCCAGCCGTTTTGAGGTTCATGAACACCATATCTGGGTATATGCCGGGGACCATGATACGGGAAGAATCCTGCGTGCGCAAAGGCCTGCGAGACTGGCCACAGCATCCTGACATCGGAGCTGGCGACGGCCATATTTAATGCCAAGTATGTCAATGCGGATCCCTTAAAGCGGCTGTCAGAAAAATTTCTGAGGAATGATGTCAGCATCCCCCACTAGGACATGGCGGGATGGATTCATGAGTATTATTTGGATCTGGTGCATGACAGGATGAAGCAGGAGCTTCTTAGGAGTCGCCACCTCCAGTGTGATGAAAGCCCGTTCACAATGCCGGAGCACGGCAAAGAGTAATATGTGGGTGTGCTACAGCCCCGGAGGGGACGGGGGGAGCGCCAATCTATCTGTACGAATATCCGGGAAGCCTCTGGTAGATGTTTATTTCGAATAGCCTGACGTTGTCTGAGTGCTTCTCCTACCTGCTGACTTGGCTCATGAACTATTCCCGTGGAAATTTGTCGGAGAATGAACTTGAAAAGCTGATGCCCTGGTCAGCGGAACTGCCGGACAGCTGCCAAAAAACAAAAGATCGTTAAATTCATTGCCACCCAAAATGGGCGGCATATTTTTAAACCAGGACGGGTTATTTACCATGTACATCACTAGAGATAACAATTCAACCATTTTCCTAGCCAATTTATCTTTCCATAATAGATGCCTATTGCGAAGATTGATAAAATAGATTCCAAAATGGGAATAAATATTGAAATTTTAAATAAAATATGCCATAATAAGAAAAAAGGAGAAGCACAAGAATGGTTGAACGTAAAGAATATCTGCGGCAGCTGCTTTCATGGAAAGATGAGCATGTAATTAAAGTGGTAACCGGAATTCGCCGTTGTGGGAAATCTACACTGTTGAAGCAGTATCAGAGTTATCTTCTGCAAAATGGAGTATCCCAAGAACAGATCATTTATATCAATTTTGAAGAATTGGAATATGAGCATTTACTGGATTATAAAGTGCTGTACCAGCATATCAAAACGTGTTTATGCCCGGATCGTATGACTTATATTTTTCTGGATGAGATTCAGAAAGTAAGATCTTTTGAAAAGGCTGTGGATAGCGTTTATGTGAAAGAGAATACAGATATCTATATTACTGGTTCCAATGCCTGCATGCTTTCGGGCGATTTGGCCACACTGCTTACCGGAAGATATGTGGAGATTTCCATGCTTCCGCTGTCATTGAGAGAATATACGCAGATTACCGGAATGCCCGCGGAGCAGGCATTTGCAGAATATATGAGAAGCGGCGGCCTGCCCTATGTGGCAGCCATGGAACGGACGGATGAGAAGGTGGATATTTATCTGGAAGGGATTTATAACACAGTTATTGTAAAAGATATTGAAGATAGACAGAGTCGGAAGGAGAGGGATTCGGGAAAACGAAAAATCACAGATATTGTGCTGCTCAAGATAATAGCAAGGTACCTTGCCAGTGTCATAGGAAGTCCTGTGTCTGTGAGGAATGTGACGGATTATCTGATTTCTTCCGGACGAAAGGTTTCTCCAAATACAGTCAGCGACTATGTAGAAGCTTTGACGGAATCCTTTATTTTTTATCCGGCGGAGAGGTTTGATATCGTGGGGAAACAGTTGCTGAAAGTTAATAAAAAGATGTATATGGTAGATTTGGGGCTGCGTAATCATATTTTGCCAAGGAAACAGTACGATTTGGGATTTTCCGTTGAGAACATTGTATTTTTTGAACTTCTCAGGAGAGGGTATAAGGTGTCGATTGGAAAAAACGGTCAGACAGAGGTGGATTTTATTGCACAGAGACGAGGAATTCTGACGTATTATCAGGTGACTGCGGATATGACAGCACAGGAGACCTTTGATCGGGAGATGAGACCTTTACAAAGTATCCGGGACAATTATGAGAAGATCGTCCTTACTATGGATCGGTTTACACTAGGTAATTATGATGGTATAAAAGTAATCCATGTATTGGATTGGCTTTTGCAGGATGGAATTGATAATGATGGAAATTGAAGCGTGAATTGAGAATTAGGAATCGCAAGGTGTGGATTTGCCTGTTGCTTATGTTCAGGAAATAAATAATCTAAACCGCCGAAAATAAAGGGTAGTTGAGTAAATGGTAATATTACATGGTTTATTTTAATATGATTAAATTCGGAATAGTCCATGGAGAAATTAGCCCGTCTAAAATATATATTTTCGAATTCTGCGAATTCGAAAGAAGATAACAACATTTCACCGCCAATATTTTACAGTTTTTAGATTCGGCTCTCAAAAAATTTGATCCTATAGAAGCATTATGATTAAAGTGCACCTCATTTATAAAGCAATTACTAAAATTTGATCCATTTTAACTACACGAATTTAATTTACAACTATACCAACTACTAAATTGTACATTTGTATTTTCTATATTAATAGTATTAAATATATATTGTCTTAGTCTGAATCCAGAAATATCCGTTCGTATTGGAAGGTTTTGGATGTTCGATTTTGCTCGTGGGCATTACCTATGACAAAGATGCGAAAGCCGGGGAGAAGAGGCATACCTGTATGATTGTTGAGTATAAAAAATGACCCGGTAAAATTGCGGTTTGTACGAAAGAGAGGATGAAAGAATGAATTTACAGGAGGCAATTCAGAAGATTACTTACAGGACAGCCAGATTCCCTGGGGAAGCGTTTAAGGAAGTGGAGGCGAATCCTGAGGAGGTTAAGCCCTATCTGTATGAAGCCATAGATAAAGCGATTTGTGAGAAAGAGAATCTGGATAAGGATTATCAGCTTCATTTTTATGGCTTATATCTGCTGGCTGAGTTTCGGGATAAAGAGGCCTTTGAGAGAATGATTAAGCTGGTCAGCCTGCCGTCGGATACTTTGGACTATCTCATCGGCGATGGGATGACAAGCGGGCTGAATACTATTCTGTATCTTACTTATAACGGGAATCTGAAATTGCTGAAAGCAAGCATTCGTGATCGTGAGATTGACGAATATGTCAGAAGCGGGATGTTAAGCGTGCTGGGGCAGTTATACTTGGACCGGATTCTGGAGGAAGAGGAATGGAAAAAGTTTCTTAAGGAACTTATCTATAGGCAGGATCAGGGAGGCTACTTTTGTGCGGAGCTGGCGGGCATGATATGCAGATGTCATTTTGCTGATATGATGAAGGATATGGAGTACCTTTTTGATGAGGATTTGGCAGATGATACGGTTTTTGGCAATTATGACAGCTGTGTGGATATCATGTTCAGCTATTCTGATGAAGAGAGTTTCTGCGATTCTTCTCTGATAGCTTCGGACTATTTAAAGGGCTGGGCGATGTTTGAGCAGGATAAAAGGCAGGCGGCAAAGCCAGGGAAAGAAGAACTGGATAAGATGATAAAGCAGCTTGGCAAGCAGATGAAAAAAAAACCTGCGGTGAAAGTGAAAATAGGAAGGAATGACCCATGTCCCTGCGGCAGCGGGAAGAAGTATAAGCAGTGTTGTCTGAACAAACCTAAAGAAGAGAAAAAAGAGCAGCAGGCAGAAACTGAGGAAGAGCGGCAGAAATGGCTGAGCGAGTATCCGAAGACAGGCATCAAGCGGGAAGAGGGAAAGATCTGTCTGGAGGACTACTTTGACAAGGAAAGTATTGAGATTGATCAGATGGTCTATTTGGCATTAAAGCACCGGCCAGGCTGGATATGGGATCGGGAGTCAGAAGAGGTAATGAATAACAGGCAGAGAATCTATCTTTGGAATGCATTTGTTAGATGGAGCGGGAAGATGGAAGCAGAAAATGTCAGTGATCTTGATGAATATGACAGAAAGTATTCCATTCATTATCGATGCCGGCGTTGGCTGGGAGAACTGGCTGAGTTGCTTGAGCGGCATGGGGATATGGAGAAGTATCTGGAGGTAAAGAACAGTATGGACCAATATGGATGCAAATAAGGATTTTATGGGTGTGTATATCAATCCGGGCAGGAGCGGATTTGCTGAGGTCAACAATTCTGAGTATGTAGATAAGACTATGTTGATTGAGCTGATCAATGAGACATAGGAAAAACAAATAAACTCACCTGTATCAGCAGGCCGTGCCGGTTTGGGAAGTTCTGCTTGTCCTAAAAATAAAAATTTAATATACAATAAACGAGGAGAGATGAATGCAGCATGAATGGGATGAAGAAAGAAGAGAAGAATAATGATACACAAAATACTAATATTTTATCATCTGATTATGATTCTGCAATTTCACTGCTTAATCTGTATTTTGCCGAATGGAGTCATAGAGATCAAATGATGTATTCACAAATGTTTAGATTCTTTTATTCCATACTTATTATCATTCTCACTCCGAACCTTATGAATTATCTGCAGTTAGATTTGCCGGATTTTCCTAAATCTATTTTCAGGTTATCTGGTTTGGTATTTTCCTTGTTTTTTCTTTACTTTAATTTGGGAAATATAGTACGTTTTAAGGCTATTTCCGATACATACAAAAAGATAATAGACATGCTTCCAGACAGATATCAAAGAAATGGGGTTGGGGAATATAAATATGGGAGACTTTTTAATATAAGTTTATGCTATGTTGTTTCTATTGTGCTTTTTTTGTGTTTGTTTTTGTTATCAATTGTTTTGTTAATTGTTGATTAGTAAAGAATAAACGTGTTTATGGGGCATCTGAGTCTATATCTCAAACTTGCCAATCCCACATCCCTATGCTAAAATGATAGACATAGTGGGAAGAGTGTGCTCCTTTTGCAGGCCGCACACTTAATTTGTATAAATGAATAGACTTTTTCAGTTAAAAGATAAAAAATATCAGCAGGAGAACCATAATGAAACCTCAAAATATATCATTGACAAATAAAACAATCCTGATAACGGGAGCCGCCGGATTCATCGGCAGCAATCTTGTCCAGGGACTTCTGCGGGCCGTATCTCCCGTCCGCATTGTGGGCATTGACAATATGAACGACTACTATGATGTGTCAATCAAGGAATATCGGTTACGAAAGATCGAAGAACTTGCTGACAGCCATCCGGATTCTCAGTGGATATTTATCAAAGGATCCATTGCGGACCGGTGTGGGGTGGAGTCCATTTTCAAAGAGTATGAACCGTCTGTTGTAGTGAATCTGGCCGCCCAGGCGGGAGTGCGTTATTCCATCACCAATCCCGATGTGTATATAGAGTCCAATCTCATAGGCTTTTACAATATTCTGGAGGCCTGCCGTCATTCCTATGATGGGGGCAATACAGGCGTGGAGCATCTGGTATATGCGTCCTCCTCGTCGGTCTATGGTTCCAATAAAAAAGTGCCTTATTCTACAGATGATAAGGTGGATAATCCGGTCTCTCTCTATGCGGCGACGAAGAAGAGTAATGAACTGATGGCCCACGCATACAGTAAACTGTATAATATTCCCTCTACGGGGCTGCGGTTTTTTACGGTATATGGGCCTGCCGGCCGTCCTGATATGGCCTATTTCGGATTTACGGATAAGCTGCTGAAAGGTGATACCATTAAGATCTTTAACTATGGTAACTGCAGGCGGGATTTCACTTATGTGGATGATATTGTAGAGGGAGTGAAGCGGGTCATGCAGGGGGCGCCGGAGAGACGAAACGGTGAAGACGGCCTTCCTCTTCCGCCTTATGCGGTTTATAATATCGGCAACAGCAGCCCGGAAAATCTCCTGGACTTTGTGGATATTCTGCAGCAGGAATTAATACGGGCCGGAGTGCTGCCGGAGGATTATGATTTTGAGGCTCACAAGGAACTGGTTCCCATGCAGCCGGGAGACGTGCCTGTGACCTATGCGGATACCAGTGCTTTGGAACAGGATTTTGCCTTTAAACCAGGCACCAGCCTGCGGGATGGACTTAGAAGTTTTGCTCAGTGGTATAAAATATTCTATCAGGTGTAGAATAAAAATAGAGGCAGGCGGAGGGAAAACGCTTGTCAGTAAGCGATACGAGGAGAAGAGAAGATGAATAAGAAGATAGCAGTAGCGGGAACCGGATATGTGGGACTTTCCATAGCAACTTTGCTGGCGCAGCACAATCATGTGACTGCCGTGGATGTGATTCCGGAGAAAGTAGATTTCATTAATCAAAGAAAATCCCCGATTCAGGACGAATATATTGAACAATATCTTGCAGAGAAGGAGTTGGATCTGACAGCTACCCTGGATGGAGAGGCGGCTTACAGGGATGCGGAATTTGTTGTAATAGCGGCTCCCACTAATTATGACAGCAAGAAGAACTATTTTGATACGTCAGCCGTGGAAGCGGTGATCCGTCTGGTGATGAAAGTGAACCCCAAAGCTATTATGGTTATCAAATCTACCATTCCCGTAGGATACACGGAAGGCGTCCGCAGGAGACTGGGCAGCGAGAATATTATCTTCAGTCCGGAGTTTTTGAGGGAGAGCAAGGCTCTCTATGACAATCTTTATCCGTCCCGTATTATCGTCTCCACAGACGGTTCAGACAAGCTGAATGAAGCGGCAAGGACATTTGCTGATCTTCTTAAGGAGGGAGCTGTTAAGGAGAATATTGATACATTGTTCATGGGATTTACGGAGGCTGAGGCGGTGAAGCTGTTTGCCAATACATACCTGGCGCTGCGAGTGTCCTATTTCAACGAATTGGATACCTACGCTGAGATTAAGGGTCTCAATACCCAGGATATTATAAACGGCGTCTGTCTTGACCCGCGTATAGGCAGCCACTATAACAATCCCAGCTTCGGATACGGGGGATATTGTCTGCCTAAGGATACGAAACAGCTTTTGGCCAACTATCAGGATGTGCCGGAGAATTTGATTGAGGCCATTGTGGAGAGCAACAGGACCCGCAAGGACTTTATCGCTGACCGTGTGCTGGAGATGGCCGGAGGTTATGAGGCCAACAGTTCCTACGATGCGGGAAAAGAGAAGGAAGTGGTAGTTGGCGTATACCGTTTGACTATGAAGAGCAACAGTGATAATTTCCGGCAGAGCAGTATCCAGGGGGTTATGAAGCGTATTAAGGCCAAGGGTGCGACGGTTATCATCTACGAGCCGACTCTTGAGGACGGAAGTACCTTCTTTGGCAGTGCAGTGGTGAATGACCTGGATGAGTTTAAGAAAAAGAGTCAGGCAATTATAGCCAACAGGTATGATGACTGTCTGGAAGATGTGGCAGAGAAAGTTTACACCAGAGATTTATTCAGGCGGGATTAAGAGAAATGGCGGTGATTTGTACTGGATATATTTGAAATTATTGAGACATACAATCCCCGGTGGACAGAACGGGAGACTGCAGCCATTGCAGTTCTTCTGGGACTGGCTGTTGTTCTTGGAATTTGTCTTTTAAAAACTCATAAGATAAGACTGTCACAGGCAGTGGTCGGATTTTTGCTGCTGATCTATCTGATTCTTGTCTTTGGGACCACGGTGCTGACGAGAAAGCCCGGCAGACGCCGCTTTCAGCTGGAACTGTTCTGGTCCTGGAAGGAGATCTTAAAGCCGGAGGGAAGGACCGGTTCTGTCACCCGGGGCGGGCTGCTTCTTGAGAATCTTTTGAATATTGCTCTTTTATTTCCGGCAGGAATATTGTTGGCGACGGTATGGGGCAGGCGCCTTCGGTGGTATCAGGGGCTCATATTTGGGCTGGCGGTGTCAATGGTGATTGAATTTTTTCAGCTGGTGCTGTGCCGGGGACTGTTTGAGTTTGACGATATCATTCATAATGGTTTGGGGTGTATGATCGGGACACTGATGGGGAATTTGGCAGTCAAAAAGACATCAGGATTATCGAGATAAAAAGCCGGCGGACAATGACAGGTTTCCTGTCATTGTCCGCCGGCTTTTTAAATGCATCTGATTATTCTCGCGAAGGCAAGGGTCCTAAGTGCCAGTGGCACTTGTCAAGGACGGACCGAAGCGGAGCGTAGACCCAAGGTCAAGCTGGCTTGACTTTGGCGACTGCCCGCGGGGTCCCCTGTTGCTTGTAGCGGGGTGTGACTTCTTAATTCCCATTCACACTTCTCTTTACATAGGTAGTATGAAGCAGGTGGTGAGCCTTCTCGCTTCCCGGTTTGCCAAGGTAGGTGGCATAAAGTTCCTTAATAGCCGGATTCTCGTGGGACTTGCGGATAGGATTGCCCTTGTCGGAATCATAGAGCACTTTGGCCCTCAGGGCCCTGATATCCACGGTGTTGCGCACATATCCAGGCTGCTGGGGCTGGCCGCCGCCGTTGATACAACCGCCGGGGCATCCCATGATCTCGATAAAGTGGTAGTCTGCCTCGCCGGCTTTCACCTTGTTCAGAAGCTTTCTGGCATTGCCAAGGCCCGATGCCACGGCAACCTTCACATCCATGCCTGCCACGTTGTAGGTGGCTTCCTTGATGCCTTCCATGCCCCGGACATCGGTAAAGTCAAGGCTCTTAAGCTCTTCGCCGGTGAGAGTCTCCACTGCAGTACGCAGGGCAGCCTCCATAACGCCGCCGGTGGTTCCGAAGATCACGGCGGCACCGGTGCCAAGACCTAAGGGAGCGTCAAATTCCTCGTCAGGCAGGGTGGCAAACTTAATGCCCACTTTCTTAATCATACGGGCCAGTTCCCTGGTAGTTAAGGAGTAGTCCACATCGGGAACTCCGTTAGCTGCCTGGTCCGGTCTTCCGATCTCGAACTTTTTGGCAGTACAGGGCATGATGGATACGGACACGATATCCTCGGCTTTGATGCCGCTCTTCTCGGCATAGTAGGACTTGGCGATGGCGCCGAACATCTGCTGAGGAGACTTGCAGCTGGAAAGGTTCTCTGTCATATCCGGGAAATAGTGCTCGCAGTACTTGATCCATCCCGGAGAACAGGAGGTGATCATAGGCAGCACTCCGCCGTGCTGAACTCTCTCGATAAACTCGTTAGCCTCCTCCATAATGGTAAGGTCGGCGCTGAAATTGGTGTCAAATACTTTGTCAAAGCCGATTCTTCTAAGGGCAGCTGCCATCTTGCCCTCCACATTGGTGCCGATGGGATAGCCGAATTCCTCTCCCAGTCCTGCGCGGACAGCAGGAGCGGTCTGAACGATCACATGCTTTGCCGGGTCGGCAATGGCCGCCAGCACATCATCAATCTGGGATTTCTCCTGAAGAGCGCCTGTGGGGCATACGGCAATACACTGGCCGCAGGATACACAGCTGGTCTCACCAAGGCCCATGTCAAAGGCAGATCCGATAAAGGTGGCAAACCCTCTCATGTTGGCGCCGATGACGCCGATACCTTGGGTCTTCTCGCACACGGCCACACAGCGGCGGCACAGGATACACTTGGAGTTATCCCGGAACATGTGGGCTGCACTGTCATCGATGCAGGATGGGGTCTTCTCGCCATCGTAGTAGGCTTCGTCCTCCACGCCCAGCTCCTTTGCAAGCTGCTGCAGCTCGCAGTTGCCGCTTCTCACGCAGGAGAGGCATTTTCTCTCATGGTTGGACAGAAGAAGCTGCAGGGTCTTTTTGCGGGATTCCAAAACCTTGGGGGTGTTGGTCCATACTTCCATGCCGTCGTTAATGGGGTAAACGCAGGATGCCACCAGGCTTCTTGCGCCTTTTACTTCAACCACACAGATACGGCAGGCGCCGATCTCGTTGATCTCCTTTAAGAAGCAGAGGGTAGGAATCTCGATATGAGCCAGCCGGGCTGCTTCCAGGATGGTGGAACCCTTGGGAGCGCTTACTTCTAAGCCGTTAATTTTAATTGTGATATTCTCCATTCCGATTCTCCTCCATTACTTTTTGTAGATTGCACCGAATTTACATTTCTCCATACAGGCGCCGCACTTAATACATTTATCCTGGTCAATGACATGAGGATTGCGGACGGTTCCGGAGATGGCATTATTGGGACAGTTGCGTGCGCACAGGGTACATCCGCGGCACTTGTCTGGGTCAATACGGTAGGACAGAAGGGCCTTACATACGCCTGCAGGACATCTCTTCTCCTTGATGTGAGCCTCGTATTCATCGCGGAAGTAGCGCAGTGTGGAGAGAACCGGGTTGGGAGCGGTCTGGCCTAAGCCGCAGAGGGAATTCTCCTTGATGTAGTAGCACAGCTCCTCCAGCTTATCCAAGTCTTCCATAGTGGCCTGGCCCTTGGTAATCTTAGTCAGGATCTCAAGCATACGCTTGGTACCTACACGGCAGGGAGTACATTTGCCGCAGGACTCTTCCACAGTGAACTCCAGGAAGAATTTGGCGATATCCACCATACAGTCGTCTTCGTCCATAACAATGAGGCCGCCGGAGCCCATCATGGAGCCGATGGCAATCAGGTTGTCATAGTCGATAGGAATATCAAAATGCTCTGCCGGGATACATCCGCCCGATGGCCCGCCGGTCTGGGCAGCCTTAAACTTCTTGCCTCCCGGAATGCCTCCGCCGATCTCCTCGATGACCTCCCGAAGGGTGGTACCCATGGGGATCTCTACAAGGCCGGTGTTGTGAATCTTGCCGCCAAGGGCAAATACCTTGGTGCCTTTGGACTTCTCCGTACCCATGGAGGCGAACCACTCTGGGCCGTGGAGAATGATCTGAGGAATGTTGGCATAGGTTTCTACGTTATTTAAGATAGTTGGTTTGCCGAAAAGACCTTTCTGAGCCGGGAACGGCGGTCTGGGTCTGGGCTCGCCCCGGTTGCCTTCGATGGAGGTCATAAGGGCTGTCTCCTCGCCGCACACGAAAGCGCCGGCGCCCAGTCTTAAGTCAATGTCAAAGGAGAAATCGGAGCCGAAGATATTGTTGCCCAAAAGCTCCATCTCTCTGGCCTGCTCAATGGCAATCTTCAAACGCTGTACGGCGATGGGATACTCGGCGCGGACATAGATGTAACCCTGGGAAGCGCCGATGGCATAGCCTGCGATGGCCATGGCCTCCAGAACCGCATGGGGGTCGCCTTCCAGAACGGAACGATCCATAAATGCACCCGGATCGCCTTCATCGGCGTTGCAGCATACATACTTCTGATCTGCATCATTCTGCTTGGCTAACTTCCACTTTAAGCCTGTGGGGAATCCGCCGCCGCCTCTTCCCCGCAGCCCCGAATCCAGAAGACACTGAATCACATCGTCCGGAGTCATTTCCGTAAGGACCTTGCCAAGAGCCTCATAGCCGCCGGTGCCTATGTACTCTTCGATTACCTCCGGGTTGATGATACCGCAGTTTCTCAGGGCGATACGGTGCTGCTTCTTATAAAAGTCCGTGTCGATAAGTGCCTTTACATTGCCGGCGGGAGTCACTGTCTCATTGTACAGAAGCCTGGTGACAACTCTTCCTTTTAACAAATGTTCTGCTACGATCTCGGGAATGTCCTCCACCTTCACCATGGAATAGAAGGTGGCATCCGGGTAAATGATCATAATGGGGCCTAATGCGCAAAGGCCGTGGCATCCGGTCTGAACTACGGATACCTCCTCGGTCAGACCCTGCTTCTCGATCTCAGCCTTCAGGGTTTCCATAATCTGCTGGCTTCCGGAGGAAGTACATCCTGTTCCGCCGCAAACTAATACATGTGAACGATACATCTGGGTTCCTCCTTATTTGATGTCTGCTGCACTGAGCGTATATTCTTCCACAACATGACCGCCGATGAGATGGCGTTCCAACACTTCCTCGGCTTTGTCAGGGGTCATCTTAATATAGGTAACCTTTGGTTTGCCGGGCTCCATGACTTCCACGATGGGCTCGTACTGGCACAAGCCGATGCAGCCGGTCTGGGTAACGGAAATCTTGTCTGTGAGATTTCTCTCCTGAACCAAACCGGATAACTTGGTAAGAACGGGCCTTGCGCCGCTGGCAATGCCGCAGGTAGCCATGCCCACCACAACACGGGTATGATTGTGGTCTTCCGCACGCATGCTTACCTGGCTCTGCATTCTCTCGCGGATGGCTTTTAATTCTTCAAGAGTCTTCATATGATTGATCCTCCAATCTGGCGGTTAATACTGTGCACCGCCGTCAGTTTCTAGTTTATTCTCGCTTAGATAGTCCATAATGTAGGCGGATATCTCCGGCGAAGCAAAGGGGATATCGCCCAGGACCTGTCGAAATTCCCGTGTATCTAAAGTAAAAGACCGGTCGTTATAGCGGTAGCGGTAGACAAAATCCGTATCGGGGTGATAGATCACCAGAGTATGTATGGTAGTGTTGATATCGCCTAAGGGCATCCGGTCAATATGAGACAGGACAAAAACCGCAGTTACGGTGGTGCCCACGCCAGGTTCGGAGCGAATGGTAAAGCTTCCGCCTGTACTTTCCGCCGCCAGTTTAAAAAAGGGAACCCCCAGGCCTACCTTCCTGGTGGTGCGGCTGGTAAAGAAGGGGTCTGTAACCTGTTCAACCTGCTGGGGAGTCATGCCGCAGCCATTGTCATCTATGACGATGGAAAGCCGGTCAGAGGTAAAGTCGGCATCAATGGTTATGGTCACCAAAGATGCGCCGGCTCTGGTAGAATTCTCCGCTACATCTAATACATTCAAGGAAATTTCAGGCATCATAGTTACTGATATTTGGCCAAAATACCTGGAATATCATCCGGAGTCAGTCTGCCGTATACTTCATCGTTAATCATCATAACCGGAGCCAGGCCGCATGCGCCTACACACCGGCAGGAATCAAGAGAAAAGCGTCCGTCTGGGGTACATTCGCCGTTGGTGATTCCTAAAAGCTCTTCCAGCTTACTAAAGATAGCGCCGGAGCCCTTTACATAGCAGGCAGTTCCGAGGCATACGGAAATCTGATACTTGCCCTTGGGCTGAAGAGCAAACTGGGAATAGAAGGTAGATACTCCGTAAATCTTCTCCAGCGGAATCCCGGTTTCATCGGAAATCATGGTCTGGACTTCGATGGGGAGATAACCATAAATCTCCTGGGCCTGCTGCATGATCGGCATGAGAGCGCCCTTGGTGTCCTTCAGTTCGGCGATTACCTTTTTTAATGCAGCTTCCTGCTGGGGTGTGCCGCTGAAAGGAACATGTTCTTTTTTACAAGCCATGTTAATATCCTCCTTAACAGTAAGTTGATATTCGTGCAATCCACATAATATTTTAACATGTTAATGACAAAAAATCCACATGAATATCATAAAAACAGACAAGTATCCAAAAAAAGGCATCATTATGCAAAAAATGCCAGAAAAAATCGGAGAGAAAAACCGGAAATGTGTTGAACATCTGCTCTGCCAATGGTATTCTTAAAGGTAGAAAGATGCTGAAAGTTTAATAAAATCAGGAGGGGTTTTATGACAGTAAAAGATGTTATGAATGTGCTGGGCGCAAGAGTTCTGGTGGGAGAGGAGCATCTGGACCGGGAGGTGAGAAGTGCCTGCGGCTCTGATATGATGAGCGATGTACTGGCATTTTCAAAGGACCATTCCGTTCTCCTTACGGGTCTGTGCAATCCTCAGGTAATAAGGACTGCCGAGATGTTGGACATTGTCTGCATTATCTTTGTCAGGGGGAAGAAGCCTGACGAGACCATACTTGAGATGGCAAAGGAGAGGGAGCTGGTGGTTCTCGAGACAGGCCACAGGATGTTTTCTTCCTGCGGTATGCTGTATGCGGCAGGACTTCATGGAGGTGCGATATAATGGCAGATGTGATTGCTCTGACTTATGAAATATCACCCGATGATTTTACCAGGGCAGGGGAAGCCAGCAGCGATGTAAAGAGCAAGCTAAAGCAGGTGGGAGTCTCGCCGGCGGCTATCCGCAAGGTAGCCATCGCCATGTATGAGGGGGAGATCAACATGGTGATCCATGCAGAGGGCGGGAAGATCACGGTGGAGATCTCTCCCACGGAGATCAAGATGATACTGGCGGACAAGGGGCCGGGGATTCCGGATATCGACCGGGCCATGCAGGCCGGCTGGTCCACGGCGCCGGACGAGGTGCGCTCCCTTGGTTTCGGAGCCGGCATGGGGCTTCCTAATATGAAGAAATACACGGACGAAATGAATATCGAGACGACTCTGGGGGTGGGGACTACCATTACCATGATCGTGAAGCTGTAAAGAACCATAAAGCCGTAAAAAAGAGAAGGAAGTGAAAGATGGATAAATTTTATCATTCTGTACGGTTGGATCCGTCTTTATGCAAGGGGTGCATTAACTGCATTAAGCGCTGTCCCACTCAGGCTATCCGAGTCCGGGACGGGAAGGCGCAGATTAATGCCAAGTTCTGTATTGACTGCGGGGAGTGTATCCGCATCTGTCCTCATCATGCCAAGATCGCTACCTATGATAAGGTGGAGACCATCCGGCAGTACGAGTACGCGGTGGCTCTGCCGGCGCCGTCTCTGTACAGTCAGTTTAATAACCTGGATGATGTGAATATTGTTCTCAATGCACTAAAGCTCATGGGATTTGACGATGTGTTTGAGGTCAGCGCGGCAGCGGAGATCGTGTCGGAGGCCACCAGGCGGTATATCTCCGAGCACCAGGACCAGGTGCCCATTATCAGTACGGCCTGTTCCTCGGTGGTGAGGCTGATTAGGGTAAGGTTCCCCAATCTGATCCCCCATATGCTGCCTCTCAATCCGCCCATCGAGGTGGCTGCCGGGCTGGCTGTGGAGAAGGCTCTTAAGGAGACGGGACTGCCCAGAGAGAAGATCGGGATCTTCTTCATCTCCCCCTGCCCATCCAAGGTAACCTATGTGAAATCTCCTCTGGGCACGGAGAAAAGCCAGGTAGACCATGTCCTTGCCATCAAGGATGTGTATCCTCAGCTTCTGTCCCACATGAAGGCTGTGGGGACGGATCCGGAAGAACTGAGTACTTCCGGCAAGATCGGAATCAGCTGGGGACGAAGCGGCGGGGAGGCCAGCGGGTTATTCTCCGAGAATTATCTGGCGGCAGACGGGATTGAGAATGTGATCCGGGTGCTGGAAGATCTGGAGGACGAAAAATTTGACAATCTTCAGTTTGTGGAACTGAATGCCTGCAACGGAGGCTGCGTAGGCGGCGTCCTGACCGTGGAGAACCCTTATGTGGCGGAGGTCAAACTAAAACGTCTCCGCAAATACATGCCTGTGGCCAGAAGTCATATGGAGGAGGGGACGGAAAGCTATGTGCCGTGGACTACAGGGGTGCAGTTTGAGCCGGTGTTCCGGTTAGGTGAGAATATGATGGAAAGCTTCTCAAGGCTGGAGCGGGTGGAACGCCTGTGCAAGAAGCTGCCGGGACTGGACTGCGGTTCCTGCGGAGCTCCTACCTGTAAGGCTCTGGCTGAGGATATCGTCCGGGGAGATGCCAGTGAGAGAGACTGTGTGTACTATCTCAGAGATAATCTTCACAAGCTGTCCCAGGAGGTAGCTATCCTGGCAGACGATCTGGCGGAGAGGGAAAGCGAGAACCGGGATAAGGGCCGCATGAGCGCGCTGAAGGAATATATACAGATGATCTCGGAAGAGATGGCGATTCTGGACAGCAAGGTAAAGGATGAGAACGTGACAGCGGAGGATGAGAATTGACTATGACAGTAGAAGAACTGATAGGAAAAGAACTATTTAAAGTGGTGGCAGAAGGGGATGACCTTTCCCGTCAGGTGACGGGAATCTTCTGCTGCGACCTGTTAAGTGTCGCTATGGGAAGAGCGCCGTCGGACAGTGCATGGGTGACGGTGATGGGCAATGTGAATACCATTGCAGTGGCTACCTTAGCGGACGTATCCTGCGTGATTCTGGCGGAGGGGGCCCAGGCGGATGAGATGTGCCTGGCCAGAGCCAGACAGCAGGGAGTGACCCTTCTGGCCACAGAAGAGCCTGTTTTTGAGGCGGCTTTGCGGGTTCATGAACTGATTCATGGCTGAACTGTATTATGATCTTCATATTCATTCTTGTCTCTCCCCATGCGGAGACGATGATATGACACCTGCCAATATTGCGGGGATGGCAGCCATCAAAGGGCTGGATGTGATAGCGGTGACAGATCATAATTCCTGTAAAAACTGCCCGGCGGTGCTGGCGGCGGCTGAGGAATACGGAATTCTGGCCATTCCGGGAATGGAGATCAACACCTCGGAGGAAGTCCATGCGGTGTGTCTCTTTGAGGAATTGAAGGCGGCTATGGAGTTTGACGCTTATGTCTATGACAGACTGTTTCCCTTTCCTAATAAAGAAGAGATCTTCGGCAGACAGCAGATCTATAATACGGATGATCAGGTGTGCGGCACAGTGCCCAATCTTCTCATCAATGCGGCGGACATTTCCTTTGAGGGGCTTTGGGAACTGGTGAGAGGATATGGCGGCATTATGTTTCCGGCCCATGTGGACAAGACAGCCAACAGCCTTATCGCCAACTTGGGATTCATTCCGCCGGACAGCAAGTTTACTGCGGCGGAAGTGAAGGATTTAAAGAAGCTTCATCCGCTGAAAAAGGCCAATCCCTATCTGGAATCATGCCGGATCATCAGCAATTCCGATGCCCACTACCTGGAACATATCCATGAGCCGGAACTGACGCTGCAGGTGGAAGAAAAGAGTGTGAAAGGGGTTCTGCAGGCGCTGATGAATATGAAATAAGTTCTTAAACTTAACTTAAATCTCTTGCTTTTTTCCTGAAATTGCCGTAGTCTAAGAGAAGATCAGTGTCCGCACCGCAAAACGGGCGGCCGGTGGTCAAGTATTTTAAGAAAAGGGAGGAAAATGTTGCTGTTGAGGCAGGTCTGGGCACTTGCTGCGCTGACCGTACGATAACTTGGGCCGGCGAGGAAAAATCCCATTGCCATAGGCGATTTTTATGGATTTTTGCCGGCTGCTGGGAACGCAGATGAACAGTAACAGGAAAACAAGAAGGATGAAAAAGAAGATGTGGGTCATGGCCTGTGCTGCGGCAGTGATGATGCTGTCACCTGTCAGGACCGTACTGGCGGAGGAAGAAGCACCGAGAAATACATGGATCAACATGGAGCAGGGACCTGGAGTAGCTCAGTGGGTGGATGAAAACGGCACGGTAATGGAACAGCCGGGAGTGAAGGAAGAGACAAAACCGCAGATACAGGAGGAAACGGGAACCGGAATTCTGAAAGATCAGTCTCAGGAAAATCAGGACAGTGCGCTCCCCCAGGAGAACCAGGAGGTTCAGGACAATCCGGCGCCTCAGGAGAATCAAAGCAGTGAAGCACCGGTCCAGGAGACGGCGGGGAGAGTCATTGATCCGAACCGTCCTATGGTAGCTTTGACCTTTGACGATGGTCCTTTTGCACCGGTGGGAAACCAGATTATGGACTGTATGGCCCAGTATGGAGGAAAGGCCACTTTCTATGTGGTGGGAAACCGCTGTGCCAGCTACCGGGATGAGATGCAGCGTATGGCGGCGGAGGGGCACGAGATCGGGAATCATACATATGAACACAAATACCTTAACAAACTGAATGCGGAACAGATTCAGTATCAGATTAATAGGGGAAGCGAGGCAATTCAGGCAGCCAGCGGTGTGGCCCCGGCCACGGTGCGTCTGCCAGGGGGCAATAAGAATGCCACAGTTCTTGAGAATGTCAATGCTCCCATGATTATGTGGAGTATAGACACACTGGACTGGAAGACAAAGAATACCCAGAGTACTATAGATAAAGTCCTTGGTTCTGTAAAAGACGGGGATGTTGTGCTGATGCATGAACTGTACGCACAGACAGGAGAGGCGGCGGTTCAGATTATTCCGGCCCTGGTGGAAAGAGGATATCAGCTGGTGACAGTCAGTGAAATGGCACAGTACAGAGGCGGTCTTCAGAACGGCCGGCTTTATTCGGCATTTCGCCCGTAAGAATATTGCAGACAATTCAAAGACAGAAACAGCCATAGCTGCCGGCAGTTATGGCTGTTTATTTTCGCAGAAAACTGCGTCCTATGGCCCCCCCCGCCCCCCTAGCCGGACCTTTTGTTATACATGTTAAAGACAGCGGCAGTCATCTTTCGGCAGAGAAAAGCTCCTGTGCAGATTGCCAGCAGATAAACGGCGATTCCCGGCCAGATACCGAGTGAAAGGGAGATCTCGTGGAACACGATCTGGGTTATGGGATAATAGGGAGAGATATAAAACATGTCTGCTGTGCCTCTGGTAACGATATTGATTGTCATGGCTATGAGGCAGAAGATATAAAACAGAGGCAGGGTATATAAAAAGCTTCGGTCTTCTTCCTCTGCCAGCCCTGAGGCTGTGCAGAAACATGCAATAAAAATCAACAGAAGATGCCATACAAATCCATGGAGGGTCAGGGTCCAGTAGGGATGCATCAGGCCGGAGGGCTCTATAAGAGCCATGATTCCTCCCAGAAATCCGAAAGACTGAAGATAGACGGCAGCCGTTCTCCTGACTTTTCCCGAAGGAAGAAGAGGAAAGATCAGGCACAGATACATAGGGGTGCTGCAGAGCTGAAAGGGAAAGTACCACCAGTCATACCGGCAGTTATTCACAATTTTATATAGAAACAGCTGTTTATATACTTCGCTGACAGCCAGGATCAGTCCGCAGCGCCATAATACCATGGATATCTTTTTGTCAGATAAAGGCGGACGGATGAGAAGGCGGGTAAAAAAGACGACGGACACAAGACCGAAAAGGGAAAAAACGATATGAAAGAAGGACCATGGAGCAGGCGGCGTCATGGGCCATGCGGTTTTTTGTATGAAAGTCCATACCATATCAGGGTTCTCCTTTCCCGCGTCTTGAGAATTTGGCAGCGCGAAAGCCTGGGTGTGCGCCGCCGGCAGCTTCAGTAAATAGTATACCCCAGGTTTGCGGGGGAATCAATCACAGAATCTGGCATGAAAAAATTTGTACTTGATTAATTCGGAAAATGCTATATAATGTATTACTAGCAATGTGTATTTTATGCATTGCAGTGCATATATATGAGGAGGAGATTATAATTATGAAAAAACAGGTACTTGCACTTGTTATGGCTGCTGTTATGGCTGGTTCCCTGACCGCGTGCGGTTCTTCAGCAGCAGATACCACGACAGCAGCTCAGGCAGCAACGACTGCTCAGGCAGAGGAGAAAAAGGAAGAGACGGAAACAGAGACAGAGGCAGCAGGGGATGAGGACGGAGTGCTGGTTATGGCTACCAACGCAGAGTTTCCGCCTTATGAGTATCATGACGGCGGTGAGATCGTGGGAATTGATGTGGAGATCGCAGAGGCTATTGCAGAGAAGTTAGGCAAGACTCTTGAGGTGGAAGATATTGCATTTGATTCCATAATCCCGGAGATTCAGTCAGGAAAAGCAGATTTCGGCGCAGCAGGCATGACTGTGGATGAGGACAGGTTAAAGAATGTGGATTTCTCAGACCCGTATACCACGGCATCTCAGGTAATTATCGTAAAGGAAGACAGTGATATTGCCGGTCCCGACGATCTGTCAGGCAAATATATCGGCGTTCAGCTTGGAACCACGGGAGATATCTACGCTACGGATTATGAGGAAGAGGGTTCCACCATTGAGCGCTACAACAAAGGCTTTGAGGCGGTTCAGGCTATGCTGCAGGGGAAAATTGACGCGGTTGTCATTGATATTGAACCGGCCAAGGTGTTTGTTTCCCAAAATGAGGGGATTAAGATTCTTGACGAGGCCCTGACCGTGGAAGAATATGCCATTGCAGTGAAGAAAGGCAATACAGAATTGCTGGAGCAGATTAACGGCGCTTTGGCGGAATTAAAGGATTCCGGAGAGCTTCAGGCAATTATTGACAAGTACATTTCCGCAGAGTAAAACCAGGATAAGAAGGATAAGGGACAGGGGACATGAGTGATAAATTCAGAGCGGATTTTTACCAGAATTTTATAGAGGATGACCGGTGGAAATACATGGTAAACGGTCTGGGCAATACCATAAAGATTACATTTTTTGCTGTACTTTTGGGAATTGTCCTGGGTTTTCTTGTGGCGCTTATTCGTTCCACCTATGAGAAAACCCGCAAATTATGGTTTTTAGATATGTTGTGCAGAGTATATCTTACGGTTATTCGGGGAACCCCGGTATTGATTCAGCTTATGATTATCTATTTCGTGGTCTTCGGTTCCATGAGGATTGACAAGGTTCTGGTGTCCGTACTGGCATTCGGCATTAACTCAGGGGCTTATGTGGCGGAGATTTTTCGAAGCGGAATTATGTCCATAGACAACGGGCAGTTTGAGGCAGGACGCAGCCTTGGGTTTAATTACAGGCAGACCATGTTCTACATTGTGACGCCTCAGGCCTTCAAAAATGTACTTCCGGCTTTGGGCAATGAATTTATTGTGCTTTTGAAAGAGACATCTGTAGCAGGATATATCGCGATTCAGGAACTGACAAAAGGCGCTGATATTATCAGAAGCCGTACATACAACGCCTATATGCCTCTTTTGGCAGCCGGTGCCATCTATCTGGTCATGGTAATGATCTTTACTCATTTTGTTCAGAAACTGGAAAGGAGGCTGAGGAACAGTGACCACTGATTACAGAACAGACGCCCTGATTCAGGTTAAGCATCTGGGAAAACGTTTTGGGGATCTGGAGGTATTAAAGGATATTAATGTGGATATCCGAAAAGGGGATGTGGTCTGTGTTATCGGCCCGTCAGGCTCAGGGAAAAGTACATTTCTGCGCTGCTTAAACCGTCTTGAGGAACCCACAGGCGGAAATATTTTGTTTGAGGGAGTTGATATTACGGCCCCCAAGACAGATATTGACAAACACCGCCAGAAGATGGGGATGGTGTTTCAGCAGTTTAACCTTTTTCCCCACATGACCATTATGAAAAATCTGATCATCGCTCCCATGAAGCTTCAGGGCCGCCCTCAGAAGGAAGCGGAAGAAGAAGCCATGAGGCTTTTGGAGAGAGTGGGTCTGGCTGACCGGGCAGGTGCGTATCCAAGCCAGCTTTCCGGCGGTCAGAAGCAGAGAATCGCTATTGTCAGGGCACTGTGCATGAAACCTGATGTTATGCTTTTTGATGAGCCTACCTCAGCCCTTGATCCGGAGATGGTAGGAGAAGTGCTGAATGTTATGCGTGATCTGGCCAGGGAGCGAATGACCATGGTAGTGGTGACCCATGAGATGGGATTTGCCAGGGAAGTGGCCAACCGGGTAATGTTTATGGATGACGGATATTTTCTGGAGGAAAATGCTCCGGAAGAATTCTTTGCACATCCAAGGAATGAAAGACTGAAAAACTTTTTGAGTAAAGTGCTGTAGAGTTTTGCTCATATAGATACAGGGCCTGGGATATCTGTGAAATCGGAGAATCCCGGCCTTTCTTATTATAGGGAATATACGGCCAAAGCAGCCTGATGCAGAATTCTTATCATATGACAAGAAGTATAAAAAGACTGTAAATTATATAAATGTTTCGGGATATGTCTTGAAAATCAAGGGATTTTGGTATATCTTTTATGGTAAGAAAGGAGTTTATATGAATGAGATACTTGGTAGTATACAGCAGCAGAACCGGCAATACGGAAAAGATTGCAATGGAGATCTTTGAGGCGCTTCCGGGAAAATCCAAGGATATACAGAGAGTAGAGGAATATAAAGGTGAGGCCGATACGTACTTTGTGGGCTTCTGGAATAATAGGGGGATCTGCAGCGGCGATATTATGGAGTTTTTAGACAATCTTCACGGAAAGCAGGTGGCCATCTTCGGAACCTGTGGTATGGGAGAGGATAGGGAATATTGCAGTCAGGTATCCAGGCGGGTGGAAGCGCTGATTCCGGAGGATAACCGGTATCTGGGTTCTTTTATGTGCTCAGGGAAGCTGTCTTTTGAAGTCCTTAAGAAGTACCGGTTTATGCAGAAGAAGGAGGACAGCCCGTGGATTCGGAAGATGATACAGGCATATGAGGAAGCCATGCTTCATCCGGATGAGAACGATTTAAAGAATGCGAGAGCATTTGCAGAAGAAATAGTATCTGAGAAAAAGGAGAATATTTATGGGGATAAAAGAAGATAAGCCGGGCAATAACCGGAAGCCGTTTATATTTTATTATGCCATAGTCATGCTGGTTATGATGATGGTGAATCTGTTCCTCATGCCGAGTATGCAGCAGAGAAAGGTGATGGAGGTTCCTTACAGTACCTTTTTGGATATGGTTGAGGAGGGGAAGGTCACCAGTGTGGGGAGGAATGGGCAGCAGCTCACCTTTACTGCCGCTACCGGAGAGAAGAATATTCTGGGAGAGGACGAGGTAAAGTGGTATAAGACCGGTCTATGGCCTGACGAGAACCTTGCAGAGCGTCTGTACGAGAAGGGAATCATGTTCTCGGAAGAGATCGTAGAGCCGGCGTCCCCCTTTGTCTCTATCCTTATAACCTGGGTGATTCCCATTATCCTCTTTGTAGTGGTGGGACAGTTTCTGTCACGGCAGATGCAGAAGCGCATGGGAGGCAATGCCATGACCTTCGGCAAGTCCAACGCCAAGATCTATGCAGAGTCGGAGACCGGCAAGACCTTTACGGATGTGGCGGGACAGGAGGAGGCCAAGGATGCTTTAAAGGAGATCGTGGACTTTCTCCACAATCCTCAGAAATATGCGGACATCGGTGCCACCCTTCCCAAGGGAGCACTTCTGGTGGGCCCTCCCGGAACGGGCAAGACCCTTCTGGCCAAGGCAGTGGCGGGGGAGGCGAAGGTTCCCTTCTTCTCCATCTCCGGCTCGGAGTTTGTGGAGATGTTCGTGGGCATGGGTGCGGCAAAGGTGCGGGATCTGTTCAAACAGGCCAATGAGAAAGCACCCTGTATCGTATTTATAGACGAGATTGATACCATCGGAAAGAAGAGGGATGGAGGCGGTTTCTCCGGAAATGACGAGAGAGAACAGACCTTAAACCAGCTTTTGGCCGAGATGGACGGTTTTGACGGCCGCAAGGGCGTCGTGATTCTGGCGGCAACCAACCGTCCGGAATCTCTGGATCCGGCCCTTCTGCGCCCAGGCCGGTTCGACAGACGGATTCCGGTGGAACTGCCGGATATGAAGGGCAGGGAAGCCATCCTGCGTGTCCATGGAAAGAATGTGAAGATGGATGAGAGCGTGGACTATAAGGAGATCGCCAGGGCCACATCGGGGGCAAGCGGAGCACAGCTGGCCAATATTATCAATGAGGGAGCCCTGAGGGCAGTCCGCATGGGCAGGAATCTGGTGGGGCAGCAGGATCTGGAGGAAAGTGTGGAGGTGGTTATCGCCGGATATCAGAGAAAGGATTCCGGCGTCACGATGAGGGAGCGGAAGATCGTGGCTTACCACGAAGTGGGACACGCCCTGGTAGCTGCCTGTCAAAGCAACTCCGCCCCGGTCCACAAGATTACCATTATCCCCAGAACCTCCGGCGCTCTTGGCTATACTATGCAGGTGGACAAGGACGAGAGATATCTTATGAGCAAGGAGGAGGCCTTTAACAAGATTGCCACCTACACCGGAGGCCGTGCGGCAGAGGAACTGATCTTCGGTTCCATCACCACCGGAGCCGCCAATGACATCGAGCAGGCCACCAAGTTAGCCAGGGCCATGATCGCCCGGTACGGTATGAGTGAACAGTTCGGTATGGTGGCTTTGGAGACTGTGAACAATCAGTATCTTGGAGGAGATACCTCTCTGGCCTGCTCTCCCGAGACAGCCAGGATCATCGATGAAGAGGTAGTAGGCCTGGTTAAGAAGGCCTATGACAGGGCTACGGAGCTTTTAAAAGAGAATCAGGGAAAGCTCCACGAGATTGCGGCCTATCTTCTCGAAAAGGAGACTATAACGGGAGAAGAATTTATGGAGATTTTGCAATCGCCTATTAAGCTGGAGGATCAGCAGAATTCGGATCCGGATAATCGTCTGTAGACGGAAGCAGCCGTTTAGGGAAAAAGCTGCGGCTGTCTACACCTGTACAGGACCAAAGGTTTATGTGCGCCGCACTAATTGAGGCATAAGTATGAACAAACTGCTTGCATTTTTCTGAAAAAGGTGTATAATTTGACATATGAACAATTATTCATATGATAGATATGGCTTTAGAAAACTGCAGGAGGATATTGGTTATGAAAAAGAAATTTAAGATGGAGAATTTAGACTGCGCCAACTGCGCCGCCAAGATGGAGGCCGCCATCAACAAGATTCCGGGAGTGAAGGAGGCTACAGTCAGCTTTATGACCCAAAGGCTGGTGATCGAGGCTGACGATGACCGGTTTGACGAGATCGTGAAGGAAGCGGCCGCAGCATGTAAGAAGGTGGATGCAGACTGTGAGGTTTTGATATGAGGAGAGAGAACGGATGAGGAGAAGCCGCTGTCCCATGAGGGATGGCGGTTTTTTGTCGTGGATGTGTTTTCTGTATTAAAGACCTGAAAAGTCGGTGGAAAAATTAATATCAATATGATAAAATAAAGACACGTTGAATTTGTGTGTAAAGACCATGAAACGGAGGAAAGGGTGAAAGAGAAGCATTTCCCCCATATTTGTTTGTGCTGTGAAACGTGCACAGAAAGGAATGATAAAAACCATGAACAAAGCATATGAGAAGCTGACGAAATGTTACAAGAGCGTAAAGAAGAAAATCGACTTCAAGCCCAAGATAGCCCTGGTGCTGGGGTCGGGCCTGGGAGACTACGCCAAGGAAATCAAGGTGGAGGCAGCCTTGGATTATAAGGATATTGAGGGCTTTCCCGTATCCACGGTTCCGGGCCATAAGGGGAGATTTATCTTCGGATATGTGAAAGAGGTTCCCGTGGTGGCCATGCAGGGGCGGGTCCACTATTATGAGGGGTACCACATGGAGGATGTGGTTCTCCCTATCCGCCTTATGAAAAAGATGGGAGCAGAAGTGCTCTTTCTCACCAATGCGGCAGGCGGCATCAATGAAAAATTCCATGCAGGAGATCTGATGCTCATAAAGGACCAGATCAGTTCCTTTGTGCCTTCCCCTCTCATAGGGCCTAACATGGATAAGCTGGGGACCCGTTTCCCGGATATGAGCGACATCTACGATAAGGAGCTGAGGAGCCTTATTAAGAAGACGGCCAAGAAGTTAGATATTCCCCTCCAGAAGGGCGTGTACATCCAGCTGACAGGCCCGGCCTACGAATCTCCGGCGGAGGTGCGTATGTGCAGGCTGCTGGGGGCGGATGCAGTGGGCATGAGCACGGCCTGTGAGGCGGTGGCGGCCAACCATATGGGGATGAAGATCTGCGGGATCTCCTGTATCTCCAATCTTGCCTGCGGCATGACTGATCAGCCTTTAAGCCATGAGGAAGTTCAGGAGGCGGCGGACAAGGCAGCGCCTATGTTCAAGAAGCTGGTGACAGAATGTATTGGGGCCATGGGAAAATCTCTGGAATAAAACCAGGTGCCGGGTTCACCGGAATTTCTGCAAGACACGACACGAAGTATCGGCTTGACCATGCATGGTCTGTAAGAATACGGAAGAAAAGGGGAGAGAAAGGATGGATACCGTGATTATCGGGATTGCCGGGGGAACCGGTTCCGGCAAATCTACATTTACCAACCGTCTCAGGGAAGCTTTTCAGGATGATGTGGCAGTGCTGTATTATGATAATTATTACCGTGTTCAGGATAACATTCCCTTTGAGGAGCGCAAAAAGGTAAACTACGATCACCCGGATGCATTTGAGACGGAACTTTTGCTTCGCCAGCTTGAGGACTTAAAGGAGGGAAGGTCCATAGAGTGCCCGGTCTATGATTTTTCCCGCCATAACCGGTCAGACCGGGTAGTTGTGGTGGAACCCAGAAAGGTGATTCTTCTGGAGGGAATCCTGGTGCTGGCGGATGAGAGGCTGAGAAGCCTCATGGATATCAAGGTCTATGTGGAGGCCGACGCGGATGAGAGGATCCTTAGAAGAGCGATTCGGGATGTGAAGGAGCGGGGAAGAGATCTTGAGGGCGTGGCGGAGCAGTATCTTACCACTGTGAAGCCTATGCACTATCTGTATGTGGAGCCCACCAGGGCTATGGCGGATATCGTGATCAACAGCGGGAAGAATCCGGTGGCCTTTGAGCTGGTGAAGAATAATATTGAGAAGATTATAAGGGGTGCAGACCATAAGAAATGAGGTAAGTGGATGATGCTGCAGAGATCGTGAAAAATGCCTTAGATGAGTTTAAGAACATCCAGGAATATATGATTTTAGCAAAAGAAGAGAATGCGGTAAGGACCTATGGAAAACTAAAGGAACAATATCTTCTGTTAAAAGCATTGCTTAACAGCCTGGGAGTCAGCCTGTCGGGTATCGACAGAATAAAAGAATGATTTTAGTATTTCAAAAAGGAGCTATGGACGGATAAGCCCATAACTCCTTTTTGTTATCTCCACAGGCCCCTATCTGAGTCCGCGGATAAACTCCACAAATTCCCGGACTCCCTCCTCGGTGGTAGCCCAGGAGGTCACCAGGCGGATAGCGGAGTGGGTCTCATCCATCCGTCTGTCCATGTTAAAGGTAAAGTGCTGTGCCAGCTTTTCAATGGTCTCATCAGAGAAGATGGGGAACAGCTGGTTGGTCATGGAATCGTAGGCAAAGGAATAGCCGCATTCTGTCAGAGCGTCCCGGAGTACGGAGGCCATGGCATTGGCATGACGGGCCATGTCATAGAATAAGTCGTTCTGGAACAGCTCCTCAAACTGGATTCCCAGAAGCCATCCTTTGGCCAGCATGGCGCCTCTCTGCTTGATCATAAACCGGAAATCGGCTTTTAATTCCTCCCGTGTAATCACAAGAGCTTCCCCGAAGAGAGCTCCGTTCTTGGTGCCGCCGATGTAGAACACATCGGTCAGGCGGGCAATGTCCGCCAGGGTTAAGTCATTGACAGGACTTGTAAGAGCAGCTCCCATGCGTGCTCCGTCCATGAACAGATAGAGATCATGAAGGCGGCAAAAACGGGACAGGGCTTCAAGTTCTGTCTTGGTATACTGGGTTCCGATCTCCGTGGAGTTGGAGATGTAGACCATCTTGGGCTGCACCATATGTTCATCCGTGTGGAAATCAAGGGCCTCCTGAACAAGTGCCGGGGTCAGCCTGCCGTCGGGGGCAGTCATGGCTAAGACCTTGTGTCCCGTGGCCTCGATGGCGCCTGTCTCATGGACATTGATATGGCCGGTGGATGCAGAGATCACTGCCTGGAAAGGACGCAGGGCGGCGGAGATGGCGATGAGATTAGTCTGGGTGCCGCCTACGATAATGTGGATATCCGCCTCATGGCAGCAGATCTCTTTTTTTATCAGCTCTATGGCATGGCCGGTATGGGTGTCTAAGCTGTAGCCTGTGTTCTGAGTAAGGTTGGCCTCCAGCATGGCCTTAAGAATCCGGGGATGGGCTCCTTCGCTGTAATCGTTGGTAAAGCTGTACATGTGCGTATATTCCTCTCTTTCTGCAAGAATTATCTTAGTGATAAAAGAATACGGTTATTTTCTTCATGTATTGTAGCACAGCTGACATATTAGGGCAATGTTTATTCTCACGAAAGCAAGGCGCCAGGATCAAACCGGCTTGACTTCGGCTCTGCTGTGCGCCAGCGACGCACCCTTGGCAGTGACGGAAACGGAGCGCAGATATGCATGGGGGTGATTGAAATTGTATAACATGATGTTGGGGTCAAAATTTTGGCGGGTCTCAAGTTCAAAAATCCTCTTGCAAGCAAGCCTGCATCGGATTTTAGACCTTTAGACCCTGGTATCATAACATAAAAATATTGAGAACAGAACTGTTTTATAGTATTATATAAAATGGTTTTGTTCCCTTGTTCACGGAGAGTATATAGGTTTGGAGTTTAAGAGGTGAGCTGTGAGCTGGTATATTGAGGAGAAATAAGTTCTAAATGATACTTGGAGGGTTACCATGATAAATCAGAAATATGGTGTAGTTTACACGCCGGATACGCTGGCAGACTTTGTTGCAGCTTTGCTACACCGCTTTTCGGATATCGAACCGGGCAGTGGTGCATTGATCCTTGATCCGGCCAGCGGTGAATGCTCGTTGTTAAAGGCCGCAAAAAAATATTTTGGAGATATGCATCAATATGCAGGAATAGATATAGATATAGAAGCCGCTGGAAGAACCAGATCAGGGTTTACTATTATTCACAACGATGCGATCCTCCCGAAAAATGTCAAGAATAATCCAGGCAGTTACTGGAGAAAAAAGCTGCATCAGGTTGACGCCATTATTGCAAATCCGCCGTGGAGTTCTGAAAAGGTTTATGAAAGACAAAAACTGTCTCAGGCCGGATATTCATTAACAGCTGGTCAGTATGACAGCTACGTTCTTTTTATTGAGCTGGCATATAAAATACTGCGTGATCAGGGGACAATGGCATTTATTCTCCCCGACTCCTTGTTTGATGCACAAAATGAAAATCTCAGACGATTCCTGACGGAGAATATGCAGATTAAGGTTATTGCAAGACTTGGCGAAAAGATTTTTGACGAGGTAAATCGGGCTGCTACCGTAATCATCTGCAGGAAAGAGATGCCGAATGATGAATCGATGACAGAATGCTTCAGGCTATCTACAGACGACAGAAAGGCATATCTTGCCGGGAGAGGGACGTTGTCTCTGTTCTATGAGAAAAAAGTACACACTGTAAGGCAGTCAAGGTTCTCAAAAAATCTCTCCTATCATTTTGATATTGATACTCACGAGAGCGAAGAGGTATTGATTGAAAAGATTGCTTCAAATACCATAGACTGGGAAAAGGAATTCACCTTTGGGCGCGGCGTGGAAATTTCAAAATCAGGTCAGGTGGTATATTGCCCTTATTGCGGAATGGCTCAGGGATATTCAAAAAAACATTTTTTGGCCGGCCATAAAGAATGCATCTATTGCGGGCAGGAAATACCAGTTAATGAGTCAACAACAGAAAACGTAATTATGTCCAAGAAGGAAGCGGGGAGCGTGCCTATATATGTTGGAGAAAATATCCAGCGTTATAGTATAAAAGGAAGGTGTTATATAAAGACAGGGATAGAGGGAATTAATTACAAGACGCCAAAACTGTATAATCCGCCTAAGCTGCTTATACGAAAAACAGGGCTGGGGATTTATGGCGCTGTTGATTATTCCCGAACATGTACAAGCCAGACCGTATATATCTTGAGGCGTCTGAATGAGGAAGTTCCATTGGAATACTATTTAGCACTTATAAATTCCAGAATTGTTTATTATTATTACCTCAAAGTATATGGGGAAAATGAATGGAAATCTCATCCGTACCTGACAAAGAAAATTATTTTCACATTCCCCATAAGACCATATGAGGGGGATGAAACCGATAAAGAGATAGCAGAGCTGTCAAAGCGGCTTATGAGAACATATGACCGTGAGTCTGATCTGCAGTTAGAGAACCTGATAATGAAAAAATATGGATTGAATAAGAAGGAACAACATTTAATTTCAGCTGAGATTAACAGGCTTCCTGATTTGAGTGCAATCAACAATATGAAGGTGGAGGCCTGATGCTGCATGTATAGATATATCGGTAATAAAACAAAATTACTGCCCCACATTATGAGCAGGATAAATGAAATGATTGGCCAAGGGGGAACGGTTGCCGATGTGATGGCCGGAACCGGTTCTGTTGCTTTGGAACTTAAGAAACAGGGCTATTCTGTTGTGGCCTCAGATGTAATGACGTACACATATCATCATTTGGTAACCAATCTCCAATTAGGCGGTTTTCCCGCATTTGCCGGGGTGAAAATCAAAGGTGAGACCTGTGACAGTGAAACTCCATATAAAAGCATTTTGGAGTATTTAAATGCACTAAAGCCAAAGGAAAGTTTCTTTTTCAGAGAATTTTCACCGGAGGGCAAACCGTTGAATGGCAGTCCTTCAAGAAAATACTTCACATCTGAAAATGCTGCAAAAATTGATGCCATACGGGAATGTATAAATGACTGGATAAAAACAGAAAGCATTACTGCGAAAGAAGAATCGCTTTTGAAACATACGCTTATAATGGCGGTGAACGAGGTGGCAAACATTTCCGGCACGTACGGATATTTTTTATCTTCCTTCAAAAACAATGCAAAGAATGCTATTAAACTGGAGCCGGTGGAACTTTACAGAGAGAATAGTGAAGGGCACAGGGTGATGCATGGATTCGCTGAGAATCTTGCCGGATTAATTACGGCGGATCTTTGTTATATTGACCCGCCCTATATGAAAAGGCAGTATGCTGCAAATTATCACATTCTTGAAACAATTGCAAGAGGCGATTTCCCTGATGCTGCAGGAAAAAGCGGACTGCGTGACTGGTGGGATCAGCACTCCAAGCTGTGTACCAAGACAAGAGGCCTTCAGTCCTTCGAGAAGATAATGACGGATATGCACTGTGACCGGTTTTTAATCAGCTACAGCGAGGACGGCCTGTTTTCGTTGGAACAGTTGGAAGAATGCTTTAGAAAGATAGGAAATGTGGATGTGATGGAAATAGATTATAACCGCTTCCGAAGTAATGACAGCAAATTACCGCCTAAATTAAAGGAATATTTAATCTCGGTAGAAAGGTAAGATAAGGTAAGATAAAAGGAAATGGAATATATTGACAGAATATTTTACAGAAAGATCAATCCTTCTGATTTCAAAAAGCTCTATGATATTGACAAGCCGGAAAGCGGAGGCGGTCAGACATATCTGGAAGCCGCCGGGATCAGCAACGACAGCATTGCGGATTTTTTGAGCTATGCCGAAGTTTCGGATAGCCCCCTTAATGGGGAGGAGCGATCCATTTATACATTTAACGCCCATGTGCTGGGGAACTCTGGACAGGCGGCGTTTATTGAGTTTGCCCCGCGAAAGGGACGAAACAACTACAGAATAAGCCGTCAGAATATGAAATATAAGCATCCGGCATGGTCCCTTGGGAATGGATTTCCCGAACCTCTAAAAGACAGTGAGGGAGTGTATACTTCTGATGGAAACTTTTCGGGAATAATAGACGATCTTCTCATAACCATTATTAGGACAACATACAGGAGATATTATGCCGGATTCATCAATGTTCATAAGATGCCGGAGCCGTGGCCAAAGGGAATTGGACTTGAATCTATGTTTGAAGGCGAACGCAGGGGCGTGCTGCGCACAGAAGAGAAAAGCATTGAATTTGCAGATTCCTTAGATAATCCATTTGGAAATATCATCGATACGCCCCTTACCAGGCAGCGGGAGACGGATGAGGCGGAGTGCAGCAGGCCTGTTTGCTTCAAAACCGGTTTGGAGAGCGAGTTCTCCAGAAACAGAATTTTGTTCGGAGCGCCGGGAACCGGCAAGAGTTTTTCCATAAACGGAGATCGTATCCAATTACTGGGAAAGGATAATGAGACGGATTATGAGCGGGTAACATTCCACCCGGATTATTCATATGCCAATTTTGTGGGTACATATAAACCTGTCATGGCGGCGCAGGAGAGGAAGCTTCCGGCGGACAAGGATACGCAATATGTTCTTTCCGTGCTGACTGACAGCAGCAGGGCTGCTCAGGAAAAATATGATTTGCTGTTCGAAAGATTCAAGGATGAAGGCCTTACAAGACTTCCGGTTCTGCTGGGGCTTTATACAGATGAGGCATTCAGGACCAGAAAACAGGACGGCAGCGATGCTGCCAATGACAATAGTGTTGAACGGAACCATGGCAGGGCCATAAGGAAATATGTAAGATTGATATCAGGAAAAGAAAAGAGCAGCGATATTGCCTACGAATATGTTCCCGGCCCGTTCATGCGCGTGTATGTAAATGCGCTGAAGAACGCCCGGACAGGCAGTCCGAAGCCCCATCTTCTGATTATTGAGGAGATCAACCGTGCAAATGTGGCAGCGGTCTTTGGCGATGTGTTTCAGCTGCTTGACCGCGGTGATGATGAGGTAAGCGAATATCCAATTCAGGCTTCAGAGGATATAAAGAACTATCTGGCAAAGGAATTGGGCGGAGAGCCGGATGCGTATTCAACAATCCGTATTCCTGACAATATGTTTATCTGGGCAACGATGAATAGTGCTGACCAGGGCGTATTCCCCATGGATACAGCATTTAAGAGAAGATGGGACTTTACCTATCTGGGCATTGACGACAGCGATAAGGATATCAGAGGCAAATACGTGACTGTCGGCTCAAAAGAAAAGCAGCGCATTGAATGGAATGAACTGAGAATGGCCATTAATGAGTTCCTGGCGGACGAGAAGATAAACGAAGACAAGCAGCTGGGTCCGTACTTCATTTCAAGGAATATTGTGGTTCCGTCTGACGGTGGTTCAGAGATTAACAGTGAGAGATTCTGTCATGTATTTAAACACAAGGTACTTATGTATCTGTTTGATGATGCCGCCAGGCAGAAACGGGGAAGACTTTTTGAGGGAAGCAAAAAGGGACAGACACGGTATTCAAAAATCTGTGAGGCCTTTGATGAGCAGGGTATCGGTATATTCCATGCAGATATACAAAATCGAGTAAAGGTTTGGGGCCTTAAACTATGATCTCAATGTTTTTGAGAGAACAGAAAAGATATACACAAAAAGACTTGTGTGATAAGTTCAAGTGCTCTGAAGAAAAGGTTGTTCCCATTATCCGGAAATTAAAAGAGTTCGGGGTACTGAAAGCGGTAAAAGCTTCAGATCCCCAGCGTGACATGTCTGACCTTATGGACCAGGATGTAGAAGTTGCGGATGTTGAAGCCGGAGAAAAGGAATACCTGTATGTTTTTACGTTTGTCGGCGTCATAGTAGTGGCCGGACGTGCGCTGAAATGTTATCCAAAGTATCTGCTCAGTACAAAGGAACCAAGGGAAGAACTTTGTCAGATACTTAAGGTGCTTGAGAGATATAATTCCAAAGAGCAGATTATCCGCATGTTCAATGACAGCAGCGAGAGCAGTTCCTTTAATCTCCTGGCAGTACTTCTGTTCCTGATTCAGGATTATTATGAGAACGGAGTTTACAGCAATACGGAGGATATCATCGAAAGCAACGGTTTCGGAGAGATTCTGTGGGACAAGACCATAAATGAAACTTTTACCCTGCTTTCCAATAACCGGCCTTATTATATTGATTTGCGGACGAAAAGGCGCGTTAGGAACGATTTTGATTATTTCAAAAGGCTGCATGAGTGTATCCTGACGAAAGCGTCAAAAGAGATGAAGGATGCAGACCTTCTGGACTTGTTTCAAATCACAGAAATCAATCTGACAGACGAGGAACTGGACGAGTTTGGAGAAGCGGAATATATCCTTTACCGTATTGAAAACGAACTGAGTACGCAGTTCAACACAAGAAAACAGCTTATTCTAAAAACATTATATGCCTATATTGATCACAGCGGCAGTCTGTATGATACGGATTGTCTTTCCTTGTTCGGGACAAACAGTTTTAATCTGGTATGGGAAAGCATCTGCGCTGACATCATGGATAATCAGCTGGATAATCAGCTGGGAATCCTTAATCTGCCCATACCTTTGAAACCAGAATATGACCGGGACAGGAAGCTGATTGATCTGATTGAAAAGCCGCTGTGGAGCGCGGCCGGGAAAAGGGCAGGGGATACGCTGATTCCGGATCTGGTGACCATTTCAGAGGATCAGTTTATTATTTTTGATGCAAAATATTATATTGTACGGCTTGAGCCTGGAATAACACCAAAAGGTCAGCCGGGTATCGAATCTGTAACAAAGCAGTATCTATATCAGCTGGCATATCAGAAGTTCATTATGGATCATGGCTTCGCGGAAGTAAAGAACTGCTTCCTTATGCCGACAGAGAATAAAGAAATCGGGATTCGGGGTGAAGCATCAATGGAGATGCTGTCCAATCTGGGGTTACAAAGCATTAAGGTACGGCTTATTCCGGCGGCCATGGCATACGAATACTATCTGTCTGGCCGGAAGATGGATATTCGTCTCCTTGAATTATAAGGCGAATCTTAACGAGACTGTCAAAGAAAATTGGAGGGGAGGCTGAGCTGACGATCACTCCATCCAGAACCCAGGTTACAGTTTATGCGCCGGGCTTTGACAGACTTGCATTTTGTCCCTGCGGCTGATACAATAAAAAACGAGACAATATATTTGTAAGAAGGAGAATCGCTATGCTGGACATTTTATTTGTGACAGACTTTGTATGTCCCTACTGCCTGGTGGCAAAGGAGGCCCTTAGACAGTCCCTTGAGGAGCTTGGCATGGAGGCTGAGATTACCCTGCAGCCCTTGGAACTCACGGCGGAACCCGAACCCAGGGTGGATACCTGCCATGACGAGAGGAGAAAGGCTCATTATCAGCTTCTGGTGGAGCCATGTAAGGAGCTGGGACTGGACATGAAACTGCCGCCCAATATATGCCCAAGACCTTATACCAGACTGGCCTTTGAAGGATATTTCTATGCCAAAGAGCAGGGAAAAGGGGAAGTGTATGGAGACAAGGTTTACCGTGCCTATTTTATTGACGAGAAGGACATAGGGGATATGGAGCTTCTGTCGGATCTGGCGGCTGAGAGCGGTCTTGACCGGGAAGATTTTAAGCAGGCTTTGATTGATGGGATCTACGGGAAAGAGGAGAAGGAGGCAGTCAGACATTCCAGAGAGGATTTGAAAGTCAAGTCAGTGCCGACTATCTATATTGATGGGAAAGAGATCACATTAAAGACCTACACAAAGACAGAGATGACAGGAATCCTGAGAACATATCAGTAGAGAGGGCAGTATCCTCCTTTGGGAGGCGCCGCCCGGCACAAGGGGAAGTAAAAGGAATGTTGTATGAGATCAAGGACGGCACCGTATCCTTAGGCGGGATACCGGTGCTGTCCCATATTTATTTTCAGATAAAAGGTAAGGAAAAGATTGCCCTGACCGGAATCAACGGCGCCGGGAAGACCACGCTTTTAAGGGTGATCGCAGGAGACTTGGAACTGGATCGGGATGATAAGAGACAGGGACCGGGGATCTCAAGCTCCAGGCGGCTGACCATAGGGCTTCTGGGGCAGCAGGCTTTTGGGGACGTGACAAAGACCGTGGAGGAGGAGCTTTTGGAGCACTGCCCTCATGAGGATCTATATAGCGCAGAACGCTTTGAATACGAGAAGGAGTATGACAGGCTTTTTACAGGCTTTGGACTGGCCAGGGCGGACAAAAAGAAGAGGCTTTCGGAGTTTTCCGGCGGGGAGCAGACCAAGATCGCTCTTATCCGTCTTCTTCTTGAGAAGCCGGACATTCTTCTCCTGGACGAACCTACCAATCATCTGGACATAGAGACCGTAGAATGGCTGGAGGGATATCTGCGGCAGTATGACCGAGCGGTGGTTCTGGTGTCCCACGACCGGTTTTTCATGGATCAGGTGGCTGATGTGGTATATGAGGTGGAAGACAAACGACTGACCCGCTATCCGGGTAATTACACCCATTACCGCCAGGAAAAGCTGAAGAATATTGAGATTCAAAGAAAGGCTTATGAGAGGCAGCAGGAAGAGATAGGCAGGCTTAATGAGGTGATTGAACGGTTTAAGCACAAGCCTACTAAAGCAGCTTTTGCCAGGTCCAAGAAAAGGACCATTGAGCGGATGGAGATTATCCCGAAGCCCAGGGAGGATGAGGCTCATATCTTTACAGGGGAGATGAATCCTGAAATCATGGGAAGCAAATGGGTGATGGAGGCCAAGGAGTTAAAGGCGGGATACGATAAGCCTTTGCTGGAACTTACCATGCGTATTAAGAGGGGGCAGAAGATCGGAATCCTAGGGCCTAACGGGACAGGGAAGACCACCCTCCTAAAAACGGTGGCAGGCCTGATACCGCCCCTTGCGGGAAAATGTTCTCTGGGAAACCGGATCACTATAGGATATTTTGACCAGCATTCGGCGGAAATCACCTCGGATAAGACCGTATTTGAGCATTTTCATGAGCTGTTTCCGGCTCTTTCACAGAAGGAGGCCAGAGGGATTCTGGGCAGTTATCTTTTTGGCGGCAGGGAGGCGGCCAAGGCGGTGAAAAGCCTGTCAGGGGGAGAGAAGGCAAGACTTGTGCTGGCGGAGCTTCTCTTTAGCCGTCCTAATTTTCTCATTCTTGACGAGCCCACAAATCACATGGATATTCATGCCAAGGAGACCCTTGAGTCGGCTTTTCGGGCCTATACAGGCACCATTCTGTTCGTGTCTCACGACCGGTATTTTATCCGGCAGGTGGCAGACGCGGTGCTGATTCTGGAGGGCCGTGAGGTGATGTACTATCCCTTTGGCTATGACCATTACTTAGAGAGGAAAAAGAAGGAAGCCGGGGGAGGAACCATGGCGGCCAAGGTCAGGGCCGAGGATCAGGCCCTTATCGCAGGGATGAGAGCCGTGCCAAAGGCAGAGCGCCACCGGCTTCGGGAGATTCCTGAGGATGAGGCTTATGAGGAATGGAAACTTAAGCTGGCTGCGGAGCCTATGGACATGGCCAGGGAGAGAGCAGAGGCTGCCTGGAATGCCATGGAGGAGCTGCTTAAGGGCTGGCAGGAGTCGGAGGGCTTCTGGAAAGGGCAGGAGTGGGAAGACCAGGAGATCTATGAGGGGCTGAAAGGGGAGTATGAGGCCTGTGTGCAGGAGTGGACCCAGAGGTGTCTGGAGTGGGGGGAGACACTGGAGCAGTGAATTGACAGCTTAACAGATGTCTGTGATTTATGGAAGAAGGGTGGGGAAATCCGCATTAATTAAAGAATTTAGTCTTTAGCCTTGATAGCAGTATCTCTTTCCCTGACCGCTTTGGCATGCTGGATTTCCATCTTCTCCAATTCTTCTCTGTACTTTTTTTCAAGAATATCGGTTTCCAGGATCATTGCATCTTCTACTCATTGATTCACGCCTGCCTCCTCCATTTCTTCATATTTTTGATAAATATGGTAATATAGCTGCCAGGTTACCCCTCTTAAAACTCTTGCATCGGATATGGTGATATTACCGGCTGCTATATTTCTGTCTATGGATTCCAGTATATCAGATTGTCAATGAATCAATGATTAAAAATAGAAAGCGCTTATTCAGAACCATTCAAAGCAGAGCACAGACAGGGGCTTTCCTAAGAAAGCCCCTTCACTGACTCCGGGTCGTCCGCATAGACCAGATGGATATTGTGGGCGGCAATCTGTTCCATGATGGAATCCGGCGGTTCCGGGTGGGTGGTGATGATGCAGTCAAGCTGAGAGGCATTGCAGAAGATAAACATGCGGTTTCTGCGGAAACTCTCGTGGGAGGTGACCAGAATTACCCGGCTGGCTACCTGGATCATGGCCCGCTTTACACCGGCTTCATTGCTGAGGGAGGCAGTCAGGCTTAAGTCTCCGGAGATTCCCGTTGTGCCTACGAAGACCTTGTTTGGTCTCAGGGAGTAGAAAATCTTTTCCGCTTCAGGCCCTACAGTGCACAGGCTGCGCCCTAACATCTGTCCGCCGGCTAAAAATACGGCGTGCTGACTCTGCTCCAGGGCCATAGCTGCCCGGATAGAATTGGTCACAATGCTGACAGGGGGAAGAGACTTGATCTCCTCCGCAATCATGGCGGTGGTGGTGCCGGAATCAAGGGCAATGGCATCGCCCGGCTGGACAAGCCTGGCTGCGGCCTTGGCGATCATCCTTTTATCCTGTTCATTTACAACAGCCCTGAGCCCGAAAGGAATCTGGCTGCTTTCGTATTGAAAAGGAAGCGAAACTTTTCCGTGCTGTCTTGAGACCAGATCCTGGCTCTCCAGGTCGGACACGTCTTTTCTGATAGTTACCAGGGAAACTCCCAGGGTATTGGATAATTCGGAGAGGGAGACAGAGCCTCTCTGCTGGAGAACCTGTAAAATATACTTTTCTCTGCTGTTCATATTATTTTTCGCACCTTTCTATAAAGGAGTAAAAATATTTCTTTTATTTCTTTTCTTGATTTAATAGTACATGATTTCTCCCAAAAAGACAAGATATATCTTGAAAATAAATGGAAAATCCATAAAAATTATATAAGATTTAGTAAAAATAACGGAAGAAATAGAAGAAATATCCGAAAATAGAAAGAAAAAAATCATATTATACAAGATTAATGTGCATATTTCGAAAGAAAAAGAAATAAACGAAAGAAGAGGGTTTGCGCCTGGTCAATTTGTACAAAAATATATAAGAAACAAGTTTCCTAATTGACAAAAATATGGATAAGCGTTAAGATTATACCATAAAACAAAAATAAATCGAAACTTTAAATAAATATAACGAAAGGAAAGAAAGAATATGAAAAACATAAAATTTCGTTTTTTCATGCCTGTGGAGATTCTCATGGCCGATGAGGGACAGCTTGACTTATCGGATGAGATCGGGGGAGACTCGGCTGTGATTGTGACTGACCCTTTTCTTTATGAATCGGGACAGGCCCTGACTTTGGGAAAGTCCATAACTGCAGCACGGGTAAACTATTTTCATCATATTGAACCCAATCCTTCTACAGATACGGTAGATGCCTGCAAGGCAGCAATCGAAGCAGCGGGAGCATCTGCGGTTATCGGCTTTGGGGGAGGGAGCTGTCTTGATACGGCTAAGGCGGCAGCCTGTATGGCAGGTTCTGATAAAAGGTTTGTGGAGTGTCTGGAGGGAGGAAAGGAGATTCCGGACCGGCGGCTGCGTCTCATCCTTATTCCCACTACGGCGGGAACAGGCAGCGAGGTTACGAATGTAGGCGTCTACACCAGCTCCGAGACAGGAGCCAAGATCCCTTTGGTCCGCCCTGATTTTTATGGGGACATGGCGGTGCTGTATCCGGAGGCCACATACACCATGCCGCCTGCCGTGACTGCCAACACGGGGATGGATGCTTTCTGCCACGCCATAGAGGCTTACTGGAATAAAAACAGCCAGCCTTTCTGTGATGCCTGTGCTCTGGAGGCTTTAAAGCTTATTAAAGATAATCTCCTGACCGCCTATTATACCGGGGAGGATAAGGAGGCACGGAAGAATATGTGCATAGCCAGTCTTTTGGCCGGAGCTGCATTCAGTCAGACAAGGACCACCGGTCCCCATGCCTTAAGCTACCCCCTTACGGCAAACTACCATGTGGCCCATGGTGTGGGATGTGCCCTTTCTCTTCCGGCATTTATCCGATTAAGCACACAGAAGGAAGAGGCAAAGATGGTGCGGTTGGCAAAGGAACTGGGATATGAGAGTGTTAACAGCCTGGCGGACGGTGTGGAGGAGCTCCTTGGAAACCTTCATATGCCCACAAGGCTTAGGGACATAGGTGCAGAGGAGAAGGATCTTAAGGGCATTGCAAAAGAAGCCATGAATTATTATCCTCAGCTTGCCCTTACACCGGCGGTCATAACAGAGGAATCCCTGCTGTGTTTGCTGCAATCGATCTATTGAGAAGGAGTGAGGTCCATGAAACAATCAGAATACAAAGAACTGCACAGCAAAGCAGTGGAGATACGGAAGATGACTTTGAGAAGCATAACCAATGTGGGAAAAGGCCACATAGGAGGCACCATGTCCCTGTGTGAAGTTATGAGCGTTCTGTATTTTAAATACATGAATGTGCGCCCGGAGGATCCTCTTTGGGAGGACCGGGACCGGTTTGTGTTATCAAAAGGCCATGCAGGCCCTGTGGTCTATGGGGCCCTGGTTCTGAAAGGATTCTTATCTCCCGATGAATTAAAGACCATGAACCGATTTGGAAGCAGGCTTCCCAGCCACTGCGACAGGAAACTTACGAAGGGAATCGACATGTCCACAGGAAGTCTGGGGCAGGGGATTTCCACGGCGGTTGGTATGGCCCTGGGGGCAAAGCTGGATAAAAGGCCCTGCTTTATCTACACGATCATCGGGGACGGGGAAAGCCAGGAGGGCCAGGTGTGGGAGGCAGCCATGCTGGCGGGAAGCCGCAGACTGGACAACCTTATTGCATTTACGGACTACAACAAACTGCAGATTGACGGATATACAGGAGATGTCAATGACTTAGAGCCTTTGGACAAAAAGTGGGAGGCATTCGGATGGCATGTGCAGAGCATTGACGGCCATGACATCAAAGCCATTGATTATGCCATAGACATGGCCAGAAAGACGAAGGGAAAACCATCCATGATTCTTTTGAATACTTCCAAAGGCAAAGGCGTAGGGTTTGCCGAAAACAGAGCGGAAAGCCACAGCATGAATATTACGGAAGAGATGTGCGCCCAGGCCATGGCGCAGATAGAAGCAGGGGAGGGATGAGAGATGACACTGGAGAGAGAAAACATTGCCCTGAAAGAAGTCTATTCGGATCTTCTTGTGGAATACGGCGCAAAGGATCCGAGAATCGTCATTGTGGAAGCCGATTTAATGCGCAGCGGCTCCACGGATAAGTTTCAGAAGGTGTTTCCTGAGAGGACCTTTGATGTGGGGATTGCCGAGAGCAATATGATGTGCGTGGCTGCAGGCTTGTCCCTTATGGGGAAGATTCCTTTTACCCATACCTTTGCCGTGTTCGCTTCCAGGCGGTGCTGCGATCAGGTCAATCAGAGCGTGGCCTATGCAGGATGCAACGTAAAGATGTGCGGCTCGGACCCTGGGATTACCACGGAATTAAACGGAGGAACCCATATGTCTATGGACGATATAGGCATTATGCGGGGGATCCCGACTATGACCGTCTTCGAACCTGTGGACAGCTGCCAGCTGAGGGCTTTGTTCCCCCAGATACTGGCCCTTGACACACCTGTCTATATACGTCTTTTCCGCCCTAATACATACAAGATATTTTCCGAGAAAGACAGGGATTTTAAGCTGGGAAAAGGAGTTGTGCTTAAGGAGGGAACGGATGTAACCATAATTGCCAGCGGAATCATGGTTGCCGAGGCTTTAAAGGCAGCGGAAGAATTATCCGGGGAGGGGATTGACGCCGAGGTAATCAATATTCATACCATAAAGCCTTTGGATACGGAACTGATTCTGGCAAGCGCCGCCAAAACAGGATGTGTGGTGACAGCGGAAAACGGCAGTATCTATAACGGCCTTGGAAGCGCTGTAGCTGAGGTTTTGAGCGAGCATCTTCCCTGTCCCCTTAAGCGCATGGGAGTGCAGGATCATTTTGGGCAGATTGGCCATGTGGAAGAGCTTCTTGACGCTTTTCATATGTCCTGCAGAGATATTGCAGAAGCCGGACGCGGTCTGGCACAGCGCCGGTTACACTAAAAAGAGAGGAGATCAATATGTTTGTATCAATGAAGGAAATGTTGATTCACGCCCATGAGAACGGCTATGCGGTTATGGCTGTGAACTGCGTGAATATGGAGCAGGTGAAAGCCTGTATTGAGGGTGCCGAAGAGGAATGTTCTCCGATTATATTGAACATATCACCCAGGCAGATGCGGGAACACGGCCACAGCTATGCCCTTCCCCCGGTGGTAAAGTCCATGGCCGAGAGGGCAGGGGTGCCGGTAGCCTTTAACCTGGATCACGGTTCTGCTTATGAGGATTTTGTAACTGCCCTTAAGGCAGGGTTCTCCAGCGTGATGATCGATGCGTCGGCCTGTGAGTTCGAGGAGAATGTGCGCCGCACTCAGATGATCGCCGCGCTGGCTCACGGATGCGGAAAGTCCTGTGAGGCGGAACTGGGACACGTGGGCAATGCGGAGGCGGGAGATGAGGCAAACACGGATTACTATACCAACCCGGAGCAGGCAAAGGAGTTTGTCGACCGCACCCACTGCGACTGTCTAGCTGTTGCCATAGGAACGGCTCACGGAAGTTATCCTAAGGGTATGGTGCCCAAATTGGATTTTGAGCGTCTTGCCCTTCTCAAAAAGACCCTTAACATGCCTTTGGTGCTTCATGGAGGAAGCGGGGCAGGGGAGGAGAATATCCGCCGGGCAGTGGCCTGCGGCATCAATAAGATCAATGTGAATACAGACGTAATGGCCCATGCGGTGGAGGAGATTAAGGCTGCCCTTAAGGAGAATCCGGACTACAATTATATGGATCTGTGCATGAGGACAGAGGATGCCATGAAAGATTTTATCCGCCGTTACATGCGCATGATCGGTTCCAGCATGCGCTACACTTTCAGCCGCCCGGAAGGGCCGGAGCTTGATTAGGACCGGCGTTATGCCGCCGGACTTTGGATGAGGAGGCGCTGCCTTGAGAACGAGGAGGAAAAGACCATGAAAATTGCACTTGTCAACGAAAGCAGCCAGGTTTCCAAGAACCAGCTGGTTTATGAGGTTTTAAAGGACACGGTTCTGCCTTTGGGCCATGAGGTTTTTAACTATGGCATGAGTGAGGATGATCCGGCTTACAATATCAGTTATGTGGAAGCGGGACTTTTGAGTGCTGTCTTACTGAACAGCCATGCAGTGGATTTTGTTATAACCGGCTGCGGAACGGGAGAGGGAGCCTGCCTGGCCGCCAATATTTACCCGAATGTATACTGCGGTTACGTAAAGGATTCCTCAGACGCCTTTTTATTTTCCCAGATTAACAGCGGAAACGCCGTCTCCCTTCCCCTTGCCAAAGAATTCGGCTGGTGCGCGGAGCTGAATCTGAAATATGTGTTCAGAGAGCTGTTTTCCTGTGAACACGGAATGGGATATCCGCCGGAGCGGGGACCGGTCCAGAAGGAGTTCCGGGATATTTTTTATAAAGTTAAGGGACAGGTTTCCAAGGAGATGCTGCAGATCTTAAAGGATTTGGACAGAGATATTCTTACGAAAACCTTTGGGGGGAAAAATTTCAGAAGTCAGTATTTCCGGTACGCACCGGATTCGCCTTTAAAAACGTTTATGGCAAAGCTTGCATGACACAAAAAGGAGAAGGCTTATGAGACATGTTTTGATCGCAACCCACGGCAGAATTGCCAGCGGTTTCAAATCTGCCTTAAAGTTATTTTTAAACTCGGCAGACGATATTGCAACTATTGATGCATATGTGGGGGATGCTTCGGAAAACTATGAAGGCAGCCTGCATGAGTTTTTGAATGGAATCAGGGAAGGAGATGAGGCTTACATTTTCACGGATATCAAGGCGGGAAGCGTGAATCAGCGGGTTATGAGCGCACTTGCGGACTGCAGGTATCCGGTAACTTTAGTCACCAATGTAAATCTTCCTCTTTTGGTGGGACTGCTGATTGAGGAAGGCGTAAAGACACCGGAGGAAATTCAGGCTATGATAAAAGAGACACAGCCGGAGATGATTTCCCTTAAGGAACTAATAGACAATCAAACCGATCAATCGGACAATGACTTTTGGGGGTAGATCTTATGATACCATCACTTAGAATAGACGACCGCCTGATTCATGGACAAATCGCCCTTGTGTGGAGCAAAGCGTTCGGAACCAACCGGATTGTCGTGGCCAATGACAAGGCCGTCACGGATGAGGTGACCAATGTTTCACTGAAAATGGCTGTTCCTACGGGAATCAAGCTTTTGATTAAATCCGTGGATGATGCCATTACGCTGTTTCATGACCCGCGGGCTGTGGATGCAAGCATGTTCGTGCTCACTAACTGCGTCTGCGATGCCCTGCGGATCGTAAAAGAGTGCCCAGGCATGGTTCAGTCTGTAAATGTAGCCAATGTGGGGCGTTTTGATACCTCGCCTACGGCTGAGAAAAAAGTTCTTTCCAGCACCATTATTGTAAATCCCAGGGAACTGGCAGCCTTAAAGGAACTGGCGGACATAGACATTCCCGTATATCAGCAGGTGATTCCCAGCGATGTGAAAAAGCCGGTGAAGGATATTCTGAAAGGACATTAAGCAGGACATCATTTTTTAAACAAAGGAGGATATGTATATTATGGTAGTACAAGCTTTTTTGGCCTCGTTGGCGTATTTTATCTGCTATGGCGGCAACTGGCTTTTCGCTCAGTCCATGACAGAGCGGCCCATTGTTGTAGGCTTTGTTACAGGTCTGCTTTTAGGCGATATGAAGACCGGAATTATTGTGGGCGCCGCTGTAGAAGCCATCTTCATGGGTTCCGTCAATATCGGCGGGAATATATCGGCGGAGCCGGCGGCAGCGGCAACCTTTGCAGTGGTAATGGCCACAACACAGAATATCGCTGCGGATGCCGCCCTTGCGCTCTCCGTACCTGTAGGCGTGTTCTCGGCGTTCCTGTTTATGATTATCAACAATGTGCTCTATAACTTTACGGCTCCCATTATTGACCGTCTGGCGGAAAAGAGCGACGACAAGGGCCTGATTGCCCTGAATTATATCATGTGGTTTTTCCGATTTTTCATCGTCGCGCTTTGCATGTTTGTAGGTCTTCTGGCCGGCGGAACAGCCATTGAGGCGGCAATCAACAGCATTCCTGCCGTGGTGCTTACAGGGCTTAACACCGCGGGCAAATTCCTTCCTGCCGTGGGATTATCCATTCTTATGAAGATGCTGTGGAACAAGGAACTTGCCATCTATTTCTTCCTGGGATTCATTATGGTAGTATACCTGGGGCTTCCTCAGGTGGCTATCGCAGCCCTGGCCATTATCATCGTTATTGCAGTGGCTATGCGGGATATGGAACTGAACAAGCTTTCACGGACCAGGGAAACAACGGCACCGATTGATGTAGAGGAGGATTTCTTCGCATGAAACAGACGACTATGACAAAAGAAGATAAAAAGATGTTAGATTCTATTTTCTGGAGATCCATGTTCCTTTCTTCTGGAAGATGCGGCGGCCAGGTGCGTATGCATGCTGTGGGGTTCATCAACAGTATCCTTCCTGCCCTGCGCCGTTATTATAAGGATAACCCGGAAGGGTACCGCCAGGCTTTGATGCGCCACACCACATATTTTAATATGACCCAGCATGTGTCCACATTCTGCATGGGGCTTGTGGCTTCCATGGAGAAGGAGGCGGCTGAGGATGAGTCCTTTGACGCCAGTTCCATCGCAGCCGTAAAGACATCCCTCATGGGCCCCATGTCGGGAATCGGCGACTCCATCTTCTGGGGCGTGCTAAGGCTTTTGGCGGCAAGCATTGCCATCACCTTTGCGGCAAGCGGCTCCATCCTGGCTCCCATTTCCTTTTTGCTGATTTTCAATGTTCCCGCGTTTATCTGCCGCTATTATCTGACTTATAAAGGGTTCAGCCTGGGAACCACCTTTTTGTCGGATATGCAGAAGACAGGAACCATCCAGATACTTACCAAGGCGGCCAGTATCTTAGGCCTTGTGATGATCGGGGCCATGGTGGCTTCCACAGTTACATTTAAATGTGCCCTGACCATCCCTGTGGAGAATGCGGATCCCATCTCCATACAGACTTACTTAGATTCCATCTTTAAGGGACTTGTGCCTTTGGGGCTGACCCTTGGATGCCTGTATGCACAGATGAAGAAGATCAATATTAATGTGATCATGCTTATGGTTCTGGCCCTGGCCATGGTTCTTGCTTTGCTGGGGATTGTGTAGATATAAGACATAGGAAGGAAAGTTTCAGGAGGCGGCAGTATCTTAGATTAGCCTGGAGAAGATACCTGCCGTCTTTTGCTGTTTTGGAAAGAAGGTAAAACAAAGTGGGAAAACAGGGATCGTTTTATCCTATCCGGGGAGCACAGTTCCTGCCTTTACGGCAGAGCATGTGGCGGAGGCAGTGAGGAGAACAGGAAAAATCTGTTGAAAATCACGCGGGCGGCTGTTACAATAAAAGAAGCATGGATAGGTTTGGAACTTAAGGGGAGATAGGTGTGGATTTTAAACATGAGCTGATTATTCCCAATGAAGATCTTCCCTTTAAACTGTTTATTTTTGAAGGGTACAAAGGGAATTACCACAGAACAAAACATTGGCATCGGTCCGTGGAGATTTTTCTGGTCCTTGAGGGGGAACTGGAATTTTTTATCAATAATACCGGCATTCCTTTAAAAGCGGTGGATTTTGTCATCGTCAATTCCAACGAAATTCATTCCATCAAAGCCCCGGACCCCAATGTCACCGTAGTGGTTCAGATTCCCCTGACCTGTTTCAGCGGATATCTGGCGGAGGACGGCTATGCGGTATTTTCCAAATGCATTCGGGAGGACAATGAACGGCTTGCAGGGCTGATCGCCCAGATGCATGAGGCTTATGAGGAAAAAGGGATTGGGTATGAACTGAAAGTAAAGGCCCTGTTCTATGAACTGCTATATCTTCTTGTGACCAGGTTTATGAAGGCGGAAGAGGATCAGAGAAATATCCGTCAAAAGCGGAATCTGGACAGACTTTCAAAGATTACCTCCTATATGAAGAAGAATTATGATCAGGATATCACCCTGGAAGGAGTGGCGGATGAGTTTGGGTTTTCGCCCACCTATCTTTCCAGAATGTTTAAGCGGTACGCAGACGTAAGCTACAAGACCTACCTTCTGGATCTGCGTACGGAATACGGCTTGCGGGAAATGATGAATACGGATCACAGTTTAAGCCAGGTGGCTGTGAACAACGGATTTCCGGGCAGCCGGGCTTTCGCCAAGGCATTTGTCAAGCGGTACGGATGCCTGCCCAGCGAGTACAGGAAACGCAATGAAAAAAGAGAAAAGGAGACGTAAAGATGAGATTTTTTGTAGATACAGCCAATGTGGAGGATATTAAAAAGGCCAATGATATGGGAGTGATCTGCGGCGTGACAACCAACCCTTCCCTGATCGCAAAAGAGGGGCGGGACTTCAAAGAGGTGATCAGGGAGATCACTGAGATTGTGGACGGGCCCATCAGCGGGGAGGTGAAGGCCACCTCCGTGGCAGCAGAACAGATGATTGAGGAAGGGCGCGACATTGCTTCCATCCATCCCAACATGGTAGTGAAGATTCCCATGACCGTGGAGGGATTAAAGGCAGTAAAGGTTCTGACAGCAGAGGGAATCAAGACTAACGTAACTCTGATCTTCAATGGGGCCCAGGCCCTTCTTGCGGCCAGGGCGGGAGCCACTTATGTGTCTCCGTTTTTGGGACGTCTTGATGATATCTCCATGCCGGGCATTGATCTGATCAGGGAGATTACGGAGATCTTCCAGGTTCATGATATTGAGACACAGATCATTGCCGCCAGTATCCGCAATTCCATCCATGTCCTTGACTGTGCGAGAGCGGGGGCGGACATTGCAACCGTGCCCTTAAAGGTATTGGAGCAGATGACCATGCATCCCCTGACCACGGCAGGAATCGCGAAATTCCAGGAGGATTATAAGGCGGTATTCGGAGAGTAGAAAGTAAGGGAAATTGCCGGGTGAAGGTCATTCATCACAAGGCAGGAAGAAGCAAGCGGATCGCAGCCGGGGCATCTTCCAGGGATATATGGTTTTTGTTATAAGGGCAGGGCTGATGCCGCTTTGCAGAACAGAAAGTACAGGTACATAGTGCAAGAAAGTGCTGTTAGAATGGCAACTAACAGCACGTTTTTTTTCTTAAAGTGTATTATAATGATACCAGAGGTAACAGTTCAGGGTTATCTGAACTGCCGCTACCAGAGTCATGGAGTGCGAGACAAAAAAAGAGTCAAAGGAGGAAGGTTGTTGAACTATTTAATCGGAATTGATGTGGGGACATCAGCCACCAAGACAGTGTTGTTTGACCATACGGGGAAAATCATATCATCTGCATCAGAGGAATATCCCCTGTATCAGCCTCATAACGGCTGGGCCGAGCAGAGGCCTCAGGACTGGAAAGAGGCGGTGCTGGGGACCTTAAGCCGTGTCATGGCAGTCTCCGGCGTCAGGCCGGAGGATGTAAAATCCATAGGAATTTCCGGCCAGATGCATGGGCTGGTGATGCTTGACGAGGCGGGAGAGCCTCTTCGCCCGTCCATCATCTGGTGCGACCAGAGGACAGGCGAAGAAGTGGAGGATATGCTTAAGGTGATGCCCAGAGAGGCATGGATCCGCATTACTGCCAATCCGCCTCTTACAGGCTGGACGGCAGCCAAGATTCTGTGGGTGAGGAAACATGAGCCGGAACTATATGAAAGATGCAGGCACATTCTTCTTCCCAAGGATTACATACGCTATGTACTGACCGGAGAGTTTGCCACGGAGGTATCGGATGCCAGCGGAATGCAGCTTTTGGATGTGCCGAAAAGATGCTGGTCCAAAGAGGTTCTGACAAACCTTGATATTCCCGTGGAATGGCTTGGGACCGTGTATGAATCCTGCCAGGTTACAGGATATCTCCTGCCGGATGTGGCCCGGTTCGTGGGACTTACAAAGAAGACCGCCGTTGTGGGCGGCGCCGGGGATAATGCGGCAGCCGCAGTGGGAACAGGCGTGGTGAAGGATAAAAGGGCATTTACCACCATAGGAACATCGGGGGTGGTCTTTGCCCACAGCAGCCAGGTGACCATCGACCCCAAGGGCAGAGTTCATACCTGCTGCTGCGCGGTTCCGGGGGCATGGCATGTTATGGGGGTAACTCAGGGCGCGGGGCTGTCCTTAAAGTGGATGAAGGATGAGTTCTGTCAGGATTATGTGGAAAAAGCAGAGAGAGAAGGCGTGGATGTCTATGATCTCATTAACAGGGATGTGGAAAGGATTCCGGCAGGAAGCGACAGACTGATCTATCTTCCCTATCTTATGGGTGAGCGGACTCCCCATCTGGATCCTGACTGCCGGGGCGTGTTCTTCGGCCTGTCAGCCATTCATACAAAGGCGCATCTTCTCAGGGCGGTTATGGAAGGGGTAAGCTATTCCCTCTGTGACTGCAATGATATCCTTGGGGAGATGGGAATAAAGGTGGACACCATGATGGCCTGCGGAGGAGGAGGAAAAAGTCCCATATGGCGTCAGATGCTGTCAGACCTGTACCGGTGCCCGGTCCAGACCGTAAAGCAGACAGAGGGACCGGCTCTGGGAGCAGCTATTCTGGCGGGAGTGGGATGCGGGATCTATGAGAGCGTGGAGACGGCCTGCCAGGCTATGATTTCACCGGAGAAGACAAGCATGCCGGATGAGAAGGAGGCTGAACTCTACGGAAGATATCATAAACTATATAAGAAATTGTATTTGTCCTTAAAAGAGAATTACAGGGAACTGGCGGGGCTTTAATTTTTAAGCTGTCAGAGAGGCAGCAGAACGGAGTGTTGTATGGAGATTAAAAAAGTCACGGATCCGGCTTTTCGGTCTTACGGCAAAGTGATAACAGGATATGATTGTGAAGGAATTTTAAAAGTTATGGAGGGTACGCCCATACCAAAAGACGTGGTGTATGTCCCGTCGGAACCGGAACTAGAGGCGGTGGAAGCGGTAAGAAAGATGGAACGAAACCTTTATGGCCAGATACCCATTCAGGCCGGCTACTGCAACGGCCATAACCGGAAGATGAACGCCATGGAGTATCACAGAAATTCCGAGATCAATGTGGCTTGTACCGACCTGGTACTGATGCTTGGAAGACAGCAGGATATCGAAGAAGACGGAACCTATGATACGGGACTTGCCGAACTTTTCCTGATTCCGGCAGGAACGGTGATTGAAGTCTATGCCACTACCCTGCACTATGCTCCCTGCCATGTGAATCCGGAGGGATTTCGCTGCGTGGTGATTCTTCCCAAGGGCACCAACACGGATATGGAGCCGGTGGAAGTGATCTTTGCCGAGGACCGGATGCTTTTTGCCAAGAATAAATGGCTCATAGGGCATAAGGAAGGCGGTCTTCCTGAGAATGGGTTTATCGGGTTAAAAGGGGTTAATTTGGAACTGCAATCATAGTAGAAGCTGTAAGAATGGAGGAAAGATAAATGAACAATTTACCAGTTGTAAAAGCGGGAATCGTGGCAGTAAGCAGAGATTGTTTCCCGGAATCGCTGTCGGTGAACAGAAGAAAGGCTTTGGCGGAAGCTTACGAAAGAAAGTATGACGGCGCTAATATTTATGAGTGCCCTGTATGTATTGTGGAAAGCGAGATTCATATGGTACAGGCCTTAGAGGATGTGAAGGCGGCCGGCTGCAATGCTTTGGTGGTGTATCTTGGAAATTTCGGGCCGGAGATTGCGGAGACTCTGTTAGCTAAGCACTTTGACGGCCCGGTGATGTTTATTGCGGCGGCGGAGGAGAGCGGGGACAGTTTAACCCAGGGAAGAGGAGACGCTTACTGTGGGATGCTCAATGCCAGCTATAATCTGAAGCTTCGCAACGTAAAGGCTTATATTCCTGAGTATCCTGTAGGAACGGCAGAAGAGTGCGCGGATATGATCGAGGAATTTCTTCCCATAGCAAGAGCCCTGATAGGACTTTCCGACTTAAAGATCATCAGCTTTGGACCCAGGCCTCTTAACTTCCTTGCCTGCAACGCTCCCATTAAGCAGCTGTACAACCTGGGAGTGGAGATTGAAGAAAATTCCGAACTTGATCTGTTTGAAGCATTTAACAAACATGAAGGCGATCCCAGAATCCCTGAGGTAGTAAAGGACATGGAGGCGGAACTGGGAAAGGGCAACTTAAAACCGGAGATTCTGCCCAAGCTGGCTCAGTATGAGATAACTCTTCTTGACTGGGTTAAGGACCACAAGGGTTACCGCAAATATGTGGCAATCGCAGGAAAATGCTGGCCTGCCTTCCAGACCCAGTTTGGCTTTGTTCCCTGTTATGTCAACAGCCGTCTGACGGGCATGGGAATTCCCGTTTCCTGTGAGGTAGATATCTATGGGGCTTTAAGTGAGTTTATCGGAATCTGCGTGAGCCAGGATGCGGTGACTCTTCTGGATATTAACAACACAGTTCCGGCAGATATGTATGAGAGTGATATTAAGGGGAACTTTGATTATACTCATAAAGACACTTTCATGGGCTTTCATTGCGGCAATACCTGCTCCAAGAAACTGTCTTTTTGTTCCATGAAATACCAGATGATCATGGCAAGGTCACTTCCGGAGGAAGTAACCCAGGGTACTTTAGAGGGGGATATTCAGCCGGGAGATATTACCTTCTTCCGCCTGCAGAGCACGGCGGACAGCAAGCTGAGAGCCTATGTTGCTCAGGGAGAAGTCCTTCCTGTGGCAACCCGCTCCTTCGGAAGCATCGGTGTCTTCGCCATCCCGGAGATGGGAAGATTCTATCGTCATGTACTCATAGAAAAAAACTTCCCTCATCACGGAGCTGTGGTCTTCGGACATTTCGGAAAGGCATTGTTCGAAATATTCAAGTATCTGGGTGCAGAGGATATAGGTTATAACCAGCCTAAGGGCGTGAGGTATTCTTCGGAGAATCCGTTTTAGGCTGTAAAATCTGTGAACCGGTATCTTCCGAGAAGATGCCGGTTCGTTATCATCGAAGCCATATCTGATTCAAATTTTTTCTTTCCTCCAGAAATTCCTGATTATCTCTTTGTATGGCATCTCTTACCTGGCCTTCTGTCTGATCAAGAACTTCTGCGGCAAGGTCTTTGGAATCCTCCGCGCCCTCCACAGCCACATACATGGCGGATTCCCCTTCGGCCAGAAGGCCAAAGGCCTGTTCAGGCGGTACGCTGTAAGTCGGCGCCAGTTCCGCTGCATCTAAGGTTCCCATCCTTCCTGATGTGCCTGCCCCGCAGTAGATAATTCTTCCGCCTTCTTTAAACCTTCCGGCTCTAGTGTACTGGCAATGTTTGGCAGTTCTTTTTCCACTGCCCCGGCAACTTTCTTATCTTCTTCGTTAATCAGCTTTACAATTTCAATCGTATCTGGAAGCAAGCCGTTACGCAGGTGTCTCCGAAAAGAAAAATATCGCCACAGTCATGCTTATAGGAGGTCTCATCGCCGGTATTGGCGGCGGAATTTTACATCTTTCCGCTGTGACTAAAACACTGAATATGCAGGAATCCTTTATTGCCGAGGCATCCTATGCCCTGCCTATTGCCCTCCTTGCCAATAACCATCCGGTAGGCGTTATCTTTACTTCTTTGTTTATGGCATGGCTGACGGTTGGGAGTACGATGGTGCAAAGTGAAGGGTTTCCCACGGAAACAGTTACAATGCTGACCGCGATCATATTCTATTTCAGTGCCCTGGCTTTTGTGTTCAGAAAAGGTATTGAAATGTGGAAAATGAAAAAGAACCTTGGATCAATCAAAGAAGGGAGAAACTAATGGATATTATCTACTTTCTTTTAAGGCAGACCCTTAATTTTGCAATTCCGCTCATGCTCGTGGCACTGGGCGGTGTATTTTCCGTACAAAGCGGTGTGACCAATATCGGTCTGGAGGGCATGATGGTTTTTGGCTCATTCTGCAGTATCCTTTTTTTGAATCTGACAGAGGGGCTTTTCGTGGGCCAGATGCAGCTGATTCTTGCAATTTTTGTAGCGGTTGCAGCCGGCATGATGATTTCGGTTGTACATTCCGTGGCCGCAGTTACACTCAGGGCAAATCAGATCATTTCAGGCGCTGCCATCAACAATTTCTCACCGGCATTTGCTATTTTTACCGCACGTATTATTTTAGGGGAGTCCATGATCTCATTTAAAAATACCTTTATGGTTCAGAAGATTCCTGTGTTGTCCGGGATTCCGGTGATAGGCAATGTATTGTTCCAAAAAGCCTATATTACGACTTATCTTGGATTTGCAATTCTGGCACTGTCCGTTTTTTTACTGTATAAAACCCGGTTTGGCCTCAGACTCCGTGCCTGCGGCGAATATCCCCAGGCGCCGGACTCTGTGGGAATCAACGTAATCAAAATACGCTATATCGGTGTACTGATTTCCGGAGCCCTCTGTGGGATCGGCGGTCTGGTGTATGTCATACCGAATTCCACAACCTTTAACGGAAGCGTTTATGGATATGGATTTCTGGCGCTGGCAGTCATGATGCTTGGCCAGTGGACACCCATACGAGTATTCTGGGTATCGCTGTTTTTCAGCATTACGATGACAATCTCTGCCGCGTATTCGGCTATTCCGGTTCTGAATGCTTTGGGATTGTCCGCCAACTATTTTAAAATCGTGCCATATGTACTGACCTTGTTTATCCTGACATTTACCCGCAATGCAAAAAAACAGCCGAAGGCAGCCGGACAGCCTTTTGAAAAAGGCATGCGGTGATATGATATATTTGTTACTATCCTTGATATTGGCTTGTTTAACCTATCTGGTATATAAAATTGCTGATGCGGAACATTATGACAGTGACAGCATTACGCTGTACAATTATGTTGTTGCAGCTGCGCTTGCTATAACAAACGCGATTCTGCATTCACAGTATGAGATATTTCAATATGTTTTGCAGGGGAATTTGTGGACGCTTACGACAGTGAAAAGTCTTTCCAATACAGCAGTAATATTGGTGGTAATCGGTGTCCTTTCTGGTGTTTTTTTGCGGTCAATCTTTTTCAGACGAAAAACAGCATTGCCGCCAACGGAGCAGGAATCACTTCATTTTTTAAGCAGACAGGTTTCATTGGCGGTTTGTTTATTGCTATTTTGTTTTTTGGCGAGCGTCCATCAGGCATGCAGTGGATCGGCATAGCCGGGATTATACTTGCACTCGTATTGATGGTAAGCGATTTCGGCATGTTGGATATTCATGGACCAAAGCTTTTGCTGGCTTTGCTGTTAAGCGGTGCCATTGTGGAGGCAGACAACAAATTTTTTAGTCAATATGCCCTTGGAGGCTATCATATAATTTTTTTGGCCATTGCTTTTTCTGTGGCAGGTATCTATTCTATAAGCTGCGTTTTTTATAAATATAGAAGAAATTTCTCAACATTTACTTTTTCTGTCAGGGAACTTATATGGGGCAGTATTCTGGGCGCAGGTAATCTGCTGAATAATTATTTTAAGCTGAAAAGTCTTGAAATGCTGCCAGCATCTGTTGTTATACCGACAATTTCCGCAGGTACACTGATATTGACGACACTCATTGGCGCATTGCTTTACAAAGAGAAGGTGAACCGCAGGATGATATTGTCTATGGCGGCAGCTCAAATCAGTATTGTATTGTTGAACTTGTCTGCTTAATGAATAAGGTACTGCCATGGAAGTTTAAACTTCCATGGCAGTACCTTATCTTACTCGTTGCAATTATGTTTTATCATGAATCTCACTATGGAGCTGCTGCAAAGATTTCACCTCGCCCTGTCCGTGGTTCTTCACATAGCGGATGCCCTTGGCGGTGGCCTTGGCGGCGGCCATGGTGGTCATATAAGGAACTTTGGCTTTGATTGCCGCTTTTCTTAAGTAGCTGTCGTCGTGACGGCTTTCCTTGCCGGAAGGAGAGTTGATGATCAGCTGAATCTTTCCGTTGGTAATCATATCCAGAATATTGGGGCGTCCCTCGTAGAGCTTGTTGACTCTCTGTGCAGGAATGCCTGCTTCATGGATCAGCCTGTAAGTGCCTCCTGTGGCAATGATCTGAAAGCCACTTTCAGCAAAGATTTCGGCGATCTCCACTATCTCCGGTTTGTCCTTGGCGTTGACGGAGATCAGTACGGTTCCTTCTAAGGGAAGTTTGGACTGGGTAGCTTCCTGGGCTTTGTAGAAAGCTTCGCCGTAGGAGGGGGAAAGTCCTAAGACCTCTCCTGTGGAGCGCATCTCCGGTCCCAGAAGAGGATCCACCTCCTGGAACATGTTGAAGGGGAACACGGCTTCCTTCACACCGTAGTTGGGGATCTCCTGTTCTTTCAGGGCAGGAACCGGTGACGGGCGCCCTGTCAGTTCCGAGGTAATGATATCCGTGGCCAGAGGCACCATGCGGATGTTGCAGACCTTGGATACCAAAGGCACGGTTCGGGATGCTCTGGGGTTGGCCTCCAGCACATAGACCCTTCCGTTTTCGATGGCATACTGCATGTTCATCAGCCCCCGGACGTGCATTTCTTCCGCGATCTTTCGGGTGTATTCCTTGATGGTCTCCACATTTTCCGGGGAGATGTGGGCCGAGGGGATAATGCAGGCGGAGTCGCCGGAGTGGACACCTGCCAGTTCAATATGTTCCATAACCGCAGGTACAAAGGCGTGGGTGCCGTCGCTTATGGCATCGGCCTCGCATTCCATGGCGTGATTTAGGAATCGGTCAATAAGGATGGGACGGTCGGGGGTCACACCTACGGCTGCATTCATATATCCGGTCATGCTTTCATCGTCATAGACCACTTCCATTCCCCGTCCGCCAAGCACGTAGGAGGGGCGCACCATAACCGGATAGCCGATACGGCCTGCGATTTCTATGGCTTCCTCTGCCGTAGTAGCCATTCCCGACTCAGGCATGGGAATCTCAAGCTTCTCCATCATGGAGCGGAACAGATCCCGGTCCTCCGCCAGATCGATGACTGACGGCGAGGTGCCAAGAATCTTCACTCCGTTTTTCTCAAGATCAGCTGCAAGATTCAAGGGAGTCTGGCCGCCGAACTGGGCGATAACGCCTGCAGGCTTCTCCTTCTTGTAGATGCTCAGCACATCCTCCAGAGTCAGAGGTTCAAAATACAGCTTATCGGAGGTGTCATAGTCCGTGGACACGGTCTCCGGGTTGCAGTTGACGATAATGGTCTCGAATCCCAGCTTTTTAAGGGCAAGAGAGGCGTGAACGCAGCAGTAGTCAAACTCAATGCCCTGGCCGATACGGTTGGGGCCGCCGCCCAGAATCATGATCTTGGGCTTGTCAGTACTCACAGGATTTTTGTCCGGTGCATTGTAGGTGGAGTAATAGTAGGCATTGTCTTTGGTGCCGCTTACATGAACGCCCTCCCAGGCTTCTTCCACACCGATAGCCATGCGGCGGTTGCGGATCTCGTCCTCTGAAACATCCAGAAGCTGGCTTAAATATTTATCAGAGAACCCGTCTTTCTTGGCGGCAGTAAGAAGTTCGTCAGAGGGAAGCTGTCCTTTGGATTTCAAAAGAGTTTCCTCTTCTTCTACCAACTCCTTCATCTGTTCAATGAACCAGGTTTTTACCTTGGTGATATCATAAATTTCCTCTGCGGATGCTCCCTTACGAAGTGCCTCATACATAATGAAATGACGTTCACTGGAGGGGGTGATGAGCATCTTTAAAAGCTGCTCTTTTGTCCTGGAATCAAAGTCCTTGACATGTCCCAGACCATAACGTCCTGTCTCTAAGCTGCGGATGGCCTTCTGGAAGGCTTCCTTGTAGGTCTTTCCGATACTCATGACTTCACCGACAGCACGCATCTGAGTCCCCAGCTTGTCCTCCACGCCTTTGAATTTCTCAAATGCCCAGCGGGCAAACTTGATCACCACATAGTCGCCGTCAGGAACATATTTATCCAAGGTGCCGTATTTACCGCAGGGAATGTCCTTTAAGGTAAGACCTGTGGCCAGCATGGCGGATATCAAAGCGATAGGGAAGCCTGTGGCTTTGGATGCCAGGGCAGAGGAACGGGAAGTACGGGGATTGATCTCGATGACTACGATACGGTCAGATACCGGGTCATGGGCAAACTGCACATTGGTCCCGCCGATGACCTGAACTGACTCCACGATCTTGTATGCCTGTTCCTGCAGGCGTCTCTGGCATTCCTCCGAGATTGTCAGCATAGGGGCGGCACAGAAAGAGTCGCCGGTGTGGACGCCTAAGGGGTCAATGTTCTCGATAAAGCATACAGTAATCATATTGCCTTCGCAGTCACGGACAACCTCCAGCTCCAGTTCTTCCCATCCCAGAATGGATTCTTCTACCAGGACCTGCCCCACCAGACTTGCCTGAAGGCCTCTGGCGCAGACGGTCTTTAACTCTTCCTTATTATATACCAGACCACCGCCGGCGCCGCCCATGGTGTAGGCAGGACGGAGAACGACGGGGTAACCTAACTGATCTGCGATGTTTAAGGCTTCTTCCACGGAATAAGCCACTTCGCTGCGTGCCATCTCGATACCTAAGGCGTTCATGGCTTTTTTAAACTCAATCCGGTCTTCCCCTCGTTCAATGGCATCTACCTGAACACCGATAACTTTTACCTGATATTTATCTAAGATTCCTTCTTTATATAATTCTGCACAGAGATTGAGGCCTGACTGTCCGCCGAGATTGGGGAGAAGGGCGTCAGGGCGTTCTTTGGCGATGATCTGTTCTAAGCGTTCCACATTCAGAGGTTCGATGTAGGTAACGTCAGCGGTCTCCGGGTCAGTCATAATCGTAGCGGGGTTGGAGTTCACCAGGACGATCTCATAGCCCAGTCTGCGGAGGGCCTTGCAGGCCTGAGTTCCTGAATAGTCGAATTCACAGGCTTGTCCGATGATGATAGGTCCTGAGCCAATGATAAGTACTTTATGAATATCAGTTCTTTTCGGCATTTCTTATCCTCCTTATATAACCATGTATTGGGGTGTGGTTGTTTTTCTATTCTATTATATAGAAAAATCCAAAAGGTGCAAGGACTTTTGTAAAAACTCTAAGGGGAAACTTTTGCAGAGATAAGGTTCTGATTCCGGTACTCTCTGGGGGAGCAGCCAAAGGCGTCGTGGAAAGCCTGGCTAAAATAGCTGCTGCTGTTGAAACCGCAGGCAATGCTTGTCTCTGTCACGGAAAGCTGAGTATGGCTTAGGAAATCGCAGGCTTTGTGGAGCCGGTAGTCCATAATATAGGAAAAGGGAGACTGACCAAGGGTTTCCTGAAAGCAGCGGCTGCATTCTCTGGGACTGATAAAGGCGGAAGCAGCAAGCTGCCCCAGAGTCAGCTTTTCCTGATAGTGAGACGCAACATATTCCATCATGATCTTGATGCGGTCGTTTTGCGGCCGCTTCTTTTTATCTGTCTGAAGATCCTTTGTAAGAGAAAATAAAATACGCCACAGCCTTGTCATCATCTCCCGGATATCAAACTCATACCCTTCTGCTTTTTCCTGGTAGCAGCCAAAGGAGGATTTCATAAGGCATATGATTTCTTCACGGACAGGGCATGAGAAATCAAAGGGGACAAAATCAAGATTGGGATTCTCTACAATGGGGAGGATATAACGGCTCATGAGAATGCTGGTATCCTGGCCGCCCAGAAAAGACGGATGAAAAATGTGTTCTTCCTGGGTGGAGGTCTGTCCTTTGTTACAGCTGGTCATATGAAGGATTCCCGCATTGATGAAGCCGCCCTCGCCTTGGTGAAAGGTATAAGTGCTGTGGGGGAAGTGGTAGTTTAAGGAGCCGCTGCGCATATAGAAAAATTCCACTTCATTATGCCAATGCCAGGGAAAGATGCCGCCGGGGCAGGTATGAAGGAGGCATAAGTCTGTCATATAAGGAAATTCCGCAGTAATATGCCGGACTTTTTCCTCCAGAGTAGAGACGTTGATCCGGCTGTTGTTGGTGGTGATATAGGCCGGTGAAGAGATACCTTTTGACGGCATCGGCTGCCCCAGGGGAGATGTAAGATAAGGTGTCATGAAATCTCTCCTTCTTTTGTCCGAATTTTTATAATTTAAGACTATTTTTTGATAGAACATAATTAATAAATATAATATGATGTAGGGGTCAAAAGGTCTTTTGACCCTGGCATCATATTATTATACTTGTAAGATAAGGAAAATACAAGACTAGTACAGCATTGCTGAAATAACAATGAATAAATATTGCTTTTTTATTGTAGTTGGTGCATAATAATTCTATCACTAAAGAATGGATGGATTACTATGCGAAGGAAAACAATTGATACTATCCCAGTTTTATCTGATACCATGAAAAACATATTATCTGCTTTTTCAAAAAGCCGCTCCCTTCCGTCAGGACTGGTCAAAAGAGCCAGCATTGTCCTGCTTGCATCACAGGGGGAACTCAATCAGAATATTGCATCACAAGTTGGGCTTCATTATAATAATGTTGCCACCTGGCGCAGCCGGTTCCTAGCGGCGCTCCCGGCCCTGCGGAAGATTGAAACGGATGCCCCGGAAAAGCTTGGAGATGAGATACAGGCAGTCCTGTCCGATAAAAAGCGCCCCGGTGCCCCGGCTGTTTTTACACCGGACCAGATCATGCGGATCATCGACCTTGCCTGCAGCAGCCCAAATGATTTTGGGTACGAAGTAAGCCAGTGGAGCCTCCCGCTGTTAGTGGCAGAAATTAAAAAGCAGGGGATAGCAGCACAGATTTCTGAGAAATCTGTCAGCCGTTTTTTAAAAATGAGGTAGATTTACATCCCCACAAAATTCGTTACTGGCTTCATTCTTCGGAAAAGACAGAAGCCCCGGAATCTTTTGCGCGGAAAGTAAACGAAATCTGCGGCCTCTACCAGAGTGCCCGGGAACAAAGCCGGGAAGGTGCACACATTGTTTCCATGGATGAAATGACCGGGATACAGGCGCTGGAACATAAATATCCTGGCAAACTCCCATTACCCGGCCAGTGCGCCAAAATGGAGTTTGAGTATATCCGCCATGGCACGACCAGCCTCATCGGGTTCTTTGATGTTGCAACGGGCCGTGTGGAAATGCCGTATTTGAACTCCACACGCACGGAAGAGGATTTTGTGGAAGCCGTAAAAGCATTGGCAGGAACAGACCCGCAAGCCTCATGGACATTCATATGCGATGGCCTGAACACTCATAAGTCGGAAGCCCTTGTCCGCTTTGTGGCGGAGGCCTGTACCCCTGGCGTGGAACTGGGCAAGAAAGGGAAAACAGGTATCCTTAAAAGTATGGAAAGCCGGGCGTATTTCCTGCATGACCCTTCCCACCGGATCCGCTTTGTCTATACTCCGAAACATAGTTCCTGGATGAACCAGATTGAGATATGGTTTGGCATCATTAACCGGAAGCTGCTGAAGCGGAAAAGCTACCTGTCAATAGCAGAACTGGAAACAAGCATCCTGCGCTTTATTGAACAATACAATCTTACGGCACATCCATTTAAGTGGACATATGCCGGTATACCATTGGCAATTTAATCACTGATATTTAAGCAATGCTGTACTA
>CAJSZV010000011.1 GCA_910574345.1 Clostridiaceae bacterium | reverse complement strand
TTACCAAATATTGCTATAGAATAAAACAAATTTTTTGACAAAAAAATACAGGCTTTATAGGGCCTGCAAGCATCTTTTCTATTATCAAACTGTCAAACACCCGACTATACAGAACAAATGTTCTAAAAATGTTGCTTTTCTCAGGAACCGGTGGTATAATCAAACAGAACACATGTTTGCAACTGGGAGGAGGGACAGAGAGATGCTGATACAGGAGGAGATGGGGATACAGAAAAAGCTGGAGATTTTATCGGATGCGGCCAAGTATGATGTGTCCTGCACATCCAGCGGTGTGGACAGGAAAGGAAAGAAGGGAATGTTAGGGAATGCGGTATCGGCAGGGTTGTGCCACAGTTTTGCGGCGGATGGCCGCTGTATCTCCCTTCTCAAGATATTGTTTACCAATCAGTGTATCTATGACTGCCGTTATTGCATTAACCGCCGGTCCAATGATATGGTGCGCACGGCATTTACACCAGATGAAGTGTGTACTCTGACCATGGAATTCTACCGGCGCAACTATATAGAAGGTTTGTTTTTAAGCTCCGGGATTCTTCACAGCCCGGATTATACCATGGATTTGATCTATCAGACACTGAGGAAACTGCGGGGAGAGTGCAGGTTTAACGGTTATATTCATGTGAAGGCCATTCCGGGGGCGGATCCGGTGCTTATTGAGCAGGTGGGGCTTCTGGCGGACCGGATGAGTGTAAACCTGGAACTGCCCACTGCCCAGGGCTTACAAAGCCTGGCCCCTGCCAAGTCCAGAAGCCGCATTCTTGCTCCCATGCGGCAGATTCAAAGGGGGATTCAGGCCGGGAGGGCGGAAGTGGTTCCCTATGAAAGAGGCAGAAGTTTTGTGCCGGCAGGCCAGAGTACCCAGATGATCGTGGGAGCCACACCGGAGAATGACTATCAGATGATTCAGGTTGCCCAGGCGCTCTATGACAACTATGACTTAAAGAGAGTTTTCTATTCTGCATTTGTCAGAGTCAATGACGACAGCCTGCTTCCTGTGCTTCCGGGAGGCCCGCCGCTTCTGCGTGAACACAGGCTGTATCAGGCAGACTGGCTTATGCGGTTTTATGGTTTTCGGGCGGAGGAACTTCTGACAGAGACAAAGCCTCATTTTAATGTGCTTCTGGATCCCAAGTGTGACTGGGCCCTTGCTCATATGGAGCTGTTTCCCGTGGAGGTGAACAAGGCGGATTATGCCGCCATCTTAAGGGTTCCGGGAATCGGAGTAAAGTCGGCTAAAAGGATTGTGGCGGCCAGGAGGGGTGCGGCTCTGGATTTTGAGGATCTGAAAAGACTGGGAGTGGTGTTAAAGCGTGCACTTTACTTCATTACCTGTAAAGGGAGGATGATGTATCCGGTGAAAGTTGACCAGAATTTTATTGCCAGCCAGCTTATCGGTGTGGAAAAAAGGAAGGTGTGGGACATCGGGAACACGGACAGCTACAGGCAGCTGTCCATGTTTGACGACGGGTGGCTGAACCAGCCTTCCACAATGCAGGATGTGCATACGGCAGTGTTCGGGCAGCTGTAGAAGGGAGAGATGATCAGATGACCATATTTGTGTGCAGGGATAGTCTGGAAGGAATTTTGTGCGGGGTTTATGATGCCTGGACGAGCCGGCTGGGTCATGCCAATGTGGGATTGGAGCTGGAGAACCGGGGCAATATCCGCATGTTCTGCGAATACCGCCAGGTGGAGGAGACAGAGGAAAAGACAGAGAAGGTCATAGATTCCATACGAAAAAGAGCGGGGCAGGAAGCCTACGAGATGGTATTTCGTGCTTCCCTGAGCAGAGAGGAAGAGAAGGCGGACCGGATCTACCGCTTTCTGGTCTATGCCCTCAATTACAGAGGGGATATTACCAGGATGCTGCAGATACCGGCAGTGTACGAGATATTTTCCATGAACCGGAATGTGGGAAACGAAGCCCATCTTCTCATAGAGTTTGCCCGTTTTTCTAATACGGAGGAGGGCGTGCTTTTGTGTACCGTCGGGCCGAAGAATGATGTCATCGTTCTGATGGCGCCTCACTTTGCAGACCGTCTTGGTGGAGAGAACTGGATCATCTACGATGAAGGCAGAGGAAAGTCCGTGATCCATAAGGCTGACTTGGGCTGGCTGATGATGCAGACAGACAGTGAGGAGTGGAAGAGCCGTCTGAGGGCAGGAACGGACCAGAAAGAATTTGAAAAGCTGTGGAAGACATTCCACAGCAGCATCGCCATAGGGGAACGGACCAATTATGTCTGCCAGCGGGGCCATCTTCCTCTTCGCTTCCGTCCCTATATGACGGAGTTTCAAGGAAGCGTTTAGACAGAGGGAAGATATCTCTCTTTAGACAGCGCAGCAGCTCAGATAACCCTTGGACTGCTTTCGGACAGCGCTGGATTTGAGGAAAGTTTGGGAAATTTAGCTTGCCTTTTTTTTCAGGATACAGTATAGTTGATTTATCAGGAATCTATTATCGTTGGCACAGGTTCTGTGCTTTCCGGTACATGTTTCGTACCATAATTCCTTATGTAAAGACGATCTGAGAGAAAAGGAGGTTAGTTTGTGTTCAGTAAAGTGAATAGTGTGGGCCTTCGGGGCATGGAGGGATATTTTGTGTCTGTGGAGGTTGATGTGGGAGAGGGACTTCCGGGAGTTACCATGGTGGGCGTGCTGTCATCAGAGGTGAGGGAGGCCCAGGACCGGGTGAGGACGGCTCTTAAGAATTCCGGTTATCATTTCAGGCCCCAGAAGGTGACGGTCAATCTGTCGCCGGCGGATATAAGAAAAGGGGGGACGGGATTTGACTTTCCCATTGCCGTGAGTATGCTGTGCGCCTATGGGATTCTGGATGACGGCATGTTAAGGGATGCTGCACTCATAGGAGAACTGGGGCTCAATGGGGAGCTGAAACCTGTAAGAGGGATTCTCTCCATGGTGTCGGCGGCGAAAGAGAGAGGTTGGAAGAACTGCTTTCTGCCTAAAGATAATGTGAGAGAGGGCCGTGCCATTGAGGGGATACGGGTTATCGGTATTGAAAGTTTGAGACAGATGGCGGAGTTTATGGGAAATCCATGGCCGGCACAAGAGATCAGGGAGGAGCAGGATGATGAGGAAGAAGAGGCCTACTCTGTGGATTATGAGGAGGTTCAGGGGCAGTTTCTCATGAAGCGCGCCACGGAAGTGGCAGTGGCAGGTTACCATAATCTTCTGTATATCGGGCCTGCAGGAGCGGGAAAGACTATGATTGCAGAGAGAATTCCCACCATTATGCCGTCCTGCACCCGGGGAGAACGGCTGGAGATATCCAAGGTATACAGCATATGCGGGCTCCTTCCCAAGGAGGGAAGACTTCTGAAGAACAGGCCATTCCGCAGACCCCATCATTCCGTTACCGGCAGAGCTCTGACAGGAGGCGGAAGGAATCCTATGCCGGGCGAAATCTCCCTGGCATCAGGGGGTGTGCTGTTTTTAGATGAATTTCCCGAATTTTCCAAGGACAGCATTGAGATGATGCGCCAGCCTTTGGAGAGCAGAAAGGTAATTTTGTCAAGAGTCAGCGGCAGGTATGAATTTCCCGCCAATTTTATGCTTGTGGCCGCTATGAATCCCTGTGAATGCGGTTATTATCCTGACCGGAACAGATGCCGATGCAGCCAGCAGCAGGTAAAGAGATATCTGGGAAGGATATCCAAGCCCATTCTGGACCGGATCGACATCTGTGTGGAGGCGGCGCCTGTAAGCTTTGAGGAGCTTAAGGATACCAGTCCCCAGGAATCCTCATCACAGATTCGAAGAAGAGTGGAGCAGGCCAGGAGGATTCAGACTGCGAGACTTATGAATTTTGGCAAGCGGTTTAACAGCGAGATGACAAGGGAAGATATTGGGAGATTTTGCCGGTTAAAAAAGGAGGATGAACGGTTCTTTGAGAAGATATATCGGAATATGAATTTAAGTGCCAGGGCATATGGGCGGATTCTCAAAGTGGCCAGAACCATTGCGGATCTGGCAGAGGAGGAGAATATCTGTCATGAACATCTGTGCGAGGCCATCAGTTACCGGAGCCTGGAGGAAAAATATTGGAACAGCTGACATTGGAAGATATCTTTAAGGAGCCGGAGAATCGATTTGCGCTAAAGGGACAGGATGAAGAGCGGGAGAAACGATATCTGTACTGGCTGTCTGGAATTCCGTCTATGGGTGCAATTACCATAGGCCGCCTTTGGGACAGGCATCATTCCTTTGAAACCATATATAATATGGAAGGAAAGCAGTTAAAGTCCCAGGGACTTTTAAGGGAAAAGACTGGGAAAGAGTTTGACAGCCATAAGGGATGTTTTAAGGAAGCCATGGAAGAATATGAGAGGATGAGAGAGGCAGGCGTCAGATTTCTTGCATTTTGGGAGGAAGAGTTTCCAAAGCGTCTCCTTCCCATTTATGGAAGACCGGCATGTGTGTATGTAAGGGGAAGTCTGCCCCGTGAAGATTGTCCCTCCGCCGCCATTGTAGGAGCAAGGACATGCAGCCAGTATGGAAGTCAGATGGCGGAGTATTTAGGGCGGAGCTTGTCCGAATCAGGAGTCCAGATCGTCAGCGGCATGGCTTTGGGCATCGACGGGGCAGGTCATAAAGGCGCTCTTTTGGCTGGAGGGAATACTTACGCGGTCCTTGGCTGCGGTGTGGATATCTGTTACCCCAAAAGCCATTATTCCATGTACTTTAAGATCATGGAAAAAGGCGGTGTGATCTCCGAGTACAGACCGGGAGAAGCCCCGGCAGCCAGGAATTTTCCCATGCGCAACCGGATTATCAGCGGTTTGTCGGATGTGATTATTGTGGTGGAGGCCAGAGAAAAAAGCGGTTCCCTGATTACAGTGGACTGCGGTCTGGAACAGGGAAAAGAGATTTTTGCCGTGCCGGGACGGATTACGGATTCCTTAAGCCAGGGGTGTAATGAACTGATTCGGCAGGGCGCGGGTATGGTCACATCTCCGGAAGATATTCTGGAATTTTTCCAGATTCATATGGGAAAAAGGTTAAGACTTCATGAAAAAAACGAGAATGGACTTGCAAAGAAGGAGAAAATGGTGTATAGTTGCCTGGATTTACAACCGAAATTTATAGACCGGATTGTAGAAGAAAGCGGCTTGTCTTTGGGGGAGTGCCTGACTCTGCTCCTGGAGCTGGAACTTAAGGGGAGAATTATCCAGACAGCAAGCCATTATTATGCGAAAAAGTTGTAAAGAAGGAGTCGACATGGAAAAGTGTTTAGTAATTGTGGAGTCGCCGGCAAAGGTAAAGACAATTAAGAAATTTTTGGGGGCAAACTATGAGGTCGACGCATCTAACGGCCATGTGCGGGACCTGCCCAAAAGCCAGCTGGGGATTGACACAGAGCATGACTATGAGCCCAAGTATATCACCATCCGGGGGAAGGGGGATATCCTTGCAAAGCTCCGCAAAGAGGTAAAGAAGGCAGATGTGATCTATCTGGCCACTGACCCTGACCGGGAGGGGGAGGCCATCTCCTGGCACCTGATGAAGGCCTTGAAGCTTGACGAAGAGAGTGAGAAAAAAAGCAAGAAGGTTTATCGGATCAGCTTCAATGAGATTACCAAGAATGCGGTAAAGTCTTCCTTAAAGGCGCCGCGGAAGCTGGATATGGATTTGGTAGATGCCCAGCAGACCAGGAGAATCTTAGACCGCATGGTGGGTTACAGCATCAGTCCTCTTTTGTGGGGCAAGGTAAAGAGAGGCTTAAGCGCCGGACGGGTTCAGTCCGTGGCTCTGCGTATGATCTGTGACCGTGAGGATGAGATCAATGCTTTTATTCCGGAAGAGTACTGGAATCTGGAAGCCAAACTTTTTCAGGAGGGAAGCAAAAAGGCGCTGACAGCCAAATTTCACGGGGACAGTCATGGAAAAATCACCATCCATAAAAAAGAAGAACTGGACCAGATATTAAAGGACCTGGAACATGGGGTTTACAGAGTCAGCGAGGTAAAGAACGGCGAGAGGAGCAAGAAAGCGCCTCTGCCTTTTACTACCAGTACTCTGCAGCAGGAGGCTTCCAAGACACTGAACTTTTCCACTCAGAAGACTATGCGCCTGGCCCAGCAGCTCTACGAGGGCGTGGAGGTAAAGGGACACGGCACCATCGGACTGATCACCTATCTGCGTACGGATTCCACCAGAGTGGCGGAGGAGGCGGATCAGGCGGCCAGAACTTATATTGCCAAGACCTATGGAGACGCCTATGTAGCGCTGGAAGAAAGCGGAAAGAAAGCGGCAGGTAAGATTCAGGATGCCCATGAGGCGATTCGTCCTACGGATATTGCCCTGACTCCGGTCAAGGTAAAGGAGTCCCTTCAGAGAGATCTGTTCCGTCTCTACCAGCTTATCTGGAAGCGGTTTACCGCAAGCCGAATGCAGTCCGCCCTGTATCACACGGTTTCCGTGAAAGTACAGGCAGGGGCTGAGACAGGGAGTGCAGACGGAGACGGCGCAGGGCAGGGAAAAAAGTATGAATTTACCTTATCCGCTTCCAAACTGGCCTTTGACGGCTTTATGTCCGTCTATATACAGGAGGACGAAAAAGAAGAGTCCAACGCCCTTCTTGGAAAGTTGGAGAAGGGAATGGAACTCAAGTTCGGGGAACTTTTGAGCACCCAGCATTTCACCCAGCCTCCGGCGCACTACACTGAGGCGTCCTTAGTCAAGGCGCTGGAAGAGCAGGGAATCGGCCGGCCCAGCACCTATGCTCCGACTATCACCACCATTATTGCCAGAAGATATGTGGCAAAGGAGAATAAGAACCTGTATGTGACAGAACTGGGAGAAGTGGTAAACCGGATTATGAAGGAGAAGTTTCCCAGCATTGTGGATCTGCAGTTTACGGCCAATATGGAATACCTTTTAGACCGGGTAGGAGACGGAACCGTTGAGTGGAAGACCGTAGTCCGCAACTTCTATCCGGATCTGGACGAGGCGGTTAAGAAGGCGGAGGCAGAGCTGGAGACAGTCACCATAGCAGATGAGGTTTCGGATGAGATCTGTGATCAGTGCGGCCGCAACATGGTGATCAAGTATGGTCCTCACGGCAAATTTTTGGCCTGTCCCGGCTTTCCGGACTGTAAGAATACCAAGCCCTATTTTGAGAAAATAGGCGTGCCCTGCCCCAAATGCGGCAGGGAGGTGGTCATCAAAAAGACGAAAAAGGGCAGAAAATACTTCGGCTGCGAGAATAACCCGGAATGCGATTTTATGTCCTGGCAGAAACCCTCCGCCACCCTCTGTCCGGAGTGCGGCAGCTATATGGTGGAGAAAGGAAGCAAATTGCTGTGCAGCAATGGACAGTGCGGATATTCCACAAAATTGCACGACAATCAAAAAGAAGGCAAGGATTAAAGCAATTTTGTCATTTAAAGCGAATTATTAAAATATTCGAAAACTTTCAATAAGTGTTGTTATTTTTTGGGAGATATGATACAATTTTTGTATTACTATTAGTTAATGGCTCTTTTTTGCGGGCAAGAAGGAGGTTTTCGAATAATGAGCGTTCAATTGCTGGATAAGACAAGGAAGATTGGGAAATTACTGCATAATAATAACTCCAATAAAGTAGTATTTAACGATATTTGTCATGTTTTAAGCGAGATATTGGATTCGAATATTCTGGTTATCAGCAAGAAAGGAAAGGTTCTTGGTATCAGCACCTGGCCCGGGGTAGATGAGATCGAAGAACTGATTGATGACCAGCTGGGCGGTTTTGTGGACAAGATGCTCAATGAGCGTCTGTTAAGTATACTTTCCACCAAGGAGAATGTGAATCTGGCTACCTTAGGATTTGCAGAAGAGAATGTTAAAAAATATCAGGCGATTATAACCCCCATTGATATTGCAGGAGAGCGGCTGGGGACCCTGTTTATTTACAAGACGGATACACAGTATGATATTGACGATATTATTTTAAGTGAGTATGGGACTACGGTAGTGGGACTGGAGATGATGCGTTCTGTCAATGAGGAGAACGCGGAGGAGACCAGAAAGATTCAGATTGTAAAGTCCGCCATCAGCACTCTGTCCTTCTCAGAGCTGGAGGCTATCACCCATATCTTTGAAGAACTGGACGGCAACGAAGGAATATTGGTCGCCAGCAAGATTGCGGACAGAGTGGGAATCACCCGTTCCGTTATTGTCAATGCTCTGCGCAAGTTTGAAAGTGCGGGAGTCATCGAGTCCCGGTCCTCAGGGATGAAAGGAACCTATATTAAGGTTCTCAATGATGTGGTATTTGATGAACTGAGACAGATCAAGAATTCCAATTCCATAAGATAAGAAAATAAGCCGGCGGATATTCCGCCGGCTTATCTGTTCTAGCGACTGATAATCTCTTTTGACGTTGGCTCCGTAAAAGCCATGGAAATATTATTCCGTCTCCTGGGACTTTGCGGCTTTCCTTGCTTTCTTCCAGCTTATATAGGCAATCACTCCGCCGATGGCAGCAATGGGTATCCACACAGGGCTTGCGGCAATCAGGAAGATAAACAGATCAGTGAGAGTATTCACAACACCTTTTACATTCTTTGTAAATCCCTTTTGGATTCTCTGTCCCACAGTCTCAGGGGCGGTGGGAGTGAAATCAATAGGGGTAACTTCATTGACAGAGAGCTGTACAGTACTGTATTCCACCTGATTGTCGTAGAGTTTTAAGGTGGATTCCATGGATTCCAGTTCGTATCGGATCTCCGACAAGCGCTCCTCCAAAGCGATGACAGCTTCCAGAGTATCGGCTTTTTCAAGAAGAGCCCAGATACGGTCCTGTTCTACGGACAGAGTCTTTTTTCTGCTCTCCAAATCACTGTACTGCAGGGTAACATCCTGAGTGGATTCGGAGCGGTAGACCACATTGCCGTTCTTTTCCACAAGCGCGATAAACTGGTCTAATTGATTGCTTGGGATGCGGGCTGTCATAAAGGCATAGCGGCTGCCTTCCGTGTAACGGTTGTTCATGCTGGAGCCGGATATGTCAGACTGTTCTATGTATCCCGCCATCTGGACTACTTGTTCCTGAATCTTCTTTAAAAGATCGTCAAAAGCATCGGTCTCCACATTCATGGATACGTTGCGGATCAGCTTCCGGTTTGCGGAGGACACAGGTGTGATGGAACCGGAACTGGTGAGAGCCGAGGCGCCGTTATAATCTTCTCCTGCTTCTTCATATGCTTCCCAATCCTCATAACCGCTGTCATACATGGCAGGGGCCTGTGCGGTATTATAGGCGGCAGCGGTCGTTTCCGCTGCAACAGCCGTTTCCTGGGATTTTGATCCGCTGCCGCAGCCTGCAAGCAGGGCAAGGCACAGAAAAGCGGCAAAGGTTCTCTTAAGGGGCATCCCCGGCGGACTTAAGCATTTCCTTACAGATTTTTTCATAAACATTCTCCTCTCCTAAATGTTTCCTGCTGAGACGGCGGGCTTTGCAGAGTCAAAGCGGACACTGCCTGCAGGAAATTAACTTGGTAATTACAGACTACCATAAAAGATCAGGGAGTACAAGGAAAGTAAAAAAAGCTTCATAATATACACAGAAAATTAAGATAAGAAAAATGTTAGTACTGGTAAAGATGGGGAAACTGTTATATAATACCTGATACAGGTTTAAAACCAGAAAAGAAATAAGGAGATGCCTATGCTTACATTAGAGAATTTATCATTCGGCGTACAGGAAGAGCGGAAAGAAAAAGAGATTATCCACGACTTGAACCTGACAGTCGGTGACAATAAATTTGTGGTAATTACAGGACCTAACGGCGGCGGAAAGTCCACCTTGGCCAAACTCATAGCGGGAATTGAGAAGCCCACTCAGGGGCGCATCGTATTCGGGGACCATGATATTACGGAAATGAACATTACAGAGCGGGCCAATCTGGGCATCAGCTATGCGTTTCAGCAGCCAGTCCGTTTTAAGGGAGTCCAGGTACTGGATCTCATACGGCTGGCGGCGAAGAAGAAACTGACTGCGGCAGATGCCTGTGTGTATCTGTCAGAGGTAGGCCTGTGCGCCAAGGATTATATTAACAGGGAGGTGAATGCCAGCCTGTCGGGAGGAGAGTTAAAAAGGATTGAGATTGCCACAGTTTTGGCCAGGAAAACCAGGCTTTCCGTCTTTGATGAGCCTGAGGCGGGGATTGATCTGTGGAGTTTCCAGAACTTAATCTCCGTGTTTGAGCGGATGCGGGAAACGGTCCAGGGCTCCATTCTGATCATTTCCCATCAGGAAAGGATTCTGAATATTGCAGACGAGATTGTAGTCATAGCGGATGGGCGGATCACAAATCATGGGCCAAAGGAAGAGATACTGCCAGGGCTTTTGGGAACCGCCTCGGCAGTGGATGCCTGCAGCAGATTTTATAAAGGAGGGAAATAACATGGCAGATATCGGAAATGTAGATTCCATTCAAATGCGGCTTTTGGAGGAAGTGGCCAACCTCCATGAAGTACCTGCCGGCGCCTACAATATCAGAGTCAACGGAAAGTTAGCGGAGCGGGTGAATTCCGCCAATATTGAGATCGTCTCCAAGGAGGAGGGAGAGGGAATCGATATCCGTATTAAAGCGGGAACCAGAAATGAGAGCGTTCATATTCCCGTGGTTCTGAGCCAGAGCGGACTGACAGAGATGGTATATAATGATTTTTATATCGGTGATGATGCGGATGTAGTCATCGTGGCAGGCTGCGGTATTCATAACGGAGGCGACAAGGATTCCAAGCATGACGGGCTCCATCGTTTCTTTGTGGGAAAGAACGCAAAGGTGAAATATGTGGAGAAGCACTACGGTTCCGGAGACGGAAGAGGCAGGCGGATTATGAATCCTCAAACCGAAGTGACCATGGAAGAGAACAGCTATATGGAGATGGAGATGGTGCAGATTAAGGGCGTGGACTCTACAAGGAGGACGACGAAAGCGGATCTTGCAGAGGGCGCCAAATTAATTATCAGAGAGCGCCTTTTAACCCATGGAAGCCAGTTTGCGGAAAGCGGTTTTGTAGTGAATTTAAATGGGGAGAACTCCAGCGCCAACGTCATCTCACGTTCCGTGGCAAAAGAGGAGTCTACCCAGGTATTTATAGCTGAGATCAACGGCAATGCCAAGTGCGCAGGCCATTCCGAGTGCGATGCCATTATCATGGACAATGCCAAAATCAGCGCTGTCCCCAAGATCACGGCCAACAATACGGATGCTGCCCTGATTCACGAGGCGGCTATCGGGAAAATCGCCGGGGAGCAGATCATAAAGCTTATGACCCTGGGCCTTACAGAGGAGGAAGCGGAAGCCCAGATTGTCAACGGTTTTTTGAAATAAGGAGACAAAGATATGCTTTTCGCGCACAGCGCGCCGGCCCGAAGGACATGCATTAAGGAATGCCCCTGGGGTATACCTTAATGTCCGGCCACATACTCTTAAAGGAAAGAGAATGCGGGAGAGACAAGGTGATGCAGAATCAGAAAATGGAAAATGTGCTGAATCTGGCTTTAGGAGCCGACAGGCAGGAGCTGGAGCGCTCGGAGACACTGGCTGTCGGGTATGATGCGGAGGAAAGAACCTGGGAGGTGATTGTGAAGCATTCCAGACCCCTTGAGGGACTTTCGGAGATGGGAGTGACACAGACAGAACTCCTGAATCAGTATTCTATTCTGACGGTTCCTGAGTCAATGCTTGATGCAGTCAGTGATCTTCCCCAGGTAGAATATATAGAGAAACCAAAGAGGCTGTACTTTGCCGTGAATCAGGCAAAGGCAGCCTCTTGTATTACTTATGTCCAGGTGGAGGGAAGCAGTTATGCCCCTTATCTGACAGGGAGAGGGTGTCTGGCGGCGATAATTGATTCAGGGATTGATTATTTTCATGACGATTTCCGAAATGAGGACGGAACCACCAGAATCCTGGAGCTATGGGATCAGACGCTGGAAAAAATATTCACGAAAGAAGAGATTGATGAAGCCCTAAATCAGGGGAGCAGACAGGGAGCCAGATCCCTGGTGCCCTCTGTGGACTTAAGCGGCCACGGGACGGCAGTGGCGGGGATCGCAGCGGGAAACGGCAGGGAGAGCGGCGGACTCTACCGGGGAGTGGCCTTTGAGAGCGAGCTTCTTGTAGTGAAGCTGGGCGTGGCGGATCCTTTGGGATTTCCGAGGACCACGGAACTGATGACAGCCATTGACTATGTGGTGCGCAGGGCGGCGGAACTTGGAAAGCCTGTGGCTGTAAATATCAGCATTGGCAACACTTACGGTTCTCATGACGGAACCAGTCTTTTGGAGACTTACATAGACGGGGTATCTAATTACGGAAGAAATGTAATTGTCATCGGTTCCGGCAATGAGGCCAGAGCCGGAGGGCATATTTCGGGAGTTTTGAGTGAGGGGGAAAATGTGAATGTGCAGCTGTCCATCTCCCCCTATGAGACGGGAATTACGGTTCAGCTGTGGAAACATTTTGTGGATGAGTTTACCATTACTCTGGTAACCCCTTCCGGACGTCTCCTGGGTCCCCTTCCGGCTGTCATTGGGCCGCAGACATACGACTATGAGAGTACCCGGATTCTTTTGTACTATGGGGAGCCCAGTCCCTACAGCAAGGCTCAGGAGATCTATTTTGACTTTATTCCTCTGCACCAGGATTATCTCCAAAGCGGTATCTGGGTGTTTTATCTGGTACCCAAAAGGATTGTTCAGGGAAGCTATGACTTCTGGCTGCCTTCTTCTGCCGTTCTCAACCAGTCCACTTATATTCTGGGGTCCACGCCGGATACGACTCTGACTATTCCCTCCGCCGCGTCCATGGCCATTACCGTGGGGGCCTACAACAGCAATTACCAGACCTATGCGGATTTTTCCGGCCGGGGCTTTACCAGGGTGACCAATCAGGTGAAGCCGGACATTGCGGCGCCGGGAGTGGGGATCATGGCCCCCAAAAGCGGCGGCGGATATGAGGCGGTGACCGGGACTTCCTTTGCCGCCCCCTTTGTGACGGGAAGCGGGGCCCTTTTGATGCAGTGGGGGATCGTAGAGGGGAGAGATGAGTTTTTGTATGGGGAGAAACTGAAGGCGTATCTGATGCGGGGGGCAAGACAGATACCGGGGTATGAGGTATGGCCGAATCCGCAGCTGGGGTGGGGACTGCTGTGCCTGCGGGACAGTCTGCCGGTTTAAGTAGCCAGTCTGCTTGTTTTATGTATATGGAGGGGGAGAACTGAGCTTGCTTGGAAAGAAAAATTTATTTGCATTTAGAGCTGTTAAATAGATTCTGAGTTATATAGAGATTTTTATTTTTTTAAAATTATAAGTATTTTATTGTTAAAAAATACTGAAATAGTACATGGTGATTTTTATTTAAATAATCTTATTAAATGTAGAGAAAACATATTTCTTATTGACTTCGAAAAGACTTCGTATTTTTATCAAGAATACGAATTATTGCGTGTAGCAGTTATGATAAGTAATTTTCAATTTGATGAAATAGATACAAAAGATATCATCACCTATTAGATTAATTTTATAAGAGGATACATGAAATATAAGTATTTGCAATGTAATTTTTGTGATTTGATAGATTTTTATGACTATATATTGCTTAATGATTTATACTATTTATCAGGAAATGAAAAAGAAAATAATATTTTGTTTTTGCAAAAACGATATAAAATTTCAAAATGGTTATATTTACATGGAAAATCTTTAAAAGAAATATTAAAGGAGGAATTTAAAAAATAATGAGAGCGCAGAAGGGTGCATATATTACAATCAAGCGGCATTGGTATATAACAACAATGATTATTCGTGGCATGGAAATTGATATGACTAAAACGGAAGGACGCTTTTCATTGCAGCGTTTTACCATCTGATAGGCATGAAGGGTATTCCGGCTATTCTCCGGTTTCAGGATATCCAGGGACAAAAGCTCTTCTGTCGGCTTGTAAAATATCTTCATTTTCTTCCTGATGTTAAAAAGTGCGCCAAAGGAAATGTTTTTCTTGGCACACTTTTGATTTTGTCAGCAACTCCTCATGACTTTTTGAACTATTGACATGTGTAACAAAAAATGCTATAATATGTGTAACAAAAAATGCAAATCAGCCAGAATTAAGAAGGCAGAAGGGAAATCATGCGTACCAATACCTACGGTAAACTACATAATTTATATAAAAGCCATAGAGGATATATCAGCACCAGAGGATTGGCAGATGAAGGGCTGACAAATCGGCAGATCGCTGTTTTGACAGAGGAAGGATATCTGGAAAGGGTATGTTATGGTCACTACTGGATGCTCCGGTGTGGTTATGAGAAGCCATATGATTATAAATGCATTGAGGCATGCCTGAGTAATCCAAAAGCGGTTATATCCATGAAGAGCGCATGTTTCTACCAGGGAATGTTAGAGACGGAACCTGAAGTTTTAGTTGTCTCCACAGAACGAACCGACCGCAGCGCCATGAAGACTAATTTTCCCATAGAAAGACATTTTTTTTCCCAAAATAATTTTCGGCTGGGCCTTAAGAATAGAAAGACAGAATTTGGCTGTTATAATATATATGATGTTGAGCGCAGTATTTGTGATATCCTGCGTTTGGACGACAGGGATACGAATGATAACTTACTGATTGAGATGATTGATTTTCGAAAGCTGAAAAAGAGCCAATATGAACGGCTTTTGAAATATGCAGAGCTGTTTCATAAAAAAAGATTTCTTACCACTGAAGTTTTTGATAAATTATCTGCACAGGATGAGTAAGGGGGTTCTGCAAAACATGGGAAGAAAGGAACTTATGACTATAGATTTAGCTAAATCCGCATATGCGGAGATACATTTTGAACCGAAGAACGCTCAGGATCCTTTTGCAGAACAATCATTAAAAAGGCTTATTATGTACTATACATTATTAGAAAGTAAAGTAATCCACCCAGCGGCATTTTGGGACAGGGAAAGCAGGCTTGAAATAAAGATTTTTTCGAAATTGAAAGAATGGGAGAGCCGGCATCCGATTTTAGGAATTTTAATGGGTACAATATTAGGCGGGATTTTGATTAGTCTGATAACCGGGATTATTTTGGAAGCAATGTATTAATTGGTATAGTTATTTCTAAAACAGGAGTTTTCATATGTATTTTTTGATCGACTTTGAGAACGTGAGCAATGAGGGCCTGAAAGGGAGCGAATATCTTTTGGGAGAAGACACAGTGGTTATCTTTTACAGCCACACATGTGAGCGGATCGAACAGGGATATCTTTCCCAGATTATGGAGTCTTTTTGCTGTCTGGATATATGTAAACTGAAAAAGTCAGGAAAGAATGCTTTGGATTTTTATATCGCTACAAAGATCGGAGAGATTTTTGGAAGCGGATATTCCGGAAAGGCGGCGATCGTCAGCAGAGATCAGGGATTTATGGCTGTGAGGGATTATTGGAGGTGCAGAGGAAGGGTTTTCAGGGAAGTGGTATTGGGACCTGACCTGGAGCAGTGTATTCTGTCGGCTAATGAGAATCGGATGAGGACGGCCAGGATCAGGGAGAAGCGAAAGCCCGTCAAGTTAGAGACGGAATTTGCCAGATATGAGGAGAGGATAAAGATACGGAAAGTTCTGGAAAAAACCTTTGCAGAGACGTCCTATGGGAAAGAACTGGGAACAATCCAGGAACTGTTTGAGAAAAGGTCAGGAAAAAAGATTTTGTATCTGGATTCTGTGAAAACCTTTGGACGGAGAGACGGACTGGAGATATACCGTAAGATGAAAGAGCTGGCATGATAAAGGATCATAAAGAGCCAGGGCTTTAAAGCCCTGGCTCCGATTGTCACCATAGGTTATGGGACGGAATAGCATTTATTTCTTAAACATGGATTTTAAAGCGTCAATCAGGTTGTTGCTGTCCAGGGTTGCGCCGGAGATGGCATCCACTTCCACGGTCTGATTGTCCATCACTTCATGGAAGAAGGTTTCCAGCTGGGCATCTTCCATGAACATGTTATCCCGTCCGCTGACGATCTCCATATTCGTGATCTGGCCTCCGGCCACATCTACTTTCAGCGTATACTCTCCATGGTTGCCCTTGATCAGCTGTTCATAGCTTCCGTCGGGCTTGCCTTCGATATCATACTCTTCCTTCTGCATCATAAGTTCGGCAGTAACCTGGGAGCGGCCGTTAAAGGCGGTGTCAGCGGCGGCACGGCCTGTGGCAACGGCTTCGGCCAGGAATACGCCGTTCTGGTACAGGTTCGATACATAGGAACCCAGCTCGCCGGCTTCATACAGATTAGGAATGGGCGTGCCGTCCCATTTTAATACCTGGGCTTTGGTGTTGCGCTCCGCTCCGCCTGTGGTGGCAACCAGGGCGGGAGTAATGCCTACGGCATAGAAAGGAGCCGTATCAATGGGACTCATGGTTTCCGGATTCCGCTGGAAATCGCTGTCGTTTCCGGAGGCGGCCATCTGATTGTAACGGTCCACTGTGGCCTTTAACACTTCGGGATCGCGGCCAAGTTTTTCAGCAAGTTCATCAATGGTATCCGCTTTTATGATCCAGCCTTTTTCAATCTCCGCGCTGTTGTCATCGGACCAGACATAGCCTTCCGTGGTAATGGGCCAGCTGAGCCATTTGGTGACGATGGCCCCGGCGGTTCTTGTCTTTTCGTCGAAGATCATATGTACTGGCAGCGCCCGGTCGTGGGGAAGATCCACATAATGGCCGTATTCTTTGTATTTCATGTGCTGACGGTGATATGCGCCGGATTCATTGTAGAAGCGCTGGCCGTCTGCAGCCACCTCCAGCCAGGAGGTTCCGGCCATGGAGAAATTGCGCATAAATACGGCTTCATAATCGGGAACTTTGATTCCAAGCCAGAATCCTCCGGACTGGGTCTGGTTATTCATATGCCACATCTTGGCGCCGCAGGCCATGAGAACTTGAATGGCGTCTCCTGTATTGCCTGGAGTTCCTCCCGTATAGACCATGTCCATGCCGTGGAAGTCCCGCTGCATCTCCAGATTGTTCTCAAAGCCTCCGCAGGCCAAAAGCACGCCCCTTGCGGCTTTGATGCGAATCTCTTTTCCGCCTTCATCTGCGGCGACGGCGCCTGTGACAGCTCCGGTTTCATCCAATATCAAGGACTTGAAGGAAGTGTTAAAGCAGAGTTCCACATTCTCCCTTGCCCTTACAGCCAGATCAAAGCCTCGCCATACGCCGCCGTATTCGAAGGTGGTTCCGACCTTTCTCACGTGGCCGGAACAGCCCCTAAAGCTGGCCCCGTCCAGATCAGGGAATTCCGTAACCAGAGATCCCCAGCTTAAAGGACCACCGCCTACATATCCCAGTTCATAGTCCACAGCAGCCACAGTGGCCTGGATCCAGCCAGCCTGCCCTGCAAATTCATTGACCAGAAAGTCCATGTATTCGTCTTTAATGGGGTTGGGGCTGCTGCAGGCAACCAGATAGCGCCGGAATGTATCCAGATCGTCGGGAGCAGGGACGATGAGCGTCTGGCCGGACGCGATAGAGTTGCCTCCTGCATTGGCCTCGGACATTTTTTCCAGAACGCATATTTTGGCATTGGGATCAATGTCATTGGCTTCCAGAGCAGCTGCTTCTCCGGCCAGTCCGTATCCGACAATAAGAAAATCCACTTCCTTATCATAAGACGGTTCCGGATTCTGATTTTCCGGCGGATTTTTTGGGGCCGCTGTGGTTTCAGGAGCAGAGGCGGCAGCAGTCGTGGCGGCGGTAGTGGCGGAAGTATCCGTATTGGATGCACAGGCATTGAGAATCCCGGCAGAAGCCAGACCAGCCACGCCGGCTACGCTTCCCTTGAGAAAACTCCGGCGGGAAATTTGTTTGGACATAAAGGTTCCTCCCTTCATTTGGTGGGTTAAAAAAGTTAATTTTATTATAGCAGGAAAGTATTGGGATGAATAATTTAATAATTTGATTGATTAAAAAGATTTTTCTATTATTGGCGAAAAAGATTTTCTTTGATGAATTTTAGGATTAGTTGTGGTATAATAAAAAAGACAGTTACCATGGAAGTAAGTTGTTGGGGAGGAGCTGAATTTTGAATTCCACACAGATCACCTGTTTTTTGGAGGTGGCCAAGAGTCTTAGTTTTGTCCGGGCAGCCAAGGCTTTGTATACCACACAGCCAGTTATCAGTTACCAGATAAAATCTCTGGAATCTGAGCTGAAAGTCCTGCTTTTTACCAGAGACAACAGAAATGTAGCGCTGACAGCGGCAGGAGAATTTTTGTATGTCCATCTGGAATCCATCAGCAAGAAGATGGATGAAGTGATCGGTGTTGCCAGGGCTATTCAGAGAGAAGAGCAGCCGGCGATTCGTATTTTGGTGCAGCGTCTGGTGGATTATTCCTGCCTTACCAGGACGATGAAAGTATTCTCTGATCATTATCCTCTGGTTCAGGTTGATATCTTGGCTCACACAGAACACCGCACCCGTGATCTTCTGGCGGCCAATGAGATACAGCTGGCTTTTGGTTACCGCTATGAGGTGAGCCAGAACCCCAGGCTGGGATTTCTCCCCCTTGACCGGGCCAGTTATTATGTGCTGGTCAACAAGGAACACCGCCTTTGTGCATACAAATATCTGACATTTGAGGATCTGTCAGGGGAAAAATTGATTATAGCCGATACGGAGCTTCAGAAAAATAAAGGGCTGATATCCCTAAAAGAACTGGAACAGATGAAAATAACAGTCTGCCATCAATATTCGTCTTTTGACAGTATGCTTCTGGCTGTGGAGGCGGGAATCGGGTTTACAGTGCTTCCCTGCGGCAAGGCAAAAAGATTCTCAGGGCTTATAAAGATACCGTTAAAAAATGTTCCGCTCATAGAACAGGGATTGGCATGGGTTTGCGCCGAGGCCCAGGAAGGAACGGTCATCAGACAGTTTGTGGATACGGCGGCCCAGTGCCATGGAATACCTTTAAAGTCCGTCTCATTAGCCAATCATGAGTATATGAATGAACCCATGCCCCAGCCTCCCTCCATATCCGCCATCATCCGGGACAGCACAAAAACGGCTTGTAAGGAATCTAAAAGTATGTTATCCTGAAAAAAGTTCAGCCAGCAGACAGATTTAGGAGGAGGTTTGGGTCTATGAAGATCGGTATGCAGGAACTTCTGATTATTTTTATTGTTGCCCTGCTCGTTTTAGGGCCGGACAAGCTCCCTCTCTACGCGAGAAAGTTCGGAGAAGCCATGAGGGAGTTTCGCAAGTTTTCATCTGATGCCACAAAGGATATCAGGGAAAGTATTGTGGAGCCTTTGGAAGAGGCTCAGCGCCCTTTAAGAGAGGCATTGGAACCGATTACGGAGTTTGGGGAAGAAATCCGCGGCGATGTGGAGGATATTCAGAAATCCTTCTCGGATATCGGAAAGCCCCGGAAGGAAGAGGGAAGTTCAGAGGAAGAAAATAATTCGGCGAAAGAAGCTGTAAAGCAGGCAGCAGAATCAGGAAAAGACGAGACAAAAACCGCAGAATCAGGAGAGGACGAGACAAAAATCGCAGAACTAGGAGAAGACGGAACGGAAGCCGCGGATTCCTGCGGGGAAGCCTCAGAACTTTGTGAATCCGGACAGGAACCGGAAAGCATTCTTTTTATTTAAGCAGGAGGATTTATTATGAAGATCGGAACACAGGAATTACTCATTGTCTTAGCTATTGCAATCCTTATCTTTGGGCCGACCCAGATCCCTAAGTTAAGTAAGATCTTAGGCAAGAGCATTAAAAACTTTCGTTCAGGCATGGCTGCTCCGGAAGAAGACAAAGACACAGAAAAACAGTGATGAAGGAGCAGAAAACCAAAGGAAAAAAGAAGAAAAAGCACCAGGAACAGAGCATGACCCTTGCAGGCCATCTTCGGGAACTGCGCAACAGGCTGGTGATTTGCATGATCTGCCTTGTGGTTTCTTCTTTGGCAGGGCTTAATTATGCGCCCAGGCTGGTGGAGCTGCTGACGGATATGGGGAAAGTCTACGGATACAGTTATGTGTACATTGCTCCCCAGGAACTGCTTATGCAGTATTTTTCCATCGCTCTTCTGGCCGGCGTATGCATTACCTTTCCTGTCATACTCTATCACATCTGGGCATTTGTGCAGCCGGGGCTACAGAAAAATGAAAACTTTCTTTTCCTGTCAGCCATATTTTTCGGACTGCTCTGTTTTGCTGCCGGGATTGTCTTCGCATACAAGATTATGCTGCCCTTTATGCTTCACTTTCTCATCGGCATCAGTGCGGGAAGCGAGATCAGGGCATCCATCAGCGTACAGAATTATATTACGTTTTTAATGACGATTTTTATGATATTCGGCATTGTGTTTGAGCTTCCGGTTATATCTGTTCTTCTGACTCAGCTGAGGCTTTTGAAAGTAGAATGGATGAAAAAAGGCAGAAGGGTGATCATTATCATCATTTTCGTTGTGGCAGCCCTGATCACGCCTCCTGATATCGTATCCCAGATTATGGTGGCGATTCCCATGGTAGGCCTTTATGAGCTGAGCATTATCATCTGTTCCATCCTGATGAAGTTCAGGAAAAAAGAGACGGAGACGGACACAGATGTCTGATTACTTCTTTTTCCCGGAAAGTTCCGGCCAGACCGTCACAAGCATAGTTATGTAGCAGGCCAGTCCGCCTGCAAAATTGGAGACGGGTTCCGCCATAAAGATTCCCTTAACCCCAAGACCAAAGAGTTTGGGGAGGATGAGAATCAGAGGAATGACGATGATCACTTTCCGGAAAATGGAGAAAAACACGGCGTTTTTTGATTTCCCTAAAGCGACAAACACGGCCTGCCCGGCAAACTGCAAAGACATCATAAAAAAGCCGAAATAGTAAATCTGCATGGCAGGGATTCCCGGCGCCACCAGGTCTCCCTCATGGTTGAAGATTCGGATAAAGAATTCCGGGAAACCGTGGACCAGGCTCCACATAATGGTGGTGTAAGCCACGGACACCACGGACATGAAGATGATAGCCTGTTTGACCCGCTTGTATTCCCCGGCCCCATAGTTAAAGCCCATAACCGGCTGAGAGCTGTTGGTAAGGCCGTTGATGGGCAGGGAGATTACCTCCCGCACAGAGTTAACCACGGTCATGATTCCCACATACATATCGCCGCCGAAAAGGGCCAGGCTGGCATTGTACATGATCTGGACTAAGCTGTTGGTGATGGACATGGTAAAACCGGACAGTCCAAGGCCTACAATTTGAAGGATTCTGCGGCCTTTCAGACGGAATGCCTTTTTTCTCAGCTTTAAGATGGCCTGATCCCCGGTTAAAAATCTCATGATCCACAGGGCAGAAAGCCCCTGGGAGATAATGGTGGCCCAGGCCGCCCCCTGAACGCCCAGATGAAAGGTAAAGATAAAAACCGGGTCCAGGATAATATTGGTGACAGCACCTAAAAGGACGGTCAGCATTCCGATTTTTCCGAAGCCCTGGGAGTTGATAAAACTGTTCATGCCCAGGCCGATCATGACAAAGATACTGCCTAAGAGATAGATGGTTATGTAGGAATCGGCGTAGGGGATGGTAGCGTCGGAAGCTCCGAAAAGATAGAGCATGGGACGCTTAAGCGCCAGCCCGACAACCGTCAGAACCAGTCCGCTTATGACCATCATGACAAAGGAATTGCCCATAATGGCCTCAGCTTCCTCCTCGTTGCCTCTTCCTCTCTCGATGGAACATAAAGGTGCGCCTCCCATACCGAACAAGTTGGCAAAGGCTATAACCATGGAGATAATAGGAAGGCAGAGCCCTAAACCGGTGAGAGCCATGGTGGCGTCATGGGGAATCCGTCCGATATAGATCCGGTCTACAATATTGTAAAGCACGTTGATTAGCTGCGCCAGAGTCATGGGCAGAGCCAGACTGAGAATATTTTTAATAATACTTCCCTGGGAGAAGTCGTTTTTTTGATTTTTGTCCGAGGCAGAAGCCATGAAAGATACCACCTTTCCTTTGTAATGTACACTCGGAATTTCAGCTGCAAAGTCAGGTGCGGGGAGACTTAGAGAGTACATTATATATCTTAGATTTCACATCATAGGTAATACTAACACAATCTGCATTCAGGTTCAATCCAAACATTTCCCAAAATATAAATGTAACCGTTCGGACGGCGGGGATCAGACGTGAATTTTGCGCGTCAAGCTTGCGTGTAAGCCAAAATTCATGTCTGATTTCATATCGGATGGACATCCCGGTTTTTATCAGTCGAAGACGCTCTGGAGATTACAAAGCGCCCCGCAGGTTGACTTTGCGGTTTTCCGTTGTTATACTTGTGGCATATTGTGATACCGGGGAGCAAAACGTCCGATGGACATATGCCCGGAGCCCACGGCAGAAGAGTGAAGATGGAAAACCGTGGAATGCAGAACGCCCCCAGGCATCGGGGGGACGGCGCCCATTTTCACCGGAGACTGTGGGGACAGGGGATTGGAAGGAGAAAAGTTATGGAAACAACAGCAAAAAAACGGCTTGCCATAGCAGGCTGCGGGAAACTGGGAAATATTGTAATGGATGCATGGTCTGGAGGGCTCCTTGCAGAGTATGAGATATGCGGCGTGATGGGAAGGGATCCGGATCATGCCCGGACTATGGCGGCCAAGGCCGGATGTCCGGTATTTAAAACCGTAGAAGAGCTTTTGTCCGCGAAACCGGATTATGTGGCGGAGCTGGCCTCGGTGCAGCTGGTGAAAGAGATTGGGGAGAAGGTTCTTAGGGCCGGCTCCAACCTGGTAGTGCTTTCCATGGGCGCTTTTGCCGACGAAGAATTTTATGAGAGGATACAGCGCGCAGCCAGGGAGAGCAAAACCAGGGTGCACATTGCTTCCGGCGCCATCGGCGGCTTTGATGTGCTCCGGACAATTTCCCTTATGGGCCAGGTGGAAACGGAGATGGTGACCCGCAAGGGGCCGGAGTCTCTTAAAAGCACTCCTGTATTTAGGGAGGAGCTTCTGGAGGATAAGGAGGAATCCCAGGTATTTGCAGGGAACACAAAGGAGGCTATCAGGCTTCTTCCCACCAAGGTCAACGTATCCGTGGCCGCGTCCTTAGCTTCGGCAGGAACAGAAAAAACACGGTTTTCTATTATCAGCGTGCCTGGAATGAAAGGGGACGACCATAAGATTACAGCAAAGACAGAGGGAGTGACAGCGGTGGTAGACATCTATTCCCAGACCAGCCATATTGCCGGATGGAGTGTGGTGGCGCTCCTTAGAAACCTGGTTTCGCCCATTATGTTTTAGGAGGAAAAAGTCATGTTTGAAAAAATAACGGCCATAGAACCCGTAAGCCTGATCCCGGAAGCCCAGGAAGAACTGAAACAATATGCCGGAGAAGTGGTTTTGTATGACGACATACCGGGAAGCGAGGATGAGATTGTAAGGAGGATCGGGGATTCGGACGGGGTTTTAGTCAGCTATACCTCTCAGATTCCAAAGAGTGTGCTTGAGAGATGCCCCAATGTGCGGTATGTGGGAATGTGCTGCAGCCTGTATTCGGAAGCCAGCGCCAATGTGGATATTGCGTATGCAAGGGAACATGGAATTCAGGTGCTGGGAATCCGGGACTATGGGGACAGGGGCGTGGTGGAGTATGTGCTGTACCAGCTGATTCGGATTCTTCACGGGTTTGATTACCCCATGTGGCAGGATGAGCCTTTAGAGCTTACGAATTTTCCCGTGGGGATTGTGGGACTGGGCGTATCAGGGGGAATGGTGGCGGACGCGCTGCAGATGATGGGGGCCAAAGTCTCCTACTACAGCAGGACAAGGAAACCCCAAAAAGAAGCGGCAGGCATGGAATATCTGCCCCTGAACGATCTCCTTGCCCGCAGTCAGGCAGTGATTACCTGTTTAAATAAAAACGTGATTCTGCTTCATGAGGAACAGTTCGGATGTCTTGGAAATAAGAAGATTCTTATGAATACTTCCATAGGGCCTGCCTCGGACACAGATGCCCTGGCCAAGTGGCTGGAATGCAGGGACAATCTGTACTGCTGTGATACGGAGGCGGCCATTGGAGACGGGACGGGGAAATTGATTGACCGGGATAATGTGATCTGTATGAAGACTTCAGTGGGGAGGACAAAGCAGGCTTTTGAACTGCTCAGCAGGAAGGTACTTGATAATATACAGAAATATCTGGAAGAAAATGTATAACAACAGGCAGGGAACCATGGAAAACAGATTGTGGGTGCTTCTGGATGTGCTGTCTGAGGAGTATAAGACTTCTAAACAGCTGGGAGAGGAGTTAGGAGTCAGTGAAAAGACGGTAAGAACAAGGATTCGGGAGCTGGAGGAGGCCATAGAGGGCTGCGGAGCTTTGATCTGCTCAAAGCCCAGGTACGGATATTGCATCCGGGTGGAGGAGCCGGGCGGGTGGGAAGCTTTCAAGGCGAAGCGCTATAAGGACGAGAGCCGCATTCCCCTGGATTCCGGCGAGCGGGTGGATTATATGCTGGCTCTGTTTCTGAACCGGCCTGATTACAGGAAACTGGAAGATCTAAGTGATTTTTTGTATGTGTCCTCCAAAACTCTGACCAATGAACTGAAGCGGGTGGAGTATATTCTGGAATGTTTTTCCTTAAGTCTGGAGAGGAAACCTTATTATGGGATACGGGCAGTGGGTTTGGAGTTTGACAAGCGGTGCTGTATTCTGCAGAATTTTTATCTGCCGAAAAAGTCGTTCTGGATTCATGGAGAAAGGCATGAGCAGGAACAGGACGTCATCGCAGGGGCTCTTCTGGAACTGACAAGGAAGTATGACATACGGTTTACGGAGATCGCCTTTCAGAATACGGTGCTCTATATCAGCCTCAGCATATCGAGAATGAAAAAAGGATTTTTTATCGGCAGAACCATGTCCCCCATACCTGACAGGCGTATCAGGCGGGAGGCGGAGCTGGCAGCGAAACTCTATGAGAGACTGGATGTGGAGGCGGTCCACAAGATCCATATGCCCTGGGAGGAGATCTATCTTACAGGAGTGTACATAGCGGGGCGCCGGATTCTCAATCTGGACAGAGACAGTGGGGAGAACAATCTGGTGGCCACGGCGCAGATTGACAGTCTGGTATCCCGGATTCTGGAGGAGATCTATATCGGTTACGGAGTGGAACTGCGGGAGGATTTAAACTTAAGGATCATGCTGATTCAGCACCTGATTCCCATGGAGATTCGTGTCAGGTACAACATTCCCGTGGAAAATGTGCCTGACCGCCAGATCAAAGAGAAATATATGCTGGCCTACTCCATGGCTCAGATGGCGGCGGCGCAGATGACGGAGCACTATAAGAGGGAGATGCCGGAGGACGAGGTTTTGTGCATGGCCCTCTATTTTGCCATGGCCCTGGAAGAGAAAAAGACCATGAGAAAGAAGAAAAACAGGATTCTTCTGGTCTGTGTCAGCGGGAAAGCCAGTTCCAGACTTTTGCAGTACCGGTTTCAGAGGGAATTTGGGGAGTATATTGATTCTTTAGAGATCTGCAGTGTCCATGAACTGGAGCAGGTGGATTTTAAACAGGTGGATTTTGTCTTTACCACAGTGCCTATTTACAGAAAGGTGTCTGTGCCCATTATGGAGATCCACGATTTTTTGGAAAGCGGAGAGATCATGTCCATCCGGCATTTTTTGCAGGCAGGAGGCATGCAGTTTTTGAACAAATATTATCGCAGGGAGCTGTTTTTTTCTCATATCAAAGGGGAAAGCCGGGAGCAGGTGATTCATGAAATCTGTGAAAAAACCGGAAAGGTGGTGTGGCTTCCAAAAGGCTTTGAGGAGTCTGTAATTGAACGGGAGCAGTATGGCTCCACGGACTTCGGCAACATGACTGCCATCCCTCACCCAAGATATATGATGACCAGGGAGACGGTGGCAGCGGTGGCGGTTCTTGAAAAACCTATTCTCTGGTCGTCCAATATGGTGCAGCTTGTGGTTCTCACGTCTCTAAATGAGGAGGAGGACGATGAGGAGACCCAGGAGTTCTATGAGATTACGGCGGCATTTTTGTCAGATAAGGAGGCGGTGGAGGCTCTCATTAAAGAGCCGGTGTTTGAAAATTTTGAGAAAAGAATTACCGCATTAAAACGGTAAGAAGGGTTGTGGAAGTTATCCGGCATTTTCTTTATAATCACAGCATAAGGACTGAAATCCAAGGAAAGGGAGGGAGGCTATGAGGAACATTGTATTGCTCTGCAATATGGGAATGTCCACCAGTCTGATGGTTAACCGAATGAAGGCAGCGGCCAGGGAAGAGGGATATGCGTGCGAGATCAAAGCCTATGCGCTGCAGAAACTGGAAAAGATTATGGAAACAGCAGATATTCTGCTGATAGGACCCCAGATCGAATATGAACTGCCAAGGCTTCGAAAAGAGTACCCAGAGAAGCTGTTTGAGCCCATAGATATGGCTGATTACGGCAGGATGAACGGAAAGAAAGTTCTAAAACATGTAAAAAAGGTTCTTGGAGATTAAATAGGAGGAAAAAATGTCGGATAATAAAAATACATTTACACAAACGTTTCAGATGAAATTAGGGCAGTTTGCGTCGGCTATGAGCGCCAACATCTATGTGACTGCCATCCGCGATGCTATGCTGGCCTATGTGCCTTTTACATTTATTGCGTCCATCTTTTTGATTTTGGCCTGTTTTCCCATTGAGGGATTCAACAATCTGATCTCTTCGATTCTGCACTGTGAGGCGGCGGTATGGCAGGGAAAGCTTATGTATGTCCATGCATCAAGCCTTGCAATCGGAGGCCTTTTGGTGGTTTTGACCATGGCTCATTCCATGGCGGAGAAAATGAAGATCAACGAGATTCAGGTGACGGTTACCTCCCTTGTCAACTACCTGATTCTGACGCCTATGCTGATGACGGATTCCGGCAAGGCCATTGCCCTCAATACCGTAAGTGCCGAGGCCATGTTCTGTGCCATTTTAACCGGACTTTTTACAGCCAAAATCTATCAGTTTATTGACAGCAAGGGCATTAAGATCAAGATGCCGGAGGCGGTTCCGCCGGCGGTATCAGCGCCCTTTGAGTCCCTGATTCCTTCTTTTTGCGCCATCTTCGTGTTCTGGGTTGTGCGTCTTATTATGGATGCCCTGGGAATGAGCGCAGTGCAGCTGATCAACAAGACTCTTGGCATGCCTCTGTTTTTGATCGGCGGCTCCATCTTCGGCGTGGCCGGGGCCAAGATATTTGAACAGCTTTTGTGGTTCTTCGGACTTCACGGCGGTTCCATTGTTTCCGGTGTTATGACTCCTGTATTCCAGGTGCTGGAAGATCAGAACAGAAACCTGTCCATGCTTGGAGAACTGCCCACCAATATTATCAGCAGCAGCTTTTATTCTCATTTTGCCTCAGTAGGTGTTGTGGGAGGCGTGATTGCGGCTCTCATCGTGGCAAGAAGCCGTCAGTACAAGGAGATATCCAGGATTGCGGCAGTTCCCTATATCTTTGGAGTGGGAGAGCCGGCTCTCTTTGGTTTCCCCATGATGCTGAACTTTGATTTGATTATCCCCTTCCTGTTTTCCAACGCGGTTTCGGCAATCATTGCTTATGTGGCATTTTCGCTGAAACTGGTGCCTGTGGTAACAGGTCTGGTGCAGCTTCCCTGGACCACGCCTCTTTTGGTCAGCGGAGCCTTGGTGACCAACAGCATTTGGGGAGCCGTTCTCCAGCTGGTGCAGCTTGTGGTGGCTACGCTGATCTGGATGCCGTTTATTAAAAAAGCCGATAAGAAACTGGCGGCTATGGAGCAGGGTGAGCAGGAGTAAGAAGTATGGCTGAGGAAACTATAACCAGAGTAATGGGGATGATCAGCACGGCAGGTCTTGCCAGGGCCAGATATTTGGAAGCAGTGAAAGCGGCAAAACACCGGGATTTTGAGAAGGCCCAGGTGCTCATGGAGGAAGGGGATCAGTGTTTTGGAAAGGCTCATGAGCTCCATTCGGACTTTCTGGCATCGGGATGCGAGAGCATGCTGGATGGGGGAGGCGGAGAACTGAATCTGATTTTGGTCCATGCGGAGGATCAGATGATGTGTGCGGAGACCTTCCGGGTGCTGGGGGCGGAACTGGTGGAATTATATAAGACTTGTGTTTTCAGGCAATGAAGAATCGTGGCAATCGTATCTCAAAAAAGTACGGTTGCCACGAGTGTTATAGGAGTAATTGGAATGGGTTCCGACGACAAGCCGCCGAACCGCAGGTGAGGGGGCACTGCCTTAGAAAAGGAGGAAGGCAAATGCGAAGCATTTATTAGGATGCCTTCCGACGACAAGCCGCCGAACCGCAGGTGAGGGGGCACTGCCTTAGAAAAGGAGGAAGGCAAATGCGAAGCATTTATTAGGATGCCTTCCGACGACAAGCCGCCGAACCGCAGGTGAGGGGGCACTACCTTAGAAAAGGAGGAGGACAAAATATGGCACAGTATTCAAAATGGATTTGGAGCGGGGACTGGGGAGCCAGGGAAGATGAGACTCCGACCCAGGTGCTGTTTCGAAGAAAAGTAGATATTCATGGGGATGTGGAGACGGCGGATGTGAAGATATCGGCGGATTCCAGGTATAAACTGTATGTCAACGGCGTATTTGTGGAGGCAGGTCCATGTAAGGGGGACGGACAGGTCTGGTTTTATGACCAGGTATCTCTAAAGCCTTATCTGAGAGAAGGGGAAAATGTGCTGGCAGCGGCAGTCCTTCGTTTTCCCATGCATCCGTCTAAGGGGAATCAAAGTATGGTGGGGACCCATATTCCCGGCCTGTTCTTTGAAGGAAGCATTGTGGAGAAAGGAGGGAGATGCATTGAGATATCGGCAGATCAGGAGTGGAAATGCATCATTGACAAGAGAACTTCTTTTATCCGGGAAGCTGCCGGATTTGCGCCTCTTCATTTTTATGAAAATGTGACAGAGAACCGGGAAGTCAGGGCATGGAAAAAACCGGAATATCATGACGAAGCATGGGAGAGGGTCTGTCCCTATGAGCGGGGGATGATCAGGGATGCAGTGAGTCCGGGCAATTTAAACCCAAGGCCCATTCCCTATATGAGAAGAAAGAGAGGGAGATTTACTGAGGTCATGGCCGTGAGAAAGTCAGAGACTTCCAAAGAGCAGTGGCAGCAGATGCTTGAGGGCGCCGGCGCGGTGGAGATCGGGCCGGGAAAAGAAGAGATTGTGGAGATTCACGCGGGGGAGGAAATGACAGGGTATCTCCATCTGCTTCTGGACCATGGAACAGGCGCCAGGATTCAGATCCTGCAGTCAGAATCATATGTTCACAAGGAGATGTCCGAAAAGAGCGGGAAGCCTGTAAAGACGGACAGAATGGACGCAGAGTCCGGAGTGCTCATGGGATATGAGGACGTATACTGCCCGGCAGGAGATGGAAGAGCGGATCACCCGGAGGAATATGAGCCTTTCTGGTTTAGGACGTTCCGGTTTATCCAGCTTCGGATTACCACAGGGGAGGAAGGCCTGACCATCAGGGATTTCTATTATGAGGAAACCGGATATCCCCTTGAGATTAAGGCCCATGTGGAGACGTCGGATGAGTCTTTAAAAGCCGTGTGGGATATCAGCGCCAGGACGTTAAGACGGTGTATGCATGAGACCTATATGGACTGTCCTTTTTATGAACAGCTGCAGTATGTCATGGATTCCAGGGCCCAGATTCTTTATACATACGGGGCTTCTATGGATGATCGTCTGGCAAGGAAGTGTATGGATGATTTTAAACGGGCCCAGAGGTACGACGGTCTTTTGTGCAGCGCTTATCCCAACACACGGCCCAACGTGATCCCTGGTTTTGCCATTTTCTATGTGTGGATGGTTTATGACCATATGATGTATTTTGGGGATAAGGAGCTGATTCGGTTCCATATGCCCGGAGTAGAACAGGTCTTGTCCTTCTTTGAGAGGAGCCGCACAGAGGAGGGATATGTGGGGAGAACTGGAGGGTTCTACCGCCAGGCTAAGTTCTGGTCCTTTATTGACTGGGCGCCTCAGTGGAAGGTGGGAGTTCCCAATGCCGCAAGAAAAGGAGCCATTACCATGGAAAGCCTTCTGTATCTCATAGGGCTTGAGAAGGGGGCCAAACTTGCTTCTTTCCTTGGGAGAGAGGAACAGGCCGGGGAATACCGGCAGCTTGCAGAGGGACTTAGGAAGAGTGTGAGAAAGTTCTGCGTAGACGATAACGGCTGGGTCATGGATGGACCGGGATATGCAGAGTACAGCCAGCACTGCCAGGTGTTCGGAGTGCTTTCCGGTGTTCTTGACAGGGAGACGGGACGAAGGAATCTTTTGGAAACCCTGCAGCACAGAGAGCAGTATGCCCAGTGCACTGTGTCTATGGCGCTGTATCTCTTCCGGGCTTTGGAGATGACAGGAATGTATGAAAAGACAAGGGAATGCTGGAATATCTGGCGGCAGATGGTGAACAACCATATGACCACAGTGGCGGAGTCTGATGATGAGCCCAGAAGCGAGTGCCATGCCTGGGGAGCTCTGGCCCTCTACGAACTTCCGGCGGCAGCATTGGGAATCCGCCCGGCGGCGCCGGGATTCGGAAAGATCAAGGTATGCCCTGTACCAGGATATCTGGAATGGGCAAAGGGAGAAGGACTGACGCCTAAGGGTAAGATTGCCGTGGAGTGGAGGAAAGATGGAGAAAGGGCGGTTTCCGTCACCGTGAAGGCGGGAAAAGAAGTCATGAAAAGGATTGTCAGGGAAGAAGGATTCCATTATTATATAGAGGAGTAGAGTCATAGCAAGGAAAAGATGGAGGATGAGATCAATGCCAATAGGAATATTATGCGGATGCGGGGCTGTGTTTGCAGGGGGCCTTGTGGGAACGGTGATGGGAAAATATTTTGATGATGAGACAAAAGACGTACTTACAACCGTATTCGGGTTGGCGGCAATAGGAAACGGAATCATGTCCCTCATAAAAGGCAGCACCATGCCGCCGGTAATATTGGCGTTGATTGTCGGCACCCTTGTGGGACAGGGACTTAGGCTGGAAAGGCGGATAAAAAGCGGGCTGAAATTTGTGCTGGACAAACTGCCTGTGTCTGCAGGCAAAATTGATATGAACGAGTATGTGACCATTGTGGCCATCTTCTGTGCCAGCGGATTTGGCATCTACGGGGCGCTGATGGAGGGAATGTCGGGGGACTCTTCGATTCTTCTGTCAAAGTCCATTATGGATCTCTTTACCGCAGTGCTTTTTGCCGGAACTATGGGGGCGGCAGTAAGCTTTATAGCCCTTCCTCAGTTTGTTGTTTTTATGGCCCTTTTCTTCCTGGCTAAGATGATTGTCCCTTTGACTACACCGGAACTTTTGAATGATTTTATGGCCTGCGGCGGAATCATGACCATAGCGGCGGGCCTTAGGGTGGCAAAGATTAAGGATATACCCTTGATCAATATGCTTCCGGCTTTGGTACTGGTTATGTTTTTCAGCAGGGGGTGGGGGATGGTATTTTAGGATATGGGGGGAAGGGTATTTGAGAAATAGAAGAGAAATCCCTGGTTCTGCAGATTTGGCCCGCAGAGCCGGGGATTTTTATAGATGCTTCCTCTTAATAATACCTTAAGAATCGTAAGAAACTGCCGATATTTCTAATAATACTAGTGTGCCATGATTTTCCAGTATTTATTTTGTCAGATACCCATAAGAGAGAAAGTTTGACTGTTATCAGAGGTGAAGATATGAGAATTCAGCATAATATTTCTGCCATCAATTCCCAGAGAAATATTTCTATCACAGATCAGGCCACGGCCAAGAATCTGGAAAAGCTCAGTTCCGGTTACCGGATTAACCGCGCCGGCGACGATGCGGCGGGACTTGCTATATCGGAGGGGATGCGTGCCCAGATTACCTCCATGAATCAGGGAAAGAGGAATACACAGGACGGGATCTGTCTGGTGCAGACCGTGGAGGGAGCCTTGACAGAGGTGCATTCTATGCTTAACCGCATGAAGGGAATGGCGGTCCAGGCCTCCAATGGGACGTACACGGAACTGCAGCGGTCCATGATGAATTCGGAGATGGAGGAATTGAAGGCGGAGATCACCCGTATCGGCGAATCTACCACTTTCAGCGGCGTGCCTCTTTTCAGCAATGGCGGAACCAAGAAGAATGTAACTCTGACATCATTTTACGGCTGTACCCTGGATCTGGCTAATGGGAATGTAAGCGTGAATTATTCAGGAAGCGTGGGGCGGGCGGCCCAAGGAGTCACGGAAAGCACAGGATATGATCTTCTGGCGGAAAAGATTGCTACAGAATATATTCCCAATGCGGCAACGCAGATCCTGGATGCATTTCCTGCATTGAAAACTAATTTGGGTTCGGAAAAGGTTGACATGGAGCTCTGCATTGAGTATGTCGACGGACCATATGGCATGATGGCCTATGCAAAGGCTTCTTTCCGTTCCAACGGCAGGCCCTTTAATATGCAGATTACGGTGGATGCCGCTGATTTTTCAGATGAATCCATCAAGGACGGACATCCGGATCAGGCGGCTTTGCAGTCTACTATCGCTCATGAGCTGATGCATTCCGTCATGCAGTATACTCTGACAGACGGGATGTTCGGAAGAAACGGTTTTGAGAAATATCCTGAGTGGTTTGTTGAGGGCACGGCGCAGCTTGCCGGAGGAGGATTTCCCACAGGGTGGAATTCGGGACTGCAGCAAATCGCCAATCAGCTGACTGATGTTAACGACGGCTCTAAGGACGGCGCTATTGAAAATTATTTGAAAGCTTATAACGTGAAAGACCGTCCTTACGGGCATGGTTATCTGGCAGCGGCTTATGTGGGATACTTAGCGGGTGATTCGACCAAAACAGACTTGGGTGAGAGAATTGCCGATGGTATGAATAAGATTTTTAATGATCTTCAAACCGACAAGTCGTTATATTCGGTCTTGAGTAGACATACTGGAGGAAAGGTCACCAGTATGGCGGACATAGAGGCCATGTTTGATCATCCGGATGGGGCTTTGACTGGTTTTGTCCGTCAGCTTTCCGTTGAGTCCAAAGGCGGAGCCGGCTCCATTGTTGCCGGAGGCCTGAACAAAGGCGGAAGTTCCATTATTGGGAATTCAGCTTCCAGTGCTCCCTTTTCTATAAAAAGCTGGAGAGTGGGAGCCACCGGTAAGATCTCCATATCGGCCGGAGGCCACGACCAATTCATTGACGTGAATCTGTTCCGTCTTGACGATGTCGGTCTGGGGCTTGGCAGCACCAATATTCTCACTTTGGATGATGCCAACAGCGGTGTGGATAAGATAGACAGCGCCATTAACCGGGTCAGCAGTATGCGCAGCCACTATGGAGCTATTCAGAACCGTCTGGAGCATACTTATGCGAATCTGAGCAACACGGTGGAGAACCTGACGGCTTCGGAATCCCGTATCCGGGATACGGATATGGCTTTTGCCGTTACGGAGCATGTGCGCAATCAGATTTTGTTCCAAAGCGGGCAGTCTATGCTGGCTCAGGCCAATCATGTGCCTGAGAACATACTCAGTCTCCTTGGATCATAGAAAAATGGTTACTGTCATGGGGCGCGTCAGGCTTGTTCATAAGACTGATTTTATCCATTTTTCCATATAGGGCGGAGGCAGGATGGTTTTTGGCCGGCGGAGCCGGATAAGAAGATGCCCTGTGAACAGCAGCGAAGAAAGAAGGAGAGCGGATATGGGAGTGATTCGGCGGCTGACATGTCCTTCCTGTCAGAAAGAATGGCAGCTCCGTCTGGGCCATGGCATGAGGCATGGTGTCCTGGGACGGGTTATGGAAGTGTTTTCCGAGGACATTCAAAGGGAAATCGCGGCAGATGTGAATACGGAGCAGTTGTCCCTGTTTCATTTTAACTACAGAACTGCCCTGTGCAGGAAGTGCCGGAGTGTGGAGGCTGTGCCTGTGCTTCATCTCATGGAAAGCGGGAGGTCTTACATAGGTGCCTGTCCTGTGTGCGGCGGTGAGGTGGAACTTTTGGATGAGGATTCCCGGATTGTCTGTCCGGCCTGTGAAAGAGACGAGCTGAATGAACAGGAGACAGGTCATTGGGATTGATATATGTTTGAGACAGGAGACAGAGACAAAAAGATGCTGTATGATAAAGACATCAGGGAGCCCCTGTTTGACTTTTTGGAAGAGCGCTATGGAAAGATACGCATTATAGAAGAAAAACGAGTGGGCAGATCCAGGGCGGACGTGATGATGGTTCGCCCTTTTAGCATATGGGGAATTGAGATCAAAAGCGATGCGGATACCTATGCCAGACTGAAGAGACAGACAAAGGATTACGACCGGTACTTTGATTATAATTATGTAGTGGCAGGGTCAAGCCATGGGGCGCACATCTGGGAACATGTACCAGAATGGTGGGGAATTATCACTGTGGAGGAGGACGGCAGCAGAGTGGATTTCTATGTACTTCGGGAGGCTGCTCCCAATCCTAACAGGCATCTCAGGGCCAAGTTAAGTCTTTTGTGGAGACGGGAGCTGGCACATATCCAGAAGCTGAATCAAATGCCTGGATACAGAAAGATGAGCAAGCTTTTTGTCATAGACAAGATCCTTTTGAAGGTTCCTGAAAGTCTTCTTCACGAGCAGATCAGCCAGGAGCTGTTCGAGAGGGATTACACCACCATAGCCATTTGAAAACCGGAAATTTCTGATTTTACACAGGAAATTTCCGGTTTTTGTGCACTGCGGAATGACTTTACGAAAGTTTTGGTTATTGTAATGTAAGTTTAAAAGACTCCTCTGTACAGATATGATATGATGATATGAGAGATATAAGAAGGAGGCTATCTATGAAAAAAATAATAAGATTAAGTGTGGTGCTTCTGTTGGCTGTCGCTGCATCTGGCTGTAAAACGGAGGAAAAGGGCAGTGTATCCCCAGCAGACAATTCCGGGACAAAGGCGGGAGTGGTAAAAGCGGTCTATCCCGACATGCCGCCCTATCCCAATGAGGAGGACTATATCGATAAAAAGACGGGAGAGTTTGACAGTGACGGATTCTCCGAAGTATTTGATGTCTGGTGGGAGGAAAAAAGGAGCAGGAGAAGTCTGCCGGAGGGATGTATGGAGAGCTTAGAGCCATTTTTTGCTTCATCCATCCGTCAGTTTTTGACAGAGGAAGTACCGGGGCAGGAAGGGGAGAACAGAATCTATTCACCGGTCAATGTGTATATGGCTCTCACCATGCTGGCCGAGACTGTGGAAGGAGACAGCAGGCAGCAGATACTCACCCTTTTGGGATCGGAATCTTTGGAGAGCCTGCGTACCCAGGCAGAACAAGTGTGGAATGCCAATTACAGCAGTGACGGGGCGGTGACCAGCATATTGGCCAATTCTCTGTGGCTGGATGAAGGGATTGAATTTAAAAAGGAGACTTTGGATGCTTTGGCGCAGCACCATTATGCTTCTTCCTATTGGGGGAAAATGGGGTCGCAGGAGTTGGACGAGAGGCTTAAGGGGTGGCTTAACGAGCAGACCGACGGGCTTTTAAAAGAACAGGCTTCGGGAATCCACATGGATGACAATACGTTGATGGCGCTGGCTTCCACCATTTATTACCGGGCCAAGTGGTCAGGCGAATTCATGGAGGCCAATACAAGGGAAGAGACATTCCATGGCAGTCATGGCGATATCGCCTGGGATTTCATGCACCAGGGCGGAACCAGCACTTACTATTGGGGTGAAAAATTCGGGGCTGTCCATAAAGGTTTTGAGGAAAGCGGGGGCATGTGGCTGATTCTGCCGGATCCGGGAGTAGCGCCTGAGGAAGTGCTTTTGGAAGACCAGGTTATGGAATTGATTTTGTCCGGTTACTTGACCGGGGATAAGTGGGAGAATCAGAAACGCCTGGTTGTGAATCTGGCAATGCCTAAGTTTGATGTGGTATCCAATCTCAATTTAATAAACGGCTTAAAGAAATTGGGGATCACCGATGTATTTGACCCGGACAAGTCGGATTTTACCCCATTGACGGAACAGGAAGACGGGATTTTCGTCTCTCAGGCCAGCCATGCCGCCCGGGTTATGGTGGATGAGGAGGGGTGCATAGCGGCAGCCTATACGGTAATGGCAGCTGCAGGTGCAGCCATGCCGCCGGAGGAAGAGATGGATTTTGTGCTGGACCGGCCCTTTATTTTTGTGATTACCAGTGATTCGGGTATGCCTTTGTTTGCGGGAATTGTGAACCAGCCCTAAAGAGGATCAGGGGAAGACTGGCTGCAGGGGGCTGTACCTGGGAGGAGGCTGAATATGGGAAAGATTGTAGCGGAGATGATTTTGGCGGCATGGTTTGGCTGGTCATGGTGGACGTCCTTTGGAAATACGGATGGCAGAGAATATGATCAGATGCAAAGGACGGCGCAGGTGCAGGAAGCGGCAGAGGAGAGGGAATCCCCATCTGCCGCCGGATCACGAAGTGTATTTTCTGCTTACATTGTTGACGGTCTGGACTGTATGGACGACGGAAGCTATGATGATTATGGGGAATTTGAGACAAATCTCGTATCATCGGAAGATGAACGGGATACGGATACACCAAAGGACAGATTTCCAAAGATGCATTTCGGATATATGGGACTTGACCTTACGGATTATGTAAGGGAGGGAAAGGGAGAGCAGCCGGAGTATTATAATCATAAGGCCTTTTGTAGCGACAGGTTTTATATGGAATATCCCTGGAACTGGTATGTGGGATCTACAGATGCCAGCCCTCTCACCTTTGTGCCGGAATGGGAGGAAGAGGCATCGGGCCAGTTTATCCGGGACTGGAGAGAGTACTTTGATGAACATCTGGAGGGAAATATCCATGAGGTACAGGACTATGTTTCAAAGGGCGGAATCAACAATTATCTGGAAAAGGCTATGGGAAAACAGGTGACGGACGAGTATGAGTATGTGCTGCGGGAAAGTGATTCTGACTGGCTTCTGATCTATGATTTGAAAAAAGGGGAAAGGGAAGCGGCGGAGATCATTATCTGGTGCAATTTGGGAAAGATGAATGTGAGAAACTGGGATGTGGAGCTGAGTGTGAATCCGGAAGAGGATTACGGGCGCATCCTTGTATTTCAGGAGTGGAAAACTCATGATTTTTCGTCTGCAGAGGCCATTAAAGAGTACATGTATACAAGTGATTTTCTTTACAGCCTTTTGGGGACTGCCTTGGAGCAAAATGTGAGAGATGAGATTATCCGCATTGACAAGGAAGTGTATACAACGCCTTATCATGAATTTGTTCGCGCTGAGATAGGAATCCTTGACCAGGATCAGCCGGAGCGGCTTTTGCGTCAGGCATCTGTGTATATTCCTGTGACAAGATCTTATCAGGATAACTGGATCGTGGCTTTCGAGTCATTTCCAGGTTCTAAGGAGCGGGAAGGAGTATCCAATGCCCAGGTGAGAGAACGGATTATGAGTACCTTTGTGGTTCTCCCTTACCGCCACCGGGTAAAGAAGGGAGAGAACCTGTCCATGATTGCGAAGTACTATGGTGAGGATCCGGATCTGGCTTATGAGATCGCGGCTTATAAATGGAATCATATAAATCAGCCGGACCTGATCTATCCGGGAAAGGAGATAGAGATTCCGCTCAGGGTTTTATTTAGAAAGATACATCACTGATACGAAAAGAGGAAGGAAAGTGAAAAAGACTTAAGGGAATCCGGGTATGAGCAGGAAGAAGCTGAGGGAGGCTGTCCGTTTGGCGGTTGTACAGTGGAGTAAAGGAACATGAAAATCAGGGGGTTTTGACATGAAGACAGACATAAAATCAGACATAATCATAAGAAATGAGCGCGCAGATGAATACCGGGATGTGGAGACCGTGATTCGGAATGCTTTCTGGAATGTATATGTTCCGGGGTGCAGCGAGCATTATCTGGCTCATGTAATGAGGGGACATAGGGATTTCGTGAAGGAACTGGATCTGGTTGCGGAGGCAGAAGGGCGGATCGTGGGAAATGTGATGTACACAAAGTCCCGGCTCATGGATGAGTCGGGGAGAGAAAAAGCGATTCTTACCTTTGGCCCTGTCAGTGTCCTGCCTCAATTTCAGCGTCAGGGAATCGGAAGAGCGCTTTTGGAGTATTCTTTTGGGAAGGCTGTGGAACTGGGGTATGACGCCATTGTCATCTTCGGCAGTCCGGGCAACTATGTGTCCAGGGGATTTAAGAGCTGCAAGCGGTTCAATGTGTGCCTGGGAAACGGGGTTTTTCCCTGTGCCATGCTGGTGAAGGAACTGAAAGAGGGGGTCTTTGACGGGAGAAGATGGTTTTATCACGAAAGCCTGGTTTACAATGTAAGTGAGAAAGAGGCAAGGAAGTATGATGAGGGGTTTGAGCCGAAGGAGCGCAGAGTGGAGCCGAGCCAGGAGGAGTTTTATATATACAGTCATTCGGTGATCCGGGATTTTGGATGAGAGGGGTCATGGGAAGAAGGAGGGCAGCGGATGAAGTTAAAAAATGTGCTGATTGTGGTCAGTGACTTAGAGAGAGCCAAGGCTTTTTACAGAGATATGTTTGGGCTTTCGGTGGTTTTGGACGGGGAGGAAAATGTGATTCTCACTGAAGGGCTGGTGCTTCAGGAGAAGAGTGTGTGGGAGAAGGCTGTTGGGGGAAGGGTTATTGAGAAGAGCCTTGGGAGCGAGCTGTATTTTGAGGAGCCGCAGCTGGAGGGGTTTGTGAGAAGGCTTGAGGAGTATGGGGAGCCTGTGGAGATGGTGAAGGGACTTTCGGAAGACTTGGGGGATGGGAACATGATCCGATTTTTCGATCCTGACGGGAATCTGATTGAGGTGAGGGCGCCGGGGTGAGAGACTGGGATTGGACATAGGAAAGGATGGGAATTTATATGGGATATGGTTTTTATGGCTGGGATCATGGGGATGTCAGGGAGGTTACGGACGAGTACAGGAGGGGCTGGACGCCTTGTGAGCTCTATGATGCCCTTATGGATATCTGGTGTGAGTATACCTGTGCGCCCAGGCTGCGGGGGCAGTGGAGCAGGGAGAACCGGACTGTGGGGCAGTGTTCCATTACGGCGTTTCTGGCTCAGGATATATTTGGAGGCAGGGTCTATGGGATCCTGCGTCCCGGCGGGAATTATCACTGCTATAATGTGGTGGGGGACTGTGTGTTTGACTTGACCAGCGAGCAGTTTGGTGATGAGGTGCTGGATTATGAGGGGAATCCGGAGCAGTTTCGGGAGGTGCATTTTGCCAAGGAGGAGAAGCGGCAGAGGTATCAGTTTCTTAAGGGGGAGCTGGAGCGAAGGTTCGGCAGAAGGATGATGAGTGTTTCCGGGATTATGAAGAAAATGATTCTGGGGACAGAGGGAAATATCCAGGATATCAATCATTTTTTGAAGGTGCATTCTTATGCAAAGCTTATAGGGGAGTGTGAGGGGCTGTGTGCAAGGGAGCTGCGGACCCTGGAGATAGGGGCCATTGTCCATGACATCGCCTGTCCTTTGTGCCGGGAAAAGTATGGGAATACCAACGGCAGGAGGCAGGAGGAGGAGGGAATGACTCTGGTGAGGAGGTTTTTTGAGGGGGAGAATTTGGAGAGGGATATTCTGGAACGGGTGGTGTTCCTGGTGGGGCATCATCACACCTTGACGGATATCCAGGGGATGGATTATCAGATTTTGGTTGAGGCGGATTATCTGGTGAATGCAGGCGAGGGGCATTATTCGGAGGAAAATATTCGGGGAATGCTTTCTAAGGCGTTTCGGACCAGGACGGGGAAGGAGCTTTTGGAGGGGATTTATCTTGGGGGGAAATGAGGTGTTTTTGGGGGTACTATGGACAAAGCTGAGGCAGGACAGGGAGGAAGGCAAAGGAAATGGGATTATGGATCATAGCTGCAGTGGCGGCGTTTTTTGTGAAGGGGCTGTGTGGGTTTGCCAATACTTTGGTGTTTACTTCGGTTATGGGTTTTGGCAGTGACAATGTGAGCATATCACCGGTGGAGCTGGTGCTGGGACTGCCTACAAATTTGATTTTGGCATGGAGGGAGAGAAGGAATCTGCAGCCAAGAGTTTTTGTTCCTCTCATGGTTCTGGTTCTTGGGGGCAGTATTCCGGGGGCGTTCTTTTTGAAACATGTGAATGCCCAGATATTGAAGGCGGGTTTTGGGTTTCTGGTGGTTTTTATGGGGCTTGAAATGTTGTCGAGGGAGTATGGGAAGGGGAAAATGAGGGAGTCCAAGGTTGTCCTTGGGGTCATCGGCCTGGCGGCGGGGGTGCTGTCCGGGCTTTTTGGCGTGGGGGCTCTTCTGGCGGCTTATGTGAGCCGGGTGACGGACAACAGCCGGGAGTTTAAGGCGAATTTCAGTGCGGTGTTTATCGGGGAGAATGTGTTCCGAATGGGGCTTTATGGGGCTTTGGGAATTATTACGGGGGATACGTTGAGGCAGTCGGCCAGGCTGATGCCTTTTATGCTGATTGGACTTATAGGGGGGATGAAGAGCAGCCAGGTTCTGAATGAGCGTGTGGTGAGGAAGCTGGTGATTGTGCTGCTGATTATTTCGGGGTGCGTGATGATCGGGAGCAATGTGTGACGGAGCTTTACGGGATTTTGTATTGAGAGCTGCTGCGGGGTCATGGATCTGTGTGCGGAGCGGATGGCGGCTCTTAACATGTATGTGAACAGCGGACAGCGGGTGATTAAAAGAATGATCACATTTCGGGACAGGCCGCCTTATGAGGGCGGCAGCGGAATGCCCTGCGACGCCTGCCGGGAGTTTCTTTTACAGTTTTCCTGGGAGAACCGGAACCTTGAGATTATGACGGATTATGGGAGGCGAGAGACGGTTACCCTGGGGGAATTGATGCCGGTATGTCTTTCGGGCGTGCATACCCTGCGGGAGAAGGTATGCATCGCAGGTGTGAAATGGATATTTTATAACCAATTATTTAAATGGACATTTTTAGGGGAGATATAAGATGAATGTCAGGGAAGCTGGAATAGATGATTTGTCGAGAGTAGCTGAAATATATGTATTCAATAACAGAATAAATTATTTTCCTATATTCAGGGATGAAATGTTTTCTTTTGGTGAGCTGCAGGTGGTTTCGGTGGCGGACCGTTACTTTAAGAGGGATGAAATATTAAAAAACATATATGTGTTTGATAATGGATTGATAAAGGGTTTTATTCAGATGAATGAAACGGAGATTTGTAAATTGTATGTGGATACATTTTTTCAAGGTCAGGGAATTGGCAGTGAGCTGATTGACTTTGGGATTACGGAATTCCACGCCCGTAGTTTATGGGCGTTGGAAAAAAATGTGAGAGCGATTTCTTTTTATCAAAGGCATGGCTTTTATCTGACGGGTGAGAAAAAGCTTGAAGAGGGTACTACAGAGTATCTTGTTAAGCTAGAGAGATAAAGTCTGGCCTGGAGAGCTGGCTGGTGAAGGGGAAACCGGTAATGATATGAGGGAAGGTTTGTTTGGCCGAAAGGCCTGGGATGAGGGAGCTGGCGGCTCAGTGGTTTCATAAAAAATGGGGGATTCCTCTGGAGGCGTACCGTAAGAGTATGGATGAGTGTCTGGCGGGAAACGGGCCGGTTCCTCAGTGGTATCTGGCTATGGATGGGGAGGAGAATCTGTCGGGGGTGTATGTGCATAGGATGTGAGGAAAAGGAGTGGTAATTGTATGTGGTTCTGGTGGTTTTTGTTTTTGTGTAATTTGTTGATTCCCGGTCTGATGATGGTATCGGGGCGGATGATGTGGAAGCATTGTCCTAAGGAGATAAACGGGATATTGGGATACAGGACAAGGCGGTCTATGAGAAATATGGATACCTGGCGGTTCGCTCATGATTACTGCGGCCGGCTTTGGTGGAGACTGGGGTGGCGGATGCTTTTGGTGTCTGGGGCAGTGCAGGTTCCGTTTTTTTATAGTGGTGAGAGTGTGGTCAGTGTGGTGGGAGGGGTGATCTGCATGGTGCAGTGTGTGGTGTTGGTGGGATCGATTTTTCCTGTAGAGGGGGCTCTTAAAAGGGAGTTTTTTGAGGACGGAAGGAGGAGAGGGGCATGAGAGTGCTGGGATTTGTGATATTTGTGATTTTTTATGGGATTTATGTGGGGAAAATGGTTTTGCAAAGGAGGAGGGGGATAAGCGTCAAATAAGATAGTGGATAGAAAAATAACCACCGACCCTCTATCTGTTCGCACCATACCTGATTCGTCAGGCCGGAGGCTCTGCATTGCCGGACCGCATCCAGCCAGTACTGAAGTTTTACCTGTTTATCCGGAGTTAAAGCGGAAATGTCCATAGGTATTCTCCTTTATCTGGATTTAGAGTTTTTGGAGTGAACACTAAAAACTCTAACCCAGATTTTACAGGAGTACGTCATATATTTCACTGCACGTTTTTATTTGACGCTTACGATTACGCCGCCTTTTTTGTGGATTATGGGAATAATATTTATTTTGGGAATCATTGTGAAGTGAATATGAATTGTACGTTTTTGGATGATAACCGGATTGTGATTGGTGATTATGTGTGGATCAGGGGCGGGGTGATTATTTTGCCGGGGGTGACCATTGGGGATAATGTGGTGATCGATGCGGGGAGTGTGGTGACAAGGGACATTCCCAGCAATTCTGTGGCTTGGGGGAATCTATGCCGGGTCATGAGGAAGAACAGGTGAGGGGCTTCTTGTCTTGGGAGGATGTCTTTGGGGAGGGGGATAAGGGGAGTTTACGGATAAGGGTTTGGCTTTGGGATGATTAGGAGGGAATGGGATTTATGGACAGATTGGGAATGGATATGGTTGAGCTTCGGACAAAACGGCTGGTGCTGAGGCCTTTTGGGGAGGGGGATCTGGAGGCGGTTTACCGGATTTTCGGGGATGTGGAGGTGAACCGGTTTCTTCCTTGGTTTCCGGTAGGATCCTTGGGGGAGGCGAGGGATTTTTACGTGAGGAGGCTGAGTAATCATGGGGGTGGGAATGGTGATTTTTATTATGGGATCTGTCTGAAAGGGGGGAGGGGGCCTGTTGGCTATGTGAATGTGGGGTTGGATGACAGTTATGATCTGGGGTATGGGCTTTGCAGGGAGTTTTGGGGCAGGGGCATTGCCACGGAGGCGGCCAAGGCGGTGATTGGGCAGCTTGGCAGGTGTGGGATTCCTTATGTGACGGCTACTCATGATGTGAGGAATCCTGGGAGCGGGAGGGTGATGAGAAGGCTTGGAATGAGGTATTGTTATTCTTATGAGGAGCAGTGGCAGCCTAAGGATCTATTGGTTACGTTTCGGCTGTATCAGCTGAATCTTGACGGGAATGGGGAGCGGGTGTATGGGAAGTACTGGGAGAGGTCGGCGGTGCGTTTTGTGGAGGAACTTGTGGATGAATTGTGAGCTTGGGTCGTTGTATTTGTGTGTCAGGGATATGGACAGGGCTGTGAGGTTTTATGAGGATTTTTTTGAGAGAAGGGTGACGGAGCGGGATGAGATCTACAGCATCTTTGTGATCGGGGGATTTCGGCTGGGGCTGTTTGCTTTTGAGAGGGTGGGGGAGGAGCACAGCTTTGGCAGTAATTGTCTGCCCAGTGTCAGTGTGGACAGTGTGGAGACGTTGAGGAGAAAGGTTAAGGGACTTAGGCTGTGTTTTCCTTTGACCAGGATTAAGGAGAACTGGGTGGCGGAGTTTGTTGATTCGGAGGGGAATCATGTGGAGGTGACGGCGCCGATTAGGGAGGGCGGCGGGGAGGAGTGAAGAGGGGGCATCGGAGCCGTGAGAGGCTTTATTTGATGGAGGGGAAGCTATGGAAATAAGGGCTGTTACGGATGAGGACAGGGAATTTGTCATGGGTTTGGAGCATCATGTGGATGATGGGGGGTATGTGATATGGGAGGGGAATCAACGTATTGGAATTATGGTTCATTGTATTTTGTGGGGGACGATTCCGTTTATGAATTTATTGTATATCAGGGAGAGGTATCGTGGGAGGGGATTTGGAAGGGAGGCGGTTCTCTGCTGGGAGAAGGAAATGAGGGATCAGGGGTACAGGATGGTTTTGGTTTCGACTCAGGTCAATGAGGGAGCGCAGCATTTGTATCGAAAATTGGGGTATGTGGATTGCGGTGGGTTAGTGTTTCATGATACGCCGTTTGATCAGCCTATGGAGTTGTTTTTGAGGAAGGTCCTGGGGGATAAGGAGGGGTAGGGAATGGGGAGAGAGGAGATTTTGTGTTTTTGGCTGACCGGGGGATCTGGTTTGAGGTTAGGGAGCACAGGGCGGGGGCGGTGACGCCTTTTGGGGTGTTGAATGATGAGGAGCGGAGGGGGAAGGTGTTTGTTGACAGGGATTTTTTTGAGGCTCCGGGTCTTATTGGGGTGCATCCGAATGACAACAGGGCTACGGTGTGGCTTGGGGTAGGGGATTTGGTTGAGGTGATTCGGGAGCATGGGAATGTGTTGGAAGTTGTGGCGGTGTAAGGTATGCTGGAGGGCTTATGGAATTGGCTGATAATAAATCTGATGTGGGGCGGGAGTATGAGACTGGGGAATTGACAGATGCAGGGAAAGTGAGGTGCGATTATGGAAGGAAGGATCTTGGGATTTGTGATCTGGTGTGTTGTGGGTTGTCTGTTTTTGGGGCTGGGGCTGTATGCATGGTTTTCTAAGAAGGCCAGGGCTCTGGGATTCTGGGCGAATGCAGAGATGTTTGAGGTTACGGATGTGAAAAAGTATAACCGGGCCATGGCCAGGCTTTTTTGGGCCTTTGGGGTGGTGATGATAGGGCTGGGGATTCCTCTCCTTGGGGGGGAGAATTCGGCCTGGATTCTTGTGTCGGTGGCAGGGCTTATGGGGGAGAGCATCGGGGCTATGGTGGTATATTGTCTGGTGATTGAGAGGAAGTATCGGCGCAGGTAGGCTGATTGAAAGGTGGCGGAGTGAGTGATGATGGATAGGGTGGAGAGGCTTCTTGGGAAGGAATGTTATATTATTGATTATTTGCCTATGACTGTGGAGCGGGAGGGGAAGGGACAGTTTTTTGAGGTGGAGGAGTACCTCCTTGGGAGTGAGGGATACAGGGGGATAAGGAGGCGGTTTGGGGCGGTTGTTTTGAAGCTGATGTGTTATTTTCATGTGTGGGTTTTCCTGGGGGAACGGATTGACCGGCCGTCACCGGAGCTTGTGGAGCGTGCGGTCTGGGGGATTGTGGAGGGTTCGGCCTCTTTTGGAGAGGATCACCTGGTCGGAGGGATTATTCTGGAGGGAGGGAAGGACGGATTGAAAGTGAGGGGTCTTGAGGCGGAACTGATTCCTACCTGAATATGTGGGGAATTTCAACAAAGGTGCAGCATGGATGGCTATGAACAGTAACGAGCCGGACTCTTTGTCCTGCATTTAGAAAGATGGGGCTGTTAAAAATTGGATGATTCATGTATAATATGTTATTAGGGTTAAAAGGTCAAAAATCTGGTGCAAGCTGGATTGCAGGAGGATTTTTGATTTTTGGGCTTGGGTACATCATATGCCCTGGCAAGAGGCATAACCCATAGGGTTCTGTAATCGGGCAGGCCGGTATGAATAAAAAGAAGGAGGTTAAGCGGACTTGAAACGGAAACCAAAACAGGCACTTTCAATGGTGGTGACTTTGGCCATGTTGTTTTCTGCTGTGGGAATGGCAGAGGGGGCCGAACCAGCGGAGGGAGCTGCCAAGCCCACTGTAATGGTGGACGCCGAATCGGAGCCAATGCTCGTTATGACTATGGAGAAGAGCGAGGAGGAATCTGAGAAGGGAACGCAAACAGTGACTGAATCGAAGGTCCAAGGGAAAACCGAGGGGGAAGCCGAAGAGGGAACGGAAGAGGAAGACAAGAAAGAAACCGGCGAAGGAACCAAGGGGGAGACCAAAGAGGAGTCTGAGGAAGAGACCAGGAAGGAATCGGAAGAAGGAACTGAGGAGGAGACCAGGGAGGAATCGGAAGAAAGAACTGAGGAGGAGACCAGGGAGGAATCAGAAGAGGGAACTGAGGAAGAGACCAGGGAAGAATCGGAAGAGGGAGCTGAGGAGGAGACCAGGGAAGAATCGGAAGAGGGAGCTGATGAGGAGACCGTAGAGGAATCGAAAGAGGAGACTGAAGAGGGAAGGAAGGACAATGATTTGCCCGAAGCTTCAAAGAATGAATCGTCTGTGGTTCCTGGCCTTCCGGCGGTGAAACCTCCTGTAGAACCCATACCTGGCGTTCACGAGCATGACTGGTCTGGGGATTGGGTCTATGACGAGACTTATCACTGGCACGAGTGCGGCGCTGAGGAATGCCCTGTGTCTGCTGACAGCGAGAAGGATGGATATGGAGAGCATAGCTATGATGATGGGGGCGTATGTACTGACTGCGGTTACAGGGAAAAGAACCGTATTGCCGTAGTGGCGCAAGGGGATATTCCGACTTATCAGGAAGCTTATGAGATCATGACTGCTTTACAGGATGAGTATCCGGAGGGCATGCCATGGACGAATTTTGAGCCCTATGGAAGCAATGGCAGTCTTGGCAGTGCTTATACCTGGAATGGCGGGGCTGTCTACGGGGCAAAGAGTGCCGTGGGCTGTATGGCCTTTGCGTTTATCCTCAGTGACCATGTCTTTGGCAATCTGCCTGCAAGGCCCATTGAACGGGGAAGGTTTACATTTGAGGATGTAAAAGTAGGTGATATACTGCGGGTGCAGAGCAATAGTCACAGCGTGATCGTGCTCCAAAAGAGTGCGGGGGGTGTGATCGTGGCTGAGGCGAATTATAAAAAGACTGTCCATTGGGGGCGTGCAATGAGCGCATCGGCAGTTGAGAATGCGGATTTTATTATTACGCGTTATCCCAAAGATTATGTTCCGGTTGATGATTCTGAGGCGGATGTTGTGGTTGACGGGGGAGAGGCAGGGGACTTGGAATGGTCTCTGACCAATGGAGGGGTGCTGACGATCTCCGGAAACGGCGTGATTCCTGACTACTCATCGGGTAATTCGCCCTGGAGTGCCTATGATTTTTATACGGTTGTCATTGAGGATGGGGTTACCGGCATAGGGAGCTATGCTTTTCATGGCAGTAAGGCTCTCAGTGTGTATATCTCTGACAGCGTGAAGTCTATAGGACAGAATGCTTTCAGTGAATCCGGGCTGGTGTCAGTGACTATTCCTGGCACTGTCGGGACCATTGGGGACAGTGCGTTCTTTAAGTGTGGAAGCTTGACTTCTGTTACGGTTTCAGAAGGGGTGACTGTCATTGGGGAAAATGCGTTCCAAGGGTGCACCTCGTTGACTCATATTGATTTTCCGTCAAGTATCCGGTCCGTGGGTACGGCGGCTTTTATGAGCTGTATGGATATGGTCAGTGTGAGGTTTAAGCCGGGTGAGGGAACAGTGGCTATGGGCGACAATTTATTTTCACAGTGTTGGAGCTTGACGCATGTCATACTGCCTCAGACGGCGGACCGCATTACCGGCGGTATGTTCCAATCCTGCGGGAGTCTTCCGTCACTGTATATTCCGTCAAGTGTCCGGGATATAGATGATTTCGCCTTTACATCCTGTAACGGCTTAAGAGTGATCTATTATGGGGGCAGTGAGGCGGAGTGGAAGAGCATGGTGTCGCCGACTTTGACGGCTACGCTGAAAAATACGAAGATTGAGTATGATGCTGTTTTTGATGATCCCTTTGCCGCGGATCCGGATGATCCGGGGGATTTTCAGCCTGGAGAGAATGAACCCTGCACGAACCATGTGGATGAGGACAAGGACGGCAGGTGTGATATTTGCGGGGCGGTTATGGGGACTGACAACCCGGAGCCTGGTGACGGGAGCGGAGATGATAAGAATGACCCTGATGACGGAAAGGAGCCGGACGGCTCCGGCGGCAGTGACGACTCATCAACGGACAGTTCTTCTGACGACTACTGGGATAACTCCGGGGACGGGGCGGATGAATCGGTTGGATTTGGCAGAGGGGATGGGGTTGATAATTCTACGGTTTTCACTTCTGTCAGATGGGAGTCGGACGGTTCCCGCATCATCACCAAGACACAGAAGGACGGAACGGTGGTTACCACTACAACGGATGCTGCTGACAAGACAAGGATTGAGGCCAAATTATCGGTGGCAGCGGTGAATACTGCTCAACAGAGTGGCAGGGCTGTTATGCTGCCTGTTTCGGCGGTTCGGGCGGCGGGGGATATCTCTGCAGCGCCGGCGATTAAGGTCTATACCCAAAGGGATGAGCCGGTAAGGGTTGGGATTCCTGTGGTTTGGCCTACTCCTGGTACTGTGGCGGTGATGGTCAATGAGGATGGACCTGAGAGGGTAATTCAAGGCTCTGTTCCAACGGACAATTGTCTTGTGGCATTTCTGCCTAATGGGGCTACGGTTAAAATCGTGGATAACAGCAAGAGCTTTTCGGATGTTCCTGCCGGGGTCTGGTTTGGGGATGCCGTGTCTTTTGTGTCTGCCAGGGATTTGTTCTATGGGACAACGGACACTGTCTTTGGGCCTGAGGTGCCTATGACCTATGCTGCGGCGGTGACGGCTCTGGCCCGTTTTGACGGAGCGCAGACTGAGGGCGGCGCAGTCTGGTATGAGAAAAGTATGGAGTGGGCTGCTGTGCATGGCATGAGAGACGGGGCTGCCCCAGACAGCAGGATTACTTGTGAGCAGTTGGTGACCATGCTCTGGAAATATCAGGGTTCGCCTGTGACGGCTTTGTCTGATTATGGGGATATGAGCCAGTTAAATGATGCAGAGAAGGCCATGGGCTGGGCGGTGAAACATGGTATAGTCAATGGTTTTGACAATGGGACACTGGATGCGAAAAGTCAGGTCAACCGTGCCCAGGCTGCACAGATCGTTATGAATTTTGCTAAAAAGACTGCTGTTCATTGATTCCGCACAGTATGGCGGAAGATTGAGAAAGGAGGCTTCCTCGCTAAGTAATTGGTGGGGGGCCTCTTTTTGGGTTCGGCCTTTTGGGGCCGGGGCCACGGGCAGGTGAATTTACAGAAAGGGAATGGAGCGCAGTTGCTATGAGGGGAATGGGACTTATCTGGTGGGGGAGCTTTAAAAAGCTTGTGATTTTGATCGTTCTTGCGGCGGGATGTCTGGCGGCAGGGGGGCGTCTGATTCCTTTTTTCGTTCCTGGTCCTATGTTTTGGTGGGCTATGGTGCCGGGGAGAGAGGAGATTTGTTATGAGGGGGATCTTCCGGCAGCGGGGGAGGGGATGCTGAGGCGGTGTTTTGGGGATGATTATGAGTTGGGGGAGGGTGAGGAGAAGGAGTATGAGTATTATGATTACCATGACCAGGTGTATGTGCGGGTGCGCTACAGGGAGTGGACGTTGTCTTACCGGGATATTTGGGGTGAGGAGCGGGTGTTTGTTTTTGACAACCGGGGAGCGGGATCGGATGAGGGGAAAATGGAGAGTTCCATAAAGGAGTATTTTCGTGATCTGACAGAGGAGTTCTACAGGGGGAGGTTTTGGGACGAGGCTGCGGCGGGGATAGGGGGGCTTCGGGAGGACAGCGTCATGTATGTTCAGGCCTATCATCTGTTTTCTTCGCCGAGGGTTCCGGAGACTTCGGTTATGTTTGACGAGAGGGTTCAGTATTGTCTGGCGGAGCATATTTATTTTCCGGAGCTTAGGTTTCAGGAGGTTTTTGAGAAATTTCCTTATATCATGGACTTGTATCTGTATGTGACCTATGAGAGCGGGGATGAGGGGGAGAGGGAGAGACAGAGGAAGGAGACGGAGGAGAGGTTAAGGCAAATGGTTGACGGGATGATTGCGTATACGGGGGGAACGTTGAATGCGGCGGTGAGTGTGACCATGATGGATGAGGATGGGTTTGCAGACGGGTTTGGGTTTTCTGTATTAAAGGGGGAGTATTTTGAGAATGAGGGGGACGGGGAGTATGAGTATGAGATCAGGCTCCATGAAAATTTCTTTGGGCCTATTGAATTGGAGGAGGGAACATGAATGGGATCTATGACAATGAAATGGATTGACTTCGGCGTGAAAATGAGTGAGGAGGCCCAGCCCTACCGTGTCTGCTGCCAGGATGCCAAATGGCTGTATCCTGGCAGCGTTTTCCGGCGGCGTGTTATTTTTTCATGAGAGGCGCGCCTGTGTGCCAGGCCTGCCCTATTTTTTCGCCGATGGCATAGTAACCGTTTTGGAACTGGTCAAAGACAAAGGCGTTCAGTTTTTTGGGGTCGACTTTGCCGCTGTGGTCAAGAACGGACTCGTCAGCGAGAATGCCTATGATTTCACCGATCACATGGTGGCCGTAAACCTCCATTCTGTCTTCTACTACTTTGCATTCAAGGGTAAGGGGGAATTCTTCTACAATGGGGGCGTCTACCTTCTGGCTTTTTACTGCGGTTAAGCCGGTGCGCTCAAATTTGTCAGGCATTTTGCGGCCGGTGGCAATTCCGAAGAAATCAGCGGCTTCTATGTGGGGAATGTCTGCGATACTGAGTGTAAATGCACCGCGTTTTTTGATATTTTCGGATGTTTTATGGCCTTCACTAATATTGAGGGAAACCATGTTTTCTGCGCAGATTCCGCCCCAGGCCATATTCATTACGTCTACTGTGTTGTTGTCTCCGTATGTAGCGATCATAAGCACAGGCATGGGGAATAGGTAGGGTTTAACGCCTAAATCTTTTTTCATATCAGCAGTCTCCTTTAAAAAATTATATTGACTTCTTTATGTAGTTTCACTATGATTATAGCAAATGGAGGAATTTAGGCAAGTACTGTTATGAAAGACAGGTACTTTCCTAAAAGAAAGGGTGGCGGGGACTGTGACAAGAAAGTGCATGGAGGCTCACATAGAAAATGCAAGCTTTGAGGATACGGGGTTCAGCTATACCATGTCGTTGATCAGCGGCAAGCATAAAATGGTTATTTTGTATTGCCTCATGGAGTTTGAGCCGGTGAGGTTTAATGAGATGCGAAGATATCTGGGGAATATTACGGACAAGACCCTCAGCAGCAATTTGAAGGAGCTGGAGTCTGATCAGCTGATTGTGAGAAAAGAGTATCTTCAGATACCGCCTAAGGTGGAATATTCGCTGTCAAAAAGGGGGAGATCTCTTATGAAGGTTTTGGACCAGCTGTGTCTGTGGGGAGAGGAAAACAGGATTTAAACATACTGTGCTGACCCGTCAAATTCAAGAATATCAAGAATACAGGAAGGGGATCGGATTATGGAGACAATCATTGTGCTGTTAAACCCAGGGAAGATGGAGAATCCGGATTTGGATCTGCGCTACGAGATTCCGGATCGGATTGAGGAAGTGACCGAGGGACTGATTCGGGATAATGGGTATGATTATGTGGACGCAGAGGCCGGAGAGCCGGGGCCTCTTCTGGGCATTTGGCTGAGGACGGAATCGGCAAATGATAACTGGCCTGCAGTGGTAAGGCTGCTTCGGGAGGAAGTGTTTAAAGGTAATGATTTGTCTCAGTCGGCCCAGATCTATATTTCAGAGAGGGATACGGCGGAGATGGAGGAGTGCAGGCTGGTGTTTGCTGGGGAGGGATGATAATAGAAATCCTAAGATCGCTGAATTTTTAAAGGCATATAATTTTGTTAAAGAGTACGGTGAAGGCGTGGACCGTATGTGTAAGGAATTGGAAGTTGTGGGACAAAGACTTCCAGAGTATTACACAAATGCATTTATGTTGAAAACAGTTATTTACAATAATGAAAACCCGGCTATTCAGGATGAAACCCCGGCTATTCATAGTCGAGCCCTGATAAGAAATAAAATGTGGAATTTGGGCGTAGAAAAATTGGACAATGATACATTCAGTGTATTAATTGACAGACAAAAATATATTGCCAACACAAGAGATAATTTATTAAAAGTTTATAGTTCCATTGATACTAATCAGATATTTGGTGCACCGGAAGTTAAAGAAATCCTTGGTTGTACTGTTACTGTCTCAAAAGAAATCCTTAAAAGGTTTAGAGACATGGGTATGGTAGTGGAAGTGAAGGGAAAAGGAAAGGGAAAATACAGGTTTATCTACCAAAGTGAACTGAAAGACCAAAACCTATGAAAAGTGAAGGGAAAACCAGAATCGGGAGGGGAAGGCTACGGAGTGGATAGACGGTAATGAGATACACATGAAGCAATATACGGGAGAAATGCTTTGTGAGAAACTGGCAATGGAAATATGGCATTATCCAATGGAGCAGTGGTTAAATTGGCCTGCTTTCATTCAAACTGCCAGCTTTCTGATTGCGTTTGATACGGAATTGACTATGGAAGGAATTTTCACATATCTGGAAAATTCCATTGGCCATTATTCTCCCAATATCATTCAGGCATTTAGAGCTATTGGTGATGGCCATGATGCTGACATACTTGAAGAAATATGCAAATATGCCCCGCCGGATCTTATGAGAGGTGAGTTTTTAGATGGAAATTATGAAGAATATGAGATTACCTGCTTTGATTCGGACCATGAATTAAATGAAGAGACAGTCAAAAAGATCGAAGAGCTTAACAGTCAGTTATATCTGGAGACCGATTTTGATCTATGGGAATTGCTTTATAAGTATTTGGATGAACAGATAATGATGTTGTAATTATGTGGCAGAAAAAAGGATTGGATATGTGAAAGAGACAGGAGGAAAACAATGAGCAAATACAATGCCCTATGGGAGTATGTGCTAAAAAGCGGGCAGCAGTCTTTTAAGCTTACCTTTGAGGAGATACAGAATATTGCCGGGGTGCCTATAGACCATTCGTTTCTGACATATAAAAAAGAACTGACGGAATATGGATATGAGGTAGGGAAAATATCCATGAAAGGACAGACCGTAATGTTTAGCAGGATAGGATGACCGGGAAAGTCATCTAAGAAAGGAGTTGGGATCAATGAAAAAAGAAGAATTATTGTCCCCGATCAGAGAAAAATACAGCCAGTTAAAGGAAGCCCTGAAAGGAACGGATTTAGGGGAGATAAGGGCGCTTGCGCTGGAGGTTCACGGCATGGTGCATCCTGCGGAAATATGGGGAAGAACGGAAAAAACCATTGCAGACTATGTGCTGGACTATATGATGGCAGGTAACCAAAATATGATTGTGCCCAGGGAGGACCGGGAAGTAGACCTGCATTACGCAGGAACCAGGGAGGTGCCCCTGTGCTGGCAGTTTTGGCATACTTATCGGATTGAAGATTTGGTAAGCAACCTGTTGATGGTGAATGAAAATCAGATTTTTAATAAGGAATGGCAGCAAAAAATCGGTGCTTCCATAACAGATACAGGCAATGCCCTGGAATTTGACGAAGCAGTATCCTTCGGAAGAGAGCTCCGCGTCCCGGCCCTTCGGGACTATATGATCGCCGTGGGAAAAAACACCCGCCGTATACTGGAAGGCTTAACTCTGGAGCAGATTCAGTCCATGGTGCCTGAGACATGGGTCATGAGAATCTTGGAAGAAGGCGGTGTGACTCCGGATTTTCGTTCTGTGTGGCTTCTGGTGTACTGGGGGAGACTGACCAGAGGCGGCATGATATTGACTCCTATGACCGGTCATCATCTCATGCATCTGCCGCCCTGCCTGAACCATTTGCCGATATTGGATTCGTGAAGTGTCGCTTGTATGAAGCCCGTACCTGTGATAAAATAAAAGCAGCAGCCAGGAAGTGACGGATTGAAGCTTTACTCCCTTTTCGGAATTGTGGAATTATGAGTATAGATATAATGATTTGCAGGTGCAGGGGGTATGAAAGAGATACTAATTGAAAATATAGATAAAGTTCATACGACAGAAATGGGAATTGATAGAATCAGAAGAAATCTTGGGCTTAGTGATATTGATGTTGTAGCGTGGTGCAAGGAAAGAATACTTGACGAAAAATCAATAAAAGAAAGAAAAGGTAAAAACTGGTATGTGCATATAGATGGATGTGTGATTACTGTTAATGCAGGCAGTTACACAATAATTACTTGCCATAAAGAATTAGAGCAGAGACAGTAGGAATACTTTTCCGAAAAGGGAGAAGCTTTAAAAGGGAGCGGTTCACGCTTCGATGTCTTGTAGCAGGAGGAATAAATATGTTGACTATGTTTAAAAAAGCATTTTGGGTGCCTTATAAAGAGAGTGACACCTATCCAACCGTGGCCATAGCCCGGCAGGCAATCGCTAAGTACTGCGGGGAAAATGGATTTACCTATGAGTTTACCGGGGAAGATGAAGTAACTATAGACGGAAAAGCATACGAAATATATCGGGGATATGACCCTGCAGGCCGGGGAAACTACGGAATAAGATGCAGGGAGAGGTAGACGGAAGGGGTATGGGGCGGCTGTTCTTTGAAGCTGCCCGTTTTTTCAGGAAGCAGAGCTGTAATTCAGCTATGAGGAGAGAACCATGAGAAGAAAAGACAGAGAAATCACGGATTTTCATGAAATCATTGAGATTATCAGGAAATGTGATGTGTGCAGACTTGCATTAAATGACGAGGGATATCCCTATATTGTCCCCTTAAATTTCGGACTGGATGTTCGGGGGGACCAGGTTTACTTTTATTTTCATGCCGCTGTGAAAGGGAAAAAACTGGATTTGATTGCAAAAGACAACCGTGCTGCCTTTGAGATGGACTGTGGTCATAATCTGCTTCTTTTTGAAGAAGAGATGAACTGTACTATGGCATATGAGAGCGTCATGGGCCATGGGACTATAGAGCATGTGCCTGATGAAGAAAAATTCCAGGCATTGAAGATTCTCATGAGACAGTACCACGCAGAGGATTTTAAGTTTAACACGAATATGATGAAGGCTACCACGGTTTTAAAAATGACAGTTCTTGATATGACGGGAAAGAGACGGAATAACACTCATTAAAAACCAAGAGAAGTATGAGAAGAAAGCTGCTGGCATGCATGATAGCATGTCTTATGGCAGGCTGCAGCCCGGAGGGAGGCGGATGCCATACACAATTAAGGAGGGATTTCCATGAAAAAGTTTGATGTAAAAAGTTTTGCGGCGGGGGTTATAGTTGGGACTCTGGGGATTTCAACTGCATTTGCGGCTACCGGTATCAAATCTGCTGTTGCAAGCGACACGGTCCTTACGCTTAAAGGGGCCTCTCTGGCTCTTAACAGGCCTTTGGTTTCGGTCACCATGGACTCCGGGGATGTGGAACTGTATGTGCCGGCAGAGGAGGCGCTTGGAAAACTGGGCTACGGAGTTTACCATGACAGTGTGAAGAATACTCTTGATTTGGTCCCCGGCAATGAGGGACCTAAGGGACCCGGAGAAACAGGGACGGATCTTTCTGTTTCGGGTAATACCATATTGAATCTGGCCAACCGCCCGGATCAGAGGAATATTGCAGAGTCCGGCTCTTTTGTGGCGGGGGAGAACCAGACATTGGTTTTAACCGTTGCCTCGGACATCAAAGGCGGGACGGTGGATTTGTTTTTGTTTGACCCTGCGGGAAAGGAACAGCGCATTACAATCGGCGCCGGGGATTTGTCAAAAGAGATTCCTCTGTCAAAAGGAACCTGGCAGTATAATTGCTCCGGTATGTTCAAAGACGGCGGAGATGTGAAGATCGTGGGAACGATTAAGTAAAGAGAAAAACACCAGGGAAATGACATATATGGCTGGAGACAGGAAACTATGACAGTAAGGCAAAAACGAATCTGGGATCTTCTGATGGGAGAAAGCTTCCTTACGGCAAAGGATATCGGCCATCATCTCCACATCAGCGACAGGACAGTGAGAAGCGACATTAAAGAAATCAATGTGGAGAGAGGAAAAGAGGTGATCCTGTCTAAAAAGGGGCAGGGATACTATATTGAGGAGCCGGAATCGTTTTGGGACATGAGGGCAGCGGGAGCACTGGAAAATGAGGAAAATCTGGAGTGGGAGGTGGTCCGCAGAGTCCTCTTTGACGACAACGTTCCCTATCTGGAGATGGCCGACGAGCTGTATATCAGCGATACGCTGCTCTCAAAGATTGTAAGCCGAATTAACCGGAGGATGATAAGCAGATATGGGAAGGGCAGTATCCGCAAGCAGAGTGGTTCCCTGGTGATGGAACTGACGGAGGAAGAGAAGAGGGACTACTACAGCATCTACATAACGACCAAGAATCTGAACCAGTTTTTTGAGGTGGAGAGTTTCAGCCCCTATTTTGAGCGGGCGGATATTCTTTGGATTAAGGAGCTGGTGTTTCAAGAGCTTGGGAGCCAGAAAAATCAGCTTTTTGATGCCACCATCATGAGACTGATCATAGGAATCGGAGTTATGGCCGAGCGGATGGCAGCAGGACATTTTGTTCCGGAAGGAGAAGACGTACAGGCTGAGGCAGCCGTGGGCAATATGATGAAAGCCATAGAAGATACCATGAAGCTTCAGGCGCCCAGGGGAGAATATTCGTATTTTCAGCAGATGTTCCGCAACGATTTCTACTATATGGAGGGAGCGGATAACGGTCTGGCCAGGGGGATATTGGAGGAGATCCTGACAGGGGTATCCGTGGAGTACGGATATGATTTCTCCGGCGACGAGGAATTCTGTCAGGAGATGATGGCTCAGATTATAGGTACTCTTCGGAGAAACCAGAACAAACAGTTGAAGATCAACCCCATCCTCCACAGAATTAAAGCCCAGTATCCCCTGGAGTATGACATAGCTATTTTCTTTGCCGACCGGTTTAACCGTCTGACAGGCTGTGTTGTGGGCCAGGATGAAGTGGGATTTTTTGCCGTCCATATTATCCGTGCCATGGAGACAAAGATGATGCGGACCAAGAGGAAAGTGGCTTTGGTCAATCCCTTTGGCAAGCCGGTGAAGGAGCTTATAAGAAAAAGGCTGGAGGATATGGGGGAGTGCCAGCTGGAGATAGGAGAGAATTATTCTGTCTTTGATATGCCCGCCTGTTTTCCCAAGGACATTCTGGCTGTCCTTACCACAGTGCCCTTGCAGGCCGCTCCCGCAGATGTGCCGGTGATCTTATGCCGGAATTTCCTGGATTACCATGAGAAGGAGAAACTTCTCACCGTGGTGAGAGACCAGGAGGTCAGCAGTGTGGGAAACTATTTTAAAAGACTGTTTAAGCCTTCTCTGTTTTTTACGGAGATGGAGTACGACTCTCCCCGGTCGGTGCTGGAATTCATGTGCGGTCAGCTGAGAGATCAGGGCTATGTGGGAGATACATTTTTGGAAAGTGTCATGGGAAGGGAGAATGTGGCGTCTACCGTGTTTGAGACCGGTTTTGCCATAGCCCATGCCATGGAGAACACGGCCATACAGACGGCTGTGTCTGTCTGTACTCTGAAGGAGAGGATTGCCTGGGGAGACAGCAGTGTAAAGATGGTGTTCCTTCTGGCGCTGGCGCCCAGCTGGAATCACAATATGGTGCCGGTGTACAATGTGATGATAGGCAATCTCATGAAGGCGGGCACTATGCGTCAGCTGTCAAAAGCCAAGGATTGTAAGACCTTTGTGGACAGCCTTTTGGCGCCTCAGTCTTAAAACCAAAATAAAACCTGTTTTTTCCGTTATGCAGCGGAAAAAGCAGGTTTTATTTTGCCTGGAGATTCTGGTAGGATAAAGCCAGTAAAGAAAAACAGAGGAGGAAAGAGACATGACAGAATTTTTATGGGGAGGCGCAACGGCATCCTACCAGTGCGAAGGCGGATGGAAAGAAGGGGGACGGGCAGAGTCCATGTGGGACAGATACCTTCATGACCACGGACTTGAGAACGGTGATGTGGCCAGCGACCATTTTCACCGGTATCAGGAGGATATCCGCATGATGAAGGAGGGAGGCCACAACAGCTACCGTTTCTCCATTGCCTGGCCGAGAATCATTAAAAATCTGGAAGGGGATATTAACCCGGAAGGAATCGCATTTTATAATCAGATCATCGATACTTGTCTGGAATACGGCATTACGCCATTTGTTACCATCTTTCACTGGGACCTGCCTCAGTATCTGGAGGAAATAGGAGGATGGTTAAACCGCCGGACATGTGAAGCCTATACCCATTTCGCAAAGATATGTTTTGATGCTTTTTCCGACAGAGTAAAGCACTGGACCACATTTAATGAACCAAGGTATTATACCTTCAGCGGCTACCTTATCGGCAATTATCCGCCGGGCCATCAGAACCTTTCGGAGACAGTCACATCCGCCTACTATATGATGCTGGCATCTGCCATGGCGGTGCGGGAATTTCGTCAGGGGAAATACAAAGGCCAGATCGGAATCGTTCACAGCTTTGCTCCCGTATATGGGGTAGATAACACGGTAAGAACCAAGATTGCCATGAGGTATGCAGATAATTTCTTCAACAACTGGATTCTGGATACAGCGGCTTTTGGGGAGATACCGGGAGATCTTTTGGGAGAGCTTTCCAAAGTGTGTGATTTATCCATAATGCTTCCTGAGGACTTGGAAATTATCAGAAAGTATACGGTGGATTTCCTTGGACTTAACTATTATGCCAGAGTCATGATCAAGCCCTATGAGACAGGGGAGACCACCTTGATTGTCAACAACGCAGGAAGCAAGGCAAAGGGCACTTCGCAGACCATCATCAAGGGCTGGTTTGAACAGGTCAGACCGGAAAGCAGCAGATACACGGAATGGGACACGGAGATATTTCCGGAAGGCCTTTATGAGGGAATACGCAGCGTGTGGAAAAAGTATCATCTGCCTGTCTACATAACGGAAAACGGAATCGGTCTCTATGAGGATGCTTCAGAAGAGCAGATAAAGGACCAGGAGAGAATCAACTTTATGGATATGCACATCAATGCCGTTCTCAATGCCAGGGAAGAGGGCTGCGATGTGAGAGGATACTATGCATGGTCGCCCTTTGATTTGTATTCCTGGAAAAACGGAACGGAAAAGAGATACGGACTGGTAGCCATAGATTATGAAAACGGCCTTGCAAGAAAACCAAAGGAAAGCTACTACTGGTTCAGGGATGTAATCCAGTCTCAGGGAAAGACCATTAACCGGAAAAAGTATGAGGAGGTACTGTAATGAATATTGATAAAATGAGTCAGTCAATGGAAAAATACGTAATGCCCATTGCAGAAAAATTCGGAAACGAGAGACATCTTCAGGCTATCAGGGACGCATTCATGTCCCTGCTTCCCATAACATTTACAGGAGGCATTGCGGCAGTCTTAAATTCCGCTCCCTCGGTGGAGACGGCAGGAAGCAGCCTTACCATGGCGTGGGCCAGGTTTGCGGCCGATAATTCCGCGATCTTTTCCTGGGTCAATGCCCTGACTCTGGGGGCCATGTCCTTATATATCTGCATCGGAATCATCCATTTTCTGTGCAGGAATGAGAATATGGAATCCTTCCTTCCCATCCTTTTGGGAGTATGCGGTTTCTGGATGCTGGTGGTGGAACCTCAGTCTCTGGGCTGGGACGGAAAAGTAGTGGAAATGTCTTATATGGACGGCAAGGGACTGATACCCGCTATGGTGATCTCCATTATCACAGCCGATCTCTACTGTTTTATGAGAAAGAGGGAATTTGGAAAAATATCCCTTCCCGACACAGTTCCCCCATCCCTGTCGGATGTGTTTGCCTCCATCGTGCCGGGGGCGGTATTGATGATTCTCTATATTGCGGTGTATACCATCATGAATAAGATGGGGACCACGTTCCCGAAACTGATTTACGGAATTCTCTCTCCCTCTCTGTCCGCCATGGACAACCTTGGATTTACCATGATCATCACACTGTTAGTCCATGTATTCTGGTTCTTCGGAATCCATGATGCGGCATTGTCCGGTGTGCTGGGTCCCATCCGGGACGGCAATCTGTCCTTAAATGCAGTGGCGCACGCAGCAGGAGAAAGCCTGCCTACAATCTTCACCACACCTTTCTGGGTCTATTTTGTAGTCATCGGAGGCTGCGGATCGGTTCTGGCATTGACTATCCTCCTGTCCATGTCCAAATCAAAACAGTTAAAGGCCATCGGAAGGCTGGGAGCAGTGCCTGCATTTTTCGGAATTTCGGAGCCGGTGATCTTTGGTCTGCCTCTCATGTTAAACCCGGTATTCTTCGTACCTTTTATGACCACTTCCGTATTAAACGGCGCCATTGCGTTTTTGGCTATGAGCCTTGGAATTGTGGGAAAAACTTATGCCATGCTGTCCTGGCAGATGCCTTCCATTATCGGAGCATTCTTCTCCACCATGGACTGGAAAGCGCCTGTTCTCATCGTCCTTCTTGTGATTATGGATGGACTTATCTATTTTCCGTTCTTCAAAATGTATGAAAAGACCATGGTGAAGATGGAAAATGGGGAGGAAACGGAGAATTAAGCCCAAAATGTTTGACATAATTTCCTACCCTTGCTAAAATAATATTACTGAGGAGAAGAATTGCAGTTGTAGAGCATGAGGAGGAAAAGAGGGATGTACCATTGTCATACCCGATTTTATTTAATAGGCGGTCAGAATAAGGTGTTCGAAAAGATACGGGAGACTGTACCTTTCGAGCACTTTACCCATGAATTTCTGGAGAGCAGGGAGCCGGAAGACGAGCTGACTGCCGCGGCTGATGTCATTGTGGCGGATTTACAGGGCAGAGACGGACAAAGGATTGTCAGGGACCTGGCAGCGAAAAAGAAAAAAGAAGCGGAACTTATCGTTCTTGCGGTTTCAAACCAGGTTCCTCTTCTGTCGGATAACTTGGGAGAGATAAAAGACATATGGATCTGTCCCATGTCAGAGGAAGAGATTGAATTTCGGATTTTGCGGTGGCAGCAGGCCAACAAGACCAGCAGGGATTATTGGCAGACCAGCCAGTATCTGGAGGCTACCATAAATCATGTGCCGAATCTTGTGTGGTATAAGGACAAGGACGGCATCCATGAAAAAGTTAACGACAGCTTCTGCCGGACAGTGAACAAGACAAAAGAACAGGTACAGGGCCGGGGCCACGCTTATATCTGGGATGTGGAGACAGATGACCCGGCCTGTATTGAATCCGAGCGGGAGGTTATGACCAGACGGGAGACATGTATCTCGGAGGAGACCGTTAAGACGGGAGATGGTACCAGGCTGCTTACAACCTATAAGTCCCCCTTATATGACCTTGACGGAAGCGTCATGGGAACTGTGGGTGTGGCCATTGATGTGACCCAGGAAAGGGCTTACGAGAAGGAGATCGTAGAAAAAAACCGGACCTTGGAGACCATATTTACCACCATGGACTGCGGTATCATGTGCCATACTGTGGACGGAAGCCGCATCTTAAGCGTAAACAGGGCTGCACTGAATATTCTGGGATATGAATCCGAGGAAGAATTGGAAGCCAATGGGTTTGACATGGTGGCAGCCTCTGTTTTGGATGAGGATAAAGAAAAACTCCGCCAGTGTATCAAAAGTCTGACGAGAGAAGGAGATACGATCAATGTGGAGTATCGCGTTCTCCATAAAAGCGGGGAACTGCGCCATGTTATGGGCAATGTAAAGCTGATGAGCGAGAACGGGAAGCCCCTTTATCAGCGATTCCTCCTTGACTGCACTGCCCGGAAGCTTCAGGAAAAGGAAAATGAACGGCAGCAGATGGAACTGGTTCATGCTCTGTGCATTGACTACAATCTGGTATGCTTTTTTGATCTCAATTCAGGCGCAGGCCGTCCTATCCGTATCAATGAAGCCGGCCAGTCCATGTTCGGTTCCGTATTTGAAGGGGCTCTCTCTCTGGAAGAGAGCATGGAGAGCTACATAGAAAAGTTTGTCTATGAAGAGGACAAGGAGATGATGCTGCAGATATCGTCTCCGGAACGGCTCAAAGAAGAGCTGACAGAGAAAAAGCAGCATTATGTCAATTTCCGTGCCAGTGAAGACGGGGAGATGAAATATTTCCAGATGAAGGCAGTGCGTGCAGGTTCCTGGGAGAGGAATCACGGCATGGTTCTGGGATTCCGCAGTGTGGATGAGGAGATTCGCAGTGAGATGGAACAGAAGAGCCTGCTGGAGGATGCACTGATGCAGGCCAACAGGGCCAATAAAGCCAAAAGTGTGTTCCTGTCCAATATGTCCCATGATATCAGGACGCCCATGAATGCCATAGTTGGTTTTACGGCCCTTGCCATCACCCATATTGAGCGCCAGGAGCAGGTGAAAGAATATCTGGGCAAGATTATGACGTCAGGCAATCATCTGCTCAGCCTTATCAACGATATTCTGGACATGAGCCGTATCGAAAGCGGAAAGATGCATCTGGACGAGAAACCCTGCCAGCTGCCGGAGATTCTCCACGGACTGCGCAATATTGTTCAGGCGGATATTCATGCAAAGCAGCTGGAACTGTATGTTGACACGGTGGATGTCATAGACGAGGATATCTACTGCGACAAGCTGCGGCTGAATCAGGTGCTTCTTAATCTGTTAAGCAATTCCGTGAAATATACAGGCCCCGGCGGCATGATCAGCATAAGGATCACAGAGAAGGCTGGTGCTCCCGCAGGCTATGCCAATTATGAATTCTCCATCAGAGACACAGGCATAGGCATGAGCGAAGAGTTCCTGTCCCATATTTTTGAGCCTTTTGAGAGGGAGAAGAACAGTACCATAAGCGGAATTCAGGGAACTGGTCTGGGCATGGCCATTACCAAGAACATTGTCAACATGATGAACGGTTCCATTGATGTGAAGAGTGAGGAAGGCGTGGGAACGGAATTTATCGTCACCTTTACCTTCCGCATCAATTCGGATGTGAGAGAACCTATGGATATTCCTCAGCTGAAAAACTGCAGGGTCCTGGTTGTGGATGACGATTTCAACACCTGTGACAGCACTTCCTATATGCTTCAGCAGATGGGGATGCGTGCAGAATGGACCTTGTCAGGAAAGGAAGCTGTGCTGCGTACACGTCAGGCAGCCATGAGAGGCGACGAATACAGCGTGTATGTCATTGACTGGCTGCTTCCTGATATGAACGGCGTGGAGGTTACCCGGCGAATCAGAAAAGAGATGGGTGATGATGTACCGGTCATCATACTGACTGCTTACGACTGGTCTGATATCGAGGAGGAAGCAAGGGAAGCCGGCGTCACCGCATTCTGCAGCAAGCCGCTGTTTATGTCAGAACTGAGAAGCTGCCTGAACTCCATTGTCAATACGGACGAGGGAAGGGAGAAGAACAAGGCTAAAGCGGACGAGAGGCCCAAGGTGCATACGGGACGGATTCTTCTGGCGGAAGACAATGCTCTGAATCAGGAGATTGCCGTGGCAATCTTAAATGACGCCGGGTTCACCATCGAGGTGGCGGAGAACGGACAGATTGCTGTGGATATGGTAGAGCAGTCTCAGCCGGGATATTATCAGCTGGTGCTTATGGATGTTCAGATGCCGGTGATGAACGGGTATGAGGCAGTGAAACGGATCCGCAGTCTGGACAATAAGGAGCTGGCCTCCCTGCCGATTCTGGCCATGACAGCCAATGCCTTTGAGGAAGATAAAAAGGAGGCTCTGCGGTGCGGAATGAACGGCCATATCGCCAAGCCCATTGAAATTAATATTTTGCTGGAAAATCTGGAGAAACTGTTAAACTGAATGTGGATTTCGCCAGTTGCCGTGAACGCATGCGGAGAGTAACCTTATTTTGTCGCATTCTCCCGAAAAAAACTGGTTGCATATTGGTTTACATATATTATAATATAATATGATGATGCCAGGGTTAAAAGGTCATGTATGACATGCGGAGCAATCCGTAGGCATCAGGGAGTCCCAAAGGTCGTGTATGGCATGGATATGCCCATACATGACCTTTGGGACCTGTATGACATAAGATGGGAGCGTGACAGCCATGACAGAGGCAGAGCGTTATCTGGACCGGATCCCTATGTGGGCCTTAAGAAAGAACAGCCTTGACCAGGTCAGGGATTTTCTTGAGGAAATGGGCAGTGCGTATGAGGGCATGAGGATCGTCCATGTAGCGGGAACCAACGGGAAGGGATCTGTGTGCGCCTATTTGACTTCCATATTAAGGGAAGCCGGCTATTCAGTGGGAACCTTTATCTCTCCTCATCTGATCCATGTAAGAGAGCGGTTTCTTCTGAATCAGACGCCTGCGGATGACAGGATGTTTCTGGATGCTTTTTACCGGGTAAAGGAACTGGCCGGCCTTATGACAGAGAGAGGCTATGGGCCGCCTACGTATTTTGAATTTCTTTTTTACATGTTTATGGACATATGCGACAGGGAAAAACCGGATTTTGTCATATTGGAAACAGGCCTTGGAGGACTTTTGGACATTACCAATGCGGTGAGTCATCCTCTGCTGACGGTTATTACCTCAGTCAGTATGGATCATATGCAGTATCTGGGGACAACTATAAGAGAGATTGCTGCACAGAAAGCAGGGATTCTTAAAGCCGGAGTGCCGGCAGTGTATGATGGCTGCTGCCCGGAAAGCCGCCGGGTAATTGAGGAGCGGGCAAAGGTTCTTGGCTGCCCTGTGTTTCCCGTGTCAGAAAAGGACTATGAATTGGTGAAGCGGGAAAAGGACGGCGTGAGAATTCTGGTGAACACGGAAGAGGGACCTGCAGAGATCAGGATTTCTTCCAGGGCGGATTATCAGATGATCAACGCGGCTGTGGCAGTCCGCGCTGCCGGCGTCTTAAAGAAGCTGAAAGGAGCGGATATTTCTGTCCGCCATATGAAACAGGGAGTGGAGAAGTGCTTCTGGCCGGGGAGAATGGAGGAAGTGCTTCCCGACGTTTACCTGGACGGAGCCCACAATGCAGGCGGCATGAAGGCATTGGCCCGTACCATTGCGGGTATGCAGGAAGAGACAGGAAAGCAGGTAGCCCTCATGTTCGGCGTGGTGTCCGATAAAGAATACCATAAGATGATCAGGGAGTTATGTACCGGCTTAAGAATCAGCCGGGTGACCATTGCCCGCATGGATACGGAGAGGAGCGCGGATGCAGAAAGTCTGGCCTATGAGTTTAAGGAGTTCCTTGGCTGTCCTGTGGAAGCCTTCTTGACAGTGAAAGAGGCGTGGGAACATTTTCTGAGAGAAAAGGGGGACGACTTAGGGTTTTGCGCCGGCTCTCTTTACCTTGTGGGAGAGGTGAAAGCCCTGCTTATGAGCCCTGCAGAAGGAGACGAATATGATTGATTTTGAGGAAGAATTAAGCCATTATAAGCCAAGTCTGGAGATCGAAGCGGTGGAGGATGCCATCGGAAAGAACGATCTGACAGACATGACGGATCTTATGATGGAACTGATTAAAGAGAGAAAAGAGTAGCTATATGGATTATGCAAAAAGATGCCATCGCATAGCCAACGGTTATTATAATCAGGGGCTTGAGAAGGCGAAGATACGAGATCTGACAGGGGCGGCGGAGTGTCTGAAAAAGAGTTTGCATTTTCATAAATACCAGACAGAGGCCAGAAACCTTCTGGGGCTGATCTACTATGAGATGGGAGAGACTGCGGAAAGCCTGGTACAATGGGTGATCAGTATGAACCTGCAGCCGGAAAAGAACAGAGCTGCCGTATATCTGCGGGAGATTCAGGAGAAGCCGGGCAGGCTGGATGCGGAAAGCCAGAACATTAAGAAATATAATCAGGGTCTTTATCATGCCCAGACAGGAAGTGATGATCTGGCTGTGCTGCTTCTTGGCCGGGTAATCGAATTCAATCCCCATTTCGTCAAAGCCCATCTGGTGCTGGCACTTTTGTATATGAGTCATGGGGATTATACCAAGGCAGGAAAATCCCTTCAGAAAGTACTGCAGATAGACAAGCTTCATCCCAAGGCCTTATGGTATATGTCTATTGTCAAATCCCACACGGGAAGGGCCGAGGTGGAGCGCAGGAAGATGGATACCGCATTTTCCCACAGGAAGATGCAGGACGACGATGTGATTCTGCCTCCTACTTACAAGGAGACAACAGGATGGCTGACGATCATCAATATTACAGCCGGACTGGCTTTGGGAGCGGCGGTGATCTGGTTTTTAGTGATGCCGGCTATGGAGAGACAGCTGAACCACAGACACAATCAGGAGATGACCGGCGTGCTGGAAGAGATGAACCAGAAGAATCTGGAACTGGATGCCTTAAGGGAACAGGTCTCATCCATGGAGTCGGAGCGCGATACAGCCGTATCAAACCTTCAGACCATGCAGGAAAACGAGGAAGGTGTTGTCAGACAGTATCAAAGGCTGGTGCAGATTGTGAAGGCTTATGGCGCGGAAGACAAGAAAACCGTGGCGAATGTGTACGCTGACATGGATATTTCTCTGATTACGGATCCGGATATGGTGGCCGTTGTGGCCGAGATCACTTCCTTTATGGGAGAGGAAGGGTATCAGGTTTTGGCTGATATGGGTAATGAAGCCAGAGACGGACAGAAACTGGACGAGGCTTTGGATTATTACCAGAAAAGTCTGGGCATCAAGGGGGACAACCCCCAGGTGATCTACGACATGGCTTTGATTTATCAGGGCAGAGATGAGAGGGATAAGGCTAACGAACTGTTCGGGCAGGTGATCATGGATTACCCCAACACGGAGCTGGCAAATCTTGCAAAAGCGGCCAGAGGATATTAAAGAGGAAGACACTACAGAAGAGGGATTTTTTGTAGTGTCTTTTTGTTTCATAGGAAAGAGAGGATTAGAACATATGGTGGAGCCGGGATTTAGTTATGAAGCGAGAGGGCAGGTGCTGGTGATTCATCTGCCGAAGGAATTGGATCATCATAATTGCAGAAGCCTTCGGTACGAGACGGATCTTTTGCTGGCGGAGAATTATGTGACAAAGATTGTGTTTGATTTTTCCAAGACTGTTTTTATGGATTCGTCGGGGATTGGCGTTTTATTGAACCGTTATAAGCAGATGGAGAGAAGCGGAGGCAAAGTATCTTTGTACGGTGCCGGGGCACAGATTCTAAGGGTGCTGGCAATCGGCGGCGTGGGAAAATTAGTCCCCCAATATGACTCGAAAGAGGCAGCAATTGCTGATGCCCTTTGATCTGAGCGGGATATGAGGAGGAAAAGAAATATGGGATATGGCGTGAATGCGGATGACAGTCTGAAAGAGGAAGCATCACAAAGGGAGGATTCGAAAAAAGAGGTTTTGCGGATGGAGATCGAGAGCCGGTCAGAAAATGAGGAGTTTGCAAGAGTTGCGGTGGCAGTGTTTATGAGCCGGATGAACCCTACGATGGAGGAGATTGACGATGTGAAGACGGCTGTGTCAGAGGCGGTGACCAACGGGATAATCCACGGATATCAGGGGAAGGAGGGGATTATCTACATAGAGGCGGCTGTGGAAGGGAGAGAGCTGTCCGTAAGCGTAAGAGATAAGGGAGTAGGAATCCGGGATGTGAAAAGGGCCATGGAACCTATGTATACCTCAGATGTGACAGGGGAACGGTCAGGCATGGGATTCTCTTTTATGGAAGCGTTCATGGATGAGATAGAGGTTTTGTCAGAGCCGGGGAAAGGAACCCAGGTGATCATGAAGAAACAGATAGGCAGGTGAGTTCCGTGGATGAGACCATGACCCTTATAGACAGAGCGCACAAAGGGGATAAAGGGGCCAGGGATCAGCTGGTTTTGGAGAACATGGGATTGATCTGGAGCATTGTCCGCAGATTTCAGGGACGGGGACATGAGATGGAGGATCTGTTTCAGATCGGAAGCATCGGCCTTATGAAAGCCATTGATAAATTCGATTTGTCCTATGATGTACGGTTCAGCACTTACGCAGTTCCCATGATCATGGGGGAGATCAAACGTTTTCTGAGAGATGACGGTATGATCAAGGTAAGCCGTTCGTTAAAGGAAATGGGGATGAAGGCCAGAACTGTCAGTGAAGCTCTTACCAATCTTCTGGGAAGGGAACCTACGGTGGAGGAGATCGCCAGGGAAATAGGGGCCAGCAAGGAGGAAGTGGCGGCCTCCATGGAAGCCGGAGCAGAGGTGGAATCCCTCTATAAAACCATTCAGAAGGAAGATGACAGCGGACTGTGTCTTATGGATAAGATTGAAGACGAGAATCAGGATCAGGAGAGACTTCTCAACCATATGGTGCTAAGCGAGCTGATTCATGAGCTGGGAGAGAAAGAACAGGAGATTATCCTCAGGCGCTACTACGAAAATCAGACCCAGACAGAGATCGCCAGGGCGTTAAATATTTCCCAGGTCCAGGTATCAAGACTGGAGAAAAAAATTTTGAAACAGATGAGGGATAAGTTTTAAAAACCGGAAACAGGGTATACTATCCATCAAAAGAAAGAGAATGGATGGTGATACGGCATGGGATTTATGAAACAAAAATGGGGATATGTGCTGGCTCTGCTTCTGATCATAGCGGCGGCGGGAGCTGCCTGGTATCTGCTCTTTGGCTGCGGAGTGAAGGATTATACAGGCGGAATCCTGGTGCGTCTTCACAATACGGCGAAGGAGATGATGTGATATGGGAAAAAGCCTGTATCTGAAGCTGAATCAGATCTCCGAAGTCCACGAAAAAGATGTGTATCTGAAAGATATCGCATCCCTTTACAGTGACGATTCCTCTCTTCTTAACCGCATGAAGGCCTTAAAAGTCATGAAGATACCGTCTGACAGAAATCACCGCTATGTAGGCAGCGTGCTGGACATCGTTGAGCTGATTGCCCAGGCGGACCCTGGTGTTCAGGTGGAAAATATGGGAGAGACGGATTATATCATCGACTATCAGAAACCCAAACCGCCGGCCAGGTTATGGGCATGGATAAAAACCGTTTTTGTGTGTCTGATCTGCTTCAGCGGTGCTGCATTCGCTATCATGACATTCAATAACGATGCCAGTGTGTCCGATGTATTCCGGGAGATTTACCGTCTGGTTCTCGGAGCGGAGGCGGGAGAGTTCACGGTTCTTGAGCTGTCCTACTCCATAGGACTGGCACTGGGGGTTATCCTGTTCTTTAATCATTTCAGCGTATGGAAGATCAATACGGATCCCACACCCTTGGAGGTGGAGATGCGGCTTTATGAGGATAATATCTGCAAGACCCTGATTCAAAATGATGGGAGAAAGGAGTCGGACATTGATGTTACTTAAAATGATGGGTCTGGCCGTGTTCGGGCTCTGCGCCGGGGGGATTATCGCTGCCGGCGTTTTTGCATTTCTGGCCATTATAGGCGTGTTCCCAAGACTGATCGGAAAGACCAAGACGAGAAATCATATCATGTTGTATGAGACGGCCATTATTCTGGGAGGCGCAATGGGCAATGCTATGGATTTGTATGAATTTCCCATTCTTTTTGGCGGCGTCTGGGCTTTGGCAGTATTCGGGTGCGCTGTTGGGATTTTTGTGGGATGCCTGGTCATGTCTCTGGCGGAGACTTTAAAGACGCTTCCGGTGATGAATCGGAGGATTCATCTGTCCGTGGGAATTCAGTATGTTATTCTGGCTATCGGTATGGGGAAGCTGGCGGGAGCTCTCTTATATTTTTCTCAGGGAATGGGGGCGTAAGAGACTGGCAAAGCCGGACAGGAAGATGCCTTCATGAACAGTAGGGTTATAGGGACTGGGGATGAGGGAAGATTATAGTTGAAACATGGCGGCAAATAGGATATAATAGTGGACTATAACATAAAGTTATGTCTGATATAAATAAATGGCATGCCAATTATACAAGGGAGAATAAAAAATGAAAGCAAATGCACAGTGGGCAAGTAAAGTTGGATTCATTATGGCTACGACAGGAGCCGCTATTGGTCTTGGAAATCTCTGGAAATTTCCCTATCTCATGGGCAGAAACGGAGGATTTCCATTTCTCGTTGCCTACCTCTTTTTTACAGTGGTCTTAGGAATTCCGGTTATGATTACGGAGATGTCTTTGGGGAGGAAAACCCGCCATGACCCGGTGCAGGCCTACGGAGATATCCATCCCCATGCAAGGATTGCCGGACTCTTCGGTGTTCTGGCAGCCTTTATTATTTTGAGTTATTACAGCGTCATCGGCGGCTGGATTATCAAATATATTGTGAGTTATGGGACGACTATGGCGGCGCCTGCTGATTTTGACGGATTCATCAGCAGCACGGAGCCGGTATTATGGCATCTCGTCTTTATCACAATCACCATAACCGTGTGCTATTTTGGAATCAACGGTATTGAGAAGGCAAGCAAGATCATGATGCCTCTTTTATTTGCGCTGCTGCTTATTATCATCGTCCGGAGCGTGACTCTGAAAGGCGCCGGAGCAGGATTTACCTTTATGTTCGCTCCAAATTTTTCTGCATTTAATCTGAATTCCATAAGCAGCGCCCTGGGGCAGGTCTTTTATTCCTTAAGTCTGTGCATGGGCATTACCATTACTTATGGAAGTTATTTAGACGAGAAGGAAAGTATTCCTCAAAGCTGTCTTATGGTGGCGGGACTGGACACCTTTATCGCGGTACTGGCGGGAATTGCTATTTTTCCGGCTGTGTTTGCTTTCCAGTTAGAGCCTGGTCAGGGTCCCGGACTGATCTTCGGAACGCTTCCCAAGGTTTTTTCCGCCATTGCGGGAGGGGGAATTTTTGCCTGTCTGTTCTTTACACTGGTATTTTTTGCCGCAGTCACCAGCGCTATTGCTCTTTTGGAAGTGCCGGTTTCCTTTGCCATTGATACAATGAAGTTATCACGGAAAAAAGCCACGCTTTTGATCGGAAGCGCAATCTTTGTACTTGGGATTCCAAGTGCCTTGTCCTTCGGTGTTCTGGGACAGGTTCAGATCTTAAACTACAGTGTCTTTGATTTTGTAGGAATGGTGACGGATAACATTCTCCTGCCTCTGGGCGGCCTTGCCATGTGCTATTATATAGGCTGGAAGTGGAACCCGGAATATCTGGCGGATGAGATTGAGCGCAGCGGCAGTTCTTTTAAATTGAAAAAATGGTGGCTCATCTGCATCCGGTATCTCACACCGATTATGGTGGGGATCGTGACCATGACAGGATTTTATAATATCTATAAGGTGGTGTTTTAGAGGACGCAGCTGTCAGGAACGAATTTTCAAACACGTTCTGGGAAAGAAGCAGAACAGGATGAATTTTTTATGAGGAAAAACACATACTGGTATTAGATGCTGTTGGGGGACAAAGCTCTGTCGATTATGTGGCTCGGCGGATTCGACTTAGGTAAATCCGTGGAAGCCGGCCCTTTTAAAACAGAGCTTTTGCTCCCAATATCTTTAGAAAGATCCTTAGAAAGGTATGGAAACAAGGAGGTTTTGTTTATGGAAATGAATAAGGACGCGTATAATGCCTATGTGAAGGAAGTTACCCCGGTGAATCCTGTGTGGAAGAATATTGTCAGGGCTTTTGTGACAGGTGGAATAATCTGCACCATTGGACAGGTGGTGATCAACTGGCTCATATCTTATGGTTTGGATGAGAAGGCGGCCGGAGCCTGGAATCTGCTGGTGCTGATTTTGGGGAGTATTGTGCTGACTGGATTTAATGTGTATCCTAAGATTGTGAAGTGGGGCGGCGCCGGGGCATTGGTGCCGATTACAGGGTTTGCCAATTCGGTGGTGTCGCCGGCGATTGAGTATAAGGCGGAGGGGCAAATTTTCGGAATAGGCTGCAAAATATTCACAATTGCGGGGCCGGTGATACTTTATGGGATTCTGAGCAGTTGGGTGTTGGGAGTGATTTATTGGATTGGGGGAGTGATGGGGGTTATTTGATAAGTGGTTAGGAGAGTAGATAATTAATCAGGTGATTAGTTTTATAAGCAGGATGATGGATGAGATAATTCATTAGCCTGCTTTTTTGATGTTTTGGGATACAGAAGAATTATTAATAGAGAGTTTGCTTTGTATTTTGTGTAATAGGTCGATGAATTTAGGCGGTTTTAGGTAATGCTTAAACTGGTGTCAACAATATTTTACGAATGGAGAAAGTTTATATGAATAAAAGAAGTACGGAAAGAATTCCATATGGATTTATGAAACATGAAAGGTATGGTGTGTTGGTAATGAATAGTGAAAAAATACAGGTAGTAAAGTTGATGTTCAGCTTATGTCTTGATGGGATGAGCTTAGGACAGATAAAGGAAGTTATAGAATCTCAGGGAATTAAGTATCCGGCTAAATATAAGAAGGATAAAATGGTAGGATGGTCTTTGGCAGAAATAAGAAAGATATTGTCTGATCCAATTTATGGAAATGAAAGGTACAGTGCTATAGCTAAGGAAGAGTTGGAAATAGCAAGACGAATGTTAACGCTAAATACAAGAGTGGTTGGAAAACGTATGGAAATCAGTGCTTTGGTTGGAATTGCAGTGTGTAAAGAGTGTGGCAGTTTTTTGGTAGAGAAGTCGGTATCAACTAGAGGGAGGACATATTTATATTATATGTGTGGTAAGAATAAAAAAGGAAAGGGATGCTCGACACATAAAATAGCGGTTCAGGAGTTGGATGAGAAGGTTTTTGTGAAAATGAGGAGAGACATTGAAGATAGAGAAGTTTTATGCTGTAAAGGTTTAACAAGGGAAATTGCTATAAAATACTTGAGGTATGTAAGTGTGGATTGTGCAGGGAATATAGAACTGATTTTGAATACATAGTATAGTAGCTAGAGTTAGATTTTTACTGCACGCAGTATGATAGGGAGAAATACAAAATTCGGCATAGAATATTTTGTGTTGAATTAATTTCTAAATATAAAAAAATACTTGAAAAAAAATCTAAATATGGTAATATTATATCTATAAATTGTTCGAGGAGGATAGATATGCAGGAATATAAAGAGTTGATACCATTATCCGATATCCATAAAAAAGCTTTAGCTAATTGCGTTAATGATGGGATATACAGATATAAAATGTGCCAAGAGGACTACCCTACGCCTACCCATAATGGAAGTGGGCACAATCTTTGGAATTTTATAAATGGGCAAATAAATGATACTATGCCTCAAAATGAGTTTACTGTCCTCATGACGAATAAAAATTCATGGGAATTTGCAGTTATTTATGAAAAGAGTTCTCATTATTTATATCTATTGACTCGTGATGAGAATTATAAATCATTACGAAATCAAAGAAATAAGAGATTATTACATTATTTTAATGCTTTTTCTAAATTAAATGCCTGTTTGCTTGGTCAGTATGAAGTTAAGCAGTATCAATATAGTCTTTTTGATGAATATTTGGTATACGATGATCCTGATATCATTAATATGTTAGGGGAGGATTTGGCTAGAATGCTTCGTGATTTCAACGGAGAAATAGAACGTTTTGTTTTAGTATGCTTTAGCCAGGGAGAAGATAAAGTCGAGAAAATCTATGCAGAGGTTCCTGTTTATGGTTTCAGGACAGTTTATACAGAAATTTGGAATTATGTATTAAATGTGGAATATGATACAGAGACTGACAAGAAAGACCATGATATATATTATGACGACGGTGAAATTAATATATCCTTGCGTGATGAAGAATACATGGAAGAGCCAAATTTAGAGATAAAAGAAGTGGAGTGGCACAAGAAAATTTTTAAACTTGGAGGCGGGAGGTCATGGCTTCTTTAAATGATGGATTTAATGGAAATAGACTAAAAGCAGCAAGATTGTTCAATGAACTTACAATTTCTGATATTGCCAACGAGACGGGAGTATCTTATCAGGCAATATCACAGTACGAAAACAATAAATGTGAGCCTAAACTAAACATTGTTTTTAAATTGGTAGGATTATTAGGTTTTCCTCGAGAATTTTATTATCAGAAAGATGATGATAGGATATCAATGGGTGATACCTATTTTAGATCTTTGTCAACAACAACTAAAAAGGAAAAAGCATCCCAGATAGAAAAGATAAAATTATTAGTAAGAATATATCTTTTGATTTCGGAATATGTACGATTTCCAACATATGCATTTTCATATGACAAAGACATCATAGATGTTGAATTGCTTGCTAATGAGTTGAGGCAGCAATGGAAAATTGGTAGCAATCCCATACCTAATGTTATTGATATAATGGAGAAAAATGGAATAATTGTGTCCTCAATGCTAATGAATAACGATATTGACGCATATAGTAATGTTCAAGTAATAGAAAACAAGCAATTACCGGTAGTTGTACTTGGCTCAGATAAAGAAAGCGCATATAGACGCCAGTTTAGTGCTGCTCATGAACTTGGACATATTCTTTTGGATAATTTTTTTGATTTAGAATCTATGGGGAAATTAGATATCCGGAACATGGAAAATACTATGCATGAATTTGCAGGAGCATTATTGATTCCTAAAGAAATCTATAAGAGAGATTTGAGAACAAAGAATAAAACTAACATCAGGTTATATATAGATTTAAAAAAGAAATATAGGGTTTCAGCAGCAGCTTTAATAGTAAGGGCGAAGCAGTTGGATGAGTTAGACATAAATCAGTATCAATATCTAATGAAACAAATGTCGCGACAGGGATATCGTACATGTGAACCATTTGATAAAGAAACGCCAATAATGCAGCCAAGATACTTAAAACATGCATTGAATTTACTATTTAATTCAGGTAAAATAACAAAACAAGAGTTTTTAAGTAAATTATCTTTAGAAGGCTATCCGTTAAATCCAGGAATGGTAGAGGAACTTTTGAATTTAGATAAAGGGTATTTTGATTTTAATGCTGGCAATGATGTGATAGAATTAGAGATATCAAAGTAGATAATGAAAAATAAGAGTTTAACCTATTGGATAAGAAATAGAAAAACTATTAGGGTTTCACTATAAAATTTTATATATGAGGTTCTGCGAACTATGCGTTTTAAAGTAGTGGATTTTTTGGATCAGATAGTGAAAGATACGGTATATCTTTTTAATAATCAGAGGAATGATGGGTCTATTTATAAGACGTTTTTTAATGTCACTTATTATGATACAGAAGGAAAACAGTTCCCTATTGGAAGTGTAAAAATAGGGCAAAAAGGTCAAATTGAGAAACGTCCTGATTTACCTCGTACTTTTGACTACTTGAGTGAAGATTTTTTTTCTCTAGGAGCAAATGAGGACTATTATGAAAATTTAAAAAAAGCGGGTCTTAGGAATGAGTATTTTATGGCATTGAAAGATATGGCGTTTGACTTAGAAATATTTTTAAAAGTGAGAGAGTATGATGTTACAAAAGTCTCTTTAATGCATGATATAACAAGCAGTACAATACAGGGACAATTTCATAGAATGGCACATGGTGGAGCGAAGTTGACGGATTACAATTTTACATATTTTTTACCACAGATTGATTCTGATAATGACGAGCAATTACAGTTATCATTTAAGATAGAAATAGAAAAGATACCTCCTACTAATATTCATGTTCTTATCGGGAAAAATGGTGTTGGGAAAACAACAATTCTAAAAAAATTATTATCTTCTATTGAAATAGAGGATAGCGAACAAAAATATGGAAAAGTAGAGGGAGATATAGTACAGTTTGCCAATATAGTATATGTTTCATTTAGTGCATTTGATAAGCCGTTTATAGGCGATGGAGAAGAACTCCCAGTACCATATACTTTTGTGGGTTTAATAGGAAGCGAAGGATTAAAGACAAGAGATGATTTGGCAGAAGATTTTTTAGATAGTTTATGCAAAGTGACGCAAGGAACAAAACATAAATTATGGACAGATATAATAGATATTTTAGAATCTGATTCTACTTTTATGGATCTACAGATTAAGAGATGGACATCACTTAAAGAATCTGATTTTAATGATGGCATTATTGAATATCCACAAGGGATAAATGAAAGCGCACAGGTATATAGCAGAGGGATAGAGAAAGAGGAATACAGAGAAAAAGTGTATTCTCAATTTAATAATCTTAGTTCTGGACATAAAGCTATTTTGCTTACTATTGTAAAGTTGATTGAATTAGTAGAAGAAAAAACATTGGTTTTATTGGATGAACCTGAAGAACATTTACATCCTCCACTTGTTTCGGCATTTATTCGGGCCTTGTCTAATCTTCTGACTTTTAGAAATGGAGTGGGTATTATAGCAACACATTCACCAGTCATTGTACAGGAAATACCTAAAAAATGTGTATGGATTTTGAGAAGATATGGGGAAATATTAATAAATGAAAGACCAGAAATTGAAACATTTGGAGAAAATTTAGGAGAATTAACAAGTGAAATTTTTGGATATGAGGTTACAAATTCTGGATTCCATAAAATGCTTCAAGAGACATCACGACAGGAATGCAGTTATAAAGATGCGTTAGCGGTTTTTAACAATGAATTAGGAAATGAAGCCAAAGCAATTTTGAGGTCATATATGTACGAAAAGGAATACAGAAAAGATGATTAAGCTTGAGAAGCCTGATTTTCAACAGGATATAATAATTGATGATTGTATAGACAATATGAGAAAAGGTAATGGAACTCCGAGAGCAAGAATAACAGCAAGCAGAGATATACTTATAGAAAAAAGTGACGAGTACGACAAATTGGCTGAATTGGGAGAGTTAGGAACAATAAAAGAGAGTGAATTATCAGAAGTTGAAGTTACAAAAAAAGATATGATAGATTTATATAATAAAAAATTCGCTAGACAAGGAGAGAGGGGAAGGCAATATTATGATAAAATAAAATCATTGGCGCCAAATGAAAGATGTCCTTTTTGTGGACAAAGATTGGTCAAAACTCTTGATCATTATTTACCTAAAGCAAAATTTCCTCTTTATGCCATTACTCCATATAATTTAATCCCCTCATGTTCTGATTGTAATAAAGATAAGTTGACGGACAGTTTTGCACAACGTGAGGAAGAAATAATACATCCATATTACGATGATTTTGCCAGTTCTGTATGGTTAAAAGCAGAGGTTGTAAAGGGAGAACCAGTTACATTTGAATTTTATGTAGAAAAACCTGAGGATTGGGATGATATAAAATATAAACGTGCGTGTAATCATTTTAAGGTATTTAGATTAAATGATTTATATAAACCCTATGCATGCGAAAGATTTTGTGAATGTTTAGGAAGGTTAAAAAGAATATTAGTAAAAGGAGGACAAGAGGCAGCAAAAGAACATTTGAGAGAATCTATAGTGGAAAAAAGAAAAAATAGATTAAACACATGGGAAGAAGCAATGTATGATGCTTTATTAGAAAGTGATTGGTTTTGGAAGGAATACTTAAAGGAATAATAATAAACATGTTGTGATAATTTTAGTATGCTTAATAATAAGGAATGGTTTTCAATATTAAGAGATTTGATATTAATAAGAAAATTTTTATAAAGCGTTTTAACATGACATTTTTACACTCAGGAAGTGAGTATAATGTGAAAAGCGCTTGACTAAATGGGAGGTTTAGTTTTGAATAATTTTTCAAAAGAGATGGAAATGATTTTATACCACTCTGATGATGGTGATGTGTCTGTTAATGCGTATATAAAAGATGAGACGCTTTGGATAACGCAAAAGGCTATGGCAGAATTGTTTGATGTTCAGGTTCCCGCAATCAGTAAGCATCTTAAGAATATTTTTCATGATGGTGAACTGGAGGAACAAGTGGTTGTTTCCAAAATGGAAATAACCACTCCACATGGTGCGATTGACGGAAAAACACAGACAATGGAAGCAAAATTTTATAATTTAGATGCTATAATATCTGTTGGTTATCGAGTGAACTCAAAGAAAGCAACTCATTTTAGGATTTGGGCGACTAGAATCCTGAAAGAATATATGCAAAAAGGGTTTGTGTTAGATGATGATAGACTTAAGCAGGGAAAGGCTGCATTCGGGAAAGACTACTTCAAAGAATTACTTGAGAGAGTTCGTTCTATTCGGGCAAGTGAACGCCGAATATGGCAACAAATAACAGATATATTTGCTGAGTGCAGCATTGATTATACAAGGGATTCTGAAATTGCATATCATTTTTATGCGACTATACAGAATCGTTTTCACTATGCAATAACGAGTTGCACAGCAGCTGAAATTGTATATAATAAAGCAGATCATACGAAAGAGCATATGGGGCTTACAACATGGAAGAATGCACCAAATGGACGAATTCTTAAATCGGATGTATCAATTGCTAAAAATTATTTAACCGAAAAAGAAATCCGACAGTTAGAGAGGACTGTTACCGGATATTTTGATTATATTGAAGATTTAATAGAACGTGAAAATGTGTTTACTATGGAAGAGTTTGAGAATAGTGTAAACGCCTTCCTGGAATTTCGACAGTATAAAATTCTGAAAGATAATGGCAAAATATCACATAAACAAGCATTAGAAAAAGCGCATAACGAGTATGATATTTTTAATAGAATACAACCGATAGAATCAGATTTTGATAAAGCAGTGAAGCAAATGATGAAGGATTTTTGATATTTAGGAAGAATTTATTAAGTTAAAGATGACTATTTCTCAACCTGAAGTAAATTTAGATAAAATATCATATCTGAATTGTCCAATAGCTTAAGGGATACTTATTCTGCCTTCGTCAACTGCTATGCCGGAGTTATTATTCTTGCCGTAGAAAAGGATAAAGATGGTAATTGGCATATAACCAGATTGAGAAATGTATCAAACTTGAAAAAGACTTTTTGGGATACTTGTAACAACCACAAAAAGGTAAATATAAATCTTTAAAGGAGGACGATGTGGAAACTTTTTCAGTCAACAATACAGATAATGTAATCATGGTAATAGGGGTTCCAAGTACCAAAAGGGAGCAAAAGTTGGTATATATTAATGATGATCTGTTTGGATGAACTTTTTGTAGAAATTGGAAGGAAGATGAGCACTGTACCAGGATGCAAGTCAAGACAATATTAGGAGATTAGGCAGAAGAAACTATGGATATGGAAGTACTTGATGAGGCTGAAATTGAAGAACTGAATAAAGATTCTGTTCGTGGTTACCGCAATAGTTACTGTTTAATTTAATAGATATCGATGAATACGCCGGGAATGAAGTACCTAATATTTTTAACGTATGGGTAAATGAGAGATGGTAAGAAACTATATATAGAGGAAAGTTTTGATCTGGACAGAACGTCATTGACATTAAGGTTTGTTAAAAAGCAAGTGATAAAAACTGACAAACATATGGAAAAGATCAGGCTGTACCTGCAAGAACAAGAGATAGCAAAAACAAAAGATTTTGCCGGTTTGTGTGGTTTGAGTGTGGCTAGAGCCAGAGTTGTGCTTTCTGATATGAATGATGTAGAAGCATTGGGAATTAATAGAAGCAGTGCATATAGACTAAAAATGTAATAGAAGTTGTTGATATAATATCAATATTTTATGATGCTGGGGTCAAAAGCCCACAAAATAGAACCTTAAAAATTTAATATTTTACAGTAAATACAAGCATTCCATCGCTTTATAAGTTATAATAGTAATAACTTCTGAAAGGTGGTATGTTCTATGTCTTTTAAAACAAATGATTGTCAGCAATTATCATTAGATGATAGTTTTATGGCTCTTACTGAACGCGAAAGAAAAGCTTTGGAAAAATCATGGGCGAAGATTTTTGCTGATGAAATTTTTCCATCTATAGATGAGGAACGCTTTTCTGTCCTGTACTGTGATAAAGCATCCAGACCTAATGCACCTGTAAACGTTATTATCGGTGCGCTCATCATCAAGGAACTTTTTGATTATTCTGATGATGAAATCGTTGAGAATCTGATGCTTGATCTCCACCTTCAATACGCGTTGCATACCACAAGCTTTGCAGAACAGCCGATATCCGACAAAACCCTGAGCCGCTTCCGTAAAAGATGCTATGACTATGAGACACTTCATGGTGTGGACTTATACCACGACTGTGTAAAAGATCTCAGCGGTAAAATCGCTAAGATAATGAAACTGAATGGACGCGTACGCCGTATGGATTCCATGATGATAGAAGCTAACATTCGTTTTCTGAGCCGTATGGAGTTGATCTATACCTGTATATCTAAACTGGTTGTTTATCTTACAAAGAAACAGCCAGATATGGTTCCTGAGCCACTAAAGCATTACGCAGACCCGAATGATTATAACCGTATCTTCTATCATCAGAGAAATGATGACATGGAAGCAATGATTCAAACCTTGCAGGCAGACAGTGACTGCCTGCTGGAACTGTGCAAAACAGATTTTGAAGAAACGACAGAATACCAGCTTTTTGTCAGATGCCTTTCTGACCAGACAGTTGTTGAAAATGATAAACGTCGTCTGAGGACCAGGGAAGATGGCACCATGAATTCATCGGCACTTCAAAATCCATCTGATCCGGATGCCACTTACAGAAACAAATCCGGCAAGTCATACAGAGGATATGCCGCAAACATCGAAGAAACGGTTGGCAAGAATGGCTCTGTAGTGACGGATTATCAGTTTGATAAAAACACTCATACGGACAGTCATTTCCTTCAGGAATCTCTTTCAGCAATGGAAAAGTCTGAAGAAGAAATCATTCTGGTTACAGATGGAGGTTATGATGGCCAGGACAATGTAGCTCTCGCGAAAGAAAAGAATGTGAAACTGGTAACTACAGCACTAATTGGCAAAGAAGCACCGGATGCTTTGGCTGATTTCGAATTCAATGAAGATGGAACCCGTCTTCTGAAATGTGCTGCAGGTCATGGACCGGCAAGCCAGTCTTATACCAAAACAACAAGGCAATGCAGAGTCTCATTTGACCGGAATCATTGTGTCGGCTGTCCATATCAGGATCAGTGCCACCCCAAGATTTATAAAAAAGTTGCCACTTTTATTACCTCAAAAAATGCATCCAACAGAGCCAAAAACCAGCGATATATGCAAAGAGAGGAATTCAGCAATTTAGCAAGGCTGAGAAATGGTGTAGAAACCATTCCGGCCAATATCCGAAAGAATTACCATCTGGACAAACTTCCAAGAGGTAAACAACGGGGTAAATTCTTTTTTGGAAGTAAAATAGCAGCCTTAAACTTCAGAAAGCTCTTTGGATTCCGAAAGGGCTTGGGGAATTATGCACAAAATCCGGTGTTGGTATAGAAATAAGCCGGAAGTACATCAACAATTTAAAGGCAATGAAGTCTTTTACAAAAAATCTACTATAAAATATTAAATTTTCAAGGTTCTTGCAGAGTATCAAACATAGAAAACACTATGTTTTGACCCCGGCATCATTATAGACAATTAATTGGGCACTTTACACAAAAATAGGAGAAACAACCAAATGATAGATTTTTGTACATCAATAACACAAACATTAAAACTGCAGCAATCCCACTGGCTTTAGTCTGTGAGTTAAGGTGGCAAAAAGTAGAGGTTTGTGTTATACTTTCTCCATGCAGAAGACAAAAATAAATCTGGAGAGGCAGAGCATGAACCCGCTTGAACTGTTAGAAAAAGAATTTCCAAATCTTACCAAATCCGAACAGATGATTACCCGGTATATTCTGGATCATCCCATGTTTGTTATCCGTTTTTCCCTGACGCAGATTGCCAAGGAAGCCAAGACCTCTAATACTGCAATCATCCGGCTATGTCAGAAGCTGGGCTATCAGGGATTTTCCGAATTCAAATTCTCCCTGTCAAGGACGGCGCTGTCAGACACCCATGAAGGCGATAAGGAAGGAAGCCGGGAATCTGACGATTCCATGACAGCAATCGTATCCCAGTATGTAAAATATTTAAATCAGATGGCAGCGGAAACGGATATGGACCAGATCCGCCGGATCGGGGCCTTGATCTGCCAGAGCCCCAGACTGGCTATTATGGGCTATAACCGGACCGGATTTTCCGCTTCCCAGCTTTCTTACCGCCTGTCAAGGATTGGGGTGGCCAATCATCTGGCCACGGACCAGGTAGTGATGGCGGACTATATGGAGATATTCGGCCCCGGAGATGTGTGCCTGATTTTTTCTATCAGTGCGGCAAAGACATATAAAGAGATTGTTCAGCGTCTGAAAAAGAACGGTGCGACTGTAGTATTATTTACCATGAACACTGCCAGTCCTTTAAAAAACCTTTGCGATCATTACATATGTCTTCCGCAAATTTCATATAATAAAAGAATGGGGTTCTTAGACGATCAGGCTATCTTTTTTGTATTTATCGAAGTTCTCATCAGCGAGGTGGCAAAATTTCTCAACCAAAGCAGCCAAACTTAACACGGTACACCAGCTTTAACAGAGAGATGCCTAAGTCAGTCGGGAGGTAAATCATGATCGATCCTGTGAGACACCGCCAGTTAGAGGAACTGGACACGGTAAATTTGTGCACCAGAATTTTATATAATTCCAGAAATGAGCTGTATCTTAACATGCATTTTCTGGACATCTCCCTAAGCAGCTTAGGCTTTGAGGCAGACCCTTCCATGAGGGGGCTTGGAACCGATGGATATGTGATCTGTTACAACCCGGATGCCCTTTTGGGGCTGTATAAACGGGGCAGGAGATATGTGAACAGAGCCTATCTTCATATGGTATTCCACTGTCTGTTCTGCCACCTGGACACCAGGGGAAAGCGGGCGGAAGCATACTGGAACCTGGCATGCGACATTGCCATGGAGTCGGTTATTGATAACCTTCACAAAAAATGTATACATGTATCCCCATCCCCTTATCGGAGAGAGATCTACCTGCGCCTTGGAAGGCAGTTAAAGGTGCTGACGGCAGAGGGTATCTATCAGGCTCTGCAGAATATGAACCTAACCGAGACCCAGTACCAACGCCTTGCAGACGAATTCTATGTGGACGACCATGACAAGTGGACCAGTGAGCCGCCGCCGGGCCAGCCCATTCCCAGACAGACGAAGTGGAACGACAACCGGGAGAAGATGCAGACGGAGATGGAATCCACAGGCCAGGACCTTTCCGAAAAGGGAGAGGACCAAAGCCTTTTAGAGCAGGTACAGGTAAAGAACCGGGAGCGGTACGATTATAAGAGATTCTTAAGGAAATTTTCCGTCACCAAAGAAGAACTCATGGTGGATCCGGATTCCTTTGACTATATTTATTATACCTATGGACTGAAAATGTACGGAAATATGCCTCTTATGGAGCCTTTGGAGACAAAAGAGGTCCGGCGCATTGAGGATTTTGTTCTGGTCATTGACACTTCCATGTCATGTTCCGGTGAACTGGTCCGGCGCTTTCTGGAAGAAACCTACAGCGTTCTCAAGGAGGGAGAAAGCTATTTTAAGAAGATCAATGTCCACATTATTCAGTGCGACGATAAGGTCAGATCTGATGTGGTGATCACGGATAAGAATCAGATGGAAGAGTATATGGAGCATTTTACCATAGAAGGAAAGGGGGGAACGGATTTCAGGCCGGCTTTTGAATATGTGAACGCCTTGAGGGCCCAGGGAAGATTTACAGGACTGAGAGGCCTTTTGTATTTTACGGATGGAAAAGGAATCTATCCGGTGAAGATGCCTCCCTATGATACGGCCTTTGTATTTATCCAGGGTCAGTATGAAGATGTGTCGGTACCTGTCTGGGCCATAAAGCTTATATTGGAAGAGGAGGAGCTTAAGGAAGCGTATGAATATTAAAAGGGCGAAGGAAGAGATCAAGAATACTATTGAAGCATATCTTATGAAAAATGAATACGGGGTCTATGAGATTCCGCCTATCAGGCAGAGACCGGTTCTCCTCATGGGACCTCCGGGAATCGGCAAGACTCAGATCATGGAGCAGATAGCCCAGGAATGCCGCATCGGACTTGTGGCTTACACCATCACCCATCACACCAGGCAGAGCGCCATCGGCCTGCCTTTTATCCAGGACAAGATCTATGACTCCAGGCGGGTTTCCGTGACGGAATATACCATGAGTGAGATCGTGTCTGCCATTTATGACAAGATAGAAGATACGGGGATGCAGGAGGGAATCCTTTTTATTGACGAGATCAACTGCGTGTCCGAGACCCTGGCTCCCACCATGCTTCAGTTTCTCCAGTGCAAAACTTTCGGCAACCACAAGATTCCTAAGGGCTGGATCATCGTAGCTGCCGGCAACCCGCCGGAATACAACAAATCCGTCCGGGAATTCGACATTGTAACCCTGGACCGCATTAAGATGATTCCTGTGGAAGCGGATTTTGCAGTGTGGAAAGAATATGGGGAGCAGGTGAATATTCATCCGGCTATTCTCTCCTATCTTGATGTGAAACAGCAGAATTTCTGTCAGATTGAGTCCACGGTGGACGGCAAATTATTCGCGACTCCAAGAGGCTGGGAGGATCTTTCCAGGCTTATGGAAGTCTATGAGAAACTGGGAAAAACCATAGACAGGGAAGTGGTGTTCCAGTATATCCAGCACCCAAGGATTGCCAAGGACTTTGCCAATTACTTAGAACTCTACTGTAAGTATGAGCAGGATTATCAGGTAGACGAAATTTTGTCGGGGAAGGTGAGAGAAGGAATCTATCCCCGGCTGGAGAAGGCTCCTTTTGATGAGCGGTTAAGTGTTATGAGTCTGATCCTGGCCAGGTTAAACGGCGGATTCAGACAGGTGGTAAAAAAGGAGGAGCGATTGGAGCGCCTGCAGAGAATCTTTCGGCGTTTAAGGCCCAGAAGTGAAGGGACAGATCCGGCGGGGAACAAAAGCGGCCTGTCAGGCCGCCGGTCGCAGCCCGGAAGCATGAACCAGGGTCAGGCCGCCGGCGGGCCAGTGTCAGGAGGAAGCCTTTCGGAGTATGATTCGCCGGCGGAATACCTGGCAGGTCTTACAGCCGGTATGCAGGCAGAGCGGAAATATAAATTGGAATCCGGTCTTCTGAGCCGCAGAGAGGACTACCTCTATCAGGATGTTTTAACCATACTGGAACGGACCCTTCAGATTGTAAAGGCGGAGGGACGGGGAACAGAAGAGGAAGTGTGGGAGAAGGTGTCTCAGATTTTCCAGGAGGAGAATCAGGCTTACGAGGATTTATTTGACCAGTGCGCCGAAAGGCTTGAACATGCCTTTGACTTTATGGAGGGCGCATTCGGAACCGGCCAGGAGATGGTGGTTTTTGTTACGGGATTGAATACAGGATTCTACAGCCTTCATTTCCTTCAGGAATATGAATGTAAACGGTACTATGAGTATAATAAGATGCTGTTGTTTGAGGATGAGGAGAAAGAGATCAGGGATATGGTCCGCCGCAGGATGGAGATTTAAAAAATGATGTTGGGGTCAAAAGGTTTTTTGACCCCTGATGCCTACGGATTGCTTCGCATTTCATGCTCCCGCAATCCTAAAAACATTCAAAATCCGCCCTATCGGGCTACTTTTTCATGTTTTTGCGGGTCCCAAAGTCATGTATTGACATGCAAGCATGTCATACACGACCTTTTGACCCTGGCATCAAAAAATTGAATTAAATTGTAACGAAACCCCTTTATCGCTCACTCATTGGATAGAAAGGGGGAAACCATATGGATTCTATGGAAGAAATCTATAAAAGTCATGGAAGAACCGTATATGGTTTTCTCCTGACCAGAACCCGGAATCCGGATGAGGCCCAGGAATTGACTCAGGAGACCTTCTGCCGCGCGTTAAAGCACCTGAAAGAATTCAAAGAAGAGAGCAGCGTATCTACCTGGCTCTGCGGCATAGCCCAAAATGTGTGGCTGGAATATGTGAGGAGACAGAAACGCCGACGGGAGGCTGAGATAACGGCAGGTGATCTGCCCGACGGCCCAGGGGCGGAAGAAGGAAAGCAGGAGTCTGTTCAGGATAACCATATGCTTAGGTGGGAGAGCCTGGAGGTATTAAAGGCCCTTCACCAGCTAAAGGAACCTATGCGGGAAACCATGTATCTGCGCCTTATCGGCAATCTGACCTTTGCCCAGATCGGGGAGGTTATGGGAAGAAGCGAAAACTGGGCCAGAGTCACATTTTACCGGGGGAAGGAGCTGATAATAAAGGAGGTAAAGAAGAATGGATGAGAGGATTCCCTGTGAGGTAATACAGGATTTGCTGCCTTTGTATGTGGACGGCCTGACCCGTGAGATCACGTCCCGTGAGATAGAACAACACCTGGCCGGGTGCGGCAGGTGCAGGGAGAGTTATGAGGGGATGAAAGCATCCATAGATACAGAAAAATCCATGCAGCGGGACGAAGCCAGGCTTGAGATCGACTATCTGAAAACATTGAAAAAAAGGAATATAAGACATGTGGCTCTGGGAATAGCCGCAGCGGTTCTGGTAATTCTGGCAGCAGCGTGGGTGAAGCTGTTTGTCCTTGGCTCTCCTACGGAGTCCTATATGATCACTTATCTTGATGCAGACGAGGATGAAATCCGCGTAGGAGGAGCATTTTTCGGCTCTGCTTCTGTATACAGCAGACATAAGATGAGGAGACAGCCTGACGGAAGTTATAAACTGGTGGTTTATTCCTGCCTTGCCTCGCCGTGGAACAGAAGGGGTGTCTTTAACCTGGTACTGGATAGGAAAGATGGAGAGCAGCAGGTTCAGATCAACGAGGCTGCAGTGTTAAAAGACGGCTTTGTAGTGGGGACTCTGGCCGGACGGCTGTATAAGGCAAGAAATCCTTATGCGGGCGATGCATCGGCCAATGGGCGTCTTGCCGGAACCCTGAATATGGGGCAGCATATGGGAGGGTTTAAAAATGAACTGCAGACCGGCAAAGAGCCCTATGGCTGGACCTTGAGATTTGAGGACGGCGTCAGGAATTCGGCGGTGTTTGACGCCAGGATGAATGACTACGGCTGTGTCCTTCTCGCCCTCACAGACAACTTGGGGGAGGTAACCTGGGTCTATACGGCAGAGACCGAAGGAGGGCCTGTGGAGAGAAGCAGAACCCTTACAGCCCGCCAGGCCTCGGACTACTTGGGGGCTTCGGTGAAATCCTTTGGGGAGAGCAGCAGGAGAGTTCAGGAGCTTCTTGATCTTCTTGACCTGCCGGAGTGACAGGACAGGAGATACGCAGGCTGATGTATTGGCGGGATGGGGGGCAGCAGGATAATTCCAGAGATTTAAGAAAAAAGAAAGTTGCATTCTGGGAGGATTCATTGGTATAATGGTATATGAAATAACTATGATAGGAGGAGTTAAGAACATGTGGAGCAGAAAGATCATGCGGGCTGCCGCTGTGGGTATACTGGCAGCTGCACTTATGGCATTCCCGTCTTTTGCACACGGACATGGACATCATAGACAGGCAGCATCGAATACGGATACCAGTTGTCCGGTATGTACGGTAGAGGGATGTACTGAGACAGGCCGTCATATTCATGACGACCATTACTACTGCGGCTATGAGCACAGCGGCGGATACTGCGACTATTCCTGTGAGACACAGTCAGGTTCCTATTGCGGAAGAGGACATGGGTGTCACAGGTAGCATAATCATATCCGGTTGACAGGACAGCACCACGGGAATCAGGATTTTGCAGTTTTGATTCCTGTGGTGCTGTTTTGTGCCCGTGGTCTTTACCATAAAGAAAAGAGCCTCTCACAGCCGATGTGCCGAAAGAGCCTCTTACTCTATATGCATTCTTTATTTGTGCTGCTCATAATAATCATCAAACAGCTTGTTGATCGCCTCATGAGTATCGCCGCAGATAGACGGAAGGGAACCGCCCCATGCGTCCTCAGCCTGGCTAAAGCCTTTCTCTACAGCTTTCTGGTACTTCTCCATGAGCTCTACATCATCTCCGGCCAGAGATTTGGCGAAATCAAAGATCCTTTGGGAAGTTTGCTTAACGCCCCAGAAACCATCCTCAGAGATAGCTTCCTGAGCCTGAGCCTTTGTCTTCTCATCCACAGTATAATTACCGCTGGCCATCATCTTCCAGAAATCGTCTCCGTTAGCCATGGAGAAGTTAATTCCCTGCTTCTGGAAATTCTGAACCATCATATTAGTGAAACGGGACATCTGATTATTCAAATCATCTTTCAGACTCTGAACCAAAGAAGCCCTTTCAGAATCACTCATCTTTGTGGTTGTTTTAGCATCCTTGCTAAGTTCAACACGATCCACATCTGGTTTGTCAGCTTTTTCTGCGGTCTCGGCAGCTTTTGCCTCAACAGGCACGGAAGCAACTGCAGAAGCTGATTTCGCCTGTACGGGCTGGTTATACAGCCTCATAGCAGAATCCTGATCAACTCTCATATAATCCTCCTTTAGACCAAAATAAATTAAAAGTATTTATATAAACTATATCGGCATGAAAAAAGGAAAAATAAGGAATGGATACAAGGAAAGTTTAGAATGATTTTATAAACGGGGCCCGTAAGATGTGGTATACTATTTCTATAAGCTAGGCCGTATTTTTGCATCGGACCGGCCAGATTCATCTCCTAAGAGAAAGGATAAAGTTCCATGAAGCTCCGAACCCGGCTGGGAATCGCGTTTATTACCATAACATTGGTGCCTATGTTATTGATTTATCTGGCTTTCAGCCTTCTGAGTACATATCAGATGAGGGCCTTCCGTGAATCTTATGGTTTAGCCGAGCAGGTGGATTTGCTTTCAGGCAATTCCATGCAGATATTCAACCGTTTGACTCAGGGCAGCCAGAAGGCCATAAGGGAGAAGATAAGCACAGACCCGGACAGCTTTGCCGATCCGGCTTTTTTGGATACGATTAACCAGGAACTGAAGCAAAAGTATGCATATCTTATCGTCCGAAAAGGCCATGTCTTTATTTACTCCGGCAAGGAGGATGAATCTTCGGAGATATATCAGCACCTTCCTGATTATGACGAGGCGGGCAACAATTTTTTGGAAGGCGGAATCTACCTGGACGGGGATACCCAGCATCTGATCAAGCAGGTGGATTTCCGGTACAGCGACGGGGAAGAGGGCAGCGTATTTATCATATCCAGCGTCGATGATTTTATCCCTGAGGTAAAGTCCATGTTCCTTGAGATACTGTTTTCCGGGATCATGATTCTTCTGCTGACGGGAGTGGTTCTGACAGGCTGGGTTTACAAGGCTCTTTTATCCCCCCTTAATAAACTTCAGCAGGCTACCAACGAGATTAAGAACGGCAATCTGGATTTCAGCCTGGACGTGGATATGGATAATGACGATGAGATCAGCCAGTTGTGCCAGGACTTTGAAGAGATGCGTATGCGTCTGAAGGAGACGACGGAAGAAAAGGTTCAGTATGACAAAGAGAGCAAGGAGCTGATCAGCAATATTTCCCATGATCTGAAGACTCCCATCACTGCCATCAAGGGGTATGTGGAGGGAATTCTGGACGGAGTGGCCTCTTCACCGGAAAAGCTGGATAAATACATCCGTACCATATATAATAAAGCCAATGACATGGACCGTCTTATTGATGAACTGACTTTTTATTCGAAGATTGACACCAATAAGATTCCCTATACATTTTCCAAGATCAATGTTGCCAGTTATTTCAAAGACTGTGTAGAGGAAGTCGGCCTTGAGTTGGATTCCAACAATATTGAGCTTGGCTATTTCAATTATGTAGATGAAGATGTGGTCGTTATCGCTGATGCGGAACAGATGAAGCGGGTGGTCAACAATATTATCAGTAATTCGGTAAAATACCTGGACAAGAAGAGAGGGATCATCAATATCCGCATTAAGGATGTGGGAGACTTCATTCAGGTGGAGATTGAGGATAACGGGCGGGGAATTGCCGCCAAAGATTTGCCTAATATATTTGACCGTTTTTACCGCACGGATTCCTCGCGCAATTCTTCCAAAGGGGGAAGCGGGATCGGTCTCTCTATTGTCCGCAAGATTATCGAGGATCACGGCGGCAGGATATGGGCTACAAGCAAGGAGGGAATCGGGACAGAGATCCATTTCGTGTTGAGAAAATACCAGGAGGTTATATATCATGAAGAGAATCTTAATCATTGAAGATGAAGAAAGTATTGCGGAGCTGGAGAAGGATTATCTGGAACTCAGCGGTTTTGAAGTAGAGATCGAAAATGACGGGGAGCAGGGACTTCACCGGGCTTTGCAGGAGGAGTATGACTTATTTATTCTGGATCTCATGCTTCCCGGAGCGGACGGATTTGAGATCTGCAGGAAGGTGCGGGAGGTAAAGAACACCCCTATTATTATGGTATCTGCCAAGAAGGAGGATATAGACAAGATCCGGGGTCTGGGCCTGGGTGCAGACGATTACATCACCAAGCCTTTCAGCCCCAGCGAGATGGTGGCCAGGGTAAAGGCCCACCTGGCCCGCTATGAACGGCTTATTGGAAGCGGCGTGCCGGATAATGAGATCATAGAGATCCGGGGCCTGAAGATTGATAAGACTGCCAGACGGGTGTGGATCAACGGGGAAGAGAAAAACTTTACTACGAAAGAATTCGACCTGCTTACGTTTTTGGCCCAGAATCCTAATCATGTTTATACAAAGGAAGAGCTATTTTCCAGGATATGGGATATGGAATCCATCGGGGATATTGCTACAGTAACCGTGCACATTAAAAAGATAAGAGAAAAGATTGAGTTCAACACGGCTAAGCCCCAGTATATCGAGACCATATGGGGAGTAGGCTACCGCTTTAAAATGTAGGTTTTTTACTATACTGCTGACAGAATCATTCAGAGCAGCAAGAAGAATGCGTCCGAAAACGGGCGCATTTTTTGTAGTCCAGACAACACCTGTCATATGCACTTCTGGAGTTTCTTTTATATTCCATTTACAATGACTTTATCAGTAACTTAGTGTTTTTCTGTCCTGGGATTGCCAGTATAAATACTCTTCCCAGGCATTATCAGCAAAGGTAATTTTATTCACATTCCATATCCTCCAATTTCTTCATGGACTTAACAACCACTTGGTCGTTCTTTATCTGCTGAATGGCATTATCCAACTGCTGCATATTTTTTTCAGAGAAAAAGGGATCCGCAGTAATTTCAAAAGGAATTCGACGTTCCATTCTTACTTTGCTGAGAAAAAGATTGTGGTTCCTGAAGGGATTACGGAGATTGCCAGTCAGGCCTTTTATCAGAATAAGAAACTGACCGGCCTCTATCTTCCTGACGGAGTAAAAAGTATCGGAAATTATACGGTCAATGGCTGTGAGAGCCTTGAGTATGTCCGGGTGCCGGAAAGTGTGGAGATTTTGGGGGAGGATGTTCTTGTAAAGAAAATTGAGAGCAAGTCGGGTAAACCCAATTAGTAAAAACTGAAGTTAATTTTCTGTTGCCGAAACTCAAAAAAGTTGTTGTAATAATCTTGTTTTAGCAGAGTTTCATTATAACATGAAACGGGGAGAAAGATGGTTGTCGTTAGCCATCTTTTTTCTTTTTTGCAAAAAGTTTCAGGGGGAGGTGTGATTCGTACGAATCATACCTCCCCCTGTTTGGAACTACCTATTTCCCGACAGCCCCATTTTTATGTATACACAAGCTCCGCTAATATTGTTTACTTTATATGATTGCGGATATCGAATCCCTCTCTTATTTGATTCTTGGATTTCTATAATCTGCGAAAGACTTATAAGGCTGTTTTCAGGCTCAGTAAGGACGTATATTTTTTCAGCTATGTTCATATCGACGTCATTTTACCACATGTCACACAAAAAAGCCATACTAATTTTCAGGATTTTTTGTAAATTCAAGGGATTATTGGCTAAAAATGGCCCAAATCGGGGGAAATATCGGCTTTTCTGGTCAGATTTATGGTCAAAATCCAGTGAAAATTCAGAAGGGTTTTCGGTATGGCTGCAATACGAAAAAGAGAGATGGAAGATAGCACGAAAATATTTATGGTCAGGTTTGTGGTCACCTGGGATAGGAAAAGCCTTGAATTTCCGGGGAAAAGAAGGAAATTTCGCAGATTATAGAAATCTGCGAAATTTAAAGCTCTAATAACTACAAATAATTAAAATTATTTTGTAAAAAGAAAGCAGAAGGGAGATGCATTTTGGTGGTAAGCCAATCGAATTCAAACCAATTGATTGATGGTTTTATCAACCGTCAGGTAGTTCAAAGAGGACTGGATGAGCGGACTGCTAAAGCATATCGTCTGGATCTGGAGCATTTGCATGAATGGTTGTCTTCAGATTCTTCTGCTGAAAGGGATAAGTGGGAGGGGAAAATGGAGGCTTATCTGGAATATCTTTCATTGGAGAAAAAGCGTCAGCCATCCACTCTATACAGGAAACAGAAAGTATTTAATTATTATTTGGCATATTTATCAGCCCAGGGGATTATAGAGAAGGCCACACCACTAAAAAGTATATGTATAAAGAAAGATTCACAGAAAAATGCACTTCTTACCAAAAAAGAGATTGACGCGTTTTTCCAGGCAATTATCCGGGAGTATGGAGAACTGGGCAGCGATTTCCGAAAAAGGGTCTGCATGCGGGATCAGGTTATGATGGGGCTTCTTTTTTATCATGGGATTGAAGTAAGTGAGCTCTTGAGGATGCAGGTAAAAGATTATAACCGGAAAAAAGCAATTCTTACGATAAAAAAGAAAAATGGAAAGGAATATTCCGTGCATTTATTTTCCAAGACCCTTCAGGAACAGATGGTGATGTGGCTGGACGACCATGAGTACTTTGAATGGGGGGCAGGATATGATGAATGGATGTTTCTGTCAAAATTAGGAAAACCCTTATCCATGAAAATGGTTACCAATATCTTTGATAAATATCGAAAGCTGGCGGGTATTAAGAAAGAGGTCACGCCGAAGGATTTGAAGAGCAGTATGAAGAGGTATGCTGAGGAATTGATGATGGAATGGTGTGGGTGAGAATATGAAAGTATGTTTAGTGGGATCCTCAGGAGGTCATTTGGCACATCTATATATGTTAAGGCCATTTTGGAAGGATAAAGAACGGTTCTGGGTTACTTTTGATAAAGAGGATGCAAGAAGTTTGCTTAAAAGTGAGAAAGTGTACCCTTGCTTTTTTCCCACGAACCGAAGTTTAAAAGCCTTAATCATTAATACAGGATTAGCATGGAAGGTGTTAAGAAAAGAAAGACCAGATTTGATTATTTCATCTGGAGCAGCCGTGGCGGTACCTTTTTTCTATTTGGGAAAGCTTTTGGGAGCAAAATTGATTTACATAGAGGTATTTGACCGCATTGATAAGCCGACACTAACAGGTAAGATAGTCTATCCTATAGTTGATAAAATGATTGTTGAATGGGAAGAGATGAAAAAGGTTTATCCAAAGGCAATAAATTTTGGAGGTATTTTTTAGTATAGATGGACTGTGATAGGAGATAAAAAATGATTTTTGTTTCAGTAGGAACACATGAGCAGCCGTTTAATCGATTGATAGAAGAGGTTGACCTGTTAAAAAAGGATAAGGTAATTAAGGAAAATGTCATAATACAGACTGGATACTGTACGTATAAACCAGCATATTGCACGTGGAAAAAATTATTTTCATATGAGGAGATGGTTGGATATGTATCTAAAGCGAGGATTGTAATTACACATGGTGGACCATCCAGCTTTATTATGCCATTGCAAATAGGAAAAATCCCCATTGTAGTGCCTCGTCAGAAGAAGTTTGGGGAGCATGTGAACAACCATCAGCTTGAATTTACAAAGGCAGTATTCGAAAAGCAGAAGAGCATTATAGTAATAGAAACGATATCTGATTTGAAAAAAGTGATATGTAATTATGAAAGCATTATATCTGAATTACAAATAAAAGCTCAAAATAATAATGAAATATTCAATAAAAAATTTGCAGTTCTTGTAGATAGCCTTATGGATAATAATTTGGCATAAAAATAAGAGAAAAGGAATTTTTATAGATAAACTATGTTGCGTAATACTATGATAAAAAAAATTCTGAAAAGTACTGTTTTTAAGGGTATATCTGCAGTGAACAAATGGTGTCAAAAAAAAGATAATCTTATTTTGCTTTATTCCGGGAATAAAGGAATTACATATAATCTGGCGCCATTACTGCAGTACCTTATTGATAATAGATATAATATAAAGAATAAAATAATCTGTGCCGTTGAATCAGAAGAGTATTTTGGAACAGAAGAAAAGAACGTGAAATATGTCACGCATATACAAGCAGTAAAATGGTTTTTGAGGGCCGGACATGTATTTTATACAGCAGGCCAATTGCCGATTATTCCATCTAATAACCAGATTGTTTTTCATCTGCAGCATGGAATTGCAAATTACAAAACGATTGGTGCTTTAACCAAAATCAATAACGGAAATGAGAATTACTTTACCTATATGCTGGCTACATCACCTCTATATGTTCCAATATTGGCAAAGGCATATATGTGTTCAAAAGAAAAGATGGTAGTTGCCAGTGAACCTATGGTAGACAGAATGTTGAAGCCTCGCAGAATATATGATTTTAGCGAGTATGATAAAGTGTTGTTATGGGCCCCGACATTCAGACAGTCAGATTATTTGGGCTATAACGATTCCCGACAGGAAGAACTAGTTCCATTATTCGAAGAAAGTGATTACAGTGAAATAAATGAACAGATGAAGAATATAAATTGTCTGCTGATAGTAAAGTTGCATCCAAGCCAGAAAACTTCTGAATATAAAAAGCGGATATACTCTCATTTCAAAGTGCTTTCTCATGAAGAGTTTGAAAGGGAGGGATATTATTTATACGACTTGATGGGGCAGATTAATGGACTTATTGGAGATTATAGTTCTGTTTCATTACAGTTTTTGCTGCGAGATAAACCCGAAGCCTTTGTGATTCCGGATTATGAGGAATACAAAGAAAAAAGAGGTTTTGTATTTAAAAATGCCAAAGAATATATGCCAGGAAAAAGAATATATGATAAAGAAGGATTTTGGTGTTGGATCGATGAGTTTGCGAGAAATATCGACCGATACTCCAATGAAAGAAAACGTATCAGGGATTTGGTATATACATATCAGAAAGGGGAAAGTTGCAAGAGAATTTTGGAGGTTAGCGGCATAAAGAAATGATAAGTGACTTAAAGGATGAGAAGATATTATGAAAAAAATTCTTATTGTCATATGCACCGATTTTGTTTCCTGTGGCGGTCTTGCCACTGTAATGATGAATTATTACCGCTTTATAGATAAAGAGTATTTTCAGATAGATTTTGCATCAACCAGTGTACCGGATAAAAGGCTTCTTGAAGAGTTAGAGGAAAATGGATCTGTCTATTATTGTCTTGGAAAAAGGAAGAAAAATCCTTATTCATATGCATATAATCTTGAACAGTTATTGAAAGCAAAAAGATATGATGTGATCCATGTTAATGGTAATAGCGCTACTATGGCAATTGAGCTTTTGGCCGCAAGAAAAGTAGGGATTCCGGTACGGATTGCACATGTGCATACAACACAAAGTGGCTATGAGCTGCTACACAAGGTGTTATGGGGGATGTTTAGAAAATCTTATACAAAAGCTCTGGCGTGTTCAAAACAGGCTGGAGAATGGTTGTTTCAGGGAAGTGAGTATCAAGTATTAAATAATGCAATAGATACAGAAAGGTTTTCATTTTATCCAGATATAAGAAATAACTACAGAGAAGCTTTAAATCTAAAAAACAAGTTTGTCGTAGGAACAATAGGAAAAATGTATGCTCCCAAAAATCATTCTTTTTTAGTAAAAGTCTTCTTTGAAATCTGGAAAATGCGAAAAGACGCAGTTCTTTTATTAGTGGGAGATGGAGAACTCAGGGGAGAAATAGAGGGGGAAGTGAGTTTTCTTGGAATAGAGAATAATGTATGTATGCTGGGTATGCGCACAGATAATGCAGAACTGCTCCAATGTATGGATATATTTCTTTTTCCTTCCATTTGGGAAGGTCTTGGTCTGGCACTGATTGAGGCACAGGCCACAGGTCTGCTGTGTTATGCATCTGCCAATGTGCCAAAAGAGGCAGGAGTGACAGAGTTAGTAAATTTTTTGGAACTTGATAAAGGTGAAAAGTATTGGGCTGATATCATTATGAAAGATTATTGTCCCTGTGACAGAACGGAGGCTTGTGAAAAGGCAAAAAAACAGATACAAGCCCATGGATATGATATTGCAGCAGAAGTAAAGAAGCTTATGGATATCTATAATAGGAGGTCTCAGTGAAAGCATTAATTTTAAATTCCGGAATAGGAAGCCGGATGGGTGTTTTGACTTCGGAACATCCGAAATGTATGACAGAAATTTCAAGTAAAGAGACAATATTAAGCAGGCAGCTGAGACAACTTTCAGAAGTTGGCATTCGCGAAGCGGTAATAACGACTGGAATGTTTGACAGTGTTCTTATTAGTTACTGCCAAAGCCTTGATTTGCCGATACACATTACGTTTGTGAAAAATCCGTTATATAAAGAAACAAATTATATATATTCCATCTATTGCGCGAGAGAATATTTAAAAGATGAAGATATTTTACTGCTTCACGGTGATTTAGTATTTGAAAATCAAGTGATAGATATTCTTATCAAGAATTCTCAAAGTTGTATGATTGTAAGCTCTACACAAATGCTGCCGGAAAAGGATTTCAAAGCAGTTATAAAAAATGCACATATCGCCCAAATAGGTACTGAATTTTTTGATGACGTAATGGCTGCCCAGCCAATGTATATGTTAAAAAAGGATGAATGGAATAAATGGATTAGTAAGATTACGGAATTTTGTGAACATGGGAAAGCAAAGTGTTACGCAGAGAATGCTTTTAATGAAATTTCAGATAAATGTAAACTCTATCCATTGGATATTAGGAATCTGTTTTGTAGTGAAGTAGATGATTCCGATGATCTGGCCATTGTACGAAAAAGATTGAAAGATATTGAGTCTAAAATAGTATATATGTGTTTTTCAGCCGATATGCTGCACAGCGGTCATATGGCAATTATTCAAAAGGCATCGCGTTTAGGAAAATTAATGATCGGTGTTCTTTCTGATGAAGCAGTGGTTACATATAAACGTTTCCCATTACTTCCATATGATGAACGCAAGGCATTGTTTGAGAATATAAACGGGGTTTATAGGGTAGTGGAGCAGAGGACTCTTAGTTATAAAGAGAATTTAGAAAAATACCGGCCGGCTTATGTTGTGCACGGAGATGATTGGAAGGAAGGATTTCAGAAACCCGTTCGAGATGAAGTAATATCTTTATTAGCTTCTTATGGGGGTATATTAGTAGAATATCCCTATTCCGGCGAACAGAGATATCAGGAACTGGAAAACAGGGCAAGATCAGATCTGTCTCTTCCGGATATACGGCGTGCAAGACTAAAGAAAACAATTGCATTGAAAGGTACAATATCCGCTATTGAGGCACACAGCGGGATCACCGGGCTGATTGCGGAAAAAACAGTTGTATATCAGAATGGCCAATCCCGCCAATTTGATGCTATGTGGATAAGCTCTTTGTGTGATTCCACGGCGAAGGGAAAACCGGATATTGAGCTGGTAGACATGACCTCCCGCTTTCGTACGATCGACGATATTATGGAAGTTACAACAAAGCCTATTATTTTTGATGGTGATACAGGGGGAATGACGGAACATTTTGTTTATACAGTTAAAACCCTGGAGCGTATGGGTGTATCTATGGTTATTATTGAAGATAAAACAGGACTGAAAAAGAATTCTCTTTTCGGAACAGATGAAATACAGACACAGGATTCTATAGAAAACTTCAGCGCTAAAATTGCTGCAGGGAAGCGGGCACAAAAAACACAGGATTTCATGATTTGTGCAAGAATAGAAAGCCTGATTCTTGAAAGAGGAATGGAGGATGCCCTGAAAAGAGCCTTTGCGTTTGTAAAAGCAGGGGCGGATGCGATTATGATCCACAGCAGAAAAAAAGAGCCTGATGAGATTTTTGAGTTTGTAGCAAAATTTCGTGGAAAGAATAAAAGCACCTTGCTTATTGTTGTGCCAACATCTTTTAACTCTGTAACAGAAGAGGAGTTTAAAGAAAGAGGAGTAAATATTGTTATATATGCAAATCAATTAACAAGAACAGGATTTCCGGCTATGCAGAATGCAGCCAAAATTATTTTGGAAAACCATCGTGCAAAAGAATGCGACGATTTGTGTATGTCAATTAAAGATATAATAACACTAATACCAGTAGAAAGCTAATAATCAGGTTGGAGGAATTATCAATGGTGAAGCAGAAGATTTTGATTGCCGATAAAATGTATTCCCAGTTGACAGAATATATAAAGGATAATCAAATTTCCAGAATTTTTCTAGTTTGTGATAGTTCCTGGCCATATTTGATGATAAAAAACTATTTTCAGTCAATCGAGAAAGACTTGAAAATAGCGGTGGTATGCTTTTCTGATTTCAGCTCCAATCCATTATATGAATCAGTAGTCAGCGGTATTAACCTTTTTTGCCAAGGGGAATATGATCTGATTGCTGCAGTAGGAGGAGGCAGCGCCATTGATGTGGCAAAATGCATTAAGCTCTTTTTTGATATGGATCATAGTAAAAATTATCTGCAGCAAACGATTATCCCGAATGATATAAAATTACTGGCGATTCCTACAACGGCTGGAACAGGAAGCGAAGCCACTCAGTTTGCGGTCATTTACTATAAAGGAGAAAAGCAGTCCGTTACAAATGACAGCTGCATCCCTGATGCGGTTGTGATGGATCCATCTGTTTTGAAAACATTACCTATATATCAAAGAAAATCGACGGCAATGGATGCATTATGTCATGGAATAGAATCTTTTTGGTCAATTTATTCAACAAATGAGAGTATGGAATATTCGCAGAAAGCGATTAAAAAAATACTTGCTAATTTGGACGGCTATCTAAAAGGTGACTATGAAGCGGGCAGGGAGATGCTATTTGCCTCTCATCTTGCTGGGAAAGCCATTAATATTGCACAGACAACAGCTGGACATGCTATGTGTTATAAACTAACTAGTATGTATGGTATAGCACATGGGCACGGAGCAGCCTTGTGCGTCCGGGAAATTTGGCCGTATATGATTGCTAATATTGATAAATGTGTGGATCCAAGAGGGAAGGAATATTTATCAAGCATGTTTTATAAACTGGCGGTTATTATGGGGTATGACAGTGCCAAGACCGGAGCGGAGGGGTTTCAGAAGATTTTTGGAAAATTGGAATTAGAAATACCAAAATACAATGACAGGACTTTGGAAATATTAGCAAGATCAGTAAATTCCATAAGACTAAAGAATAATCCTGTGTCATTAAGTATGGATGCGATTTTTGAATTGTACAGCCGGATTCTTGAGAAGGGATAATTAAAATTATGAAAGCGGAAAGCTTAGTGAGAATTATAGGATCTGATTTTTATACAGGAATACCGGATTCTCAATTAAAGGCATTATGTGATTACCTTATGGATTATTATGGAATTGATTCAAAACATCATATCATTGCGGCGAATGAGGGAAACTGCACAGCGATTGCGGCAGGTTATCACCTTGCCACTGGAAAAATACCAGTAGTTTATATGCAGAACAGCGGAGAGGGAAACATAATAAATCCAGTAGCATCTCTGCTTAATGATAAGGTATATGCAATACCCGTTCTTTTTATTATCGGATGGCGTGGAGAGCCGGGAGTTTATGATGAACCGCAGCATATCTATCAGGGGGAAATAACCGTAAAGCTGTTGGAGGATATGGATATTAAGTCTTTTATAATAGATAGGAAGACAACAGAAGAGGAAACAGCTGGTATAATGGCAGATTTCAGGACATTGCTTGCAATGGGCAAAAATGCAGCGTTTATTATACGCAAGGGTGCACTTTCTTATGAAGGAAAGACGGAATACAAAAATGAGAATGAAATGGTACGTGAAGAAATTATCCGGCATATTGTTAAGATATCTGGAGAAGATCCGGTAATAGCGACAACAGGAAAGGCAGGCAGGGAACTTTTTGAAATCCGTGATGCCAATGGAGAAAGCCATAAATATGACTTTTTGACTGTTGGCTCCATGGGGCATGCCTCTTCCATTGCATTTGGGATAGCACTTAGTAAACCGAACAAAAAGGTATGGTGTATAGATGGAGACGGTGCTGTTTTAATGCACATGGGCTCTATGGCAGTGTTGGGCGCTAATAATCCGCATAATTTAGTTCATATCGTAATTAACAACGGGGCACATGAAACAGTTGGGGGAATGCCGACAGTTGCCGAAAAAATCGATTTACCTGCGATTGCTAAGGCTTGTGGCTACTCATATGTTAATAGGGCAAAAAATTTTGAAGAATTGGATAGAGAACTGCAAAGGGTAAAAGAATATGAGGGATTGAGTTTTGTTGAAGTGAAATGCGCTATTGGAGCAAGAGAGAATTTGGGAAGACCAACAATAAATGCGATGGAGAATAAGAAGAGCTTTATGGAATATTTAAATGGGAAAGATGTAAAAAAGTGATGGGACGGAAAATAAAGGTATTAATTATAGTTGGCTCTCTGGGAGTAGGCGGAAATGAACTCTTTGTGATGAATATTTTGAGAACCATAAATTATGAAAAGTTTTCTATTGACTTGTTGGTTTATGACAGAACACGTTTAGATTTCTATGATGAAGCGATTGGATATGGCTGTAAGATATTTTTGTGCAGGAAACAGTCTAATATGGCGGGAAGAATGGCTGAAGTTTATCGGTGTATCAAAAAAGAAGGTCCTTATGACGCTATACATGTAAATAGCTGTAGCTTTAAAGGATTGCTGACAGGAACAGTTCCAGCGAAAATTGCAAGGACTTCTAATGTAATTGCCCATTCGCATAATTCTGGAAATTTCTCTACGAAATGGTTGGATAGAGTATTTCGCTTACTCTTAAAGAGTATTTTAGAAAATTCTATAAATGTAGGATTATCCTGTTCAGATTTGGCGGGTAGAAGTAAATACACAGAAAAATTTATGATGTCAAAACGTTACAAGATCATACATAATGCAATTTTTATAGATCAGTACCGTTATCATGAATCATATCGAAAAAGGATCAGAAAGCAATATTGTATAGAGGAAAAAGTAGTTGTTGGAAATGTAGGAAGATTGGTAAAACAGAAAAATCAAAGGTTTTTGATAGAGTTGCTCCCTGATTTGATAAACAGAAATAAGAATTTTTTACTTATGATTATTGGTGATGGTGAGTTGGAACAGGAATTGAAAAGTTTAGTTCATATAAAAGGTCTTGAAAATTATGTGCTTTTTACGGGGAACATAACTAATGTGAACGAATTTTACTCGGCAATGGATGTGTTTGTTATGTCCTCAGAGTTTGAGGGGTTTCCTTTTACAGCAGTAGAGGCACAGGCAAATGGCTTGAAATGTATACTATCAGATCATATTACGCAGATGACTAATATATCTGGTGATGTAGCTTATGTGTCATTGAGAGATAAAAAAGAATGGGAAGATAAAATTTGTGAAGCTGCGGTTTCTAGAAGCGAAGAGAAGAAAACAGATTATGTGATTAACCAATATGATTTGAGAAAAGAAATAAAGGTAATAGAAGAATATTACCAGAATACATATATTCCAGAAAATAATAAATAAAATAGATTGTGAATATATACCTATGAAAGCAGATAATAAAAATTTAGTAGCGAGATCGGTTATAAATAGATATGAGTTTTTTTTAATGATTTTTTTGTGGGGCATCAATCTATATTATATGGGAAAAAATTCATCTATATATAGAGCGGAATTTAAATTGATTATGTTAGGTGCAAATTTGAGTGGTATTTTTTCTGTTTTTGTTAGGAGAAAGATAACACTTAAAATGTTTTTGGTTTATTTTGCCATCCTAATGTATTCTGTATATAGTTGGAGAGCGTTTAAAAATTATAGTTTCCTTACTATATTTATATGTATGATTGCTTGCGAGAATATTAATACTGATAAATTGTTAAAATTAGTATTTTATAGTTCATTTTCATTTCTTGTTTTATTTCAAATAATTGGGATAGGGGCATCATATAATACATTAGGATTACAGGTAAGCATAGTAATATTATTATATATAAGCAACAAAAAGTGCAATTTAAAAACTATTCATTATATAATTCTTGTGTTTTTTTTGGTAATTGCTACAGTTGTCTCAACAAGCAGATCATTACTTTTGATTACGCTTATTGCTCTTGCATTATGTGCTTCAATTAAAAACAGAATTGGAAGAAAATTAATAACCTCAAAAATAACTATAATATTTTTCCCCTTTTGCTTTTTGACAAATTTCTTTTTGGCAGAGTGTGCGGGCAATTCAAATGTGCCTATTATTGGAGAAATTTTACCGGAAGGTATTAATAATATAATTATATCTTTTTCGCACGTTCTTGATAAGGCGATGAACTGGAGGTTGAGCCTAACAAGTCAGTCAATGAAGATTTTTGGTTTTTCCCTACTAGGAGGAAATGTAGATTTAGATTTACTGCATATAGACGAGAATTCTTATTTTTATATTGATTCTGGTTATACTATTATGCTTCAAAATTGGGGAGCTATTTTTAGTGCATTATTTTTGCTTTTTATGACTATTATTATGTACTATTTTGTCAAAATAAAAAGATATGATTTGATTATTAGTGGGATTTGTATTGCATTGTGGACATTGAATGAACCTATTCTTAATCTGGTGAATTATAATTTTATTATCTTTTTTAGTGCTAAGGCAATTCGTTATATTAGATGCTTACAAATACAATAGAAAATAGGCATTAGAAAGGAGTATTAGCATAATGCCAATACCTAAGAAGATTCATTATTGTTGGTTTGGAAAAGGGGAACTCCCGGAAAAAGTAAAGAAATGTATTGAGAGTTGGAAAAAAAATTGTCCGGATTATGAAATTATAGAATGGAATGAATTAAATTATGACGTGAATAAGATTCAATATACAAAACAAGCATACGATAATAAAAAGTGGGCATTTGTTTCCGATTATGCGAGATTAGACATTATATTTTGTTATGGGGGGTTCTATCTAGATACAGATGTTGAACTGATAAAAAGTCTGGATGATTTGAGGCAGAATGATCTTTTCTTTGCCCTGGAGCAGGACTGTAATATTAATTCTGGATTAGGATTTGGTGCGATTGAAAATCATAAAGTAATAAAGAATTTAAGAGATCTATATTTAAAGTTATTGTTTATAAATCTAGATGGATCATTGAATCTTAAACCATGTACAAGTTATACAACTGATTGGTTTGTGGAAAGAGGATATGTGAAAAAAGATAAAATGCAGATAGTTGCAGGAGCAGTAATATTGCCAAGCGGTTATTTCTGTCCAATGGAATATAAGACTGGAAAGATGATTATAACAAAAGATACGCATGGTATTCATTGGTACGATGGTTCTTGGACATCTATAGATGACAGAAAGATTAGAGAAAAAGAATTGCAGATTCAGAAAAAAGTATTGCCTTTAATTGCAAATCCAGTATGTGGATTGTATCGAAATATTTATAGATTAAGGCAATATACAAGAGAAGGAACAATTATTAAAAACATAAAAAGAAAAATAAAATTTAAATGAGGATATAAAGATGGCACTTCCTATTACGATTTTTACAGCTACTTACAATCGGTGTCAGTTGCTGCAAAGATTATATATATCTTTAAAAGAACAAACTTCTTATAAGTTCGAATGGATCATTATAGATGATGGTTCTTTCGATGATACTGAGGAAGCAGTAGCAAAGTTTGATACTGACAGATTTGATATCTTTTACATAAAGCAAGTACATGGAGGAAAGCACAGAGCAATTAATAAGGGGATTGATATAGCCAGAGGTGAATATTTCTTTATCGTAGACAGTGATGATTATTTACCAAAGGATTCTATAGAAAAAGCAAATAATTGGATAAGTAATTTGCGGAACAATAATCTGGCAGGAGTTGCAGGATTGAAGGTCCTTCCAGATGGAACCATATGTGGCGGAAGACCTAAATTAAGGGATGGAGAGTGGATTGAGGCTACAAATTTTGAACGTAAGAGGTTAGGACTTATGGGCGATAAAGCAGAGATTTATAAAACATCTATAATGAGAAGACATCCATTTCCAGAATTTGAGGGGGAATATTTTGTTACCGAAAGCGTATGTTGGGATGCAATAGCAGCAGAAGGGAAAAAAATACGTTGGTATAATGAATCTCTATATATAGCAGACTATCAGCCTACAGGTCTTACTCAAAGTGGCATTAATGAGCTTGTTGGGCATAAGGATAATTTTCAAGGATATTGTTATTATATTCGTCAATCTCTTAAGATTAAACCCATAGTAGAGGGAATTACTAATTTTCGTGAGTATAATAAAACCTGCAGATACATGAGAATTAAATTTTTAAATCGGGGAAAAAACATAAAATTTAGTGTCATATCTTATTTGATATGGTTTTTTGTTAAAATGCCGGTTTGGTATATGGTTAGAATTATAAAGTATAAAATTTTGGCAAAGTCTTAAAGTTCTTTTTTGAGGTAAATATGAGAATTAAAAATTCTTTTTATAATATGGCAGCGGTTGTTGTTTTGTATTTCGTGAAAATTATTCTTTCATTTGCTGGAAAAACCTGTTTGATTCAAATCATGGGAGATGAATATAATGGAATATATGCATTGTTTGGAAGCATTATTTCTATGCTTTCTATCGCAGAATTAGGGATTGGCTCCGCCATTATATATAATCTTTATAAGCCGGTTAAAGAGAAGCATATTGAAGAGATCAAAATGATCATGAATTTTTATAAACAGTGTTACAGATTAATTGCTGGTGTTATATTGCTAATTGGAATACTTATTACTCCACTTATAAAAAATATAATAGGCGATTTAAATATTCATGACAACATTTATATTTTATACTATTTATTCTTATTAGAATCAGTTTCATCGTATGCTTTTTCATATAAGCGCTCTATTATATATGCCAATCAAAAAAATTATATTATAAGTTTATGCGATATCATTGGAGTGGTGATTCTTCAGATTTTGCAAATATTGACTTTGATATATACCCATAATTTCATTTTGTATTTAGTAGTTGGAATCATATGTAAGATAGCAGAAAATATAATTATTCAGATATGTGCTGATAGGAAGTATCCATATTTAAAAGAAAGAGTTTCAGGAAAACTATCGCATCAAATACAACGGGATATCATGGAAAAAGTGAAAGGACTTCTTTTCCATAGAATAGGAAGCTATATTGTTTTTGGAACTGACAATATTATTATAAGCCGCATGGTTAATATTGTTGCTGAAGGTTTATATTCTAATTACCTTACAATTATTAATCCACTTAGCAGTATTTTAGCACAAATGATAAGCACCCTTCAGGCTTCTGTAGGAGATTTGCTTATAGAAAATAATAAAGAAAAAAATTATAGTATATATAAAAGAATTTCTTTTTTGAATTTTTGGCTATATACCGTTGCAAGCATTTGTATGTTTTATTTGATTCAGAATTTTATTATGCTTTGGTTAGGGGAAAAGTATTTATTTGATTTAAGTATTGTTTTTGTACTATCTATAAATTTTTGGCAAACAGGTATGCGTGGAGCCCTTGGGACATTTAAGAATGCTTCTGGAATCTATTACGAGGACAGATATGTTCCATTAGTTGAATCAATTATTAATATTGTAGTTTCTATTTCATTGACATATCTATATGGAATAATTGGAGTATTTATTGGTACATTTATAAGCTCTTTAGTTATCTTTTTATATTCTTTTCCTATATTAGTATATAGACCATTATTTGATAAAGGATATCTAATATATGTAAAAGAAATGTGGAGTTACATATTTGGATGGATATTGAGTTTTATTGGTGTACATGTTGCTGTAAAATTTTATGAATATATAAATATCGGAAATGGATATTTATCTTTTGGTATCAAGGCTGTGATGGTTTTTGTTGTAGTAAATCTAACTGTAGTCTTGCAGTATCATAAAAATGAAGAGTTTCAATATTATAAAAAATTGATAATCACATCAATAGGATGTTTGAGAAAAAAATAATTCTTATACAAAGGAGTGCAAAATGGAGAATCTATATATAGTTATTCCTGCATATAATGAACAGGAGACAATACAAAGAGTGATTGAACAATGGTATCCTGTTGTAAGTCAGATAGGAGCAGACTCGCGACTAGTGATAGTGAATGATGGTAGTAAAGATAATACTTATGAAATTATGTTAGAATGTACCAAAAGCAGACCACAGTTAATTGCTTTATCAAAAGAAAACAGCGGACATGGGGCAACACTCCTTTATGCTTATCATTATGCTTTGGAACATGAAGCGAATTATGTTTTTCAGACAGATTCCGATGGGCAGACATTAGCAGACGAATTTTGGCCTTTTTGGGAGCAGAGGAAAGAATTCGATATGATTATTGGCTATCGTAATCAACGGAAAGATGGTATATCCAGAATTTTTGTAACGAGGATTTTAAAATTGGTTATAAAGATATGTTTTGGGGAAAAAATTACAGATGCGAATACACCTTTCAGGCTGATGGAAGGGAAAATATTGAAACAAAATCTTTATTTAGTGCCGGAGAATTTCAATTTATCTAATGTGATTCTGTCTGTAATTTATGCCAAGAAAAAATTAAAGGTAAAATATATTCCGATTACCTTTAGACCAAGACAAGGTGGAGTTAATTCTATTAACTTGAAAAAGATTACTAGGATTGGTATACAGGCTGTGAAAGATTTTAAGAAGATAAATAAAACATTAAGGAAAATAGAAATAGATGTTTAAAAAGGCTTTTAATCAGTATAAAGGTGTGATTAGGTATCTCTTTTTTGGTATATGTACAACAATCATAAATATTATATCTTATTATGCATGTACATATATGATTGGGTGGACTGTCGTATCCAGTACAGTAGTTTCATGGTTGCTTGCAGTTAGTTTTGCTTTTATTACAAATAAAATATGGGTGTTTGAGAGTAAAACGTGGAATAAGGAAAGTGTAATAAAAGAAGTATTGTCTTTTTTTCTGTGTCGTATAATGACAGGTATTTTGGATTTAATAATTATGATTGTAAGTGTAAAAATATTGGGTTGGAATGATATTTTAATGAAAGCAATATCTAATATTGCAGTTATTATGCTCAATTATATTGCCAGTAAACTTTTTATATTTAGGGGATAAAGATGGAAACGAGACGATTTGGTGATGATAGCTTGTTGTTTTATATAGCTGTTGCTTTTTTGTTGTTTATGATGGTTTTTAATTTAACTCATTCATCACCTTGGGGGGATGAATGGGTTGAATATACTATTTCACAGAAAAGTATTAGGAATGGGGATATGTATAGAGCGATTATTAATACTTTTCAGCCTCCATTGTATAATTTTCTTATGCATTTTTGGCTCAAGATTGGAAAATCTGTTTTATGGTTTCGTATGTTTAATGTTCTGTGTGGAGCAGTTTCAGGAATATGTATATACAAATCTTTAAAAAACATGACGACACCTTTATTAGCGGCAGGTGTAGTATGTTCTATGGGGGCAACTTATCGTTGGATTTATTGTATTCAGGAGTGTTCGGAATATGCATTGATGCTTATGTTTCTATGCATTTCTCTCTACTATTATATAAAAATAAATGAAAGAAATAGAACCTTAGATGAGATTATATTTATCTTAGCATGTGTAGGCGGGATGTATAGCCAGTATGGGGCATTCTTTATTGTTTTCCCATTGCTCATTGCACATCTTATAAAGAAATGTTTAGCCAAAGAAAAAAGAAAAATATGGAATACCGCAGTTATGTACCTCTTTGCGCTTGCTTTTTTTGCACTGCCCCTTTATATGTTGTTTGCAAAGAAACAATTGGAACATAACAGGATATCCGAAAATTCCAATATAATTATATCATTAAAGGACATAAAGAATTTTTTTAGTGTGATTGGAAGATTAATAGGATATTTTTTTGATGTAAATGATAGATGGATGTTTGGCAATTTTATGGAATTTGTTGGAATTAGTACTGTCATAGCAGGTGTGATTTTACTTATAAAAAAGACAACTCCCTGGTTATTAAAAAGTCTCGTATCTGTTTTGTTATCGGCATATATTATACATTATTGGCTTGTAATATTCCATATCTATGCTATGGTACATCCAAATCAGAGTGCAGGATTTTATGGAAGGTACTCTTACTTTTATATGCCTATATTTTATCTGTCCATACCCACGATTTGGTATGAGATCATTTGTAGTATGAAAAATAGATTATTTGCAAAATGGACTATAAGAGGTGCGGTATTTGGTGTGATAGCAATAATATTAACGGCTTATCCTGAACTTTTGAGTAATTGGCATAAGACTTACGATCAGGATTTTGCTAAAATATGGTTACATAACGGAGGATTTCAGGAGACAACTTATTTAATAGGTATGGCAGAATATGGTTTTGAGTATTATACCGCTCCGTATGCTTATGAATTGAAAGGAACAGTGCTATCATCAGATGATATCGATTTAGAGGATTTACCCAATGCTTTCTGGCTATGGAGAACGAATTGGGGAGGAGATAAGTGGAATGAGACTGTAGAAACAGCTATAGAGCAAGGATATGAGGTAATGATATATGCAGACTATGGAGATCCGGGACAACTGGCATATTGTATAAAATGATTTTATAAATAGTTTGAGATTATCTTCTGCAGAGGTGAATATGGAAAAGATATATAACAGTGAACAGAAGAAAATTATAAGGAATTATGGAATAGATGTATTAAGGATTATAGCGATGTTTTTTGTTACAATAGGACATTTGGTAGGCTGGGGCGGGATTATTGAATCAGCTGGGCAGATGTCGGTTGAATATGAAGCGGCACAGATGCTTAAAATTATTAGTTTGTGTTCAATTAATTGTTTTGGATTTATATCTGGGTATGTTGGGTACGGAAAGAAATTAAATGTGAAAAAGTTATTTTTATTATGGATACAAGTTGTTTTTTGGCTGCTTGTTATTACAGGGGTAATGAAAATCTTTTTTCCAATAACAATTACCAGAGAAAAAATGATAATGATGTTTTTCCCAATTGTCAGTCAGACTTATTGGTATATAACAGCGTATTTTATTATAATGTTTTTTGCTCCTGTTATGAATTGGCTAATAAATAAAATAGGAAAGCTATTTATTATTGCATATGTAATTAGTCTTATATGTGTTTCAGTTATTCTTACAACATCAGGGAATAATGCAGTTTGGCTGATGATCTGTTACTGTGGAGGAGCCTTAATTAAAAAGTATGATAAGTACATAGATGCAATGCCACGAATTGGGATAGGGGGATATATGGGCTGTATTATGGTAACTTGGGGGGGGGCAGTTCTTGGATAAAATTGGATACATAAAATTTCCAGAGATAGTCCGGCATATGTGGTGTGGCAGATGTGATGGGGTATGGCCATCGTCATTAACTATGTATTTTGCAGCTTTTTTTCTAATCTTATGGGCAAAACAAAAACAATATCCAATAAACTGGCAGAATAGAATAAAGAGAGTGGCTCCGTTGCAATTGTCAGTATATTTAATAACTGTTCATCCATTCATATGGGAGTATTTGTTAAAAGAGAGATTTGGTAGTTTTTCAGATAAGTTGTTTCTTATATTAGTAGGTGTGCCTTTGTGTACAGTTTTTATTAATACTTTTTGTATGGGATTGGAACAGTTACGAATATGGTTATGGAATAGATTTATATTATTGGTCGTGAATGGTGGCAATAATTAGTTGAAAACAGACTAAAAGATTATTTGAAATTAGAATATAACCGATCCACTCTTGCCATAAAGTATTCCCAATCTGGATTTAGCTTCTTTTATTGAACTGAACAGCTATCAATGTAATGGGCCATATTGTAGCTAAAGATTGACAGTGAGATTTGATATTGCAGGCACCATTTTTCCATTATTTTAGCTTGGGTAATTTCATCCTTTCACAATCACCGCCGTCCCATGAAGGTCGCACAACGGGACCAGAGGAAGCGCCCCCCAAGCCTTTTCATAATCAGCTACCGCCTGCCGGGCTCCATGAAATCTTTGATTATTATAGTCATGAAGCAGAATTATACCTCCAGGGCTTAAGCGAGGATAAAAGTAATGAAGCCCGGCCAGAATCGGGGCATACAGATCAGCATCCAGGCTAACCAAGGCAAATCGGCATGCATCCAAACCGACAGCAGTGTCCGGGAAAAAGCCCTTGTGGAACAAGACCTTATCCGGGTGAGGAAGACGGCTGCGGACAAAAGACAGGCTGGTGTCGGAAAAGTCGCCTTCCCTGGCCTTGGACAATCCCTGATATGCAGAAAAGTATGCTGCCGTTCAGGCTACAACTATGACAAAGTATATCTGAAATTCCACAAAAAATCAAGAAATACTTGCGTTAAATATGTAACAATAGTACAATAAAAGTTACAGTTTGCAGGGCGGGGAAAACCGGATAAAAACAGGCGTCAAGCTTGCTTGTAAGACTGTTTTTATCCGGTTTTCCACATCGGGCGGACGCCCGATGCTTCTTGTTCGGCAAAGCCGGACAAGAAGAGAGCCCGGACAAGAAGAGCCCCCCTGACAATAAAGTTGAGGAATTATGGAGCAGCCAAAGAATAAAAAGATACCAGCCCCCACACAGAGTTCGTTTCCCGTCTTTTGTACCTTCCGGGAGGAATTGCGCGTTTGGAGCGGCTGGGGGAGAAGAAGTATTTTCCCAGGAATCATATTTTATATTATTTATGGAACAGATACGTCATGCGAATTTTCATAATGCAGCCTGGAAAATCTGCGATATTCTGTAAATCTCTGCCAACCGGTATGGCGAGCCCTATGACGGAAAAATTCTGATTAAAGAAAAGATAAGCCAACAGCTTCTGTCCAACCTTTTAGGTATCCAATCGGGTGATGGCGGTAAGAGCCAGGAAAGGCTGCTGAAGCAGCTGAGGAGGAGAAGGATAAGATGAGGAAAAAGACAGCGGAACTTTCTGATGTGAGCTATTATTTCGGCGGTGAATTCCGTATATATCGCCATCTGTTTGATGCACGGTGTCCCACGCCAATGAAATGCCTTAAAGGGATGATCATCTTAAGGCCAGGACAGACGAAAGGATGGATGTACTATTTGTGCAGCGGACTTTTAAAGGTATATATGAATAACTGTGAAGGAAATGAGCGGTCTGTGGCGTTCATCACAAACGATACACTGTTCGGAATGGACTGCTTCATACCAGGTCAGGTTTCACTCACAACCATAGAGTGTATGACTGATTCTTGGGTCATGCCTTTTCAGAGCAGTGTTCTGGAAGAAATTATCCGGGAAAATGCGGATTTTGCCATTGATTTTGCCCGTTATTACTGTAAAATGCTGCGGCAGCTGTGTTTTGATGCAGAAAATCAGAGCATCAACAATGTGCTGGTTCGCATGGTCAATTTTCTTCTGGCCAACTGGGACGACCAGGACAACAGCCGGGTCGCCTTAAGCCAGCAGGAGATTGCCACAGCGGTCAGCTGTTCTCGTTCAAGCGTTTCAAGAGTGTGCCGGTTAATGAAGGACGAGGGGGCTATTGTATCGGAAGGAGTTGGCTTTCGCATCATTGATCAAAACCGAATGAGAAATCTCCTTCAAAGAAGCCCCCTCTCTGAATAAAGAAAATTATGCTTCTGCTTTATGTTTGCGGTGCAGCGCATATCCTAATCCGATTCCCAGAACAAAGCAGTACAAGATCAAACCGCAGTATCGCAGGATTCCTGACGGCTCCCCGTCCAACAGGGAAACCATTCCCCTGTAGGCGGCTTCTCCGGCTCCATATAAGGTAAGGAACATGCCGGACTGCCCGAAGGAAGTCAGAAAGTCCATAAGACCTGAGGCTGTCAGGAGAATGCCTGCACAGAAGGTAAGGGTCAGGATAGTCGGAATAGAGCGTTTTGTCGCACAAAACAAAAACTGAGTGGCCAGACAGAATCCTCCGCCCAACACAAATGCCTTTAGATAGATCATGGCTAATCCACCTTTCACTTAAAAAAACTTTGGCATAAAGCCGCCAGAAAGGCAAAAGGCAGGCCGATGCCGAAAATGATCAGTCCGGATTTAAGTCCCTGGAAACAGGCCCGTCCGAAAGATTTGCCTTCGTCCAGTGCAGCAGCGGTAAATTCAATGATCGCTGCGGAAAAACCGGTAAAGGGAAGCATAGCGCCGAAGCCTGCCAGCAGTTCAGCTTTTTGGTATTGTCCCAACAGGGTAAGGATTCCGCTGATCAGCGCCATAATGGCCAGCATCAGTGTAATAGCCAGAGAAAACTCGATTCCTGCATTCAGCAAGAGCTGAAAGACAAATTGGGCGGCCATACACAGGAGACCTCCAAAGACAAAGGACCAGACGTAGTCAGCAGGTTTATTTTTCATGAAAATCCCCCTTCTTATGGCGGGATTACACCTTTAATCCTGCCTTGTAGCCCATATGGATGGCGTCATAGATCTTGCCTGTCTTGACACTATCGCCTACGTTGTACACGGTTCTTCCCTGTTTCTTTAATTCTTCATAGATAGAATTGTTTGGCTTCATGCCTGCGGCTACCAGCACATGATCAGCAGGAAGCTGCCTGCGGCGTCCGTTCTTTTCAATCACCACGCAGTGATCTCCGATTTCCAGAACCCGGGCCGAAGTTAAAATATTTATATCATGCTCTTTGATCATCTCACTGTAGACAATATGGTCGCAGTCGCTGCAGCCGTTCATGATCTCAGGAAGCATTTCCACTACAGTGACCTCATTGCCCTGTTTGAGACTGAGTTCCACAGCAGTCTCAGTGCCGATAAGGCCGCCGCCGATGACTATGATCCTTCCTTCCGGTTTTTTGGCCTCAGGATTGAGAATATCCACTGCGGTTTGAACAAATTCCTGATCCGCACCAGGTACGGGAAGAGCAACGGGACTTGCGCCTGCGGCCACGATTACGGCATCAAAGCCTTCCAGGTCTTCTGGGGAGGCAGCTTTTTCGATCACCGGAATCCCGCGTTTCTTAACCTGGGTTGTGAGATAGCGAAGGGCATTGCGGATGTCATCCTTAAAATCCGGGTAGGATGCCTCATGAAGATATCCGCCCAGTTTTCTTTTTTCAAACAAGGTCACCTCATGTCCCCGGAGGGCAGCCGTATCTGCCGCCTTCATTCCCGCAGGTCCCCCGCCTACAACGGCTATCTTTTTGGGAATATCCGCAGGATGGATGGCCAGGGCATCTTCAAAGCACAGAGTGGGGTTCATGGTACAATTGATGGACTTGCCAAGATGATTGCCCCGGTCCAGACATCCTTCGTTGCAGCGGATACAGGGAGAGATATCCTCAGGACATCCTTCATGAGCTTTCTTTGCCCAGTAGGGATCTGCCAGCAGAGGACGTCCCATGCTGATAAAATCAGCTTTGCCGGAAGCCAGGATTTCCTCCGCATAGTCGGGAAGAGTAATGGAACCTGTGGCGAATACAGGGATAGATACTTCTTTCTTAACAGCCTCGGCCGCCCATACATTGTGGCCTTTAGACAGCTGCATAGGTGTTACCTGATGCACCATCTGGTGGTGATCGCCGCCGCTGACATCAATGGCTGCACATCCAAGTTCCTCCAGGCGTTTGGCATAGTAGATGGTATCTTCAATAGTCATTCCGCCAGGCTCATAATCTGTACCGCTTAAACGCACAATCAGGGGGAAATCCTCACCTACATATTCTTTGCAGCGTTTAAACACTTGTTCCAGAAAACGGAACCGATTCTCTCTGGAGCCTCCGTACCAGTCCGTACGCTGGTTGGTGAAGGGAGAGAGAAAGTTGGTGATCAGATAGCCGTGGGCCCCGTGGATTTCCACCACCTCAAACCCTGCGGTTTTGGCCCTCCATGCCGCCTTTCCGAAATCTTCTATCAGCTGATGGATCTCTTCAATGGTCAGTTCCTGAGGGATGGCAGCCTGTCCATATCTCTCATACATAAGAGGCCAGGGGTTGGAGGAAGCGGATTTCATTGGCGGACCGAGGAAACGCTGCCTGCCGCAGTGTTCAATCTGGATACAGGGGACACAGTCATTATTTTTAATGGTGTCCGCCAGCCATCCCAGTCCTACCATGTACTCATCGTCACAGATGCCCAGCTGATTGGATGCAGATTTGCTGTATTTGCGGTCTACATAGGCATACTCCACAATAATCATGCCCACTTCCCCTTTGGCAAGGTCTTCATAGCACCTTACCAGCCTGGGGGAGACAGAGCCGTCCATATTGCTTAAGCCTGTAGTCTGAGGCGCTTTGCAGATACGGTTTTTGATCTCTACATTGCCGATTTTGCATGGACTGAACAGAGTTGGAAATGAATTGGTCATTTATGGTTGCTCCTTTCATTGGTAATAAAAATCATGGTTAAATTATAGTAAAAACAGACAAAATATCGAGTCGGCAGAAAAGAATTTTCGTCAATATTATAGTGCGGCAGGTATATAAACGGGTGGAGGAAATTGTGTCATGTGATACAATTGGAAATGGGTTTTGATATTTTTTCATGAAAAATGTATCTCAGACTACTTGTTTTATTCTTTTGCCCCCGATATAATAAAGGTAGCAACAGACAAGAAAGGGGTATAACAGAATATGAAAGCAACAGGTGCGGTGCTGGTAGCAGCCGGCCTGTCATCCCGCATGGAGGCATTTAAGCCCATGCTGCCTTTTGGGAGATCTACCATTTCTATTCATATCGTGACCATGTTAAAGGATATGGGGATTGCTCCTATTGTGGTGGTGACCGGGTATCGGGGAGACGAGCTGCAGCAGCACCTTTCATTTACAGGCGTACGGTTTATAAAAAACGAACGGTTTCGAGAAACACAGATGTTTGATTCCGTACGGCTTGGAATTGGAGCTGTCTGCAAAGATTGTGAACGGCTTATGATTCTGCCTGTGGATCTTCCCGCCATTATGCCGGACACCATCCGCCAGCAGATGATGATTGACGCGCCCATTATCAGGACTACATGCCATGGGGAGCCGGGTCATCCCGTTATGCTTTGGAGCCAGGTGGCGGAAATGCTGTGCGGCTACCAGGGAGACGGGGGACTGCGGGGAGCCATCGAGCATTCCGGCATCGCCATTACCAATCTGGAAGTGGAGGATGAGGGGATCTACCGGGATATGGATACCAGAGAACAGTATCAGGAACTGCTGGACTGGAATTATCAGAGAGGTCAGGGATATCCGGTTCGCCCTCAGGTTCAGGTTCGCCTCCTGGCCAGCGAGGTTTTCTATGATCCGGGAGTTCAGAAGCTGTTAAGTTTTATTGGCCAGACAGGTTCTTTGCAGCAGGCCTGCCTTCATATGGATATCTCTTACAGCAAGGGACGCAAGATGATCAAGCAGTTGGAACAGCAGCTGGGATTTCCCGTGGTTCAGCGGTGGGCCGGCGGCAGCGGCGGAGGGGGCTCCGTGCTGACGGAGAACGGAGAGAAACTCCTGGATTCTTATGAGAAGATGGTGGCGGAGATACAGGATTTTACGGATCAAGCCTATCAAAAATATATGGGAAAAGAGTTTATACTATGAGAAATCTGTATCTGGTCCGACATGGGCAGGTGGATTTTCCGGGAGGAATCAGGCGGTGCATCGGCTGGACTGACTTGGGAATAGATAAAAAGGGCCGAAGACAGGCGGAAGAACTGGGAACCTATTTTCAGAACTTGAAAGAAAAGAATATAACTGTATTCACCAGTCCTTTGCTGCGGGCAAAGGAGACGGCAAAGCTTTTGGCGGGGGATTCCTTCCCGGTCTGTGAGGAAGACGGGTTAAAGGAACTGAATATGGGGGAGTGGGAGAATGTTCCTATGAACCTGTTAAAAAAGACCCTGGAATCTGAGCCGAAGACGGGGGAGGGGCGCGGGAAAGCGCTTATAAGAATGAAGGAGGCCATTGGACGGATACTGGCGGGCACTGAAGGTGACGTGGTCTGTGTGGCCCATGCCGGTATTAACAGCTGTTTTCTGGCTGATCTTCTGGGAAGCTCTCTTTGGTCGTCCAGGTCCCTGCCTCAGCCCTATGGCTGTTTCAGCCGGATTCAGGTGGACGATGCAGGGGGAATGGAGATAAGAGACCTTGGCATTATGCCGAAGAAGGCGCCTGACGACAGGGAATGCCGGGATATCTGGGATCACTATCATACGCCGGACCGTGTCAGGAGCCATTGCGAGGCAGTGTGCAGACAGGCGCTGCGTATGGCCGAAAAGCTTGAGGAGGCCGGTGAGGAACTGGACTTTAGGATCGTAAGAAGCGCCGCCCTTCTTCATGATGTGATGCGCACGGAATCTGATCATGTTTTGAAAGGAGCCTGTGTACTGCGAAGAGAAGGATACCCGGCTGTGGCAGAAGTAATCCGCTGCCATCATGATATGGAGATTATGGATGATCAGGGGATCGGAAAGGCTGATCCGGATTTGCAGCTGGAGAAGGCCGTGGTTTATCTGGCGGATAAGCTGGTTTTGGAAGACAGAGAAGTATCATTGGAGAAGCGGTTTGCAGAAAGCAGGAAGCGGTGCGGGCTGGCCCGGGACAGACAAGCCGCTCTGTCGGCTCATGAGAGAAGGTACAGACAGGCAAAGGATATGGAACGCCTGATACAAAAGAAAATCAATGGAGGGGACAAGGAATGAGATTAATCCGGACAGTTGATGCAGAAGGCGCCGTGTTGTGCCATGATATTACGCAGATCATCAAAGGCGTAACCAAGGATGCGGTTTTCCGCAAAGGACATATTGTGACAAAGGAAGACATCCCCGTGCTTTTAAGTGTTGGAAAAGATCAGCTTTATGTATGGGAAAAGGAAGAAGGCATGGTTCATGAGAATGATGCCGCCGGGATCTTGTGCGGGATGTGCCAGGGCCCCCATATGAGCCGTTCTGAGGTAAAGGAGGGAAAGATCGAACTGCTTGCAGAATGTGACGGGCTTTTAAAGGTAAACAATGCAGGTTTGAAAGCAGTCAACGGTTTCGGAGAGATGATGATCGCTTCCCGCCACGGGAATTTTGCAGTGAAAAAAGGGGATAAGCTGGCGGGAACAAGAATCATTCCCTTAGTAATTAAAAAAGATAAGATGGAAAATGCCCGTCAGGCCGCTGCAGAAGCCACAGAAGGGAGACCGATTCTGGAATTAAAGCCATTTGTACATAAAAAAGTGGGGATTATCACAACGGGCAATGAAGTATTCTATGGCCGGATTCAGGACACCTTCACTCCGGTCATTGAGGAAAAATTAGGGGAATTTGATACGGAAGTCATAGATCATGTGACCTGGAACGATGATGATAAGAAGGTGACGGCCAGTATTCTGGACATGATTGAGAAGGGGGCGGATGTGGTGATCTGTACCGGAGGCATGAGCGTGGATCCTGACGACAAAACCCCTTTGGCCATTAAAAATACAGGGGCGCGGATTGTGTCTTATGGGGCTCCGGTGCTTCCGGGGGCCATGTTCCTTCTTGCCTACTATGAGGTGAAGAGGGAGGGAAAGGAACGGACAGCAGTAATTATGGGACTTCCGGGATGCGTCATGTATGCGAAGAGAACCATTTTTGATCTGATGCTGCCAAGAGTCATGGCCGATGACCCCGTGTCCGCCAGAGAACTGGCGGCTCTGGGACAGGGCGGTCTGTGTCTGAACTGTTCGGTCTGCACATTCCCCAACTGCGGATTCGGCAAGGGAATATAAGGGAAGGAAGGGAGGATGGAGGAAAGTGTTGGATTTTTACAGAGCGGTTTCAGAATGCGACCCGGCAAAAGAGAATATGACAGCAGTGATTCTTAATGGACCCGGATTGGGAAAGAGGGCTGTATTTACAGATAATGAGCTGGTGTGGGAGGAGGAAGAGGGAGGTTTTTTTACACATAACCAGGCTGAACTCATGGATGCCTTACACCATAGCCCGGCGGGGGCTAAGGGACTGGCAAAGATTCAGGGGACTCAGGTGTTCTGTGACCGGCTGGGCCAGGAGATGCATCTGGTAATCTGCGGCGGCGGTCATGTATCCATACCGGTGATTAAGATCGGGGTGATGATGGGATGTAAAGTGACCGTATTGGAGGACAGACCCTTGTTTGCGGACAATGCCAGACGGGCAGGGGCTTCGGAAGTACTGTGCGATTCCTTTGAGCATGGACTGAGCCAGATCCAGGGAGGAGACAATACATATTTTGTCATCGTGACCAGGGGACACCGTTATGACCAGGTATGCCTGGAGAAGATTGTGAGAAAAAGCCATGCCTATATCGGCATGATAGGAAGCCGGCGCAGGGTGGCAGCGGTAAAGGAGGCCATACTGGAAGGAGGAGGAGACCCTAAGGTACTGGAGGGGCTTTACAGTCCCATAGGACTGGATATCGGGGCGGAGACTCCGGAGGAAATCGGTGTGGCCATTATGGCGGAGATTATTGAGGTGAAGAATAAAAAAAGGCGTACCGGCGGATATTCCAAAGAGATGCTGCGGGAGATCATGAAGCCTGCCGGGGACAGGTCGGGCAGGAAAGTGCTTGCTACCATTGTCATGCGAAAAGGCTCGGCTCCCAGGGATGTGGGAACGAAGATGCTGGTGCTTCCTGGCGGAAAATGTGTGGGAACCATAGGCGGCGGCTGCATGGAAGCGGATGTGGCCCGCAGGGCTCTTCATATGATAAGGGACGGCAGCGAAGAGAGGAAGCTGTGCCATGTGGATATGACCGGAGCTGAGGCGGAAGATGAAGGAATGGTTTGCGGCGGTATTGTAGATGTGTTGCTGGAGGTTATATCATTTTGAAAGATCATTTAGGACGAACCATTGACTATATGCGGATATCCATTACAGACCGGTGCAATCTGCGGTGCCGGTATTGTATGCCGGAGGGAATAGACTGCATTCCCATGACGGAGATTTTGACGCTGGAGGAGTACAGGCAGGTTGCAGCCTGCGGGGCTGCTCTTGGAATCCGCAGGATTAAAGTAACCGGAGGCGAGCCTCTTGTGCGTCTGGGATGCTGCGATTTTATTCGTATGCTGAAGGAGATACCAGGGATTGAAAAAGTTACCATTACCACCAACGGGATTCTGCTGGGCAAGTATTTGGAGGAACTTTTGCAGGCAGGCATCGACGGAATCAATATCAGCCTGGATACCCTGGACCCCCGGCTCTACTCTGCGCTGACAGGGGGAGGGGAGCTAAAGTCTGTTCTCAGCGCATTGACAGACACATTAAGGGCTTGTAAAGACAGACAGATTCCCGTAAAGATCAATACCGTGTCCATGGATTTAAAACAAGCGGCCCTGCAGCTCGGCTGCAGTTATGACGGTCCGGGATGGCAGGAGATGCTGGAACTTGCCAGGCGATATCCTGTGGATGTGCGTTTTATAGAGATGATGCCTATTGGATATGGAAAACTATATGGATCCGCAGACCATCAGAAGATTTTAAAACAGTTAAAGGACAGGTATCCTGACATGGAGGAGGACCACAAGGTTCATGGCTATGGTCCGGCAGTGTATTACCGGATTCCCGGATTTCAGGGAAGCATCGGTTTAATCAGTGCTCTTCATGGGAAATTCTGTCACAGCTGCAACCGGGTACGCCTCACATCCCAGGGATATCTGAAAAGCTGCCTCTGCTATGAAGACGGGGCGGACTTAAAAAAGATTCTGCAAAGCGGCAAAGGGAGAGAAGAGACAGAGAGAGAACTTCTGGCTGTTATGAGGCAGGTCATAGGAGATAAACCGGGAGAACATTGTTTTGAACACCCGGAGCGAATAACGGAACATGAGAATATGGTGAAAATCGGAGGATGATATGGAATTTACACATTTTGACGGGGACGGTAACGCGCGGATGGTGGATGTGGGAGAAAAAGAAGAAACCAGGCGGGAGGCAGTGGCTCGGGGGAGTATTTTTCTCAGTCCGGAGTGTTTTGCTAAAGTGTCGGAAGGTTCCATGAAAAAAGGGGATGTGCTGGGGGTGGCCAGGATAGCGGGGATCATGGGAGCCAAGAAGACTTCAGAGCTGATTCCTCTGTGCCATGTGCTGAGTCTGACAAAACTGACCGTGGATTTTGAGATGAGGGAAGACACTCATGAGATACAGGCCGTCTGCACCGCGTGCACCGTGGGAAAGACAGGGGTGGAGATGGAGGCTCTTACAGGGGTCAGCGTAGCCCTTTTGACCATTTATGATATGTGCAAGGCAGTGGATAAGTCCATGGAGATAGGGGAGATCTGTCTGGAGAAAAAGACCGGGGGAAAAAGCGGAGTTTATGAGAGGAGAAGAGATTGATTATGTTGACAGGAATCGTAAAGGCAGTCTGCATCAGCGAGAAGAAGGGAACGGAAAAACATAACGTGGGCCATGTGCATGTGCGTCCTAATCATGGAATAGACGGGGATGCCCACGCAGGCAGCTGGCATCGCCAGATCAGTCTGCTTTCTTATGATAAAGTGAAGGCTTTTAATGAACGGGGAGCCGGTGTGGGCCACGGCGCTTTCGGCGAGAATCTGGTTGTGGAGGGCATTGATTTTAAGAGTCTGCCTGTGGGAAGCCGTTTCGCAGTGGGGAGCGCAGAACTTGAGATGACTCAGATCGGAAAGGAGTGTCACAGTCACTGCGCCATCTATAAAAGGATGGGAGAGTGCATTATGCCCCATGAAGGCGTGTTTGCAGAAGTGGTGAAAGAGGGGGATATATGGGAGGGAGACGAACTGACCGTCATACCCCCCGATCCTGCACGTCCTTTTACGGCAGCAGTCATCACCCTCAGTGATAAGGGGGCAAAAGGAGAGAGGGAAGACAAAAGCGGACCGGCGGCAGTCAGGATTCTTGAAAAAGCAGGCTATGAGGTGGAGGAAGCCCTGATTCTTCCCGATGAGCCGGAGATCCTTAAGACCCAGTTAAAGAGACTGGCGGACGGCAGGCAGATAGATCTGGTGGTGACCAGCGGCGGGACGGGATTTTCCATGCGTGACCGGACACCGGAGGCCACTATGGCAGTGGCGGACCGCAATGCACCCGGAATCGCAGAATACATAAGATACCGTTCCATGGAGGTTACAAACAGGGCTGTGTTAAGCCGGGGAGTATCGGTTATCCGGGGGAGGACCCTGATTGTGAATCTGCCCGGAAGCCCTAAGGCAGTGGAGGAAAGTCTGGACTTTATTCTGGAGCCTTTGGCACATGGTCTGGGAATCCTTCGGGGCAGCGTGTCGGAATGCGGGAGAGGGCAGGAAAAGAAGTAAAAATACAGGAAAAGAGAGGAAGAAAATTGTGAAAGGGCCGTGGAGGGCAGGGGTAATGGCAGCGTTGCTGGGAGCAGGCATACTGACCGGATGCGGGGGCAAAGCAGAAGAGATGACAGGGGCGGAGACGGCGAAGAGGACGGAACTGATTGTCTTTGCAGCCGCATCTATGACGGAGACCATGACCGAGATCGCCGAAATGTACAGGGAAGTAAAGCCTGATGTAAATATTATCTATACATTTGATTCGTCAGGAACCTTAAAGACTCAGATTCAGGAGGGAGCTGACTGCGATATCTTTATTTCGGCTGCCCAGAAACAGATGAATCAGCTGGATAAGACGGCGGATCCGTCGGTGAATACGGAAGGCCTGGACTTTGTGCTGGAGGGAACAAGGATTAATCTGGTGGAGAACAAGGTTGTCCTGGCTGTTCCCGACGGCAATCCTGCAGGGATTGCATCCTATGAAGATCTGGGAACGGACAAGCTGAGCCTTATCTGTCTTGGCAATGATGATGTTCCGGTAGGAGCTTATTCCATAGAAATCCTTGACGGTCTGGGAATCTTGGAACAATTGGAAAGCAGTTCCAGGATTACTTACGCATCCAATGTAAAAGAGGTGACCACTCAGATAAAAGAGGCGTCTGCAGACTGCGGAATCATCTATGGAACGGACGCCTTCTCAGCGGGGCTGACCATCGTGGATGAGGCGGACGAGAGCCGGTGCAGGCAGGTGATCTATCCTGCGGCAGTTCTCAATGTATCCGGGAATCAGGAGGAAGCCAGGGCATTTCTTGATTATCTGACGACGAAAGAGTGCGCCAAAGTGTTTGAATCCGTGGGATTTTCCATGGCGCAGCAGTAAGAGGGATAAAAAGCAGGAGAGATAGTATGGACTGGTATCCACTTTATAATTCACTGCGGATTGCTTTGATCTCCAGTGGGATTGTGTTTTTTGCAGGTGTTTTTGCAGCGTATTATATTGCAAAACTGAACCCGGTGGCAAAGGGTGTGCTGGATGTAATCCTGACCCTTCCTCTTGTGCTTCCTCCCACAGTGGTAGGCTATTTTCTTCTGCTGTTTTTAGGGACCAAGCGGCCAGTGGGCATGTGGTTTTTAGATCAGTTGGGCATTAAGATGGTTATGACCTGGTATTCGGGGATTTTTGCCGCCTCTGCAGTGGCGTTTCCCCTGATGTACCGGACTGCCAGAGGTGCCTTTGAGAGCTTTGACGAGACCTTGGCTTATGCAGGCCAGACATTAGGACTGTCGGGAACTTATATCTTCTGGCGCATCCGTCTGCCCGCCTGCCGTCAGGGAATTATGGCAGGACTGGTGCTGGCTTTTGCCAGAGCCCTGGGGGAATATGGGGCTACCAGTATGCTGGCGGGCTATACGCCGGGAAGAACCGCCACCATATCGACTACAGTCTATCAGCTTTGGCGCACAGACAATGATGAATTGGCCTTTCGATGGGTTATGGTGAATATGGCGATCTCCGCCGTGGTGCTTTTGGCAGTGAACATGCTGGAAAAGGGAAATCGGGGCAGGAGGAAAGGGTAAATCATGTCTTTGTATGTAGATATTTCTAAGGATTTAGGCAGTTTCCGCCTTTCCGCACAATTTGAGGCGGAGAATGATGTGACAGGAATTTTGGGAGCTTCCGGCTGCGGCAAAAGCATGACCCTAAAGTGCATTGCAGGGATTATGAAACCGGACAGAGGAAGGATTGTGCTCAATGAAACCGTCTTGTTTGATTCGGAAAAAAAGATCAGTCTTCCGCCGCAAAAACGCCATATAGGGCTTTTGTTCCAGAATTACGCGCTGTTTCCCCATATGACCGTAGAGAAAAATCTTATGACGGCACGGAGGACTGTTGAGAGAGACGAGAAAAAGGCCAGGAAAGCCGTAGGGGAGATGATAGAAAGGTTTTACCTTACAGGGCTGGAGAATCACAGACCGGATCAGCTGTCCGGCGGACAGCAGCAAAGGACGGCGCTGGCAAGGATCCTTCTGACAAATCCTCGGCTTCTGATGCTGGATGAACCCTTTTCGGCGCTGGACGGTTACCTTCGATGGAACCTTGAACTGGAGCTGATGGATATTTTAAAAGAGTTTGAGAACACCGTTCTGTTTGTCTCCCACAGCCGGGATGAGATCTACCGGCTGTGTGACAAAGCCTGTGTAATGGATCAGGGAAAGTCTACACCCGTAGTGCCCGTAAAGACCATGTTTGACGAACCGGAAACCCTGGCAGCTTGTATGCTGTCGGGGTGCAAAAACTATTCGCAGGCACAGCCGGGGTGGGATCCGGACGGAGGAGAGGTGCGGAAGCGGTGGGTGTATGCCAAAGACTGGGGAGTGAGACTGGAATGCCGGCATGGGGTCTCAGGAGATATTGCTTATATTGGTGTGAGAAGCCACTACATTCATATTCTTTCAGACAGGGAGGAGGAGAGACCGAATATGTTCTCCTGCCGGATTCTGCGGATTGTGGAAGATGTATTTAATATGGTAATTATGGTGACTCCTTTAAATCCTGGTTCTGACAGTGCCAGGCTGAGGCTGGAGATGCCAAAGGAGGAGTGGAGAACTTATGCCAATGGGGAGAAAGGGAATGGGGGAGACATCATAAGAGTTTGGATCGCTCCCCATGACATACTGCTGTTAAGAGAGTGAGTCCTTTTGAATTTTGCAGTGAGAGGAATTGCAGAATTGCGGGAACTGTGGTAGTATAGGCGTTATGCTACGGAAAAAACAAGAGGAAGAAAACGTATGAAATACAAAACAAGATTTGCCGCATTTTTCTCTGCCATGGTTTTGTTTAACCTAGCGGCTAATTTCGCCCATCCGGTGACGCCTACGGTGATTAAGAATCTGGATCTGCATGACTATATGTTTGGCGTGGCTTTGGCTGCCATGCTTTTTACAAACTTTTTAATGTCGCCCTTTTGGGGAAAGATCAATAATTACGTATCCTCCCGCATGTCCATGGCCGTGTGCTGTTGCGGATACGGGGCTGCGCAGGTATGGTTTGCCTATTCTTCCACTGAGTTCCAGATCATTCTTGCCCGGATGTTTGCCGGGCTGTTTACGGGAGGTGTCTTTGTCAGTTTTCTTACCTATGTGGTGAATAAGTCCGCGCCTGAGGATCAGGGAAAATATCTGACGATTACGGCTACCATTCAGAGTGTGGCCAGCGCTTTCGGATATATGATAGGAGGTTTTCTTGGAGAGATATCGGTACTTACGGCGTTTATGGTTCAGGCAGTGACTTTGGCAGCAACGGGGATTCTGTTTTTCCTCATCTGCGAACCGGACGGAGAGGCGGGACTGTCAGGGATTTCTCCTGGGCAGCTCATAAAAGAGGCCAATCCTTTCCAGGCCTTTATGGACAGCCGGACATTTATGACGGTTTCCTTTGGGCTGCTGTTTGCTGTCAATGTACTGATTAATTTCGGCAATACCGGCTTTGACCAGGCCTTTAATTACTATTTGAAAGATGTGATGGGTCTGACTTCCTCCTACAACGGAATCATCAAGGCGGCAGTGGGATTTATTTCTTTCATCTCCAACATGACCTTGTGTATCTGGATTATCAGTAAAACCGATGTGAAAAAGTCCATGGTTTCCCTAACCGCCGTGTGTGCATGTTCCGCTTTGGGGACCGTGATTTCAGGAGATGCAGGCTTCTTTATGGGATTCAGTGTGGTGGTCTATGCAGGATACTCCGTAAGTGTCCCCGTGCTTCAAAGCATGATTGCCAATCAGGCGGATATGAGGCAGAAGAATCTGGTTATGGGGTTTTTCAATGCAACGAAATCTCTGGGAAGCATCGCAGGGTCTATGACAGCGGGATTTATTTATTCTGTCCATGTCAGACTGCCTTTTGTCTGTACCTTTGTAATCTATGGTTTGTCCATGGCAGTGGCAGTGGCTTATGTCCTTGGCAGCGGCAGGAAAAAAGCCGGATCAACGTAAAAATACGGTAAATTTGCTCATTGACACTAGTTTAAAAATCTGTTATAGTTTACTGTACAAAACGAGAAGATTCAGGGTCTGTCTTGAATGTTCTCGTTTTTTTGCCGGAAAAAGGATAGCAGTTATTCGGAAAATGGAAAGGAAATTGAATGGAAACAATAAGGTTCGACGAGTTACAATTAGATGAAAGAATACTTCGGGCGGTGACGGATATGGGATTTGAGGCGGCATCTCCCATCCAGGCCCAGGCCATACCGGTACAGATGGAAGGAAGAGACGTGGTGGGACAGGCTCAGACAGGAACAGGCAAGACAGCAGCCTTTGGAATTCCCCTGCTTCAAAAGATTAATCCTGACAGCAAAAAACTCCAGGCTATCGCCTTGTGCCCCACCAGGGAACTGGCGATTCAGGTGGCGGAGGAGATCCGCAGACTGTCAAAGTATATGCATGGAATAAAAGTACTCCCCATCTATGGAGGGCAGGACATAACAAGGCAGATCCGGGGGCTGAAGGAAGGAACGCAGATTGTCATAGGGACTCCGGGACGTGTCATGGATCATATGAGAAGAAAGACTATTCGCTGCGATCACATTCACACGGTGATTATGGATGAGGCTGACGAGATGCTGAACATGGGATTTCTGGAGGATATGGAGACCATCTTAAGCCAGCTTCCAGAGGAGCGCCAGACCGTCATGTTCTCCGCCACCATGCCTGCGGAAATCCAGAATATTGCCAGACAGTTCCAGAAGGAGCCAGTCACGGTGAAAGTGGTGAAGAAGGAACTGACGGTTCCTAAAGTTACCCAGTATTATTATGAAGTAAAGCCAAAGACCAAGGTGGAGGTTATGTGCCGCCTTCTGGATATGTATGCCCCCAGCCTGTCTATCGCTTTCTGTAATACCAAGCGCCAGGTGGATGAGCTTGTCCAGGACCTTCAGGGGCGGGGGTATTTTGCAGAGGGGCTTCACGGAGACTTAAAGCAGATTCAGCGCGACCGGGTTATGAGCAGTTTCCGCAGCGGCACGACAGAGATTCTGGTGGCTACGGATGTGGCTGCCAGAGGAATAGACGTGGACAATGTGGAGGCTGTATTCAATTATGATATTCCTCAGGATGACGAGTATTATGTACATCGGATCGGACGTACAGGCCGGGCGGGGAAAGAGGGAATCGCGTTCAGCTTTGTGGTGGGAAGAGAGGTCTACAAGCTTCGCGATATCCAGCGGTACTGCAAAACTAAGATCATTCCTCAGGCTGTTCCGTCTCTGGATGATATCACGGCCATCAAGGCGGAAAAGATTATGGAACAGGTTATGGAGCAGATCCGCGAGTCAGATCTGACCAAGATGGTATCCCTCATTGAGAGAGCCGTATTGACGGAAGAATGCACCTCTCTGGATGTAGCAGCCGCATTGCTGAAACTGTCCATGGGCGAGGAGAATGAGGATATTATCGACAGCAGCCGTCCGGCCCGGTCTCTTGACGATCTGGACCGTTATGGCCGCGACGGAGGAGGCCGGGGCAAGGGGAACCGGGGAGGCCGGGACAGCCGGGGCAGCCGTTATGGCCGGGAAGTCAGGGAGGAACGGGAGGATATGGCCCGTCTCTTTGTAAATATCGGCAAGAACCAGAATATCCGTCCGGGTGATGTCCTTGGAGCCGTGGCGGGAGAATCCGGAATCTCAGGCAAGCTGGTGGGCAGCATTGATATGTATGATAACTACACCTTTGTGGAGGTGCCCAGAGAGTATGCAGGCGCGGTTCTGAAAGCCATGAAAGATGTAAAGATCAAAGGTAAAAATGTTCATGTAGAGAAGGCCAACGGCAGAGGAAGATAAAAAAAGTTTCCAAAGAAAAGCTATTCACGAAAACAAATTCTTTTTCGTGAGTGGCTTTTCTTGCATTTTGGGAAAAAAGTGGGTATACTGAGATAGGAAATGAAATATTTGGATGATTGTGATACAGGATGACAGGAAGGAGAAGAGCGATGATACTGCAGAGCAGACGGGTTTGGATCGGGGGGCAGTTTTTGGAGGCTCAGCTTGAGATTCAGGAAGGGAAGATCCAGGGAGTGTATCCCTATGGAACAAAGGGTGCAGACCAGGATTATGAAACAAAACGGGTGGTTCCCGGCTTCATTGATGTTCATACCCATGGCGCCTATGGCTTTGATACTAATGACGGGGAGCCGAAAGGGCTTAGAGAGTGGATGAGAAGGATTCCGGAAGAAGGCGTTACAGGGATTCTTCCTACGACAGTAACGCAGATGCCGGATGTGCTGACCAAAGCCGTGGCCAATGTGGCCGCTGTGGTGGAGGATGGATACGAGGGAGCGGAGATTCTTGGAATTCATTTTGAAGGGCCGTACTTAGATATGGATTATAAAGGCGCCCAGCCGCCGGAAGCCATCGCACAGCCGTCTGTGGAACAGTTTCAGATGTATCAGAAGGCCGCCAGGGGATTGATCAGATACATTACTCTGGCCTCGGAGCATGACAAGGATTTCGCCCTGACGAAATATTGCAGGAGCACAGGGGTGGTAGTGAGTATGGGACATTCATCAGCCACCTATGAACAGGCGCTTATGGGAATTGCCAACGGCGCCGTGTCCATGACTCATGTGTTCAACGGAATGACCCCTTTTCATCACAGGAATCCGGGACTGGTGGGAACAGCCATGAGAGTGAGAGATATCTACGGGGAGATTATCTGTGACGGATGCCATTCTCATCTGGCTGCTCTGAATAATTATGTCACTGCCAAAGGGCGGGATTATGCTATTATGATCAGTGATTCCCTGAGAGCGAAGCACTGTCCTCCCGGCGGTAATTATGACCTGGGCGGACATCCCATTGAGATCAGCGAGACAGGCCTGGCTTATCTGAAGGGCACGAAAACCATTGCGGGAAGTACCCTTTATATGAACCGGGGGCTTAGGATTTTGGCTGAGGAGGCGATGATTCCCTTTGACACGGCCTTAAATTCCTGCACCATCAATCCGGCCAGGTGTTTAGGCGTGGATGACAGGAAAGGGAAACTGACAGCCGGCTATGATGCGGATATTGTAGTTTTGGAAGATGATTATGAAGTATGCCAGACATACTGCCGGGGAAAAAAGATGCTTTGATCTTATAAAATCAGAGACGGGTGCAGCTTCACTGCCGTGAAGCCGCACCCGCTCTCTTTTTAAGCAAAAGTTCAGGACACAGAGAATACGTACCGGGACAGTCTCTTCATTGCCTCTTCCACCCGGCTCAAAGGCAGGGCAAGATTCATACGGATCGTGTAAGGCTTATTAAATGGCCGTCCGTCCTGCCAGATTACGCCCACATCCCATCCGGCTCTTAAGAGTTCATCCAGAGTCTTATGATGTTCCTGGCACCAGGAGGAGCAGTCCAGATACAGCATATAAGTGCCCTGAGGTTTGGTCAGGGATATGCCTTTAAAGTTGGAAAGGATGTAGTTATACGCAAAGTCCACATTGGCGCTGAGAACCTGGCACAGTTCATCGACCCACTCCTGGCCTTCCTCGCTGTACGCGCCGATGAGGGCGTGCATGGACATTACATTCTGGGAATTGTAGTGGGACAGGGAGGACTGCTTTCTCAGGCGGTCTCTTAAGTACTTGTTGTAAACAATATGATAGGAGCCTACCAGTCCTGCCAGATTAAAGGTCTTGGAGGGAGCATAGATGGCGATGGTGCGGTTTTTGGCATCCTCTGATACGGACTGAGTGGGGGTGTGTTTGTGTCCGTCCAGGAGGATATCCGCCCAGATCTCGTCGGATACTACCACACAGTCATTGGCCTTGTAGACTTCCATGGCTTTCTCGATCTCCCATGGTTCCCACACACGGCCCGTGGGATTGTGAGGGGAACAGAATACAGCAAAATGAATGGAATGTTCTTTTAGTTTTTGGTCCATATCTTCGTAGTCCATACGCCATATCCCGTCTTTATCCTGTACAAGCTGGCTCAGAATAAGATGATAGCCGGCATTGGTGAGGGAGCCTGTAAATCCTATGTAGGTGGGGGCATGAACAAGGATCTTGTCGCCGCAGGAGCAGAATGCCTGGGCAGCGGATACCACGCAGCCGAGGACGCCGTTCTCATATCCGATATGCTCTTTTCTAAGGCCCTTCACCTGATTCCTGGTCTCCTGCCAATGGATAATCCCATCATAATAAGCATCAGAAAGGCCGAAATATCCAAAAGCCGGGTGGGAGGCCCGCTTTGCCAGAGCCTGGCACACCGTGGGAACCGTAGGGAAATTCATATCCGCCACCCACATGGGAATGATATCAAAGCCTTCCTTTGGCCCTCCCGGCGCACCGGGCATTTGTCCGGGATTGTCCACTGCAATGGAGTCCATGCCATGACGGTTCATGATGGAAGTAAAATCGTATTTCATAAAATTTTCCTCACTTTTCTTTGTAGTAACTGTTTCCTTCAGTGTAACACATGTTTTGGGGATTTACAAAATAAATTTTTCGATTACCTCGGCCACAGCTCCTTCATCATTGGAAGCCTTTGTGATATAATCACAGTCTTTCTTGATTCCCTCTATGGAATTGGCCACACCCACTCCCAGGCCGGCTGCTTTGATCATGGAAAGATCATTAAAGTTATCGCCGATGGCTATGGTCTCCTCCGTCTTTACTCCCAGCATCCCGGCCAGGGACATAAGCCCCGTCCCTTTGTTGACACCAGTGTGATTGAACTCGATAAAGCGGTTGCTGGAGTAACTCACATCCATCTGGGGGGCCAGATCATTATAGTCTTCCTCTATCCGGCGCAGATACTCATAATCCGTATTCATATACAAAGCTTTTACAATATCCGTTCCTTTCAGAAAGTCAATATTGTCGCCGGAGATCTCCATCACCTTCATCCGTGCGGACAGAGACCTGGCATCCTCCGGCTCGGCGTTGTACAGATACATCATTTCCCTGGTATAGATGTGAATGGCTACATCGTAATTCCTGCCTCTTTTGTACAGTTCTTGGGCCAGGTCAAAGGAGATCCCCTGAAAATGCAAAAGGCGCCAGTCCTTGTTTTCCGTAATGGCCCCGCCGTTGTAGGAAATCACATATTCCTTCTCTTTCTGAAACAAATCCAGATCTTTTAAGGTGGGCGCTACGGAATGGTAGCCTCTGCCCGTGGCCGGGACAAATCGAAGGCCCATATCCCGCGCCTTTCGGATGGCCCTTATGTTTCTTTCCGGGATGGTTCTGTCGGAGCCCAATAAGGTCTCATCTAAGTCGCAAGCGATAATCTTATACATAATTCTTCTAAAATTCCTTTCTTTTTCATACTGTTTTCACCATACCCAATTATTCCGCAGTTGTCAATCACACTTTCTCCGGAAACCGGGTCATAGGCGAAAAAAATCCCGCTGATGCGGGATTAACAGCAAGCTCAATGATGATTCTCATTCAGCTCTTCCTCATCTGCCTTCTCCACTTTGATCTCCCAGTGAATCAGGAAGGTAAGGGCGGCCCGGAGAACGATGATGGCAGCCACTGTGGCAATCTCAGATAATTCCCGGACGATAACCGTACGGAGAATCTCGCTGCCCAGCTTAAATTCCAGTCCTAAGGCCATACCTGTAGCCAGGTTCAGACGGATCTGAGGATTCTTTTTTACATAATCCCGGATACCTTTAAGGCCGGCCAGGATGATGACAAAGACTCCCACAAACTCAAAACAGATAATGGCCGCATCGACAACATGACGCAGCAGTAATTCCAAAGCTTCCATAATTAAAGCTCCCTTCCGGCGGTTTGCCGCCTTGCCTTTTGTACCTATAACTTCTCAGTTGGATTTTACTTCCTTCCACAGGTCGTTGTAAATGGTATCTACTTCATCTCCAAGATACTGGAATACTTCGCAGTTGTCAAGAGATTCCACGTTCGGGAACACAGCCTTATTATTCTGAAGCTCTTCGTCAAGAAGATCAAAGGCGCCTTTATTGGGAGTGGGGTAGGTAATGTACTCAAAGTTCATTTTGGCAATCTCAGGGCGGCAGAGGAAATTGATCCAGGCTTCTGCATTCTCCTTATTCTTTGCGTTGGCGGGAATAACCCAGGAGTCAATCCACACATTGGTGCCTTCCTCAGGAATCACATACTCCAGAGTATAATCCAGGCCCTGGTTTTCCACTTCCTCCTGAATATAAAGCATTTCGCCTGAGTAGATAACGCCGATAGCCGCCTCGCCGCCGATCATCTTGTCGCGCACCTGGTCGATGACATAGGCCTGAACCAGGGGTTTCTGACGGATGAGGAGATCCCGCGCTTCTTCCAGCTCGCCTCTGTCAGCGGAGTTCATGGAGTAATTCAGGGATTTCAAAGCTACCATGAAAGCATCACGCACGCTGTCCTGCATGAGAATCTCACCTGAAAACTTTTCATCCCAGAGGTCGGACCACTTGGAGGGCACATCTTCCGGCGCTACCATGGAGGTGTTGTAAAGGATTCCCACAGTTCCCCAGCAGTATGGCACGGAATATTTATTTTCCGGGTCAAAGCTTTTGGATCTTTCTATATATTCCGGGTCGATCTGGTCAATATTAGGAATATTGTCAAAATTGATCTCAGCCAGCATCTGGTTTTCGATCATTTTCTGAATCATATAATCCGAGGGACAGACAACATCATAAGTTCTGCCGCCGGCTTCAATTACCGGGTACATATCCTCATTGGTTTCAAACATGTCATAGATTACTTTGATGCCTGTTTCCGCCTCAAACATGGAGATGACTTCTTCATCAATGTATTCCCCCCAGTTATATACATAGACTTCTCCGGCGTTTTTGGAGTCATTGCTTTTTGAGGGACCGCCGCATCCTCCAAGGACAGATGCCGTTCCCAGTAAAATTCCCAGCCCGAAGGCAAAATGTCTTCTTCCCATATTCTGCTATCCTCCTGCACATTTCATGTGTCTGTTTTAATTTTTATGAGCACCTTTTTTCTCTGGTGCAAAATTAGTAATGATAAGCAGCGTCAGCACAGTCATAAAGATCACTGTGGACAATGCATACATGGACGGTTTGATTCCCCTCCGCACTTCGCTGTAGATAAGCGTGGATAAGGTATTGATCCCGGCTCCCTTTGTAAAATGGGTGATGATAAAGTCGTCTAAGGACATGGTAAAGGCAAGGAGAAATCCTGACAGGACTCCGGGCAGAATATCAGGAAATACCACCTTAAAAAATGCATACACAGGCGATGCTCCCAGGTCCATAGCAGCCTCATAGACGCTTTTGTTGGTCTGCTTTAACTTGGGCATGACGCTTAAGATCACATAGGGAATATTGAATGTGATGTGAGCGATCAAAATGGTCTTAAATCCCAGAGAGATGCCGAAAGCGATAAAGCCAAGCATGAGGGAGATGCCGGTGACGATATCGGCGTTGAGCATGGGAATGTTGGTGATTCCCATAATTACCGTTCTGGGAAGCGGCTTCATGCTGCTGATGGCGATGGCCGCCGCCGTACCGATGACCGTGGCGATCAGGGCGGAGGCAAAGGCGATGACCAGAGTATTCTGCAGAGCAGTCATGATCGTGGAACTTTGAAACATCTCCCCATACCACCGAAGGGTGAAGCCGCCCCACTGGGTCCGGGACTTGGAGTTGCTGAAGGAAAGGACCATGAGGGTGGCAATAGGCGCATAGAGAAACACCATAATAAACACCAGATAAAAATTTTCTCCAATCCGTTTCAAACGGTCTTTTGTCTTTTTCATCAGAATGCAGTGCCCTCCCCGTCTTTATCATATTTGGCAATAAGAGCCATACTGGCCAGAATGAATATCATGAGAACCAGGGAAAGTCCGGAGCCCAGATGCCAGTTGCTTCCGCGGGTGAATTCCTGCTCGATTACATTGCCGATAAGCAGGATCTTGCTGCCGCCCAGCAGGTTGGAGATCACAAAGGTGGTGAGGGCCGGGACAAACACCATGGTAATGCCGCTGATAATGCCGGGTACGCTTAAAGGCAGCCAGATACGCACCAGAGTCTGGTAAAAGTCAGCGCCGAGATCATGGGCCGCATTGATGGTGTTATCGTCTATCTTGCAGAGCACATTGTAGATGGGGAGCACCATAAAGGGCAGGAAGTTGTATACCATACCCAGAATAATTGCTCCCGGCGTGTTAATGAGAGACTGATTAGGCAGATGCAGGGCGCTTAAGATGCCGTTGATCACACCGTTTCTTTCCAGGAGAGTCTGCCATGCCAGGGTTCGCAGAAGAAAGTTCATCCACATGGGAAGGATGAAGATAAATACCACGAAACTCCCTCTGCCCACACCCCGCTTTCTCAGGACCATGGCCAGGGGATAGGCAAGAACCAGGCAGATTAAGGTACTTATGAAAGAGAGCCCCAGGGAAAGCCACAGTGCTTTGGAATGCTCTGCTGTGGCGATGGAAATAATATTGGCCAGGGTAAAGGCGCCGCTTTTGTCCGTAAGACCGTAATACACAATCAAAAGCAGGGGAATTACGGTGAATCCCATCATCCATACCAGATAGGGGCCTGATAATAATTTTTTACTCATTGACTCCCACGGCCTCCTCGTCCTCCGATGCAGGTTTGTTCATGATCTGAATGTCAAAAGGATCCACATGAATGCCAACCTCTTTCCCTACGGGACACATATCGGTGCTGTGTACAAGCCACTCGAATCCGTCAGAGGTGGTGACTTCCATCTCATAGTGAACGCCCTTAAAAATCAGGTGGGTGCATACTCCCTTTAAGGACCCTTCCTCAGGACTTACAAGGTCAATATCTTCCGGGCGGATCACCACATCCACAGGGGTATTGGTTCCAAAGCCTTTGTCCACGCAGGCGAACCGGGATCCGAAGATTTCCACCAGCTCGTCGCGGATCATGGTGCCGTGGACAATGTTGCTCTCGCCGATAAAGTCAGCCACAAAGGCGTTTTCCGGTTCATTGTAGATCTGCTCCGGCGTGCCCATCTGCTGAATATATCCCTGATTCATGACCACGATGGTATCGGACATGGTAAGGGCTTCCTCCTGGTCATGGGTCACATAGATAAAGGTGATGCCAAGCTCGTTCTTTAAGCGGATTAGTTCATACTGCATATCCTGCCTGAGCTTTAAATCCAAAGCGCCCAAAGGCTCATCCAAAAGCAGCACACGGGGTTCGTTGACAATGGCTCTGGCTATGGCGATGCGCTGCTGCTGGCCGCCGCTTAAGGAATCTACGCTGCGGTTTTCATAGCCGTCAAGGTTAACAAGCTTTAAAGCATACTTGATCTTATCCTGAATGTAGGCTTTGGGCTTGTTCTTGATCTTAAGGCCGAATGCAATGTTTTCCGCAATATTCATATGGGTGAACAGGGCGTACTTCTGGAATACGGTGTTCAGCTGACGCTTATTGGGGGGAAGGTCTGAGATGTCCTGCCCGTCAAAAATAACCCTGCCCTTGTTGGCCCGTTCGAACCCTCCGATGATCCGAAGGGTTGTAGTCTTTCCGCAGCCGCTGGGGCCAAGGAGGGTGACAAAAGTATTCTCCTTTACAGACAGATTCAGATCATCCAATACCAGAGTTCCGTCAAAGCTTTTCGAGATGTTAATTAAATCAATGAGATTGCCCATGTGCCTTCCTCCTCAATTAAAAACTGGGGGGCGAGCTGACCCAGAGGATCACAGCCCCGGACTTGCTGGTGAGGTAATGTTTTTTATCAGAAACAAAGTAAAAGGATTCTCCCTTTTTGGCCCGGTAGATCTTGCTGCCTATATGTATGGAGACCATGCCCTGGAGCACATAACCGAATTCCTCTCCTTCATGAGGATTGTCAGGGTAAGTCTCTCCTCCGGCTTCCAGAGTCAGAAGGATAGGCTCCATCATGTTTTTCTGGGCGTTGGGAATAATCCACTTGATTTCATTATTTAGTTCAGAATCCTTTTTTTCGAAATAATCTCCTTTGCCGAATACGATCTGTTCTTCCGGAGTCTCATTAAAAAATTCTCCGATCGTGGTTCCAAGGCACTGGAGGATATCCATGAGAGTAGCGATGGAGGGAGATGTCAGGTTCCGTTCCAGCTGGGAGATGAAGCCTTTTGACAGCTCCGCCCGGTCAGCCAGCTCTTCCTGGGTGAGGCCCTTGAGAATCCGAAGTTCTTTCAGTTTTAAGCCGATATCCACGAACATTCTCCTTTCTTAATCTGTGAAAAGGGCTGAATGCAAACAAAAAGTTTACTAATACTAACTGATACTAAATACAAACAAAAAGTTTAGTAATAATAAACAAAGCGCAAATCCCATTATACAGAAAAATATGTGTATGTCAATAGCTTTTTTGTGAAATGTATGATATTATATTTTTAACTTAAAAACTCAGGAATTTTAGGAGGATTAGTAAGATGAAGGGTGTATATATGGCGTATGTAGGTTCCTATTCCTACACAGGCAATGCGAAGGGCATCACTGTTTATGATGTGGATGTTGAGAATGGAAGGTTTAAAGAACGCTGCGAGATGGAGATTGACAATTCTTCTTATCTTGTACCGTCAGCTGACGGCAAGACCTTATACTCCATTGCAGACGAGGGTGTGGTTTCCTACCGGATTCATGAGAACGGAAGTATTACCAAGCTGAACACGGCCAATATCAGAGGCATGAGGGGATGCCAGCTGTCCGTGGAGCCTGAGGGGAAATATTTGTTCATATCCGGCTATCATGACGGCAAGGCCACGGTCATGCACTTAAACCAGGATGGAACTGTCGGAAGCATCGCGGCAGGCGTATATCATAAGGGACTGGGAAGCGTGGCGGAGAGAACCTTCCGTCCCCATATCAGCTGTACCCGCATGACTCCTGACAGAAGGTTTGTCATGGTGGCTGATTTAGGAGTCGACCAGGTAAAGATTTACCGGTTCCAGGAGGAGCAGATGGTGCTGGTGGATGCCATTCCCTGTGACCTTGAATCAGCGCCGAGGCACTTTATCTTCAGTTCTGACGGAAAGTTTATCTATCTCATGTATGAGGTAAAGAACGTAATCGACGTATATACTTATGAGACGGGAAAGCGTTCTCCCAAGATTGAGAAGATTCAGACGATTCCCACTACAGGAAAGCGCTTAAGCCAGCTGACTGCTGCCTGCGCCATCCGTTTCTCATCGGACGAGAAGTATTTATTCTGCAGCAACGCAGGGGACGATACGGTCAGCATCTTTGAGAGAGATGAGAACACCGGCATTCTTACGCTGAAATGCTGTCTGCCCATCAGCGGCGTATATCCCAAGGACATAGCGGTCTTCCCGGATGACAGGCATGTGGCCAGCTTTAACCATGAATCGGGAACTATCACGTTCTTCACCGTAGACTATGAGAAGGGACTTCTGGTTATGAACGGGAAGCCTATGAAGGTGGATGAACCCAACTGCTGCGCGATTGTGAAGGTGCGCTAGAATGGCCGGTTCTACATGGGGGACCCTGCTGACCATGACCACATGGGGGGAATCCCACGGGAAAGGAATCGGGGTGGTGGTAGACGGCTGTCCGGCCGGACTGTCTTTATGTGAAGAGGATATCCAGGAGTATCTGGACAGAAGAAAGCCGGGACAGAACAGGTTCACCACCAAGCGCCGGGAAGGCGACGCGGTGGAGATTCTGTCAGGGGTTTTTGAGGGGAAGACCACGGGAACCCCGGTTTCTTTGCTGGTGCGCAACACAGACCAGCGTTCCCGGGATTACGATGATATCAAAGACCTCTATCGGCCAGGTCATGCGGACTTTACCTTTGATCAAAAATATGGGTTCCGGGATTACCGGGGAGGCGGACGTTCTTCCGGCCGGGAGACCATAGGAAGAGTGGCGGCAGGAGCCATCGGAGCAAAACTGCTGAGAGAACTGGGAATTACGGTAACTGCTTATACGAGGGCCGTCGGGGAAGTGGAGATTGACGAAACTCGTTTTGATCTCAAGGAAAGATTAAACAACCGGCTGTATATGCCTGATGCGAAAGCGGCTCTTCGTGCCGAAGCTTATCTGGAAGAACTGATGGCAAAAGGGGATTCAGCCGGAGGTATAGCAGAGTGCATCATCGACGGTCTGCCGGCGGGAATCGGAGAGCCGGTTTTTGAAAAGCTGGATGCAAGGCTGGCTCACGCCGCCATGTCCATCGGTGCAGTGAAGGGTGTGGAGATCGGCAGCGGATTCCAGGCGGCAAAAAGCGTGGGCTCTGTGAATAATGACAGTTTTATAAAAGATTCAAAAGGCAGCGTGGCAAAGGCCACCAATCATGCCGGAGGAATCCTGGGCGGCATCAGCGACGGGGGACAGATCGTGATGCGGGTGAGCTTTAAGCCGACTCCGTCGGTTTCCGTTGCTCAGAAGACGGTTAACCGCCGGGGGGAAGAGGCGGACGCAGTGATAAAGGGCCGCCATGATCCCATTATAGTGCCCAGGGCAGTGGTGGTGCTGGAAACCATGGCCGCGTTTACCGCGGCGGATCTGCTGCTTGTAAGTATGGCTTCCAGAATGGACAGGATACAAGACTTCTTTAGGGGACAGCAGGAGAAGGGATTTTGACAAAAATCCAACAAGGAGAATAGAAATATGAGGATTGCAATCGGTAATGACCATGCAGGCGTAGAGATGAAGATGGCTGTGAAGGCTCATCTTGAAGAGCGCGGAATCGAAGTTGTGAATATGGGAACAGATTCTTCGGAAAGCTGTGACTATCCCATATACGGAGAGAGGATAGGGAAAGCCGTGGCTTCGGGAGAGGCGGATTTGGGAATCGCCATCTGCGGCACAGGTGTGGGGATCTCCATGGCAGCAGGCAAGGTAAAAGGCATCCGCGCCTGTGTGTGCAGTGAACCCTGTACAGCCAGATTGTCAAAGATGCATAATGATTCCAACGTATTGGCCTTTGGCTCCAGAATCATAGGACCGGAGATGGCAATTATGATTACGGATGCCTGGCTTGACGCAAAGTATGAGGGCAGCGACAGACACGAGAGACGGATAGCAATGCTGATGGAGATTGAAAATCAATGAAAAAAATAATGGTAACCATACCTGTGGAAGACAGGCACAAAGAATATCTTGAGAAGATCGGAGCTGGATGTGAATTTTATTATGTCTCCCCGTCAGATGTAACGGAGGAAGAGGTTAGGGAGGCGGAGATCATCATCGGCAATGTGTCCCCCCGGCTGTTAAAGAATGGGAAAAACCTTAAATGGCTGCAGCTGAATTCCGCCGGTTCGGACAATTACTGCAAACCAGGTGTTTTGAATTCCGGGACGGTGCTCACCAATGCCACCGGAGCCTACGGCCTGGCCATCTCCGAATACCTGGTGGGAATGACCTTTATGCTTCAGAAAAAGTTTTACCAGTATTATGAGAATCAGCTGGAGCATCAGTGGAAGGATCAGGGAAAAGTCACTTCCATATGGGGTTCCACGGTTTTGATCGTAGGACTCGGAGATATCGGCGGGGAATTTGCAAGGAGAATGAAAAGCCTGGGCGCTTATACCATAGGCATCAGACGGACGCCGGGAGATAAACCGGATTATCTGGATGAATTATATACTGCAGAACATCTTGATGAGGTGCTTCCCAGAGCTGACATTGTGTCTCTTTCTCTTCCTAACAGTGCCGCCACCTGCCATATGATGGACGAGAGACGGCTGCGGCTTATGAAGCAGGGCGCTTTCCTTTTGAATGTGGGAAGAGGCAATGCCATTGATACGGACGCGTTGTGCAGAGCACTGAAGGAAGGTCACCTTGGCGGCTGCGGAGCAGATGTGACTGACCCGGAGCCCCTTCCTGCGGACCATCCTTTGTGGGATGCCCCACGGATGGTTATCACTCCTCATATATCCGGTCAATATCATCTCCCTGAGACATTTGAGCGGATTGTCAGGATTGCAGGAGAGAATCTGGAAAAATTCCTGGCAGGCAGGATTGATGAGATGAAGAATCTGGTAGACTTTGAGACCGGATATCGGAAACGGTAAAGAGAAAGGGTGCAGCTGTATGAATGTGGTTTATGCCTCCAATGATGGATATGTCAGACACCTGGCAGTCTCCATGTGTTCCCTCTTTGACAGGAACCGCCAGTGTCCCTCTCTTACCGTATATATTATGTCTCTGGGACTGTCAGAAGAGAATGCGGCGAAACTGATGGAGATCGGGGACAGGTATGGGAGGCGTCTGGTTATTCTCGAAATGGGGGACTTGAAGGAGAGATTTGAATTTCAGGCGGATACAGGGGGATATGATATCAGTATTATGGCCCGTCTCTTTATGGGAGAGGTGCTTCCTGAGCATATGGAAAGAGTCCTGTATCTGGATTGCGATACTGTAGTTGCCCGCCCCTTAAGACGGCTGTGGGAGACGGATCTGAAAGACTGCGTCATAGGAGCCGTAATGGAACCCACGATCTATAAAGCAGTGAAAGAGTCCATTGATTTAAAGGAAGAGGATCCCTATTATAACTCAGGGGTCCTTTTGGTGGATTTAGAGGCCTGGAGAGCCGGCGGCACGCAGCAAAAGCTTTTGGATTACTGGCAAAGCAAAGACGGAAAGCTGTTTGCCAGCGATCAGGATGTGATCAACGGCGCTCTGAAAGGAAGGATTAAATCTCTGCCCCCTGAGTATAATTTTTTTACCAATTACCGATATTTCTCTTATGGAGATTTGAAACAGCACTGTCCAAGTTATGAAGGAGTGACAGAGGAGATGTTTGTCACCGCCAAGAGGCATCCGGCGGTGATTCATTATATGGGAGATGAGCGGCCCTGGATTGCAGGAAATCTAAACCACTACCGCAAAGCCTATGAGACCTATCTGGCCCGGACCCCTTGGGCGGGAACACCGAAGGAGAGGGGACGAGAACTGTATATGTTTGCCTATCATATGATGGATTATGCCACTGTGTTATGGCCGGAGGTCAGGTGGCTTATCAGCGGAAAGGTTGGCATGAAGGTTATAGAAGGGAGAAATAAGGGCAAGGCGGAGGTGAGTGATGAGACATAAGATTACAGTGATTATGGCTGCCTATGAAGGGGAAGATTATATAGGTCAGCAGATTGATTCTGTTTTGTCCCAGACTGTGTGGGATCTTCAGCTGATCATATCAGACGACGGCTCCGGAGACAATACCAGAAAGATTCTTGAACAGTATAAGGCATGGTATCCTGAGAGTATTTTTCTGAACCATCGTATAAAAGAAGGACAGTATGCAGACAGAGCCGGCCAGGTTCCTCCGGCTGCCATGAATTTTTTCTGGCTGCTGTCCAAAGCGGAGGGAGATTATATATTACTCTGTGACCAGGATGATGTGTGGAGAAATGATAAGGTCAGAAAACTCCTTGGGCGGATGAAAAGCAAGGAGAAACAATATGGAAAAGACTTTCCTGTTTTGGTTTACTCTGACATGGAGGTGGTGGATCAGGACTTATACCCTGTCGCTTCAAGCTTCTTTTCCTATCAGCACTGCAATCCAAAACGCAGGACATTCTCAGAGATTTTAGCGGAGAATCCGGTTACAGGAGGTGCGGTAATGATCAACAGGGCTCTGGCAGGGCTTGTGGATAAAGTGCCGAAAGCGTGCTGCATGCATGACTGGTGGATTGCTCTGGCTGCATCTTGTTTTGGTGTGATTTCCTGTGTAAGGGAACCGCTGTACCAATACCGCCAGCATGAGGACAATGCCCTGGGAGCCAGAAGGACAGGCAGCCCAAAGGATTTGAAGGAACGTCTGGAAAGGCAAAGACAGGTAGAACAAAATTACCGGAACATGTTTGCACAGGCAAGGGCTTTTGGCAGTATGTATGGCAAAAGAATGACCGAAGATCAAAAGCATACTCTGCGGGCATTTTTGGCGCTCCCGTACCAGACTCCGGCAGGGAGATTGTGCAACATTGTCCGCAGCCGCTTTTTTAAAAGCTCCCGGATTCAGACTCTGGCTCAGTGCTTCACGATTCCATCAGCCGGAGAAAGGGGGAAGCCATGGGACTGACAAGAGTAAACTGTGTGATCGTCAATTACAATGACGGACACACTGTCCAAAGTCTGGTGGAGAAAATTTACGATTACGGGATTTTGGAACAGATCGTGGTTGTGGATAATGCGTCTACAGACGACTCCTGGCAGCATCTGAAACAGCTTCGGGATGAGAAGGTGGCCGTGATCCGAGGGGAGAAAAACGGCGGGTACGGGTATGGCAACAATCTGGGAGTGAAGTATGCCATGGAGGTCAATGAGGCCACTCACGTACTTATCGCTAATCCTGACGTGGAATTTACAGAGCAGTTGATCGTGAAGATGGCGCATATGTTTAAGAACCATCCCGATGCAGGGATTGTGTCCGCGGTAATGGAGGACATGGGGTACGGCGGGATGGGATATGGATGGAAACTTCATGGATTCCTGGGCGAGCTTTTTGCCATGGGCCCCATAAGCAGACGGGTGTTGGGCCGGTTTTTGAATTATCCCAAGGACTATTTTAAGGATAAAAAGGCTGTTTTTGTGGATGTGGTTCACGGTTCCATGCTTATGGTGGATACGGCGGCGTTTTTAGAATGCGGGGGATATGATGAGGCTGTCTTTTTATACCAGGAAGAGGCTGTTCTGGCATGGAGAATGAAAACCAGCGGATACCGCACCATACTTCTTCTGACGGACAGATACCTCCATCGCCATGGGGCTACGGTGGAAAAGTCCTGCAAGGGACTGATAAACCGGCAGAAGCTTCGCCATGAAAGTGTCATGTATTATATGAAGAATTATCTTTATATTAATAAGGCAGAAGAGCTTTTTGCCAGATTGTGGTTCGGGCTGATTCTGTTAGAGATTCGAATATGGGAGACAATATAGAAAATGCGCCTGCCGGACTTTTGCGTGTGGCAGGCGCATATGGTTTATCATGCTGCAAATCAGCTGTTTCCGAGAATTCTTGCAGTTTCGGCAGCGATTCCTTCAGGAGTCACAGAGGGGTCTGTAGGATCCCAGGTCTGCTCAAAGGGAATCTCGGCAGCGATAGTAGGACGCTCAAAGGGACCCGGCACAGGACTGTTATATACGGTAACAGAGGTGCCCAGAGCACAGTGATCATAGATCCACTTGGAATCAGCTGTTGTCAGACGAATACATCCGGCGGAGCGGGCAATTCCAAGGTTGTTGTAAGTGCTGGCCCATACGGTGTACGGATTAGCCGCATCGTAGATGATGGAATGCATCAGGATGGGAAGGCCGGAACCCAGGCGGGTTGCGTACTGTGTATACAGGTCATGGATCATGAGCCGCCAGCGGTACTTCTCCGGTGTGCGGAAGGTTCCGAGAGGCGTGTCGTCGCCGGTGGAAGTCAGGAAAGACTTCACAGGGATAATGAAACCGTTGTCACCGTCCTTGGCAAAGATAGTTAAACAGTTCATCTCCTTGTTGATCCTGATTTCGAAGGGGCCGCCGGCACCGATAACAGGCTCCACGTCGCTAAGCATGTGGCCGTCTTCTGCAAAATAATACTTGTACCCGTCAATATACTGCCATCCCGTAACAGGCCATGAATCAACAAAGTAGTAGCGGTCATTGCCGACCCAGCCCCATCCGGTGAAATTAGAACCGTCGCCGTGGATATAGCGCAGTGCGCCGTCCACATACTGAACCCCGTCAGCATGGGCGGATACCAGAGAATTCTTGGAATTAAGTCCCGGATCTGTTCCCTTTGGGAAGAATGCCATGCGGTAGCCTGTCATGTATAATCCCTGGTTCATGGTTCCGGCGGTTTCGCCGTTCTTAACCCAGCCAGTGGTCTGGCCGTTGCTTAAGGTAGTGCAGTAGTAGATATCATACTGATTGTTAACCGGACCGCTGAAGCGGCACTGGATGGCTTCGATGGAAGCAAAATCCGCCGGTATATCTGTCTGCTGTCCGTTCATGGACCATCTGGTCCAGCCGTTGGAGGTGGTGTAGGCACGGTACAGAAAATCACCGTGAATCTGTTCAATAAAAGTGGAGATGGAATAGAACGGGCGTCCGTCTACGGTGATCTGCTGGTCGTTGACAAAAGCCTGAGACCACTGATGCACATCGGTCAAAAGGATGGTAGTCTGCAGCCTGGGAGTTCTGTGGGGAACCGCCAGAGGGCTGTTCACAGGGATATCGTCAAGAACCGATTCCTCTTTTTCTTCTGTAAGTGACGCTTCCTGTTCCGGAGTCTGTGCCTCCAGGTCCGGGACCTGTGTATCTTGTTCCGGTGCAGGCTGTTCTTCAGCAACGCCGGGACCCTGTGACTGCTGGGTTACCTGGGACGCTGACTGACCGGAATTTAAATTGGAATCAAATGCGGGACCGTAATCTTCCGGTGCGGCCAGTGCACTGGCTGTGCTTCCTATTGCCATTGCCGCTGTAAGAAAAAGAGTTAGTCCCAATCGCTTGTATGTATTCATTGGATTTTCCTCCTGGTTGTTAATTAGCTGTGGACCGCGAAGGCCGCAGCTTTCATCATGCATTTGAATATACACCGACCCTCTTAATTTATCACATTCCATGGGAAAATTCCATATCTGATTTACAATTTCTGGGCAATATTGTAAAATGAAAGGTAATGGCAAGGTAAACGTAAGGATATTTTTAGAAAATAGAGGAAACAATGACGAATTCACAGGAGATTATGGTCAGCATTTGCTGCATTACGTATAATCAGAAAGAGTATATAAGAGATGCCCTGGAAGGGTTTTTAAGACAGAAGACGGATTTTGCCTATGAGGTTTTGATTCACGACGACGCCTCCGTTGACGGGACAGCCGCGATCATTGAAGAGTATGCCGGACGTTTTCCTGATGTGATCAAACCGATTCTTCAGAAGGAGAACCAGTATTCCAAGGGGCTTACCAATGTAAGCGGCACATTTAATTTTCCCAGAGCCAAGGGGAAATATATTGCCATGTGCGAGGGAGACGATTACTGGACGTCAACAGATAAGCTCCAGAGACAGGTGGATTTTCTGGAGGCCCATGAGGATTGTTCTCTGGTATTTCACAGTGCAAGGATTGAGGTGCAGGGGAGAGCCTTTACAGAACATAAGATGAGGCCTTACAGAAGGTCAAGGGAAGTATCTCAGAAGGAGATTATTGATAAGACCTGCGGTTACCCCACGGCATCCCTTATGTTTCGGACCAGGATGGTAAAGGAGCTTCCGGATTTTTATGTTCAGGCGCCTATTGCGGATATCCCTCTGCAGCTCATGGCGGCGGACAGAGGGTGGGCTTATTATATGGACAAACCTATGTGCGTGTACCGGCTGGGCGGGGCCGAGTCCTGGACCACCCTTATGAAACAGGGGGACTATGAGGGGAAGCAGAGAGAATATGCCAGGGCTATGAAGAAGATGTATGAGGGATTTGACAGGGAAAGCGGAGGCAGGTTTCATGAGACCGTGGACCATGCCATCAGGCGGCTGTATTATCTGACTCAGGTAAACAGGAGAAAGTTTTCCGTCATATTGGCCCGTGAGAATCGGGATTTGTACAGAGAGTTGAATTTCAGAACTCGTTTTTTCATCCGGTTTGAAAGCAGGCTGCCAAAGGCTTATGGCTGCCTGCAGGCATGGTTTCACCGTATCGGAAGGAAGAAGGTTTGAGCAACAGGAAAGCAGGGTGAAGGTTCATGGCTGACACGAATATGAAACAGAAAGTGGCCAGAGGGCTGTTCTGGAAGATTCTGGAAAACGGGGGGGCCCAGGGAATCCAGTTTGCGGCGGCGATTATTCTGGCGCGGCTTTTAAGTCCGGCGGAATACGGAGTGGTGGGGATTATTATGATCTTTATTACCATTGCCAATGTGTTTGTGCAGAATGGGTTCAGCACGGCCCTGGTGCAGAAAAAGAATGCGGACGAGACGGATTTTTCTTCTGTCTGTTATTTTGAATTGGCGGCGGCTCTGATTATGTACGGGCTTCTCTACGGCGCGGCAGGTCCCATAGCCCGGTTTTATGGAATAGAGGAACTGAAACCTATTGTGCGGGTGCTGGCAGCCGTGCTGTTTCCCGGTGCAGTCATCTCCGTACAGACTGCCTATGTGTCCAGGACCCTGGAGTTTAAAGGGCTTTTTTTGTCCACCCTCGCCGCCTCGGCTGTGTCAGGAGCCGTCAGTATCTGGATGGCATTCAGAGGGTGGGGCGTATGGGCTATGGTGGGGCAGCAGATGGTCTACTATGTGTCTCTCATGGCCGTGCTGTTTGTGACCGTATCATGGAAGCCTCGGCGGCTTTTTTCCATGAACCGAATCGGAGGAATGTTTTCCTTTGGCTGGAAACTGTTATGCGCCTCTCTTCTTGACACGATCTTTAATAATTTGTATGGACTTTTGATCGGAAAGATTTATAATGAAGAATTGTTGGGAAGCTATAACAGAGGAGAGCAGTTCCCCAAACTTATCGCAGGCAATCTGGGGGCGGCGATTCAGGCAGTGCTTCTGCCGGCTTTTTCTGCCAGACAGGAGAATATGGACCAGGTACGGCACATGGCCAGAAGAGCAATCCGCATCAGTTCTTTTGCAGTGCTTCCCATGCTGCTTGGACTCTTTGGAGTGGCGGATACTCTGGTTTGTGCCCTTCTTGGGGATAAATGGCTGGTCTGTGTGCCGTTTTTAAGGATCATGTGCATTGCATATTGTTTCTGGCCCATCCATATTACCAATCTCCAGGCTATTAACGCCATGGGACGAAGCGATATATTTCTGAAACTTGAGATTGTGAAAAAGACCCTCAGCCTTTTGGCTTTGATTATCGGCATGAATTATTCCGTCTATGTTATGGTGGGACTCAAGGCGTTTCAGGATTTTCTGTGTACCTTTATCAACGGGGCTCCCAACCGCAGACTGTTAAAGTACAGCATATTCCGCCAGTGGATGGACGTGATGCCGCCGGCAGTGCTGTCATTCGTCATGTGTGCTGTAGTCATGATATTGGGCTCCGTGATGGCGGCGGTTTCCGTATGGATAAGGCTTTTGGTTCAGATTGCCGCAGGGATTTTTGTGTATGTGTTTCTGGCATGGGCCTTTAAGATGGAAAGCTTTAGGTATCTGCTGAGACTGGTGAAAGAAAGGAAACATTCATAAGGAGAAGATGATGAAAAAGACAATTATCGTGACGGCCATAGGCTCTTTCTCGGCCCAGGCTGTTATAGAAACGTGTCACAGGGAAGGATACAGGGTTGTAGGCTGTGATATTTATTCGGAAAACTGGGTAGTCAATTCAAGGGATGTGGACCGGTTTTTCCAGGCCCCTTATGCCACAGACCGGGACAGATATAAGCAGTTTTTGAGAGATGTGTGCAGGCAGGAGCAGGCGGATTATATTCTGCCCCTTACGGATGCGGAGATTGATGTGTTTCAGGAATGGCCGGAGGCAGAGAAAGAACTGGGAGCCGTGATCTGTATGTCCGGCTATGAGGCTGTGAGCCTGTGCAGAAATAAGGAGAAGATGGAAGGGTTCCTGACGCCGCTTCACATCTGCTGTCCTATTCCAGGGGAGAGTTTACTATCTGTTATGGAACGGGAGGCGGGCTCCGGATATAAAAACCTCAGCTATCCTCTGGTGATGAAGCCTGTGGACGGAAGAAGCAGCCAGGGCCTTCGGGTGGTGGAAAGCCCGAAGGAGATGGAACTTGCAGTGGAGCTTTCCAGAACCAGGGCAGACAGGTATCTGGTACAGCCCAGAATCGACGGAAGAATCGTCACTGTGGATACGGCGAGGGATCCGGCAAGCGGAAAGACCGCCTGCGTGGCCAGGAGAGAGCTCATAAGAACCCATAATGGGGCCGGGGTTTCCGTCTATGTATTTCGAAGCCGGGAATTAGAGAGACAGTGCCATGCATTGGCGGATGCCATTGGAATCCGCGGGTGCGTGAATTTTGAGTTTATTGAAAACGAGGATAATGAGGGCAGGAAGCAGTGGCATTTTCTGGAATGCAATGCCAGATTTTCCGGCGGTGTGGCATTCTCCTGTATGGCAGGATATGATATGGTCAAGAATCATTTAAACTGTTTTAACGGGAAAGGCTTGGAGCCGGTGGAAAAGATTACAGAGCAGTACATTGCCAGACGGTATGGAGAATACCGGATGGGACAGGCCTGAACAGACAGGCCGGAGAGGAATCGGGCGATGAGAGAAAAAAGAGAGTCTCCCATATTGGTGACAAGATCGTTTTTGCCGCCTTTTGAGGAATACGCAGAGATGTTGAAGCCGATCTGGGACAGCGCATGGCTGACTAATATGGGGGTCTATCATGAGGAGTTTAAAGAACGACTGAAAGAATATTTTGGGGTAAAGAATCTGGAATTGTTTGTCAACGGACATATGGCTTTGGAACTGGTCATTCAGTCCATGGAACTGGATGGGGAAGTGATCACCACTCCTTTCAGCTTTTCGTCCACCACCCATGCCATAGTGAGGAACGGCCTGACTCCTGTGTTCTGTGATATCAATCCCAATAATTATACATTGGATGTGGATCAGATTGAAGGGCTGATTACGGAGAGGACCTGTGCCATTGTGCCGGTTCATGTCTACGGCAATCTCTGTGATATGGAACGGATTCAGGAGATTGCAGACAAGCACCATCTGAAAGTGATCTATGATGCGGCCCATACATTCGGAGAGACTTTTGAAGGGAAAAGCGTGGCGCTGTGGGGGGATGCATCCATGTTCAGCTTTCACGCCACAAAGGTGTTCAACAGTATTGAAGGGGGCGCAGTGGTGTTTCGCGATGACAGGCTTGAAAAGCGCCTCTATGAGCTGAAGAATTTTGGAATCACGGGATATGAAAAGGTGGAGTATGTCGGGGCCAACGGGAAGATGAATGAGTTCCAGGCAGCTATGGGTCTGTGTAATCTCCCCCATGTGGAGAGCGAGATTGAGAAACGGAAAGCCCTGGTTATGCGGTACCGAGAGAATCTGGAAGGCATCCGGGGAATCCGGCTCTGTAAGGAGGATCCGCGTGTCCGCTATAACTATGCCTATATGCCTGTGGTGTTTGACGGATACAAAAGGGACAGGGACCAGATTTTTGAGGACCTGAAAGAGCACAATATTATGGCCCGCAAATATTTTTATCCCTGCATCAACAGTTACGAGTGCTACCGGGACAGATTTCGGGCAGAGGATACGCCGGTGGCCGCCGCGGTTTCAAAACAGGTTTTGACTCTTCCCCTCTACGGAGAACTGCCTGCGGAAATCGTGGATGAGATCTGCGGGATCATTAAGGAAGTACACTGATACAGGAACAGACAGAGGTGGATATGACAGACAAGGTGCTGGTGATTATACCGGCTTACAATGAAGAAGCGAATATTGAGACTGTGGTGGAGAAACTGATCTGCAGTTATCCCCAGCTTGACTATGTTGTGGTGAACGACGGTTCTAAGGACCGGACCGTGGCCATATGCAGGGAAAAAGGATACCATCTTCTGGATCTGCCGGTGAACTTAGGCCTTGCCGGATGTTTTCAGGCTGGTATGAAGTATGCATGGCAGAGGGGATATGCCTATGCCATCCAATTTGACGGAGACGGGCAGCACAGGCCGGAGTACATTGATTCCATGAGACGGAAGATGGAAGAGGGATACGAGATTGTCATCGGAAGCCGGTTTGTCATCGGGAAGAAAGATTTTTCCATGAGAATGATCGGAAGCCGTCTTATTGAGGCAGCCATTTTCGTGACCACAGGTGTGAAAGTACAGGACCCTACCTCTGGTATGCGCATGTTTAACCGGGAAATGATTGGGGAATTCGCTTTGAATATTAATTATGGACCGGAGCCGGACACTATCTCCTATCTTTTAAAACAGGGGGCAAAGGTGGCGGAAGTGCCGGTGGAGATCGCAGAGCGTGCCGGAGGAGAAAGCTATCTGAAACCTGTGGTGGCCGCCAAATATATGGCCAGGATGCTGATCTCCATTCTGCTGATTCAGAATTTCAGAAAGCGGTAACGGATAGAAAAGGGACAGGAGATGACAGTCATGGCAGAGCGGTGGGCATCTTTTCTCATGAGGACAGGCCCTGATAAAGAAAAACAGAATATTCTCTGGAACATGGCGGGAAGTTTTTGCTACGCCTTTGCCAGCATGGTATTGTCCTTTCTGGTTATGAGACTTGCCGGTGAGGACCAGGGCGGAATCTTCGCTTTCGGTTACAGTACCTTTGGACAGCAGATGTTCATCCTGGCTTACTTTGGAATCCGGCCTTTCCAGGCTACGGACGGGAGCATGCAATACCGGTTTGGAGACTATCTTCATCACCGGTATGGGACCTGTATTCTGGCATTGGCAGTGGGAGCAGGGTATCTTTTTTTGTCCGGCTACACACAGGAGAAAGGGATTATTGTCTTTCTGCTGGTTGGTTATAAGGCGGCGGACGGTTTTGCCGATGTGTATGAATCCGAGTTTCAGAGAAACGGCAACCTTCATCTTACAGGAAAATCCAATACATTTCGGACACTTCTGTCCGTAGGCACATTTCTCCTTGTCTTGGTCCGGGGCGGGAATCTGGTTTGGGCCTGCGCCGCGGCACTGGCAGCTCAGGCGGCGGGAATCTTGTTATTTGACGTCTCCGTGGCAAAGAGACTTTCGGGAGTGGACTACAGGTGGGATAAAAAGCGGATGCTGCCTCTGACCAGGGAGACCGTGCTTTTGTTTGTGTCCGTATTTCTGGATTTTTATATTTTTTCGGCGGCAAAATATGCTATTGATGCCAATCTGGATGATGCGTCATCCGGGTATTTTAATCTTATTTTCATGCCTACTTCCGTCATCAATCTGGCAGCCGGGTTTGTGATACGGCCGGTTCTGACTTCCCTGACAGACAGATGGAACAAAGGGCAGTTTAAGGAGTTTGCCGGGAGGCTTATGGGAATCTCCCGGATCATCGGCGCCTTAAGCGTTCTTGCGCTGGTGCTCACCATAGGGCTGGGAAAGCCGGTTCTGTGGATCCTGGAGAATATTCTGGGAGAGGCTTATGAGGGGCGGCTCACATGTTATCACATACCCTTTATTCTCATTGTTATGGGGGGAGCCTGCTACGCTTTTTTAAACCTCCATTATTATGCCCTGGTGATCATGAGAAGGCAGAGAGTGATTTTCGGCATCTATCTGGCTCTGGCATTCCTGGGGGCATGGATGGCTCCGGTTATGGTGCGAAGAGAGAAAATCTTCGGGGCGGCAGCAGCCTATCTGGTTCTCATGGCGGTTATGGCAGCGGCATTTGTGATATGGACCTGGGCAGGAATCAGGAAGGCGCGAAAGCAGAGGGAAAGAACATGATTATACGAGGAGGAAGGCTATGGAGAAAGGATTTTGGCCAAAGGTTGACGTGCTGATACCGGTATATAAGCCGGACAGACAGTTTGGCCGGATTTTGCAGATGTTGATGAAACAGACCTGTCCCATAAACCGGATCATCGTGGTGAATACAGAAGAGCGTTATTGGAATCAGGAAAGCTGCCCCTTGGCAGGGCTGGAGGTACACCATGTGACAAGGCAGGAATTCGATCACGGGAAGACGCGGAATCTGGCTGCGGGATATTCGCAGGCGGAGATCATGGTTTTTATGACCGATGATGCGGTGCCGAAGGATGAGTATCTTGTGGAGCGGCTTGTGGAGGCGGTTTTACAGACAGGACCTGGAGGGGAGATTACGGCCATGGCTTATGCCAGACAGCTTCCTGCCAAAGACTGCGGCGCCATAGAACGGTTTACGAGGAATTTTAATTATCCGAATAAGGGGCATATTAAGACTGTAAAGGATCTGCCGGAACTTGGGATCAAGACATATTTTGCATCTAATGCCTGCTGCGCTTACAGAAAAGACGTGTTTGAAAAAATGGGTGGGTTTGTGAATCAGGCGATTTTCAATGAGGATATGGTCTATGCGGCCGGAGTCATAAAGGGTGGATATGCCATTGCCTATGCGGCGGAGGCGGCGGTGATTCACTCCCATAATATGACGTTCTTACAGCAGTTTCACCGGAACTTTGATATGGCGGTATCTCAGGCGGACCATCCGGAAGTATTTGGGGGACTACCCTCCGAGGGAGAGGGGATTCGTCTGGTAAAGAAAACGGCTCAGTGGCTTTTTAACACAGGCCGTATCCAGCTGATTCCCAGGCTGATTCTGATCAGCGGCAGCAAATATTTAGGCTACTTCATGGGCAAACGATATAAAAGGCTGCCGAGACAGATGATCCTAAAGTGTACCATGAACCGGCAGTACTGGGAGAGGAAATGGAGGGGACAGGCATGATGACAATGACCCTGCGGGCCGCGCTGATTCTGGTATCGGTGGGAACATTCTTTTTAATGATGAAAAAAATAAGGCAGTCCAAGGTGCAGATCGAGAATACTATCTTCTGGATCATATTGGCGCTGGTACTGGTGGTCTACAGTATTTTTCCGGCTGCGGCTGATTTTTGCGCAAGAGTCCTTGGAATTTATTCCACAGCCAATTTCCTGTTTTTGGTGGCCATTTTTTTGCTGATCGTCAAAGTGTTTGATATGACCATACAGATCTCCCAGCTGGAAACCAAGATTAAGGATCTGGTACAGCACATGGCCCTTGAGGAGAAGAGACATGAGGAAGAAAAATAAAATCTGGCTTTCAGGGATTGGAGTGGTGGTGATCTTTGCCGCCTGGCATTATCTGGATGTGAGGGCAGGGGCTGCAGCCAGCGGCCATACCTGGCTTTTGGGAAATTACGGGTGGCTTTTCGCCGCGGTGTGCGTGTTTCTGGCGGTTTTTGGGCGGCTTTTATGGAGCAGCGAGAAGGGACTGGAGTATGTCTACGCGGCAGCAGGGCTGTCCCTTGGAATCCTTTATATGATGGTCCTTCCGCCTCTTTCGGCGCCGGACGAGATCAGCCATTATATCAGTGCCTACGAGCTTTCCAGCCACCTTCTGGGTCAGCCGTCCAACTCCTGTTCCGGCCATGTGCTGGTGCGGGCCCAGGATATGTGGCTGGAGGATGTGGGCGGCAATTATGAATATGAGATGGGACAGGACGGATATCTCCGGGTAAAGGAGGGAACTTCCGATAAGGCCTGGGTTCTGGGAGAAACCCTGACAGAGGAAACCTATAAAGAGATACATGACCTGGGACTGACGGGACGCAGATATCCTGGTACCTCTGACGAAAGGGAAAAGAATGCCCGGTTTGTCTCCGTCTATCCGCCGGTGGTTACGACTCCCGCAGGCCACTTCCCTCAGGCCCTGGGGGTGGCGCTGGCCAGGAGCCTTCACCTTAACAGCCTGGGGCTGGTATATATGGGGCGCTTTTTTAATCTGGTGTTTTTTGTGGCCATGACAGCCTTGTCCATAAGGCGTCTGCCTTTTGGAAAGGAAGTGATGTTCGGGACAGCCCTGCTGCCTATGACACTTCATCTGTCCGCGTCCTTTTCCTATGACGTGATGATCATGGGATGCATGTTTTATCTGACTGCCCTATGTCTGGATCTGGCTTACGAGAAAGAAAAGGCAACCCTTTGGGATGTGGCGGTGCTGGCAGCGCTCATGGCGGCGGCAGGTCCCTGCAAGATGGTCTATGGAGTTCTTATGGGACTGTGCCTTTTGATTCCCGTAAAGAAGTTCGGCAATTGGAAAAAATGGGCTTTGTCCGCCATGGCAGTAGGTCTGGCCTGGGGCCTGGCCATGGCGGCAGTCAACACGAAAACCATCCTTACTTATGCCACGGAGACGGAAAGTTATGTGCCGTGGGCGCAGGAGGCGGGATACAGTTTAACTTATCTGATCCACAACCCCATGGAGCTTATAAGAATGTTTTACCAGACCCTTTTGTGGCAGATGGAGCATTACCACCTGACCATGATGGGCGCCTATCTGGGGAATCTGGACCAGGTTCTTGATGTGCCTTATATCCTGATTCTGTTTTTCACAGTCTGCCTTCTGTGCCTGGCTCTTAAAAAACCGGGGGAGAGCCAGAGGATGTCCAAGGGAAATCGGATTTGGATATATGTACTTTGTCTGGGCTGTACTGCAGCTATACTGCTTTCCATGTTGATTGCATGGACGACTGTCAGTTCTCCTGTGATCAGCGGAGTACAGGGAAGATATTTCCTTCCTATTTTGCCCATACTTCTTATGGCAGTTAAAAATGACGCCATAATTTTGACAAAGAATGGAAACCGTAGTATATTGTATCTGATGTGCTGTACCAACGGATATGTGCTGCTTCGCCTGTATTCCGTCGTGAGTATGAGACTGTAGGAGAGTTTCCGACTGCACAAAGGAAAAAGAAAAGGAGAAATCATCATGGGAAAGATAACCGTAACACCATGCCAGATAGAGGGGCTTTATGTGATTGAGCCCACCGTATTTAAGGATGAAAGAGGATATTTTGTAGAGACTTATAACCAGAACGATTTTAAGGAAGCAGGACTTGACATGGTATTTGTACAGGACAATCAGTCCATGTCAACGAGAGGAGTCTTAAGAGGCCTGCATTTTCAGAAACAGTTTCCCCAGGGAAAGCTTGTGAGGGTCGTAAAGGGCGCGGTGTTTGATGTGGCAGTGGATCTGCGGGCCAGCTCCAAGACTTACGGCAAGTGGTTTGGCGTGGAATTGTCGGCGGAGAACAAAAAGCAGTTCTATATTCCGGAAGGGTTTGCTCATGGCTTTTTGGTGCTGTCTGATGAGGCGGAGTTCGTCTATAAGTGTACGGATTTTTACCATCCGGGCGATGAAGGGGGGCTTTACTGGAATGACCCTGAGATCGGTGTGGCCTGGCCCATAGCCCCGGATATGAAGCTGATCATTTCCGAGAAAGACCAGAAATGGGGCGGTCTCAAGGAGACCTTTCGATTTCAGGAAGTGTAGGGAAGGGATTCTATGAATTATGTAATATCCCTGATACAGGATATCATAAAAAAGAGGCGTCTGATCATGGATCTTGCAAAGGCTGATTTTAAGAAGCGGTTTGTAGGGTCCTATTTCGGCGTGGTGTGGATGTTTGTCCAGCCCATTGCCACGGTGGCTGTCTATTATTTTGTGTTTGGCGTAGGGCTGCGCAACGGCAATCCCATAGAAGGGGTTCCCTTTGTGCTGTGGCTGGTGCCGGGAATCGTTCCCTGGTTCTATTTCAGCGAAGCCATGAATGCCGGGACCAACTGTCTTTCAGAGTACAGTTATCTAGTGAAAAAAGTAGTGTTCCGGGTGGAGGTCCTTCCTATTATTAAGATGATTTCCTGTCTGATCGTTCATCTGATCTTTGCGCTCATTATGGCGGGACTGTATCTCTGCTATGGATGGGTGCCGAAACTTATTTGGATTCAGACCCTGTATTATACCTTTGCTTTGACAGTCTATACCATGGCTCTGGTGTATTTTACAAGTGCGATTCAGGTGTTTTTTAAGGATATGGCTCAGATAGTCAACATCTGCCTTCAGTTCGGTATGTGGCTGACCCCTATTATGTGGCAGGAGGAGCAGTTTGCCGGCGTGAGTTTTTATCCTTTGCTGCGCAGGATGATAAAATTCAATCCCATGTACTACATTGTGGCCGGATATCGGGACAGCATGATTATGGGAAACTTTTTCTGGCAGAGACCCGGAATGACCTTGTATTTCTGGGCGGCGACCTTGTGTCTGTTTCTCATAGGACTGAAAGTGTTTAAACGGCTGAGGCCTCATTTTTCTGATGTGCTTTAGGAGGAAAGGGGGAAGAGAATGGAACATGCGATTATCGTAAAAGACGTGACCAAAATATATAAGATGTACGACAAGCCCATTGACCGGCTGAAAGAATCCCTTCATCCCAGGCACAAGGAATACCACAAAAAATTCTATGCTCTCAATCATATCTCCTTTGAGGTGAAGAAAGGCGAGACAGTGGGAATCATAGGAACCAACGGTTCCGGCAAGTCCACGATTTTAAAGATTATTACAGGTGTGTTGTCCCCTTCCGAAGGAAGCGTGGAGGTGGAGGGCAGCATCTCTGCCCTTCTGGAACTTGGGGCAGGATTTAATTCCGATTATACCGGGATTGAAAACATTTATATGAACGGAACCATGATGGGATTCTCCAGAAAAGAGATGGAGGCAAAACTTCAGGATATTCTGGACTTTGCCGATATCGGAGATTTTGTGTACCAGCCCGTAAAAACCTATTCCAGCGGAATGTTTGTCCGGCTGGCATTTGCTTTGGCCATCAATGTGGAACCGGAGATTCTTATTGTGGATGAAGCGCTTTCTGTGGGCGATGTGTTCTTCCAGTCCAAATGCTACAGGCGAATGGAAGAGATCCGTCAAAAAGGGACGACCATTCTCATGGTGACTCATGACATGGGAAGCATTATCAAATACTGTGACAGAGTAGTTCTCTTAAATCGGGGAAACTTTGTAGCGGAGGGCGTTCCCGGCCATATGGTGGATCTGTATAAGAAGATTCTGGCTAACCAGATGGACTCTCTGAAAGAGGAACTGGCAGAGATGAATGATTTCTCCGGGGAGAAAGCCGGGAAGAAGGATACTGTGCATGGGCACCGGGAAGGGCTGATGAAGGATAAACTGACCATCAACCACAACCGCACGGAGTACGGAGACGGGCGTGCGGAAATCTATGACCTGGGGCTCTTTGACGAGAGGGGGAATCTTACAAATCTTCTTTTGAAAGGCGAGAATTTTACAATAAAAGAGAGGATTCGCTTTTATGCCTCCATTCAAAGCCCTATTTTTACTTACACCATCAAGGACAAAAAAGGAACGGATCTCACCGGCACCAACACCATGTTTGAGGGGACAGATATCAGGCCCGTGGAGGCCGGAGATGAATACGAAGTGTGCTTCACTCAAAAGATGAACCTTCAGGGCGGGGAATATCTGCTGTCCATGAGCTGCACCGGATTTGAGCTGGGTGAGCATGTGGTGTACCACCGATTGTATGATGTGGCCAATATCACTGTAATCTCCAACAAGAATACCGTAGGGGTATATGACATGGAGTCACGAGTGGAGGCCCATAAGACGGTAAGGAGCACTGAATAACAAAAACAGAAGCCCCATGGAGCGGAGGTTAGAATGAAGAGAGACATCAGCCGGGAATTAATAACGGTTTTGGAAAAATATAAGGGCGACACCCGTCAGATTTTAAAAGACCATGTAAGACTGGACTATCTGTATGCTCTGTCAAAACTGAGGGAGAATCTGATGGATTGGTATCCCTTTAGGGAAGGCGGGACTCTTCTGGAAGTGGGTTCCGGATACGGAGCGCTGACAGGCGTCTATGCAGAGAAGGTCTCCTGGGTGGATGTGCTGGATGAATCGGAAGACGACCTGGAAGTGAACCGGCTGCGGCATGTGAAACTGGAAAGACGAAATAACATCGGTTACTGCCAGGGGAACCTTCTGGAATACAGAAGGAGCTGTGAAAAACGGTATGATTATGTGGTGTTTGCGGGGAGCCTGGATGAGAGGAGAGCCGGGGAGGCCGTAGAGGCGGCAAAGGAACTTTTAAAACCGGGCGGAGAGATCATAGTTGCCGTGTGCAATCCCTTTGGCATGAAGTACTGGGCTGGGGCAGAGCGGGATGAGCACAGCTTTTCGAAAGAGTCCCTTATAAAGATCATGTCCGGGCCGGAGGATATGGGAACCACGACCTTTTACTATCCCATGCCCGATTACCGTCTGCCTGTGACGATTTTCTCCGACGGCTATCTTCCGGGGAAAGGAGATCTGACAGATACCATTACAGCCTATGATTATCCTCCCTACCTGGCTATGGATGTGGGAGAGGGATTTGACCGGGTATGTGAAGACGGGCAATTCGACCGGTTTGCCAATTCCTATCTGGCAGTCTGGAAAAGGGAAAAAGAAGAGAGGGACCGGGAAAGGGTTCAATATATCAAATATAACCGGACAAGGAGAGAGCCGTTTCAGATAAAAACCATTATTTGGGGGAACCCCAGAAGAGTGGAGAAAGAGGCGCTGACAGAAGAAGGGAACCTGCATATCCGCACATTCGAAAAGTCCTGCCGGATTCTGAATCGGCAGCATAAGAATCTGGCATTTTCAGAACCTTCTATGGAAGATGGCGGCAAAAGGGCAGGATTTGTCTATCTGGCGGGGGAAAGCCTGTCGGAATGTCTGGGAAGGGAGATACGCGGCGGCAAGGCGCCGGTGGAGGCGGTAAAAGAAGCCATAGACATGGTTCTTGACTGCAGGGAGGAATGTGTAAGGCCCTTTCAGATGACGGAGGAGTTCAGGGAAGTCTTTGGGGAACTGCCTCAGGGACTGGACAGGGATGCAGTGAGTCTGGAAGCGTCCAACATTGACGCTCTCTTTGAGAATATCCTTTTGACAGAAGAAGGACGGTATTGCCTGGACTATGAGTGGGTGTTTTTTTTTCCTATACCTGTGGAATATGTGAAGTACCGGATTCTGTTTTATTTTTTCCGTCAGTACAAAAGCCTTCTTACGGGATATGGCGACGTGGCCCATTGGCTTAAAGAGTTTGGGATCACTGCCCAAAAGGCCAAAGCCTATGAGGAGATGGAAGAAGGATTTCAGAGTTATGTTCACGGTGAGAACCAGAAAATCTATCTGGAAAATTATTATGTGAAGACAAAGACCGTGAAAGAACTGTCCAGAGTGGACGGGGAGCTTAACCGGGCCCAGGCGCGTCTGGAAGAACTGCGTCTGCAGATGAGGGAGAAGGATACCACGATCCGTAAGATGACAGAGGTGCAGCGCCTGACCCAAAACCATGTGACCAACTTAGAGATCATCATAGGCGATCTGCGCCGTGAGATCGGAGAGATGGGAAAGACTTTGACCTATTTGAATCGTCATGAGGCTCTGATCTTTAAAGTGCGACGGAAATTGGGAGAGAAGTTCAACGAAAGGTATCCCAGAGGGAGTGTGGAGAGGAAGAAGCTGTCTTATCTGAAAGAGTATATACTTCATCCCGTAAGTTCGGCAAGGCTTTATGGTTCGGAGGAAGGGAAAAATCTGCGGGAAGGGGATTTTCTTATCGGAAGTCAGTACCGCCTTCATGGAAAACTGCACTTTCCCAGGGAAGAAGCTCCCCAGGTATCTATTATCATTCCGGTATATAACCAAATTCATTATACCTATGCCTGTCTGGTGTCCATACTGGAACACACAAAAGATGTGGCCTATGAGGTGATTATTGCAGATGATGTGTCCTGTGATGCCACAGAGCATCTGGACCGGTACGCAGAAGGCCTGGTTATATGCCGCAACGAGACCAACCAGGGATTCTTAAGAAACTGCAACCATGCTGCCAGGCATGCAAAAGGCTCCTATGTTATGTTTCTGAATAATGACACCCAGGTAACAGAAGGGTGGCTTGGTTCCCTTGTAAGCCTGATGGAATCAGATCCGTCCATTGGCATGGTGGGTTCCAAGCTGGTGTATCCTGACGGGCGGCTGCAGGAGGCGGGAGGAATTATCTGGAGTGACGGTTCCGGATGGAATTACGGGCGGCTGGACGATCCGGATAAGCCGGAATATAATTATGTAAAAGATGTGGACTATATCTCCGGCGCGGCTATTCTGCTCTCCAGGAAACTGTGGCAGCAGATCGGCGGCTTTGATGAGCGGTTTGCACCGGCCTACTGTGAGGATTCGGATCTGGCATTCGAAGTGAGAAAAGCCGGATACCGGGTAGTGTATCAGCCTCTTTCCAAAGTGATTCACTATGAAGGCGTCTCCAACGGAACCGATGTACAGGGCACGGGCCTAAAGCGGTATCAAGTGGAAAACAGCCGAAAGCTTAAGGAAAAGTGGGCTTCGGAGTTTGAGAGACAGTGCGTCAACAACGGAAATCCCGATCCTTTTCGGGCAAGGGAGCGCAGTATGGGCAAGCCCATGATCCTGGTGGTGGACCACTATGTGCCCACATATGACAAGGACGCCGGTTCCAAGACTACATTCCAGTACCTGAAGATGTTTTTAAAGATGGGGTATGTGGTGAAGTTTCTGGGGGATAATTTTCTGCATGAGGAACCATATTCCACGGTGCTGCAGCAGATGGGCATTGAGATCCTTTACGGTCAGGATTATCAGGCGGGAATCTGGAACTGGCTGAAAGACCACGGTGCTGATATCGGATTCGCTTACTTAAATCGCCCCCATATCGCCAGCAAATATATTGATTATATTAAGGAAAATACACAGATCAAAGTTATCTATTACGGCCATGACCTTCATTTCTTAAGGGAGGGAAGAGAGTATGAGCTTACGGGCGACCCTGAGAGGCATCAGGCGGCGGTATACTGGAGATCAGTGGAACTGTCGCTGATGTATAAGGCTTATGTGTCCTACTATCCTTCTTATGTGGAGAGGGATGCTATCAAGGCGGTGGATGAAGAGATTCCCGTAAAGAATATTGTGGCATATGTGTATGAGAAGTTCAGGGAAGATATTCCTCAGAATTTTGCGGAAAGGGAAGGGATCCTGTTCGTAGGCGGATTCGCTCATCCGCCCAATGCAGACGCGGTGCTGTGGTTTGTGAGAGAGGTATATCCTCTGATCCGGAAGGAAATGGAAGATCGGAGAGAAACGCCGCCGGATTTCTATGTGGTTGGTTCCAGGGTAACGGAAGAGATCAGGGCTTTGGAGCAGCCGGGCAGCGGCGTTATCATAAAAGGCTTTGTCAGTGAAGAGGAGCTGGCCCGACTGTACGATACTACCAGGATTGTGGCTGTGCCTTTGAGATACGGCGCCGGGGTGAAAGGAAAGGTGGTGGAGGCCCTTTATAACGGGGCAGCCATTGTCACCACCTCCATCGGTGCGGAAGGAATCGACGATGCGGATCAGGTTATGGCGGTGGAGGATACACCCCAGGAATTCGCGGCGGCAATAGTCCGGCTTTACTGTCAGCCGGATGAGTGTCTTGAAATGAGCGGAAAAACCCAGGAGTATGTAAAGAGCCGTTACAGTGTGGAATCCGCCTGGAGTGTTATCGAAGAGGATTTCAGACGTTCATAAAACTGGGGATAAAAGTCTTCTTCTGTGTTATAAGGTTTAAAAATAAACTCATTAAGAATGAGAATACTGGTATCTTTGGCCCATTTTTCTCCTTTTTTGGCAAGGGGGATCTGAAGGTCTTTCAGAAAATAATGCCAGTCAGCAATAAATTGTTCATAGCGGTTAAAGTCAGGCATGTCAATCCATCTGCGGACTTTTACCTTGGACCGGTTCTGACGCTTACATTCTTTAACCTGAAGAAAGTAGCGAAAGGACCGGTCTTCGTAATACCGTCCCAGAGGAAACAGGCGGCAGAAGCCGGGGCGGAAATTGTGGATGGAACACCGGCCCGCCTCTGTCAGAAAGGGGCACCGGCCTGTGTCGTCCGCCATCTTAATATGGGGCAGAACAATACCGTCCACCACGCCTAAGTCAATCTGCCTATGCATCAGGGAAGCCGCGGATGTGTGCAGATTGGCCGTCAGAAGATAGAGATCCATAGGGTCTAAGATTATGGTGTCCGCCATGCTTTCGCAGCATTTGGAACAGCCGAGGCAGTCTCCGCAGCCGGCTTTTACCAGATCATCGGCGCGGTATAATTTTCCGTCGGATATGTGGTTTAAATCTATATATCGGTTCATCCATTCATCTCCATTTTACTGTTCATCATGACACTACTATAGCAGAAAACGGGCCTTGTGACAAATACCTTTTGACCCGGACATTATAGTGTGTTAAACTGTGGATGTGAATAAAAGACAAGGAGAAGGCCATGAGAGAAGAAGCATCATTAAAAGAGTGGGGCAGTCTGTACGAGGCGGCCACGAAACTGAAAGAGAAACAGCCATGGGAGAAATTCTGGGATATGGATTTGATCGGAATCCAGGAGGGCGAGAAGGAAGATACGGTTTTTTTCAGTATTCTGGGAAGAGGGGACAGCTGTTATGGGATCGTGGCTTATGAGGGCTACAGCGGACTAAACGATTTTATGATGCTGGCCACGGCTGATACTCTGAACCTGTCAACGGAATACACCATGTTCAGTCAGGATAATCTGACCTGCTATTGGGGGAACCGGCAAGAGCTGACAGCAAAGCAAAGGGAAACCATTAAACAATTAGGGTACAAGTACAGAGGAAAGAACCAGTGGCTTTACTTTCTGTCCTATGCAGCTGGTTATTTCCCTTATAATCTGGACCGTCCTCAGGTGCTGAGAATGACAGAATATTTTGCCAGGCTCCTGGAGGCATTGGAGTATTATGAGAGCAGCCAGATGACAGTGAACTTCTCAGCGGCTAATATGTTCCTGTATAAAAAAGATCAGGAGACAGGGCAGTGGAAGGGAAGCGAGGCCCCATTGCCTTTTACATCCTATCGGTATGAAAAACTGACCGTTACCAACCAGGAACTGGAAAAAGAACTGAACAGCGCTTCAAAAAATGAGATAATTCTTGAGGCGGATATGCAGTACCTTGGAGCTTCCGTTCAGGATAAGAAGTATGACAGGCCGGGGAATCCCTGCATATGTATTGTGGGAGAGGCCGGGTCAGGTCTTATTATGAGTGCGGAACTGACGGAACCGGAGGAAGATCCCGGGATCAAACTTGCACAGGTACTGGCATCCATGATTCTTACTCACGGAGCGCCGAGAGAAGTCCATGTGACTAACGTAATTACAGCCGCGGTGCTGGAAGATATCTGTGCTATGAGCAATACAGAACTGAAGGTAGTAAGCAGTCTTGAAAGCATTGACGAATCCATAATCAGCAGGTTCCGGGGCGGTTTCTAAGGAGAACATTATGGTAAAGGACATGACAGAGGGGAATATCCCCCGGCACTTAATATCCTACGCGATTCCGCTGATTCTGGGCAATCTGTTCCAGCTGACCTATAACGCGGTGGATTCCATTATTGTGGGGCGCTTTATCGGAAAGGAAGCACTGGCGGCGGTGGGAACCACAAGCCCGGTGATGAACATTATTATTCTCGGCATATCGGGAATCTGCATCGGCGCGTCGGTGCTGATGAGCGGCTTTTTCGGCGCAAAGCAGGAGGATATGGTGAAGAGAGAAATGGCAACCACGGCTGTTTTCGGGGTATATTTTTCTCTGATTGTGGTGGCTTTGGGAATTCTGGTGACAAAGCCTCTGCTGAAAGCTTTGTATGTTCCCCATGAGATTCTGGATACGGCTTCCTCTTATCTGAGAATCATATTCCTGGGAGCTCCCTTTACATTTTTCTATAATGCTGTTGCGTCGGCGCTGAAAAGCGTGGGGGATTCCAGGACGCCTTTAAAATTTCTTGCATTCTGTTCTGTCCTAAACGGAGTACTGGATGTGATTTTTATCGGAGTTCTGGGCTTCGGGATTACCTGCTCCGCCGTGACCACAGTGGTGGCGGAGGCCTTATCCGCGGTTTTGTGCATTGTCTATGTATACCGTCAGATTCCTCTCCTTCAGCTGACATGGAAGGAATTCAAGGTGGACAGGGGGCTTTTGAGACAGACTCTGCAGTATGGAAGTGTTACGGCTCTTCAGCAGTCCTGTCAGCCTATTGGAAAGCTTCTGATACAGGGAGCGGTAAATCCCATGGGGGTGGATGTGATGGCGGCCTTTAACGCGGTGAACAAGATTGACGCCTACGCATTTACCTCTGAACAGAGCATTGCCAATGCCATCACTACTTTTGTGGCTCAGAATTCCGGGGCAGGCAGGGAGGACAGGATCAGAAAAGGCTTTCGTGCTGGTCTTTTGCTGGAATTCGGTTACTGGATACTGATTTGTGCCGCCATACTTGTCTTAAGAGTTCCTCTTATGAAGCTTTTTGTGGGGGGAGAGGCAAAGGAGATCGTGGCTTTGGGAAGCGGTTATCTGGGAATTATGGCCCTTTTTTACATATTTCCCGGTTTTACCAATGGAATGCAGGGATATTTCCGGGGGAAGAAGCATATGAAGATGACGCTTCTCGGCACCTTTATTCAGACCAGCCTTCGTGTGATCTTCGTCTATATCCTGACTCCGGGCACAGGGCTTTCTGGTGTTGCTTTTGCCTGTGCAATCGGGTGGAGCGCCATGCTTTTGGTGGAGGTTCCCTATTATTTCCATACAAGAAAACATGGTGTGTGAGAAGTCAGATGAAATTTTGCTGGACATTTGCAGATTTGTGGTTTAGAATAAGAACAGAATTAAAAAGACGTGCCGGTGCGCGGAATTATAACGAAAGTTATGATTGGTGCTCCGGTTCACTATGGCAGGGGCACAAGGCCTCTGCTTTTTGCATCTGGAGAAACACTCATGTGACGGATGGACCTGGTCTTGTGCTCTCAGCCGGGAAAAGGAGGAGAAAAATTATGAGAGCAGACAAAGGGATAAAAAAATGGGGAAAGGACTTGGCGTATGATCTGATGGGAGCCTTTTTGCAGGCTTTGGGTGTGTGGTGTTTTATTGAACCGTGTATGATTGCGCCGGGAGGGGCGTCGGGAATCGCATTGTTAATCAATCATTTATCAGGATTTCCTGTGGGCACTCTGACTTTACTTATTAATATTCCTCTGCTGCTTGGCGCGTATGTACTGTTGGATAAAAAGATGGCTCTCAAAACCGTCCGCACTGTGGTTCTTATGTCTCTTGTTCTGGACGGGGCAGTATCGCCATGGATTCCGCAGTATGCAGGGGACAGGCTCATCTCATCGGTTTTCGGCGGAATTCTGGCAGGGGCAGGTATGGCCCTGATCTTTATGGAAGGTTCCACCACCGGCGGCGGAGATATTCTTGCAAAACTTCTCCAGAAACGATATCCCTATATGCACACGGGATATGCCATTATGCTCATTGATGTTGTGGTAATCGGCGCCTCGGTTTTGGTATTCAGAGAATTGGAATCCGCTCTTTACGGAATCATCTCCATGGTGTGCACAACGCAGGCCATTGATGCTATCCTTTACGGTATGAATAAGGGAACCATGGTGATGATTCATTCGCCGAAGAATCATGAGATTGCCGAAATGATCATGGACAGGCTGGACAGAGGCACTACGTTTTTCAAGAGTGTAGGAGGGTACAGCCAAAAAGACAGTGAGACGCTTATGTGTGTCGTGGACAGAAAGCAGTTTTATCTGGTTAAGGAGATGATTGACAGCTGCGACCCTGGCGCTTTTGTAATTGTGTCGGAGACGAAGGAGGTATACGGGGAAGGCTTTCTGGATGATCCGAGATGGAAAGAGGAAGGCGCCTCCCAGATGTGAGACGCCTCCAAAGACAAATTATGCAAATCCCAGCAGAGAAAATGTAAGATTCACCAGAACACAGAGCAAAAATCCCAACAGAGTCGGCATGATTATGGCCAGGGCAGTCCATTTTAAACTGCCGGTTTCCTTTTTTATGGTGAGACAGGTAGTAGAGCAGGGCCAGTGGAAGAGGCAGAAGATTAACATGCACAGGGCAGTTTTTAAAGTCCAGCCGTTGTCTGTAAGCAGAGTGAAAAGGGCGGCGGAATCGGTCATTTCCACCAAATAGCCCCTTTGCAGATAGGCCATGAGCATAATGGGAATTACGATCTCGTTGGCGGGAAATCCCAGAACAAAGGCCATAAGAATTACGCCGTCCAGCCCCATAAACCGTCCGAGAGGATCAAAGAGCCCTGTAAGATGCATAAGAAGGCTCTGGCCCCCTAGGGTTATATTGGCAAGAAGCCAGATAATCAGCCCGGCGGGGGCGGCGATGGCTGCAGCCCGGCCAAGGACAAAAAGAGTGCGGTCAAGAACCGAGCGGATCAGGACTTTTTTTATTTGGGGGCGGCGGTAAGGAGGCAGTTCCAGGGTAAAAGCGGAGGGGATGCCTTTTAAAAAGGTATGGGACAAAAGCCAGGAGCATCCCAGTGTAGCTGCCACGCCCCCTACAATAGCGGCGGTCAGATAACAAGCGGCCAGAAGGGAGCCGGAGACTGTTCCCTGAATTCCCGTAAGGAAAAACAAAGTAATGAGTGTAAACAGAGTAGGAAAGCGTCCGTTGCAGGGAACTAAGGAGTTGGTGAGGATAGCGATGAGCCGTTCCCTGGGGGAATCGATAATCCGGCAGCCGATGACTCCGGCTGCATTGCAGCCGAACCCCATAGCCATGGTAAGGCATTGTTTGCCGCAGGCACGGCACCTTTTAAACGAGCGGTCCATGTGAAAGGCCACCCGCGGAAGATAACCCAGATCTTCCAGCAAAGTGAACAGAGGAAAAAAGATAGCCATGGGAGGCAGCATGACGGACACCACCCAGGCCAGAACACGATAGGTTCCGTACACCAGGGCCTGAATTACGGGGGAAGGGACTGTGAGGGCTTCAAGCCACAGGGCCAGAGGAGTTTCCAGCGAAAACAGCAGATCCCATAAAACCTCCGAGGGATAGTTGGCTCCGGCCATGGTAAGCCAGAAGACTCCCATGAGAAGGAGAACTATAATCAGGCTTCCGCTGAAACGCCCGGTGACTATCCGGTCAATCTGTTCTTCCCGTTTCCGGTAGTTTGTTTTGGTATACCTGACTGTTTCCTTAGCAAGCTGTTTGGGAGAGAAATCCAGGCAGTCATAGCGGCCCTGGACCCCCTCATTGTCCAGAATGGTTTCTTTTAAATAATCTAAATCTTCGGAGCACCTGGCACAACAGGATACAACGGGGATCTGCAGAACATCCTGCAAGAGTCCAAAATCAATTTCAATCCCCTTCTTCATGGCTTCATCGCACAGGTTGACGCACAGAATCAAAGGGATTCCCTGGTCCCTGATCTGTTCTAAGGATAGAATCTGCTTGAGAAGGTGGAGACCCCTTTCTATGCAGGTGGCGTCGCAGACCACAACTACGGAGTCTGCTTTACCGGAGGATAAGTATTCTCTGGCAATTTCCTCCTCTTTGGAATGGGTATTGAGGGAGTAAGTGCCAGGCAGATCTACAAGGATACAGGTTTTGCCCTGCCATGTAAACTCCCCGCAGGCGGATGCCACGGTTACGCCTGCCCAGTTGCCGGTTTTTTGCCTTAAGCCGGTCAAACCATTGAATATGGTACTTTTGCCTACATTGGGATTGCCGGCCAGTGCTGCTACCATCTGATAGTTATCCATGGAATCCCTCCATACATTTTTCATCAATCAGCCTTATGATTACCCTATGAAAAAAAAAAAGAAAAGTGCAAGGGTATTTCTTTTTTTTGCTTCATGTGGTATACTATGGAATAGTGCTATTCAGGAAGGAGTACCAGAAGATGTTGAAGATTTTGAAAAAGACCTTAGTTATGTTTATGATGTGTTTGTGCATGTCTTTGGCAGGGGCTCCGGCTGCGGAAACTTACGCAGCAACGGTTCAGACAGAGACTCAGGCAGTTCAGACGGAACAGCCGGCACAAGGCGAAGATTCAGAGGAAAGCGCATTTTTGTTGATTCTTATGGGTGGTGCGCTTTTGATCATTTTGTTCGCTGTGATTTCAGCCATGGCTACGGTATCAGGCGCCATCAGCGTTGCAGTGAATATGGATGTGGACGGAGAATAAGAAAAGCATAAGGCAGCCATTTTTGAGTGGCTGCCTTTTACATGCTTTTAAGATGAGAAAATCATGAGGAAGAGCGGCAGGGGCCGGTCTGGACAAAGATTTCGTTAACATTTTCTTCTCTCAGACCGATTACGGCATTGCGGACTAAGTAGGCCCGCATTCCCCCCTGCCTGCCTTTCAGGACGCAGGAGATCTCTTCATCAGGGACGAAACCTAAGTCGGCCAGGCGGTCGGCCATGTGTTTTTCACTGGCGATCCAGACTACCTTTACCGTTTCACCCAAATCTATTTTACTCAATGGAAGCACCATAGAAATTTCACCGGAAAAGAATGTACTTATGACTAGAATATGCAGGAAAGGAACAGGGCGTGAGTGATGAAGTACCAGCATATAAAAGAGGGGATTTTTAAGGAAAGACCCAATCGTTTCGTGGCTAAGGCGGAGATCCAGGGGGAAATTCATACGGTCCATGTAAAAAATACAGGGAGATGCAGGGAACTTCTGGTTCCGGGGGCTAAGGTTTTTTTGGAGTATGACCCTGAGGCGGAAAAGAAGGGAAGAAAGACTCAGTACTCTCTGGTAGCTGTCCGCAAGGAAAAACTGCTCATTAATATGGATTCCCAGGCTCCCAACGAGGCGGCAGCAGAGTGGCTTCACGGCGGAGGGTTTGAGAGGGAGACGGGACTTAAGCCCCGGCAGATTCAGAGAGAGGTAACCTATGGCCAGTCACGGTTTGATCTGGCATTTACAGTAGAGGAAAAACAGGCGTTTATGGAAGTAAAGGGAGTGACCCTGGAAATAAACGGAACTGCCATGTTTCCCGATGCTCCCACAGAGCGGGGAGTGAAACACTTGCAGGAACTGGCCCAGGCAGCAGGGCAGGGATTTGCAGCATATGTGCTGTTTGTGATTCAGATGAAAGGGGTGACCCGGTTTGAACCCAATGAAAAGATGCACAAAGAATTCGCCCAGGCTTTACGGGATGCCGGAAAGGCGGGAGTAAAAATTCTGGCCTATGACTGCCTCGTCAGAGAAGACGGGTTTGTCATAGACCAGAAAGTTCCTGTCAGTCTTTGATCTTAAGTACTTTGTCAATGATGGTGATGAGAATGGCGCCCACAACAAGGGTGACTCCCAGCAGGATGCCAAGTTTTGTAAGCTGGACCCTGAACTGGTGGCTTTCGTTCCACTGATCATTGATGCAGTAGAACACGCCTTCCGTATTCACGTCGTATTCATCACAAAGCTCCTGAATATTGGCAAGAACCTGGCGGTGGACTCCGCCTTTTTTGCCGATGGGGAGAGTGACTTCTTTTCCCGCCTTTATTTTTTTGGCGTCGTCCTGGGAAATCTGAGCCAGAATGTAAGAGTGGTCAGGAAGTTCCAGGATAAAATATTCTCCATATTCACCTAAAATGTCAAATGTCATATTATTAACATCCGGGCGTTTCCTTGGACCGCCCCGGCGGCCGCTGTTGGCGTAGGCGGAGACCCATGAGTAGCGGGCCCCGATGCCGGTGGGAATAATACTTGCGGGTTCTACGGTGACAAGGGAGGTGGCCCAGGTGTCCTCCCACTCTTCGGCAGTGGAAACTCTGGGGATATCGCTGCCGGCGGGCAGTCCTACAAAATCATCCTGGAGACCGCCCTCGGTCATAGCCAGGGATACAGGTTCCTCCTTGCCGCGGAGCATGGACTCCACGCCGATGCCTTTTGCCACAAAGACACCTACTACAATGCCGATAATAACGGAGGCAAATTCTAATACTTTCGCAATTTTTTTGTTCATACTTAATAACCTCTTATTTTGTTTTATATTGTCTGGCGGGTCGGAGGGAACCTTAATTTGACGACGGTTCCTGCCGCTGCCTGAGAGCCAGCCAGCTTTCGATTAAGGGCCCAAAAGGCTCATAAGGCAGTTCGTAAGTTCTTTTTATATCTTCCTCTCCCCGAACCAAAAGGAAATCCGTGACAGTCACCTGTCTTTTGCCGCAGTGGCTGCAGCCATAGACCTCCAGCCTGCAGGCCCTTCGGCCTGTAGGTATCTGGCGCGTACTCATAATAGGCCTCATATGAGAAGGGAGGTACTGTTCTGCATCTTCGTATTTGTCCCCAAAGGATACAGGAAGCAGGAAAAGGTATGGTTCGGGCGATACTTTTTCGGCAGCTTTCTTGCAGTGGATGCAGGTGGACTTGCCGTGAGAATTGCGGATTAACTCGCGGATAAAGAAGATCACCCATATAAAAACCGCCGCCGCCACAATTCCAAGAATAATCTGAGGCAGATAGTATATCAGATCGTCCAAACCGCTCACCGCCTGTTGCCTGCCTGAGCCTGGCTCTTGGCAGCCATGAGAAGTTCTACAAAGGCGTCGGCCTTGGATACGGCCTCGGCGCCGATACCGGACTTGGTGCTGACTACCTTGTTGGTGAGCAGAGTAGGCATGGAGATCTTTTTGCCGTCCAGGTAGAATACAAAGCGGATGCCGGTCATGGCCGATGCGATGGTCTGGGCTCCGCCAATGCGGGATGCGCTGAACACTTGGATCTTGCGGGGATTATAAGCGGAGATGAAACCGATCATTCCGTTTTCCACATCTATGTACAAAATGCCGCCTCTTCCTTTAAAGGAGCTGTTAAAGTTGTAGGGAAGATTTTTCACGCCTTTTGCAGTCTGTTTTACAAAAAATGAGGTGAAGCTTCCGTAAGCGATCATCATAATCAAGCCGATCCACACCATGAACATAAATACGAGACTCAGTGTCAGGAAGATACTAAAGTCAAAGACTCCCTTGACAATACACAGGATGAGGGATGCTCCCAATGGCAGTCCCAAACCGATCCCAAAAAGAAGCAGGAAAAAGAAGCTTCCAAACCGTTCAAATTTTGCACTTTCATGTTCTTTCATATTCTTAAAATACACCTTCCTTTGCCTTAAATTAGTGTGCAAAATCACACGGCCTGATTATATCACTTTTAGAAAAAAGTGACAAGTTACTTTTTATTGCCCTGAGGGGATTTTCCGGCACTTTTCCAGAGGGAGTGAACCGTTAAAAGGTATGAGTAATAAGGCTGAAAAGGGAATAGATGGCTTGACATATATAAATAGAATAATTATAATAAATTTAGAATTATTCTAAAAATAGAAGAGGGAAACCAGATGACGCGGTACGAGAAGGAAATCTATGGAATCGTTAGTAACTCTTATGAACATCTGACGGCGGAGAAGATTTTTGAAGAACTGAAAAAAAAGTATCCCGGCGTAGTCCTGGCAACGGTCTATAATAATCTGAACAAGCTGTGGGAGGCCGGGATGATCCGCAAAGTGTCCGTTGAAGGGATGGCTGATCGCTACGACCGAATGGAGAAGCACGATCACCTTGTATGCAGGCATTGCGGAAAACTGGCGGATATTGGATTGGAAGATCTGACCCTGTCTCTTAAGGGGCAGCTGGGGGAGTTTTTTTTATCCTATGATTTAAAGGTTTTCTATATTTGTCCTGAATGCAGGGAAAGATTAAATAATGAAAATGAAAGATAAAGGAGGACTATAAGATGAATAAAAAGACTATGTACAATCTGACTTACGGACTGTTTGTTCTCACATCTGCACAGGATGGAAGAGATGGGGGATGCATCATCAATACGGCGGGCCAGGTGACTTCCGAGCCAAACAGAATCTCCATTGCTGTGAACAAGGCAAACTTCACCCATGACCTGGTAAAGAACAGCAAAAGGTTTAATATTTCCATTCTCAGCGAGGATGCTTCGTTTGATACGTTTAAGCGGTTCGGCTTTCAGTCAGGCCGCACCGTGGACAAATTTGCCGGATTCAGCGGCTGTGAGCGCAGTGCCAACGGCCTTTACTATGTGACGGCGGGAACCAACGGTTATATCAGCGGAGAGGTGGAGCAGGCGATAGACCTGGGAAGTCATACCCTGTTTATTGCCGGGGTAAAGGATATGGATGTGCTGTCCGAGATTACGTCAGCCACCTACGGATATTATCAGTCCCACATCAAGCCAAAGCCGGAACAGACCAAGGACCTAGGGAAGACTATTTGGCGCTGCAGGGTCTGCGGGTATATCTATGAAGGGGAGGAGCTTCCGCCTGATTTTATCTGCCCTCTCTGCAAACATTCGGCTTCGGATTTTGAAAAGGTTGTAAATTGACAGGGAAAAGATAAGCCTTAAGGAGATGGAAAGGGAGATGGAAAAGGTGACAAAACATGGGCCGGGGAGAGAGAAAAAGATTGGAGAAGCTTTGAAACTGGAATGTACGAATTGCGGCGGGACATTGGAATTGGAGGATAAAACTCATGCCCTGTGTCCTTATTGCGGACGGAGATACCTGATAGACGAGGCCAAAGGAACGGTCATTTACATTCAGGTGGATTACAGCGGCAATGAGGAGCTTAAGGGAAGGGTAAACCGGGCCAGAAGGCTGCTTGTGGGGTTTTTGGCTATGGCATCGGTTGTGGTTCTGATTATATTCGGGTTTAATATTGCCGCCAGAAGGTCGGTATTTTCCACTTCCGATGAGGATCTGCCGGCAGATGCAGGCGGGGAGCTTTTGGTGATTTTCTGCAAGGATATCTTTGGGAAGAATTTTGACGAGATTACACCAGAGGAGCTGGAGAGCATCCGATATCTGCGTTGCTCCTATGAGCGTGAGGGGGACAGGGAATTTAATGTGATTTCCTACAGTTTTACGGATTATCAGGACTGTGAGGACGAGAGAGAGTTCCAAAGGACCGTGAAGAAATGGACCTACCGCACCAGGATGGTGAGCTGGCCTTCGGATTATTCCATGTTTACGGGGCTTACCCGCGTGGATACCACAGGCTCGGCCTGGCTGTCCATGCTCCATTTTGCAGAGGGCAATCAGATCAGCTATGTGGAGACGGAGGACAGCCTGGATATGGTGGCACAGGTGCTGAACCCAGAGGCAATTAAGATTCTGCATCTGGGGGTCATGGGCCGTTCCCTGGAGGGTGTGGAACAGTTTACCGGTCTGGAAGAGCTTGTAGTGGATACGACTCTGGCAAGCGAGTCCGTGGATGTAAGCGGTATTGAGGAATGCAGGAATCTGAAGAATCTGCGGCTGTCCTGCGGGGAAAGCTATACAGGGCTTGATAAGTTAAAAGCTCTGCCGGATCTGGCGTCTCTGTATATTGACCACGTGCCTGTGGGGGAGTGCGGATTTTTGGAAGACCTGTCGGGGCTTAGAGAGCTTTCTGTCTGCGCAGGGGAGACACCGGAGCTTAAGCCGTTAGAGTCTTTGGAGAATCTGGAGAGGCTGTATTTTATTGACCAGAAATATATTCCGGCAGAGGAGATAGGGATTTTACAGGGGATAAACGGCCTAAAGGAGCTGATGATTGCCATAGATGACCGGGAATGTCTTGAGGAGCTTGGGAAACTGGGGAGTCTGAGGGCTCTGGATCTGCACATGGCGATTTTTGAATATCAGGTTCCTGCGGATGTGTCGGTCCTCGGCGGACTCACCTGTCTGGAGAGGATTCAGCTGGATAATTTTTATGGACGGGAGATCACGGGGGTGGAGCCTATTCTGAACCTGCCGGGGCTTAAGACCTTCCGTCTGGGGCGTATCTCGTCTTCGCCGGTGAAGCTGATGCTGGACACGGGAGTTCTTAAGGACAATCCTTCTATTGAGGAGCTTGGATTTACGGCCTGCCGCCCTGAGAGTCTGGCTGGGGGGGAGGAACTGGATTTTGGGTTCCTAAAGCATTATCCGGGGGTGAGATGGCTGTATCTGGACGACTGCGGAGTGAGGGATGTTTCCTTTGTAAATGGGATGGAAGACTTAAGAGGCTGCAGCCTGAAACGGAATAACATTGATGATTTGAGCCCTGTTCTGGGATGCAGGAGGCTGGAGGTGGTGTGCGGGGATGAGAATGTGATTGGCACAGCGGAGTTCCCGCCGGAGGTTCAGGTGTATACGAAGGTTTATGAGGGGATTTATGGGTATAGTATATTTGAGTGACAGGGTACGGTGTTCCTTCCTGTGATAGCCCTTATATGCCAAATAAGTCAGCATGGGTACCGGTACGGTCTAATTTTAATTCCGTATCGGTTTGCTTATATATGAGCAGCCAGTCAGGGGCTATGTGACATTCTCTGTATCCGAAATAATTGCCACTTAATTTGCGGTCCTTATTATTTGCTGGCAGTGGAGCAGGAGCATAAATTAATCTTCCATAAGCTGCTTGAATGCTTCTGGATGTGGAGCTTTATAGTGAGGAGTTCCGGGCAGACCTGATTTCTATTTGGATGGATGAGATGGGTCTTGCATCGAATCCGGCCATGCGGAATATTGCTGTGATTTCATTTCTGAATGGCTTTACAGTGACAAGGTGAATTCCAGCAAAGCTGGAAGAGAGGGCGGCCTGGGCCGGGATATTCAGCAGTTATACGACGCAGCACGGTATGTTGAGACGGAAGCTCGCCTGCATTCCGGTGGACAGACGACAGTTGCAAACCTCATTTGCAGTATGTAATGGTATATTCGGATGCACAGATCACCATGAATATTTATAACACATTGCTGAAATGTCGAAAATGAACCTGCCAGAAACCGTACCTGCTGTGGTATAAACCATAAGTCGTTGTCGTAAAATGTGGTCAAATCAAGAAAATTGAGTGCGAAAGCAAGTGAAAAACCCCTGTGAAGCCCGTAAAATAAAGGCTTCAGAAATTCTTTGCAAAAATTAGCACTCGACTCTTGACAGTGCTAACAACATGTGTTATAGTTCACATAGAACAAATAAAACGATTATATTCAGCTTGTTCCAGGAGGAAGGCCAATGCAGCGCATATTAAAATGCCTTCCGACGAAATGCCGCCGAACTTTAAGTGAGGGGGCGTTACTTTGTAATATGAGGAGGAGTGACGATGAATATCAATAAATTTACCCAGAAATCCATGGAAGCGGTACAGAACTGCGAGAAGCTTGCCTATGAACACGGCAACCAGCAGTTAGAGCAGGAGCATCTGCTCTACAGCCTTTTGACCTTAGACGACAGCCTGATTTTAAAGCTGATTACCAAGATGAACATCTCCCCGGAGATGTTTGTCAATGAGGCGGGACAGGCGGTGGGGCGTCTTACCAAGGTCAGCGGAGGCGGACAGCTCTATGTCAGTAGCGATCTGAATAAGGTGCTGATTAATGCGGAGGACGAGGCAAAGTCCATGGGCGATGAGTATGTGTCTGTGGAGCATCTCTTTTTGTCTCTCATAAAACAGCCTGATAAGACCATAAAGGAGATATTCCGCCAGTACGGCATCAACCGGGAGACATTTTTACAGGCTCTGACTACGGTGCGGGGTAACCAGAGAGTGGTGAGCGATAACCCGGAGGCCACCTATGATACCCTGGAGAAGTACGGCTACGACTTGGTGGAGCGGGCCAGGAATCAGAAGCTGGACCCGGTTATCGGAAGGGACGGCGAGATCCGGAATGTGGTCCGGATTCTCTCCAGAAAGACCAAGAACAACCCGGTGCTCATCGGGGAGCCCGGCGTAGGCAAGACTGCCGTGGTAGAAGGCCTTGCCCAGCGGATTGTCAGGGGAGACGTGCCGGAGGGCTTGAAGGACAAGAAGCTTTTTGCCCTTGACATGGGAGCCTTGGTGGCAGGAGCCAAGTACAGGGGCGAGTTTGAGGAGCGTCTTAAGGCCGTGCTGGAGGAAGTGAAGAAAAGCGATGGCCAGATTATCCTCTTTATTGACGAGCTTCATACCATTGTTGGAGCAGGCAAGACCGAAGGGTCCATGGATGCAGGCAATATGTTAAAGCCTATGCTTGCCAGAGGAGAGCTGCACTGTATCGGGGCCACCACCTTGGATGAATACAGAAAGTATATAGAGAAGGATGCGGCGCTGGAGCGGCGGTTCCAGCCGGTTATGGTGGCGGAGCCTACGGTGGAGGATACCATTTCCATTCTCCGGGGCCTTAAGGAGCGGTACGAGGTATTTCACGGCGTGAAGATCACGGACTCTGCCCTGGTGTCGGCGGCCCTTTTATCGGATCGGTATATTTCCGACCGGTTTCTGCCGGATAAGGCTATTGATCTGGTGGATGAGGCCTGCGCCATGATTAAGACAGAGCTGGATTCCATGCCGGCGGAGCTGGATGAGCTGTCCAGGAAGCTTATGCAGATGGAGATTGAGGAGGCGGCGCTTAAGAAGGAGACGGACCGGTTAAGCCAGGACCGTCTGGAGGATCTTCAGAAAGAACTGGCGGAGCTTCACGAGGAATTTGCGGGAAAGAAGGCCCAGTGGGAGAATGAGAAGACTTCCGTGGAGCGGCTTTCTTCCTTGAGAGAAGAGATCGAGGCCGCCAACCGGGAGATCGCCCAGGCCCAGCAGGAGTACGACTTAAATAAAGCGGCCCAGCTTCAGTACGGGAAGCTGCCGGAGCTTAAGAAGCAGCTGGCGGAAGAAGAGGAGAAGGTGAAGAATCAGGACTTGAGCCTGGTTCATGAGAGCGTCACCGATGACGAGATCGCAAGGATTATCTCCAGATGGACGGGGATTCCCGTGGCCAAGCTGACAGAGAGCGAGCGAAGCAAGACCCTCCACTTAGATGAGGTGCTGCACCGCCGGGTGGTGGGGCAGGACGAGGGTGTGGAGAAGGTGACGGAGGCCATTATCCGTTCCAAGGCAGGGATCAAGGATCCCACTAAGCCTATCGGTTCCTTCCTGTTCTTAGGGCCTACGGGTGTGGGCAAGACAGAGCTTGCCAAGGCCCTTGCCGAGAGCCTCTTTGATGATGAGGCCAATATGGTCCGCATCGACATGAGTGAGTATATGGAGAAGCATTCCGTGGCACGTCTCATCGGAGCGCCTCCAGGATATGTAGGCTATGACGAGGGCGGCCAGCTGACGGAGGCCGTCAGAAGAAAGCCTTACTGCGTGGTTCTCTTTGACGAGGTGGAGAAGGCCCACCCCGATGTGTTTAACGTGCTTTTGCAGGTGCTGGATGATGGGCGGATCACGGATTCCACAGGCAAGACCGTAGACTTTAAGAATACCATTATCATTATGACCTCCAACATCGGTTCCCAGTATCTTCTGGAGGGAATTGACCAGGCAGGCAATATCACCGGGGAAGCCGAGCATTTGGCTATGGGAGATCTGCGGGCCCATTTCCGTCCCGAGTTCCTGAACCGTCTGGATGAGATTATCCTGTTTAAGCCTTTGACCAAAGATAATATCGGCAATATTGTGAGTCTCATGATGGAGGATACCAACAAGCGGCTCACAGACAGAGAGATCAAGGTGGATTTGACTGACAGGGCTCAGTCCTTCATAGTGGAGCATGGCTATGACCCGGTATACGGGGCGAGACCTCTGAAGCGTTATCTCCAGAAATATGTGGAGACTTTGGCGGCCAGGATCATTCTCAACGATCAGGTGCGGGCAGGAGATACCATCGTCATCGACACCTCAGAGGACAGAGGGACCCTGACAGCCTATGTGGAGGGGCAGCACTAGTGCAAATACTGCTCTAGGAATCAAGCCTGAAGAAAGAGCCCTCCTGGGTATGCTTCTTCACCAACTGAATAAAATACTGCATCGCTTCCGTAAGGGCGGCGTCTTTCCGGTGAATGACACAGAGGGTGGCCTTGGAATCCTCTCTGTCCAGACGGAAAAACGCCCCCTTTTTGCGGGAAAAGGCCACATAATCCTGAATCAGGCCAAAGCCCAGGCCTGCCTGAATCAGATCGAATAATGCAGCTTCCTCCGACAGAAGGATGGTATACTTGGGGTGGAAGTTGTAGGGGGCGTAGATGGAATTTTCCCAGTTTTTGTGACGGTCGGAGGCGGCGGTCTGTATAAAGGTTTCATTCTGAAAATCCTGGAGGTTTACAGGAGGGCGCAGTCTCCAGTCGGGCTGGTCCTCCACTGCCTTGGCCGCCGGATGGTTGGGGGGAGCAGCCAGGAGGCATTCATATTCAAATAGGGGCTCATAGATCAGGTTCTGGAGGACTTCCGAGGGAACATCGGCTTTGTTCATGACAAAAGCCAGATCCAGATGACCGGAGACAACCATACTCTCAAAGCCGTCTAAGGAGTTGGTATTGATGGTAAGCTGAATATTGGGGTAGGCTTTCTGAAAGCTTGGCAGTACAATGGACAGAAACATAGGAGCCCTCCCGCTGGAGATTCCTATGGACATTCTTCCTGTTTTGGACTGTCTGGCATCATCCAGGGCATTTAGGAGGGTATTCTCCAAGAGCTTTTGCTTTTGAAAGGTCTCCAGAATCAGTTCTCCCGTAAAGGTGGGAACCAGCTTTCCGCCTTTGTACTCGAAGATTTTCGTGTTATAGGTCTTTTCTAGGGAGTTAATCAGCTGGCTTAAGGCCGGCTGGGAGACATACAGCTCTTTTGCGGCATTGGAGATGGATTTTAATTCGGCGATTTTCAGTAAATAGCCCATCTTTCGTTCACTTATCATAAGAAACCTCCTGTTTATCTGTAAACAATATAGCATATGTTCATAAAAAAAGAAACAGCGCCCTATTGGAATCCGGTTAAGAACCTATAAGTGAATTCTTATTTGACAGCCCGATGGGGGCCTCCGTTATAATAGAGGTATCCAGAAAGGTGAAAAAAGGTGTTAAAATGAAAAAAAATCTAGTGAAAAAATTCTTCCGGTTTGTAATTCCCTCCATTCTGTCCATGCTGGCATTTTCCCTCTATACTATGGTGGACGGAATGTTTGTGGCAAAGGGGATCGGGGAAAAGGCCCTTGCGGCTGTGAACCTGTCCTCCCCCTATAATTCCGCTATGTTTGCCAGCGGCCTGCTGATTGCAGTGGGAATGTCAACGGTGATTTCCATAGAACTGGGCAAGGGGGAGAAGGAACTGGCCAGACGTCTCTTCACACAAAACCTGCTGGTCTCGGCGGCAGCGGCCCTGATGATTTCGGTAGTTACCTTGATGAACCTGGAGCATGTGGCGCGGTTTCTGGGGGCAACGGAGGATACTCTGGGATATGTTATGGAATATGTGGGGATCATTGCTCCCTTTGCCATGTTCTTTATCTGTGCCTACAACATGGAGGTGCTGGTCAAGACCGATGGTACGCCTCAGCTGTCGGTGATTGGCGTATCTGCGGCAGGTCTGGCCAATGTGGTGCTGGACTGGCTCTTTGTGATGAAGCTTGGCTGGGGGGTAAAGGGGGCGGCCTTTGCCACAGGTCTGGCCCAGGTGCTGTCTGTTGTGATCTATCTGGTTTATTTTGGGAAATACTCCAAAATCCTAAAGTTTACAAGATTTCGGTGGAATCTGCGGATCTACGGCAGGACCCTCCCTTTGGGAGTGGCAGATGGGATTACGGAATTTTCCAATGGAATCGTAATTTTTCTCTTTAACCAGGCTATATTGGGGCTTTTGGGAGAGGACGGTGTGGTGAGCTATACCGTGGTGGGATATGTGAATACATTGGTACTTATGATGATGTCCGGGACAGCTCAGGGCCTGCAGCCTATCTCCAGCTATCATTATGGCAGAGGGGAGCAGAAGCAGTATATGTTTCTGATGAAACTGGGCGTAGGCATGGGGCTGATCTTTGGGATTTTGGGCTGGGCTGTCTGCCAGGTATTGGGAGATCAGATTGTGGCCTTATTTATCGCCCCCTCCAGCCGGCTGTTTGAAGTCAGCGCTCAGGCGCTCAAGACCTATGCATGGGCGTTTTTGTTTATGGGGTTTAATGTGGTGACAGCGGCATTTTTCACTTCCGTAGAGCGGGCAGGTTATTCCTTTCCTATCTCTATGGGGAGGGGCCTGGTGCTGCCGGCAGCGGCTGTCTTTGCCGTATCCGCGATACATAAGGGAGAGTGGATATGGCTGTGCGGTGCGGCAGCGGAAGGATTGTGCCTGATACTGACGCTGGGACTTATGAGCTGTTATCTGCGAAGAGGCAGGAGTTCATAAAGTTGTCTGCTCAACCCTATAAGAAGATGATTATAGATTATTAATCAAGTAAGTATTTGTCAGGGAAGCATATTTTTTCTATAATAAAGTCATAACTAATCAAAGGTTTTCTCGGCCGGAAAACAAAACAGAAGAAAAGGAGAATGGTTATGACGTTACAGCTTTTTGGAGCAATATTAGGAATTGCAGTATTTATCGCTGTTTTGATGTTCCGGCTTCCCAACTGGATGACCTATGTGGCAGTGGCGCCTATTGTGGTCTTTTCCGGGGCCATGACAACGAAGGAGGTTTATGCAGTATTTTCCAGCTCCGGCCTGCAGCTGATGTATATCATCTGTATCTTCATGGGCCTGATGACAGCCACGGGGCTGGACAGTATGATCGGCAACACCGTAGTGACTCAGGCCAACAAGGTGGCTCACGGCGATCCAGAGAAAATGGAAAAAATGCTTCTTTTGGTGCTCTTTGTGTTCGGCAACGTATTCTCGTTTTTCCTGGCCAACAACCATGTGGCCATGGCTTTGGTTCCTGTGATCTACGGCATTGCCAAAAGAACTAAACTGAGCTACTCGAAAATGTGCCTCTTTGTGATCTTTTCCACAACCATTGGAGGAGCATGTACCCTTATCGGAACCACATCCAATGTATATGCCAACACGGCTCTTCTGGACATGGGGCTGAAAGGTCTGGGGATGTTTGACTTCGCCTGGGTCGGTGTTCCGGTCATGATTATCGGCGGGCTCTATCTGATCGTGTTCCATAAGATGTGTCCCTCCTATGAGGAGACCGTACCAGGTGATGCCGCAGTCCTTATGGAAGCAAAGGATACGGCTACACCGGAGATGAAGAAGAAACAGAAGATCGTACTCATTGGCTTTGGGGCGTTTCTAGTTGGGCTGGTGGCAGACAGCGTCATGGAAATTCCGGGCTTCAGTCCTTACTTTTTCGGCTATGGAATCATCGCCGTGCTGTATTTTTTAAAGGTGGCAAAGTCAAAGCAGTTTTTTACCAGCATCAGCGCCCAGTTGGTTCTCTTCTGTGCAGGTATTAATCTGGCCATCGCCATTATCAAGGTCACGCCTTTAGGAGACGTATTCAGCGCATTTTTCATCCGCGCCATCGGGGAGAGCAATAACCTGTATGTGATTACGGCCATTCTCTGGGTGGGAACCGTGGTAATGACCCAGTTTATGAATAACATGGCCTGTGCCGGCGTGCTGGCACCTGTGGCCATTGAGCTGGCCGGACATCTGGGCGCAGATCCCAGAGCTATGGTTATGGCTATTGCCATGGCAGCAACCAGCTCCTATTTGACACCTATGGCATCAGGAACCAATCAGCTGATTATGCCCTTTACCAACCTGAAATTCCAGGATTTTGCCAAATACGGCTGGCCCCTTCTGATTATTAATTTTGTATGCTGTATGCTGATTCTTCCCCTGGTATTCCCGTTTTTCTAAGACGTGTTTGCAACATGTTTCAAAACACCGGAAAGTGCAGGGCAGCATGCATGCAGGCCTGCTATGAAAAAATGAATTGGAGGAGAGATAACGATGGAGAGCAGACGACTGAGAGAAATATATGTGAAAGCTTCCGACCCCTTTGAGCGAGGACATCAGCACGGAGCCCAGGTACAGGAGGAGATTGCCAGGGTATGTCAGGGATACAGGAAATCCTTTGAGAAGAAGGGGTATACATGGGAAGAGGCCCAGGAGATGGCTATGGAGTATGTGCCCTATCTGGAAAAGGAGATGCCGGAGCTTATGGAGGAGGCCAAGGGGATTGCCGCCGGGGCTGGGGTAGATCTGTCCGTGATTATGGTTCTCAATACCCGGTATGAGCTTCTGAAATTTAAGAAGCATGTGAACAGCTATGAAAACAGCGAATGCACCTGCTATGCAGTCACCCCCGATGCGACAAAGGATGGGGAAACCATAGGCGGCCAAAACTGGGACAATGCCCCCTTTATCGGGGAGAACCTGTATGTGCTGCATATTGATGAGGAGAACGGTACCCGGATCGTAGGTCTGACAGAACCGGCCCAGCTTCTCAGAAGCGGAATGAACAGCCATGGCATTTCCGTAAACTGCAGTACCCTTTTATCCACCAAGGATGTGCGGGGTATCTCTGTTCCCACCAATTTTATGCGGAGAAGAATTATGCAGTGCAGGGATCTGGAGGAGGCTAAGGCCCTGGTGGAGCGGTTAAAGCCCTGTGTGTCCATTAATTATGTGATGACGTCTGCCAAAGGAGAAGCGGTTGTATACGAGACAACTCCTGTGGAAAATTTCAAACTGGTTCCGTCTGCCGGCGTCATTACCCAGGGAAATGATATTCAGGTAGATCCGACCATTGACCGTTTCATACCGGCTGACAAGGCCCATGAGCACCATTTCCGCGGACAGAGGCTGGGATATCTTTTGAGGAAGAAGAGCGGAGAGATCACTGCAGAATACATTCAGGAATGCCTAAGAGACCATTACGGATATCCGGCTTCTGTGTGCAACCATGCAGCCGGTGAAAACCTGCAGACCATTGCCTCTATGCTGTACTGTGTAAACCGGGGGTATGCGCTGATTGCCTGGGGCAACCCCTGTGAGGCGGCTTATGAAAAATATAGCTTTTCAGAATAATTGATTCTCCCCTGCCGGTGTGGTACAATTGGTACCAAGGGGCAAAATACCTTTTATCCCCGGCATCTGAAAAGATGGTGTATGACAAAAGGGGCTGACAGGTATGCTTCAGGCAAAAAGAAGAGTTGAAAAATGGGGCAGTAAGTTCAGGGACATGAGATTTTCCCAAAAGATAACCATGGGTTCCTGACTGCTGCTCTGTTGATTTATAGGAGTACCCTTACCTGATCTCAGGGCATGATATATCAGGAAAGGGAGCTCCATGGGCTGAGTCTTCCGGACATGGCGCAGGAGCGAGGATGGCAGATTATTTCCAGGTTGGCAAGATATTAGCAAATTTATGAGATACTAATAAATTCCATAGTGCTAGACGGCTTTCTTTTTGATGCTTAAAAGGAAGAGAATCATGGAAACCCCTGTCAGGATATGGCCGATGCCGGCGATTCCGGAGATGGAGGCATCCATACCCCTGCTGAGTTGGGTTCCCCACACCTGGGTCAGGCCTCTCATAAGAAAACCAAGGCCTGTGATATTAAGTCCGATCTCATAGGTAATGAGGACCTTAGGGGTATTCTTTCCAGAAAAGGAAAGAACCTTTTCAGCCAGCATCAGTATGAGAAAGAAGAACATGCCTAACAGAAAATAGTGAGTGTGCATGACGGAAAGGTTGGTTTTTCCCGTGAAATGGCTGAATTTGGTAAATTCTCTGTAAAACACCCCGGCTATCATGGCTGCGATTCCATAGGCCAAGGCTAAGTTGGCATAACGTTTCGTCATTATGTTTTTCTCCTTTATATGTTTTAAATGAACAAGTTCACCTATATTATAGTCATGTTGAATGGAAATGTCAATGTGGTACAAAGGAAGGGCTGCTATTAATTTCCATAGTTACTTGTCACAACAAAAAAGTTTTTATATAATCAGGGGCAAAAAGGAGGAGACAGGGATGTATCAGAAAAAATAGTCCGGGATATCCGGTGTCCCCTGGAATATAGTCTTACAGAGAATGGCTGCTCCGTTGTGCCTATCCTTCAGAGCATCTGTGCATGGCAGAAGCCGCCCCGGCTGGACCGTATAGACGGCCAGTGCCGCGGCGGAGGCCAGATCCCAGAACAGAGCCTTCTCTGACAGCACCAGGCTTTCTGGATCTCCATGTGCAGCAAGGAAAAAGGTTCCAAGAACCGCTAAAATGGTGGCGCAGATCTCCTTGGGCCCCGGCAGCTTTAAAGTCCGCAGGGATACATAGACCACAATAATCACCGGCCCTATGTACTGAAGCACCGTGGCTGTCCCCGCATTGGAAGCACCGATGGCAGTAAAATAGGTATACTGGCACATGGACATGCCAAGAATCCCGAAACACAGAATCTCTCCTGCATCTTTTCTTGTCTTCCACACGGAGAATACGCGGTCCCGCTCCTTAAAAAGCAGATGAGGAGCAGTAAAAAGCCGGCTATAGTCAGCCGAAGGGGAACCAGCCAGTCAGAGGTGATTCCCTTCTGCTGCATGAGATACTGGCCGCAGGTTCCTGAAAATCCCCATAAAGACCTGCCCAAAAGGGTGAGCATCATACCTTTTCGCAGGCAGCCTGCCGGACTTTCATGTGTGGTGGTGCACCCGTTGCCGGGCGCATGCAGGTTTACTGGAAAAATGAATATCTTAGTTCTGGCTAATCATAATCAGTATGGTCCCATCTGTCAAGGAAATATTGCCGTGATGCTCAAGCTTGATTAGTGATGGTTACAGTTTACAAGATATCTGTGAACGTAACTAGTGATTGACGAAGCCGGTCGGCAGTTTTATAATAGACGTGCTATTTATTCTGTATAAAAAGGAGAGATCAGTATGAAGTATGTATGCGATGTATGCGGTTGGGAGTACGATGAGGAAAAGGGATATCCGGAAGGCGGCATAGCTCCGGGAACAAAATGGGAAGATGTGCCGGAAGATTTCGAGTGTCCTCTTTGCTTTGTGGGAAAGGATCAGTTTTCAGAGGCATAACAGGAAGTATGGGTTCAGGAAGAGATTCCTGGACCTTTATTTTTGCATGCGGGGAAATATACGATATATTTTTATCTTTTTCCAATCACAATGATAGCTTCTGTAAACAACGGTCATACATTCTTACTGAAACGACAGCCAATCCCTTTTGCCATCTGTATATATTTAGGGCTGCCGGGATTTTCTTCTATTTTTTTCCGCAAACTATTGCACAGAGCAATAAAAATGTGGTTATGGTCTCCGAGTCATTTGGGGAGATGAAAAGCCGCGGGCTCATGAAAGATGGTGCGTTCAATGATTACAATAAGAAAGTCCATGTCCTCTGCCCCGGATTTCAGCAGCATTATCATATTCATCAAAATAAAATGAGCGAATTGGTCCCTGGTAAAGGAGTCGTTCCAGATATCCCTGCGCACGTCAGGGTCCTGCGCCATCTTCCGACTCAGAGCCGATTCCAGTGCGGACTGCATAACCGTCATGCGTTTGAGCCCTGTGGTTTCTGCACTGCCAAGGCTGCTCATCAGCTTCCCTGCGGATTCGTCGATTTGCTTCCGGAGAAATGCAAAGATCTCCCGCAGCTGGCCGCAAAATGTACGGGCGGTTATGACATTTTCCATCTCAGCCAATGTCTGTTTCCAGTATTCCTCTGTGATGGCAAGAAGAATCTCATCTTTGCTGGAGAAGTAATTATATACGGTTCCTGTGGCCACACCGGCTTTTCTGGCAAGATAGCGGATGTTTATAGCGGCAATGCCTTCTTCATCCGCTGTGCGGCGGGCCAGTTCCAGAAGGGTAGCCTGCAGAGTATCGTCTTTTTTTCGCATGAAGTTCTCCTTTTCACACGTTCTAAGTTATCTCCCATTCTACCACAGATCGTCCTCAAAATCCATATGCACCGGCAAAGCGTCCTCAAATCCATGGAAACCGGATATTTTTAAAAGAAAGCGGTATTTCATATCTTTGAGGATTATGATAAAATCGTTGTTATAAACCATAGATACAAGGGAGCAAAGCCATGTCAAATCCAATGTTTGAATCCGTCTGCAAAGAAATCTTCCCCTTTTGGGACAAAATCTCAGAATCAGACAGAGAGTATATCTGTCAGAATTCCCATGATGCCCTTTACCCCAAAGGAAAAAATATTCACGACAGCAGCGAATGTTCCGGTGTTATTCTGGTCCGTTCCGGAAGTCTCAGGCTCTATATGATGTCCGACGAGGGAAAAGACATTACCCTCTACCGTCTGTACAGGGGGGATCTGTGCATGCTGTCGGCTTCCTGTGTTCTTGAGTCCATTACCTTTGATGTCTTTGTCGATGTGGAGGAAGACAGTCAGTGCTATATCATCAGCGGACCCGCCTTTGCTGCCGTGTCAAAGCGTAATCCGGATATCCGGATCTTTGCCCTTGAGACAGCGGTCAGCCGGTTTTCTGATGTGATGTGGGTGATGCAGCAGATTCTTTTTATGAGTATGGACAAAAGACTGGCCATCTTTCTTTCTGACGAATCGACGAGAACAGGTTCGGATGTGATCACAATGACTCACGGGCAGATCGCCCGGTATATGGGATCTGCCCGTGAGGTGGTGTCCAGGATGCTAAAGTATTTTGCCAACGAAGGGATCGTGGAAGTCTCCCGGAAAGATATAAAGATTCTTGACAAGAAGCGCCTTAGAGCCTTAGCCCTCTAACATAGCCAGGATCTGAGCCTTTGGCCTTGCGCCTGTTTCCCTGCGGGCTACCTTGCCGTCTTTTAAGACAACCAGTGTGGGGATGCTTAACACTCCGAATTCCTGTGCAAGCTCAGGCTCATTGTCCACATTGATCTTGCCCACAAGAAACTGGGGATTTTCCTCTGCAATCTGGTCCACTACAGGAGAGACCATGCGGCAGGGACCGCACCAGTCGGCGTAGAAATCAAGAAGTACCGGCTTATCACTGGATTTGACAGAATCAAAGTTATTTTTATTGACAGTAAGTACAGACATACTTGTTACCTTCCTTTCTTTTACTTGCCGCAGTCCGGCGGCTTTTATGGTTTTTATTATAACCGTTTTCTTATTCTATTTCTGTGACCAAGTCACATGTTTGGCTTTGCAGATCAGCTGCGTCATGGTTCCCATGGGACAGTATACGCACCAGGAACGGGGTTTAAACAAAAGCATGGTCACAAACCCCAGAACCGTGGATGTGAGCATAATGCTGTAAAAGCCAAAGGCAAACTGGGCAACGCCGTCGGAGAAAAAGGCGCCATGGTAGGCCCAATGCCATGGAACCTTAAAGGTCCACAGAAGGGTTACCGCTGTCCTCAGATTCTTTGTTCCGGCAAACACCAGCCATGTATTCCAAAGCATGAGAAAAAACATAATAAAGAAAAAGATTAAGAATCCATATCGGAACCAGCCGGACTTCATCCATCCGGGAATGTCTTTCTTTCGGGAAAGACCGAATCTGCCGCCTGCCAGGGCAAACAGCTGTCCCCTGCCGCAATACCGGTTGCAGTAGGCTTTGTTCCCTTTTGTAATGGAGATGATCAAGGGAATAAAGAAGCAGAGAAGCCCCAGCCAGGCAAACAGGATATTGAAGAATCCCAGGACCAGATAGGTGAGGGAGACTATCCAGAGGTAATCATACCAGTTCTTTTTTCTGTTCATGATTCAGACACCTCCAATACAATGACACTTGCCGGACATTCCTTCACGCATTTTCCGCATCCCACGCATAATTCCCTGTCGATCTCGGCGAATATTCCTTTGGGAATGGAGATGGCGCCTCTGGGACAAACTTTCATACAGCATCCGCAGGCCACACACTCCCTGGTACTGACAATTGCTTTTCTTTTTGCCATGACAGCTCTCCTTTTGTTTTTTACCAGTATACAGGGAACTAAGTTTGGAGTCAGTGACAAAGTCACCGTGTCAATGTGCAGATGATACGTTCCATAAAATATCCCGGTTGATCGTGCGGTAGAACAGTTCCTTTACCTTCCCCCTGTCTTTCGTCTGCCCCAGAATCCACATAAGCTTTGTAACGGTTGCCTCCAGAGTCATGTCATAGGACTCTAAAAGGCCGAAGGCATTCTTAATATTCCGGCCTACTTCATAGACAGACATATTGCTGCCTTCATTGGTGACCTGAGTGGTCATGATCACAACTTTGCCCAGAGAGATCCATTTCTCTATAACAGGATAATAGCCTCCCGTCTCATAGTTTGGCAGACCGCCGACACCGAAGGACTCGATGATAACCGCATCATAATGTTCGGTCATATATTCTAAGACCGTGGCATCCATGGAGGGGATCAGCTTTAAGAGTCCTACACGGGAATTCAGCGAGTGGTAGAACCGGACAGGTTCCTTTATAAGCTCCTTGTCGTCTAAGTAGAACAGGATCTGACTTTCATGGATGGTGGCAATATAAGGGAAATTAATGCTGGAAAATGCATCATAGCTTTTGGTGCGCTCTTTTTTCCCTCTTGTTCCGGCGATTGCTTTGCCGTCAAAGACAATAACCACTCCGTGGGAACGGTCACAGGAGGCAAAACGCAGACTGTCGGACAGATTGGTCTTGGCATCTGTGATCTCCATGTCAATAGGCTTCTGGGCCCCGGTGATGACGATGGGTTTTGACGGGTTCTGTATCAGATAGGAGAGGGCGGCGGCCGTGTAGGCCATGGTGTCCGTGCCGTGGCAGATAACAAAACCGTCATAGTCATCGTAGCGTTCCTCTATGGCAGCCGCCATGGCCAGCCAGTGTTTTGGCTGAATATTCGTGCTGTCAAGGTTGAACAGCTGCAGGGCGTCGGCCTCGCAGAACTCTCTGGCAGAAGGAACATGGGACAAAAGCTCCTCGGAGGAAATTAAAGGTTTTAACCCGGCATCACTGCGTTTGCAGGCAATGGTGCCTCCTGTTGCGATTAAAAGTATACGTTTCATCACAGACTCCTTTACAGCAGGGGCGAAAGCAGACGACTGCATTGTTCCTTCATGCGGATCCACATGGTTCTGCTCTCGTACCGCTCTTTTGTTATTTCACGGCATTGTTTCAAATCTTCTAAAAATGCCTTTTCCAGACGGCAGGTAATCTCTGCGTCAAAGATGGTGGCATTAACCTCAAAATTCAGTTCAAAACTGCGGATGTCCATATTGGCTGTGCCATAGCAGCTCACAAGACTGTCAGCCATAACCCCCTTGGCGTGAAGAAATCCGTTTTCATAGGTGTAACACCTAGCTCCCACTGCAAGAAGATCTCCCACATAGGAGTAAGAGGCCCAGTAGACAAAGGGATGATCTGGTTTGCAGGGAATCATGAGCCTTACATCCACCCCCGATTCGGCTGCCATCTTAAGGGATGACAGAACCGCATCGTCAGGGACAAAGTAAGGGGTTTGGATGTAAATGTGTTTTTTGGCGTTGTTGAAGAGCTGGAGATAGTTGTTGCGTATCTGGCGGTTGCTTGCATCAGGCCCGCTGCTGATGATCTGAACCTGGGCCAGGGTTTTGTCCTCCCCGGAGATATCCCTCAGGGGGTCTGAGGAGCATGCTTTTTCGTCAAAAGATTCATCCAGGCCGAAATATCCGCCGTTTTTAAAAAGATTTTCTTTTACTGCATAATTCCAGTCCAGAGCAAAACGAATCTGCAGGCTGTAGACAGCGCTTCCCTGAATCTTTAGGTGCGTATCACGCCAGTAACCGAATTTCGGATCTCTGGAAATATATTCTCTGCCGATGTTAAAGCCGCCTACATAGCCGACTTTTCCGTCGATGACCACAATCTTGCGGTGATTGCGGTAATTAACACGAAGCTGAAGACGGCCAAGGAAGGCCGGAAAGAATTCTCCTACAAGGACCCCGCTTGCCCGTAAGTCTTTCCATATCCGCTCAGGCATAAAACGACCGCCCATGCCGTCATAGAGAATCCGCACTTCCACTCCCTGAGACGCCTTTTTTTTCAGAATCGGGATAAGGCCCTGAAACAGCTCGTCATTTTTAATAATATAGTACTGGATGTGGATATAGTCCTGTGCATGTTCCATCTCCCAGGCCAGATCCCGGAATTTCTTTTCTCCGTCTGTAAAGATATCCACTTGATTATTCCCGGTCAGTACGGCGCCGGAAGTCTCCAGGTTATATAAGACCAGTTTTTCGTATTCCCGATACTTTGGATCTTTAAGCCATATGTCCCGGCTGGAGACAATATTCTCCTGAGTCTGTATGGAATACCGGAGCCTGTCTTCCACTTCTTTGACCCGGAACATCTTGTTCTTCCGGTAATCCTGGCACAGAAGAAGATAGAGAAGAAAGCCGAAGATGGGAACAAAATACAGGGCTAAAAGCCAGGTCCACACAGCTTTTGGGTCCCGTCTCTGAAAAAATACGATTACCACTGACAAGAACAGGTTGATGTACAGAAGATGATCCATCATCCATGTCCATACCAAAAAGATCTGCATGGGCAGTTCTGCCAGCGCTTTGATGAGCAATTCCATAAATAACGTTCCTCGTATAATAAGTTTGCAAGCAGGAAAAACAGCTTACAGACTTATTCTTTTTTTGATTAGACAGAAGGATAATTCTAAACATCCTTTCCGAAGATTCT
>CAJSZV010000010.1 GCA_910574345.1 Clostridiaceae bacterium | reverse complement strand
GCTTTCGCCTTTCGGTCAGGCAGGCGACCTCCCGCGTTATCATACGGAACAGTACCAATAATCTGCAATGCAAAATGCCCTATCTGGGCGCACAAATGTGTCATCGGTATCGGAGATAATGACAAACAGCGCTGTCTTTTCATCCCCAATCATATCAAGCTGAAGCTCGTCATAACTTGTCAGGTCACGCAGTTCCTTGATGTCAAAGGGGGCTAAACGTGCGCCACAGCTAATTAAAATGCTTTTCGCTGTTTTGCCCGCCGCCAGTTTGTATTTTTTATACTGCTTTACCGCAAAATGCTCCGGCTCTCTTTCCTCCAGCTCATCGAACATCAAATCCACAGGGTTCTTAAATTCCTCGTCATCCTCCCTCGCTTCACTGGCATTTATCATGTCAAGCAGGGTAGTGAAATTCTGTTCTTCCTCCACGCACTCATACCATATATACCCGATCAGTGCAGTATAATAGAGCTTTTCGGCTTTCACCCAAAAATCCTCGCCGGATTGCTGCCCCTCCCCTTTGGTGTTTAAGATGATTGTGTTTACGAGTTTCAAAATGTCCTTCTCGCTCCGGATATAAACGAGAGGTTCCGATAGGTAAGCCTTTGATGTTATCTCCGGCTTTTCCCCCGGCTAGCACCGGACATGCGACTTTCACCGCATCCGGCGCCCCATCAAGCATAGTTTCAGCAGTGATACACACTCACTCTTTCACATTAGCTAAATCAGTTTGTTACGATTTGCATTGACATTTCTGCCAATCCTGCGGCAACACGCAGTTTGTTTACTTTAGTAATTTGTGCCTTATTCAATTCATACTTCTTTGTCAGTGTAGCGAACTTTATACTGTCTGTTGTTGAAATAAATTCATATCCAGCAGGCGATAAAAGCAACAGATTACGGTAACTGTCTCTGCCATTTTTACACTCATTCGATTTTCTGTAACAAATACAGTGAATCACTTCCAGATGTTCCCCAGTGATTGCACATTTACCTTCCTGTCCGGCATAGAGAGAAATTCGGTTATCATTGAACTGTACCGTTTCTCCTGTTACCGGGTGGCGCATGAGCCAGAGCATATCTTCAACATTCAGTTTCAGATTGCTGTGGATTTCCATTCTTCCGTCTGGGGTATATAGGTTGATTTTCCTGCTCTTGCGCATTGGTATTTTAAACTGCACATATGCCAAAGGTACTACTGGTGTATCTCCAATCCATCGCATTTGCTTCGATTTTCCATACCGGTTTTTTAAATATTTGTTGTTTAATTCGCCCTGCTTTTTATATCCATCTATCCGATGGAGAAAGCGACCATTATTCACATGAGCCATTCGGCTAAAATTCAGATTTATCCTCGTAGCAATGCAATAATAGTTCTGCATACCTATGACTTTGGCGTTATATTCGTGAATGTTGCTCTTTATGTCACTTGCTGTCTTGCTGTTTTGAATCTCTATAATTGCTTTTGAGAGTTCTTTCTGCATATGCGACATTGCCTTGTCACAGACATTTGAACTGATTACCCATGTCCTGCGTTTCTTTATCAGCTTCATACGGAACCCCAGAAATTCACTATCTCTTTTCCTGAGATTTGTGACCTTTGATTTTTCATCTGAAATTTCCAGTTTGAGTCGCTTTAGCAGCCAGTCCTCAACCGCATGGTATGCTCTGTCAGCGTCCTTACGGTTTCTGCAAAAGATTTTAAAATCATCTGCATACCGGACTATACGCATTTCCTTGAGGTTGCTCTTTTTGAGCGCCGTGTAGCTGTTGCACTTTTTCTCTGCCCCGTTCGGATAATATGTGACCTTACAAGGAGACTTCATATGGTCTGCCATCCCCTCCCACTGTGACGCTATCCACCAGTCCAGTTCGTTCAGGACAATGTTGGCTAACAGCGGGGAAAGTATGCCGCCCTGAGGGGTTCCCCTGTCTGGATATAGGATTTCTCCATCTGGCATTTGAATTGGCGCTTTCAGCATTGCTTTGATTATCTGAATCAGTTTGGTATCCCGTATACCCAGCGTCCATATCTGCTGTAACAGCTTTCTATGATTTACGTTGTCAAAGAAACCCTTTATATCCACGTCCACCACATAGTGGAGTTTATTCCTTTGAGCCAGCCCATAAGCGTAGGAGACAGCGTTTTCAGCGCTCCTGCAAGGTCTGAAGCCGTATGAATGTTCATAGAACTTTGCTTCACAGATTGGCTCCATGACCTGTAATATGCATTGCTGTACAATCCGGTCTATGATACACGGTATGCCTAACGGTCTTAATTTCCCATTCGGTTTGGGAATCTCTACCCTCCTTACTGTTTTTGGCACATACCTTGTAAACTGTTTTTGAATAAGGGAGACAAAATCTTCTTCCGGCATATCTGCCAGGGATTCTATCGTTCTCCCGTCTGTGCCGGCGGTATGGCTCCCATCATTGCTCTTAATATTTCTGAAAGCAAGCATGATGTTATTTGGTGCCACAATGATTTCTACGAGATTATTAAATATCTCTCCATCTCTGCTTTTTGCATACAGTTCATCAAAGATGTTCTGCATGTCATAGTATTCCGCATGGCGCAGTTTACTTCTTTTTTTAGCTTTCCGTGTCATGTACATCACCCCGTTTCCTTGATTCGAGTGACAATTTCTTATTCTTACTCGACTGCATGATTAGAGAGTGTGTACTGCTGATTTTCTGCCTGACTTGTGGCCATTCCTCCGTCGCCCTCTTTTTCGCAGGCAACATCGACAGTTCGACCACGACCTTTCAGCAGAGATTCATCCGCTTATTGTTCTTCGCCGGATTATCCGTAGGATTCTCTGCCTTTCCTTGTTCCGATAATTCTATCTGTGCATATATACCCTTAGGTGTTCCCTCTAAGCCTGACAGCTTGCATGTGCCTGTAACACATCACGGTGGTTCGTAACAACCATTCCTACTGAACCGCACTGTCTGGGCATGAACCCACACATACATTTCTGTATGTGGCACTTTTAGACCTTTACATTCGGGAGTTTCGTCAGGCATTGCTGCCATTCTCACCATAGGTATTTTATAGACCCCCGGCATATGGGGTGCGCTGTCCACCTCTGGACAGGTTTCGTCAGCGTTATCTGTTACGGCACCTTTCTGCCGACTTTACCGGGCTTCACACCTCATCACAGAATGATGACGCATGCCGGAGTATCAGGGGAGGCGTTTCAAGGCGTTACCCTATCATTCCACCTCTCGAATTATCAGTTCACAGAACTGATTAAGAACAGCGCTGTGCGCCGCCTTTTCAGCGGCGAACAAGTCGCACGGTTGTAGTGCATGGACTTTTTAAAGTTAATGGTATTCAGTACTTTCACCCGGTAGCTGTTCTTTAAGAGCATTTTTCCGCACTCTACTAATACTGTACCTTTCGGATCAGTGACAACATATGATGAGTGCATCTGCATAAGGTTCGGTTTTACGAAAAACCTCGTCTTGCCCGAACCAGAACCGCCGATAACAAGAATATTTTTATTCCTCGCATACTTCGGCTGTTTTGGTCTGCCGGACATCATCAGTCTTTCCGTTTCTGTGAGTAACACGTTGTTCTCAAATACCGGATCGACATAAGGCTCAATATCTTTCGCTGTCCCCCACCTCGCAGAACCGTACTCCATGCCATGCCGGAACTTCTTGGCGTTCTTGGCTTTGAAATACACCACAAGGCGGAGCATGATGCCGCACCCTATCCCTATCAGCAAATCTTTTGGGTGGAAACTTGGTAACGGGTTGGAAAATAAATCCTCCATCCCCGCCATGACCGCCATCATCTTTTCAGAAACGTCCTGCCCCGGCGATACCCGCCACAGCCACGCTATTTTGTCGCAGAAATACCCGGCAAGCACATAGGGGAGATTCATAAGGAAAAGTTTCTTTTTGTCAACATTCCCCGTCTTTGCCTTTAACTTTTCGGGGATTGATTTTAAGTCTTTGGCAATGCCCTCTACGATTTTACTCATAATGACTGCCCCCTGTCCTTTAAGTGTTCCCTTGCCCTCTCCCGGTTCTTGCCCTTGCCTAACTGCTCCCGGAACTCCGCCAGCTTCTCCTTTACAGAGATGCGGTTATGCTTTTTCTCATTAACTTTTACAAACTCCTTAAATGCCTGCGTTATCACGTCGGCATCCTTGCTCTTGAATAATACAATGTGCTTCGGCGGTTTTTCCGTCTTATCCTTTTTTACAGCAAACTGTACGTTGTATTTCTTTGCCACTCTCTCAAAGGACTTAATGTTGTTATCCGTCACCTCAATGCTCGAAGCGCCCATACCCTGACCGACCAGCTCTTTCACTGATATTTTCCCATGCGGCATCTGCTTTCCCTGTTTATGGTGTTCCAGATACATTTTCATAGCCTTTTTCAGCACGTCGGCAGTCAATCGGGAAGATTTGAACACAAGGGCAATGGTTTTCTGTGTCACTTCCTCCTGCATGGTTTCCCTCCTTCTTTTTTTATTGCTGTACCCCCGTCAGGGTGGGACGTACAGCCTGTGGATTAAATATTTCATAAGCTCTCCTTCCTGACCGGGTTATGGCAGATAAGGTTCTCTCCCTTCTTTTTCAGCTTCAATTATTTCTGCAAAACCGCTTTCCAAATCTTCAAAGCAGATAGGAATATCCCCCGGATTTTTGATACAGGTATCCACAAAGCGGTAACTGAGCCGCCCTCCGTCCTTTCCAATACTGACACAGTAGACAGACGCAAACTCCCCGTTTTCCAGTATCCACATCTCGCTTTGAAGGCACAGGACAAAGTTGTCTGAAAACAGTTCCCTTATCTCACAGCCTATCTTGCAGGCTGGATAACAGAAAAGCACGTCCGTCATGGCGAAGGGTTCTTTCCCCGTACCGTCATCCCCCTCCATCATCATCACGTCCTTCATGTTCCTTTTGATATAAGGGAATAACTGGCTGGAATAGTTCTCCGCCTCATATTCCCTCGGATCACTCCCATTGCCCAAAAACTCCGCAGAATCACCAAACTCACTGTCCTCATACAGCCGGAACAGACGGAGAAGGCACTCCCGCAGCTTCCCTTCCGTCAGACCTTCTTCCTGTAAGTCCGGCTCCCGCCCCTTTTTCGGTTTTCTTTTCCCCGCCGCATAAAGGATTCCGGCTAATACCGATGCGCCTGCCACCGCCGCTGAAAGGGCGGCTGCTACTTTTTTGTGTTTCATTTTCCTTCTTTCTCCTTTCCGCTTCTGGACTTTTTGTCCAAAAGTTTTATAAACGCAAAAAGGGCAGCTACAAACCGCTGTTTACGGTCTATAACTGCCCTCACGCTGTTTCTGATATTTAATTATCTGTACCGGATTACCGGACACTGCTTTGTCTTTTTCCCTGCTTTCCTCCGTTCCAGAGCGAAAACCATATCCCCGGTACGCTCAAAATATCCGATGTCTTTTTTCCAACTTATGCCGCATTTGCAGTGCTGTAACCCGATAAACTGCTGTTTCATCTTCCTTCCGCAGTTCGGGCATACTTTTTTGCTCCTGCCTATCTGCTTTACTTTCGGCTTGTCGGCATCTTCTTTCTTTTTCTCTTTCTTTTCCGGAAGCCCGTTCTCCGCTATTCTCGTTTCATAACGTGGCAGACGGTAAAGGTACAGGCTGTATATTTCATCAAAAGAAGCCTTTTCCGCTATCCCCTTTACCCTCTGGTAAATCTGCCCCACAATTTTTTCACAGTCCTCTCCTTCCGGCATCCTGCCATGCTCCCTGTAATAATCACAGGTCTTTTCAAACATACCGTCTGCTATTCCTGCTTTCTGCTTCTGCTTTAAGTCTTTATATGTCCTGTCTGCCCTTTTCAGGCGCTTCCTGTTTCCCAAACACACCACTCCTTTACCCTGATACGGTCTATTTTAACAGAAAACGCCCCGAAATTGTAAAAAATATCTGCCACCTAAGCGAAAGCATCTTCACACCGGGAAATAAAATATTTCTTCTTTTCCAAGATTTCCTCCTGCCTGTCTTTGGAAAGCGTCTGGAATATCTCGTCATAGTCAAGCTCCGCAAGCGGCGTACCCAAAACAGGCGTTAAGACCTCATGTTCATACCATATCCGCCAGAGTTCCTCAAACAGTTCCATGCTGTCCGAAAATGCCATTGCCGAATCAAAGCCTTCTCCCTCACTGAACCATTGCAGACGGACAAAGCCGAACCTCCCGGCATCCGCCACCATTACATCTGCCAGCTCATACAGTTCCGCAAACGCATCCGCCACTTTCCGGCATTTTGCCCGCTGTTCTTCCGTAATATATTTTTCCGCCATAGCGCACCTCCTAACTCACTTCTGGACAAAAAGTCCAAAAGCTATTGATTCTATTTTAAACAGTAAATCGTGCAGAGGTCAGCATATAACACGCCTTCCCCGCATTTTATCGTGTCAAACAAAAGGCACTGGAACAGCACGTCACGCACACTCTCAAGGCTTGCAATTCCCTGTTCTTTTTCTGAAAAGCCTGTGCCGGGAATATCCATCTCCGCCGATGCCGCCCGCCTTGCCGAGATGCAGTGCGTGTAAAGTCCGAGGATATATTTATCCGACATAGGGAAAGCGAATGTTTCCTGCCCGTCATATGTCACCCTGTATTTATCCTGTTCCCCTTCCGGCAGTTCAAAGAAGCACTGCACTGTTTCCAGATAAGTATGCCCGTCAAAATCCGGCTTTATTTTCTTTCCGTACCTGCGGATTGTGGAAAAGAGGGTATTCCGGTCAATAAAGGAACGGGTACGCTTAAAAGCCGGTTTCCTGCCTTTGATGTCCATGTAAACATTATTCCCTGTCCCCTTCCCGGCAAACCTGCCATAATCGCCAATCCGCAGCAGATAGGACAGCACCTCCAGCAGCTTTTCCCTTGACGCAATCTCCTGATAAGGGGAACTGCCAAATTCTATCCTCACAAACCTTAACGGGCAGCTCCCCTTTGCAATCTCCCGTTCCATTACCCGGTCAATATCCCTCATGGATTCCATTTATCCATCTCCTTCCGCTTTGGGCTGGAACATCCCTTTTTCTTCCCAACCGCCGCCATACATATCATGCTGCACCAACTGCTGGTAATAGTGGTTCATGGTGTTAGGCGCATTGTAGAGGGCAGTCACCATGTACGCCCTGATGTTGGCTATCTTGGTTGTGGTTTCCCTCATGCACCCGATAACATACTCCAAATGGGAGCTGTTCAGCTTTAAAAACTTTGATTTTACAAGCTCATAAGGGTAATCTTCCCCGTTGACCTTTACCGCCTTACGCTTCACGCACACAATCTCGCAGATAACCTCATACAGTTCCTCATACAGCCCCTTATCCTGCCAGTCCCCATATTTCATGTGATGCTCGTATTCAATATTGTCACGAATAATTTCCATGTAGGCAGTGGCATTATCCATCACATCAATCATACCATTATCCAGCTTGCCCGGTTCCTGTTTTTCTGTTTCTCTATTTGATTGATTGATAGGATTGGTATAACTCAGATCAGTATAATTAGTATTGTTATAATTAGGGTTCGGAAACCGAACTTCCGCAAGTTCGGTTTCCGAACCTCTTGAAGTTTGATTTCCGAACTCCTGCAAGTTCGGTTTCCGAATCTCTTGAAGTTCGATTTCCGAACTTCTTGAAGTTTGATTATCGAACCTCTTGAAGTTCGGTTTCCGAACTTCTGCGGAATTGTCAGCATTATCAGGGTTTTCCAGCTCTCCGCCCGGTTCTTTCCCGGTATCCAGTGTCGCAAAATTCTTCACATAGATGATGTCCGGCTTGCCCAGTCCCCTCCTTTTCTTCTCAATCAGACCGATTCCCTTTTTGCTGTCAAGCTCCGCAATCACTTTGGCGCATTTCTCCCTTGCGCATCCCAAATCCTCCATTATGTTATCCAGGGTGTAATGGATATACACCCTGTTTTCCTCGTCAAGCCAGCCATTCTTGATTGACAATGCCAGCCTGTCAAGCATCAGACCATAAAGGAGCTTTGCATCGCTGGACAACTCTTTAAACCTTGCGTCTTTTATCAGCAGCCTCGGAACCCGGTAAAAAGAAAACTGTTCCGCTTCGATGCCATAATAATAGTCAAATTTTATTGTGCCATCCACGCTGATGCACCTCCCCTCTATTGTCTTTTCTTCCATTCATCCAATAGTTGAATGATGATGCCCTCTATTTCCTCACTGCTGCAGTCCTCCGCAAAATATTCGCTGATTTTGTCCGCTTTCAGTGTTACCTTCCGTTCCTTCGGCTTTTCCTCCGTCAGTATCAGGCGCACCATTGCAAGGGTAAGCTCCCCGGTCTTGCCATATTCCTTGATTTTTGCCGACTGCGCCATGCTGACGTTACAGCCTTTTTCCTCTATGACTGCCTGCACCCACTGCTGCGCTTCCTCCGCCAGAAAGGAAATGTCAACGCCCTGTGAGAAACCGAGTTTTTTACCGTCCACCATAGTAAGAAGTTCATCAGACAGCCGGGAAAGCCAGATATACCGCTGTACTTTTTTAGCGTTCTCCCCGGCAGCTTCCCCGATCTCATCCAGTGTGTTTCTTCCTGACTTCTTCCCCTGATGCTTCATGGCTTCATATTTCATCTTGTAGGCTCTCGCCTTCTCACTCGGTAAAATATCTTCCCTCTGGATATTGGAATCCACCATGATTATCGTAGCTTCATCATCGGTGTAGTTGCGGACAACCACAGGCATCTCCGTCTTTCCGGCAAGCTCCGAGCCACGCTTGCGGCGGTGTCCGGCTATGATTTCATAGCCGCCGCCCGCCCTCGGTCTTGCAATCCCCGGCACAAGCACCCCGTACTGCCGGATACTCTCCGTTGTTTCCTCCATCTTCTCATCGTCCTCCACCCGGAAAGGGTGGTCTTTGAACGTATAAAGCTCTGCCAGCGGCGCATTGATAATCTGTTCAACGCCGCTTTCCTGTGCAGCACTCCCGCCGAACAAATCATCAAAACTTTCCAGAGCAACCTTTGATGCGCTTCTTGGTTTTGCGTTACTGCCCATCTGCGCTCACCTCCTTGCTTTGCGGAGCAGAGGTGATTACCTCCTTTGTCAGAGAATCATAGGCTGACGCTACTTTCCCCTTTGGATCATGCTTGTAGATGCTGACACCCTCCGCTGAAATCTCCGCCGCCCGGACGGAAATGGGAATGACATTGGCAAATATCCTTACCCGGCTCCCATAGGCTTCCTTCAGCATGGAGCTGATGTCCTTTGCGTAGTTCGTCCGGCTGTCCACCATTGTAAGCAGAATCCCCTCAATTTCCAGTTTCGGGTTAATCTGCCGCTTTACCTTGCCGACCGTCTTGATAAGCTGCTGTAAGCCTTTGACGGGCAGATATGCCGCCTGTACGGGTATCAAGATGCTGTCGGCGCTGGCAAAGGCATTTATGGTAATCATACCGAGGGAAGGCATACAATCAATTAAAATGTAATCGTAATTCTCCCTGACAATCTCTATGTATGACCTCAACACCGTTTCCCGGCTCATCACATTCACAAGGGAAACCTCCAGACCGGAAAGCTCAATGTTCCCCGGCATTAAGTCTATCCCTTCCTCATGGTGGAGGATACCTTCCCCCGGCTCTACTTCCCCGTCATTGATTAAGTTCCCCATAATGGTTGCAAGCGTGATTTCCAGACTGTCCGGCTCTGTAAAGCCTAAACTTGCGGTCAGACTGCCCTGTGCGTCCGCATCAATCAAAAGCACTTTCTTTCCCTGTTTTGCCAGCCCGATTCCTAAATTGCTTGTGGTGGTGGTCTTGCCCACACCGCCTTTCTGGTTTGCGATTGCGATTATTTTACACATGATAATTCTCCTTTGCTTCTACTAATTTTCTTTTACGTTGCTTTTCCTGACTTCCACATAAGTCCTGTAATATTTCTTTGTCCCTTTGTTTGGGAACATATCGGAAAACTCCGTCACCTCGATTTTCGGGTTACGCTGTAAAATCTTCCCGAACCACTTAATATCGTTCTTCGTTCCCATAAGCCTGACTTTTAACATCAATCCCGTCCTCCAAGCATGGCGTACAAGTTGTGGTTATATGTTACATATTCCGGATAACGAATTTGTACCGCCTGCCAAAAATAAGGCGCATAGGCACAGCAGAACAGTTCTTCCACTGTGTACCGTCTGCACTCGTCCACCTGTTCCTCCGCATCATCGTAATCAAAGACACTTGGCGTACCATTGCAGTAAAGGTTAAACGCCATCCTGACTACTTTTAAGCTCCCGCTGGTCTGCCATCCTTCATGCAGGCACTCCGTTTTCACGCAGCCTGTCTTAAAATCATAGATACTGTAAATGTTCCTTCTCGTGTCATCGCTGATACCAAGACAATATACAAGTGCTTTATGGTACACGTCCTGATACCTGACCTCTTTCAATTTCTCGTAGTAGAATTTTTCATGTGCATCGCTGATAAAAATAATCGCTTTCTCTGCTCCTAACGCTGTACTACTCATGTTCATTTCCTCCATTTCTTATTTTGTTTTGACCATAACAAAAGGACACTTCCCTAAAATTTTCTTTTAGAAAAATGTCCTTATCGTACAAAATATTGAATTGGATTTATGAGTACAACTATTCATTAACGCTCATTATTCTTCAATATGCGTTGTAAAATTGTTGTAAATTTGTTGTAGTTTACAAGTTCAAGTACCGCAAACCCTTGATTTTACTGGTCTTTTCCGCCAAGCGTTTTCATTGTCGGGAACAGCAGCACATCGCGAATAGCCGGTGAATTCGTCAAAAGCATCACCAGCCTGTCAATCCCGTACCCAATACCTCCCGTAGGCGGCATACCTATCTCCAAAGCGTTCATGAAGTCCTCGTCCGTGGTATTGGCCTCCTCATCTCCGGCCGCAAGGGCAGCCTCCTGGGCCTTAAACCGCTCCCTTTGGTCGATGGGATCGTTAAGCTCCGAGTAAGCATTGCACATCTCCCTGGCATAGATAAAGAGTTCAAACCGCTCCACCAGATCCGGCTTATCCGGCTTTCTCTTGGTCAGCGGCGACACTTCAACCGGATGATCCATAATAAAAGTAGGCTGAATCAGATGTTCCTCCACGAACTCCTCAAAGAACAGATTGATAATATCACCGCGAAGGTGGCGGGCCTCATAGTGAACGCCCTTCTCATCCGCCAGCTTCTTAGCTTCCTCTGTAGTCTTAATCTCCTCAAAATCAATTCCCGTATATTTCTTAATGGCGTCAATCATGGTCAGGCGTTCAAAGGGCTTTCCAAGATCAATCTCCACTTCTGCATAAGGAATCAGGGTGGTGCCGCACACTTCCTTTGCCACATGGCGGAACATGTTCTCCGTCAGGTCCATCATGCCGTAATAATCCGTATAAGCCTGATAAAGCTCCATAAGAGTAAACTCCGGATTGTGTCTGGTGTCCAGCCCTTCGTTGCGGAATACCCGACCGATCTCATAGACTCTCTCCATGCCGCCTACGATCAGTCTCTTTAAGTAAAGTTCCAGGGAGATACGAAGCTTTACATCCTCGTCCAGGGCATTGTAATGGGTCTCAAAGGGCCTGGCAGCGGCGCCTCCTGCGTTGCTCACCAGCATAGGGGTCTCCACCTCCAGAAATCCCAGATCGTCCAGATACCGTCTGATACAGCTGATGATCTTGGAGCGCATGACAAAGGTCTTCTTCACATCCTCATTCATGATAAGATCCGTATATCTCTGACGATACCGCATATCCGTATTGGTCAGCCCGTGATATTTCTCAGGAAGAATCTGAAGGCTCTTGGACAGCAGGGTCACGGAAGTGGCGTGGATCGATATCTCGCCGGTCTTTGTAGTAAATACAGTGCCCTGAATGCCGATGATATCGCCGATATCCAATTTCTTAAAGTCCTTATATTCTTCCTCTCCTATACTGTCTCTGGCCACGTAGGACTGGATATTGCCTTTCAGATCCTGAATATTACAGAAAGAGGCCTTCCCCATAACACGTTTGGACATCATACGCCCCGCTATGGAAACTTCTTTTCCCTCCCACCGGTCATAGTCCTCCTTTACGTCTGTGCTGTGGGCTGTCACCTGGTATTTCGTAATCTGAAATGGATCTCTTCCTGCCTCCTTAAGCTGCGCCAGCTTCTCCCGGCGCACCTTAAGGAGCTGGTTTAAATCTTCCTGTGTCTGGGCCTGGCCCTGACTTTGCTGCTCTGCCACGTTCTCCACTCCTTTGTCTGTTATTCGGCGGCTGCCTGAAAAACTTCAGCTGCCGCCCTGCTTAAAAATCAAATTATGACACTCTCTGAATCTCCAGAACCTTATACTGGATCACCCCGACCTGAGTCTCCACATCCACAACGTCTCCCACTTTTTTGCCGAGGAGAGCCTGACCTACAGGAGACTCATTAGATATCTTATTCTGAAGACTGTTGGCTTCTGTGGAGCCTACAATCTTAAATTCCATCTCTTCGTCTTCATCAATCTCATATACCTTTACTTTGCAGCCGATATTGATCTTCTCTAAATCAATCTCCTCTTCTACCACTACCTCTGCGTTCTTTAAAAGCTTTTCCAGCTCTTCAATACGCAGCTCAATATCTCTCTGCTCGTCTTTGGCAGCATCATACTCTGCGTTCTCGGATAAGTCTCCCTGCTCCCTGGCTTCCTTAATCTTCTGGGCAACTTCTTTTCTCTTTACCACTTTCAGATTCTGGAGCTCGTCCTCATATTGCTTCAGCCCCGCATAGGTTAAGATGTTTTTCTTCTCTGCCATAGTTTTGCACTACCTCCCATTACATTCCTTACTTTATTTCTCTCATTGCATCTGATGCTTACGGATTACTCCGCACTGTGTGGTCCTGGCATCATATTCAAGGTATTATATCCTAAACCTTACACCTTGTCAAGAACCGGCTAAATCCAACTCTTAAGTTTGCCCATGTGCCGTAATCGTTCAGACGGATACATCCTCACCTGCCGTCCGGATGCTCACCAACATTCTATGTGTCTCACTCCGCCGCTATGCACAGGCCGGCACATTCCTTTCCTCTCCAAAAGAGATCAGGATCCCGCTTCCATGATTAATTCATAAAATTCCTCGTAAGTCTCCGCCTGATTGATCCTGCTGCGGAGGACAGAAGAACGGGGAAGACCTGCCGTATACCAGGAGACATGTTTGCGCATCTCGCGAAGGCCCAGGGATTCCCCCTTATATTCTATATGAAGCTTTGTGTGACGCAGCATTTCCTTACGGATTTCATCTGCCCCCGGATGAGGAAGTATTTCCCCTGTCCTTAAGTAATGAAGACTCCTTGAGAAGAGCCAGGGATTACCTCTGGCGCCCCGGGCGATCATAACTGCGTCGCAGCCGGTCTCTTTCATCATTCTTGCCCCGTCTTCAGGGCGGAAGATGTCTCCGTTGCCGATGACCGGAATCCTTACGGCCTCTTTCACCTGGCGGATCATGTCCCAATCAGCCTTGCCGGAATAGAATTGTTCCCTTGTCCTGCCATGAACAGCCACGGCAGATACACCGCAGAATTCCGCAATCTTTGCAATCTCCACTGCGTTGACGGATGTGTCGTCAAAACCCTTGCGGATCTTGATGGTAACCGGTTTTTTCATTCTTTTTACCATAGCGGTAAGTATCTGTTCCACCAGCTTTGGATTCTTCATCAGGGCGGAGCCTTCCCCATTGTTCACTACCTTCGGCACAGGACATCCCATGTTGATGTCAATCCAGGCATAAGGACCATCCTCCACCTGTGCGGCCATACAGCTTAAAATCTCCGGATCACATCCAAAAAGCTGAAGGGCCACGGGCCCTTCCTTCTCTCCCACTTCCATGAGAGGTTTTGTATTTCTGTTTTTATAGAGAATCGCCTTGGCGCTGACCATCTCCGTATAGGCAAGAGCACAGCCCTGTTCCTGACACAGAAGACGAAAAGGCAGATCTGTCACTCCGGCCATAGGCGCCAGAATAAACGGGTTCACAAGCTCCGTGTTTCCGATCTTTACCATTCCTGCTTTCTCCTCTTTTCAATCAGCTGATAGCTGATGCATCCTCATCTGCACCAGACGGCACGGTCTCCCCCAGAAAAAATACACGGTAAAAAAGTTCCAGGGATTCCAAAAGCTCCCGCTTTTCCAGCTGATACTGTTTAATCTTTAATGCGCTTCCTATTTCATCAAAGAGATAATCATGATCATCTGCACTTACCCGAAATTCCAGGTTCCCCTTTTCATCGAATTCCATAGTGAGGACTCCCCCCACATCCTCCGTGTAGAGGACACACATGATCTTAAGCTCCTGCCTGATACTCTCCGGCAAAGCGGAAAACTGCCGGTTAAAATAATATTTCTGTTCATAAGAACTGGCTCCGCAGAGCACGACATGTTCTTCCATTTGGGCCCCTCCCGGATCATATGTTGCCGGATATTTCGTAAAAAGAACGCGTCACCGGCGCGTTCTCTTCTTTATAGAAATCAAAATCCTTATCTGCTCATCAGCTTGCTAATATCGAACTGGTCTTCCGGAATGTCTTTTGTCATGGACAGCGCTTCCTGAATATCAAAATCCACATAGGCTCCGTTCTTGTAAGCCACTACACGGTTGCTCTTTCCTTCATCCAGAAGTTCCACTGCCTTGGCACCCATAATGGTTGCATACACTCTGTCTTTACAGGTAGGTGTTCCGCCTCTCTGCATGTGTCCAAGAATGGTAGCTCTTGTCTCAATGCCTGTGGCTGCCTCAATCCTGCGGGCCATGGATGCAGAATGACCGATTCCCTCTGCATTGATAATAATATAATGTTTCTTGCCCCGTTTTCTGTTCTCTATAATCCGGTTGATCAATACCTGCTCATCCCCGTCATAGCGTTCCGGAAGGAGAATATCCTCAGCGCCGTTGGCGATACCGCACCACAGTGCAATATATCCCGCATGTCTTCCCATTACCTCGATAATACTGCACCTTTCATGGGAGGTTGATGTATCGCGAACTTTGTCAATGGCTTCCATGGCCGTATTCACCGCCGTATCAAAACCAATGGTATACTCTGTACATGCAATATCAAGATCAATAGTTCCGGGAATTCCTATGGTGTTTACTCCCAGAGCCGATAACTTGCCTGCGCCTCTGAAAGAACCGTCTCCTCCGATCACCACCATACCGTCAATTCCATGCTTCTTGCAGATATCCGCCCCCATCTGCTGCCCCTCGGCTGTAGTGAATTCCGTACACCTTGCAGTATAGAGAATGGTGCCGCCGCGGTTAACAATGTCGGATACGGAAGTGCTCTTCATATCTACGATCTCTTCCTGTAAAAGTCCTGCATATCCTCTCATGATTCCTTTTACATTCATTCCCTTTGCAATAGCTGCACGAACCACGCCACGGATTGCGGCATTCATCCCTGGTGCATCACCGCCACTGGTCAATACACCTATTGTCTTAACTGTCTTTGCCATCTTCTTACCTCCTGAATTGTAAGAGTTTCTGCAACTGCCCATTGCCTTCACAGTTACGAATTTCAAAACTTTTGCATCCTGTAAAGATACAATGCCGATTCGTAAAAATCAGCGGTTATACGTTCCCCTTCGTACTAGGCCTATTCTAATTCATTTTGCTTAGACTTTCAACCCTTTTTGCACGACTCTGACATTTTTTTCACCAAGAATTTTTGTAAGCTCTTCCAAAATCATACCGCCGCAGGTTACATTCCAGCTGGCAGGCAGAACCTTTTTGGCCCGCTCCTTGGAAAGCCATATAATTACCTGGTCAGAACCTTCGGAAACTTTCAGACATTCTGTCACAGCCCCTATCATCTGGTCATAAGCGGCTTTATCCGCAAACTGCAGCCACAGCTGCTTCGGCAGCATATCAAAAGGGATGATTCTCTCGCATATCAGCTTGCCTACCGGATCGTCTCCCACAGACACTCTGCCCGACACAAACACCTTGGACTCTTCTATCAGGATATCCCTGTTTTTCTCATAGTCCTTGGGAAATACCAGGACTTCCACCGAACCTACCAGATCCTCCACCGTAATAAACGCCATCATCTGGCTGGTCTTGGTGATCTTGGTTACCTTGCCTGTGATCATTCCTCCGATGGTTACTCTCTGGTTGTCCTGAACCCGCGCTGTCTCCGTCTCCTCGTCCACCATAAAATCCGTAGTGACCGCCGTCACATTGGAACGCCAGATTTCCTCATACTCTTCCATGGGATGGCCGCTGATATAGATCCCTAAGATCTCCTTTTCAAAGGCCAGAAGTTCCTCCTTCCCATATTCCTCTACCTGAGGAAAGGTAATCTGGAAATGCTTTTTCTCTTCCTCCCCCACAAAATCGAATAGGGACATCTGGCCTTCCATGGCATGTTTCTTCTCTTTATTTTTCTGTTCCAGCATATCCGGCGCCACCATCATCTTCTGGCGGCGGTTTCCGGGAAGGCTGTCCAGTGCTCCTGATTTAATAAAATTCTCCAGAGTCCGTCTGTTGACCTCCTTATTGGTCATGCGCTCCACAAACTCATCCATGGTTCGAAACAAACCGCCGGCTTTCCTTTCGGCAACAATGGCATCCACCACGCTGCGCCCCACGCTTTTAATGGCTGACAGACCATAGCGGATGGCGTCTCCTGACACGGAAAAACCGCTCTCCCCTTCATTGATATCCGGAGGCAGAATCCGGATGCCCATCTGCCGGCAGGTAAGGATATACTCGGAAGTCTTTGTGCTGTTATCCATAACAGAGGTCATGAGAGCTGCCATAAATTCTTTGGGATAATAGTATTTCAGGTAGGCAGTCTGGTAAGCCACCACCGCATAGCAGGCGGCATGGGACTTGTTAAATGCGTAGCTGGCAAAATCCGTCATCTCATCAAAGATCTTATTGGCCACTTTTTCATCAATCCCATTGCGGATGCACCCTTGTACCCCTTCCGCGTCATTGCCGTAGACAAAATTCTGACGCTCTTTTGCCATGACTGAGGCTTTCTTTTTGGACATGGCCCTGCGCACCAGATCGCTTCGGCCCAGGGTATATCCTGCCAGTTCCCGCACGATCTGCATAACCTGCTCCTGGTACACGATGCACCCATAGGTGGGTTCCAGAATCGGCTCCAGCTGGGGGCAGTCGTAGGTCACGGCTGACTGGTCATTTTTCCCTTTCAGGTATTTGGGAATAAAATCCATGGGACCCGGCCGGTAAAGGGAGATACCGGCGATAATATCCTCCAAATTCTGCGGCTTTAGCTCCTTCATAAAGGACTTCATGCCGCTGCTTTCCAGCTGGAACACTCCGTCATCCTTTCCCGTTCCGATGGATTCCAGCACCTGTCTGTCATTAAAATCAATGGCGTCAATATCAATCCTGATTCCCTGGTTTTTCTCAATCTGCCTGACTGCATTCTGAATAACCGTCAGCGTCCGAAGCCCCAGAAAATCCATTTTCAAAAGCCCCAGTTCCTCCAAAGTGGTCATGGTAAACTGGGTGGTAATGGTTCCGTCCTGGGCCTTTGAAAGCGGCACATAGTTGTCCACCGCCGTCCGGCTGATGACCACTCCTGCCGCATGCATGGAGGTATGGCGTGGAAGCCCCTCCAGACGCATGGACATATCAATCAGATACTTTACCTGGGAATCCTCACTGTAAGCCTTTCTAAGGTCAGGGCTGGTCTTTAAGGCTTTTTCAAGGGTCATGCCCAGATCTCCCGGAATCATCTTGGCGATGGCGTCGCACCTGGCATAAGGCATATCAAGTACCCTTCCCACATCCCTCACCACACCCTTGGCTGCCAGAGTACCGAAGGTAACGATCTGAACCACCTGATCCTTGCCGTACTTCTCCACCACATAATCGATGACTTCCTGCCGCCTCTCGTAACAGAAATCAATATCAATATCCGGCATGGACACACGCTCCGGATTCAGGAACCGTTCAAACAGCAGATTGTAACGGATGGGATCAATGTTGGTGATCTCCAGACAGTAGGCCGCGATGCTTCCCGCCGCCGACCCTCTTCCCGGCCCCACCATAATGTCATGAGACCTGGCAAAATGGATAAAGTCCCACACGATCAGGAAATAATCCACATACCCCATGGTATGGATAACATTCAGTTCATACTCCAGACGCCTGCGCAGGGTTCCGTCATCATCCGGATAACGCCGCTCCATCCCCTCATCACAGAGTTTATTCAGGTATCCCCAGGAATCGTAACCTTCAGGGACTTCAAACTTGGGAAGCTTGGTAACCCCGAACTCAATCTCCACATTGCACCTTTCCGCAATCTTGTGGGTATTGTCAAGGGCTTCCTGGGCATAGGGAAACAAAGCCCGCATCTCATCCTCGGATTTACAGTAATACTGGCCGCCTTCGTAGCGCATCCGATTTTCATCGGTGACCTTTTTTCCTGTCTGGATACACAGAAGGATATCGTGGGGCGTGGCATCCTCAGCATAAGTATAGTGAATGTCATTGGTGGCCACCAGATCAATATCCAGTTCCTTTGAAAGCCTGAGAAGAGCCTGATTCACTGTCTTCTGAGCCGGTATCCCATGATCCTGCAGTTCCAGAAAAAAGTTTCCCTTGCCGAAGATTTCTTCGTATCTCAAGGCCGCTTCCTTCCCCTGCTGATACTGTCCCCTCTCCAAATATTTCTGGACCTCCCCTGCCAGACAGGCAGAAAGACAGATAATTCCCTCATGAAAGGTCCTAAGAACCTCGTAATCCACCCTCGGTTTATAGTAGAATCCGTCCACATAGCCTTTGGACACGATCTTCATCAGGTTCTCATACCCCTTATTGTTTTCCGCCAGAAGCACCAGGTGGTAATACCGGTCCTCACCGCTGACTGTCTCCCTGTCAAACCGGGAACCTGGAGCCACATAGACCTCACAGCCGATGATGGGTTTCACTCCTGCCTCCCTGGCTGCCCGGTAAAAATCAATGACCCCGTACATGGCTCCATGGTCTGTAATGGCCATACTGTCCATTCCCAGTTCCTTAGCCCTGGCTGCCAGTTCCTTGATCTTGCTGGAGCCGTCCAGCAGGCTGTATTCCGTATGGACATGCAGATGTGTAAATGCCATAGTTGTCCTCCATAATATTTCCCTTTATGGTAAAAGCAGAGGCTGCCTTCCTGGCAGCCTCTGTCTCATATTCATATTCAGAACGGCCCCGCCTCAACCCTCAGTCAGATATCTTGCGATTCCATCCACAGCCTTCTCCTCGTCAGCACCGTTGGCGGTCACCACTACCTGTTCTCCGGCTGTGAGACCTAAGGTCATCATTCCCATAATACTTTTGGCATTCACTCTCCTGGAATCACATTCAACATAGATGCTGCTGTCATACTGACTGGCTACCTGCACCAGCATAGCCACTGGCCTGGCCTCCAGTCCGGATTCCAGTTCAATCGTAATTGTTCTTCTTACCATAATTCTCCTCCTCATTCCGCCGAACGGTCCGATGACCATTCTGATACCGCACTCTTCTCCCGCAAATCCTCCGCCATAACACTCAGTTTCCTAAGACGGTGGTTGACTCCGGATTTGCCCACAGGTGGATCCAGTGCCTCTCCCAATTCCTTCAAAGTAGCCTCTGGCCGCTCCAATCTCAGCCTTGCTATATCGCAGAGACCCTCCGGAAGCTGCTCCAGACCAATGGCATCTCTGATACAGGTGATATCCTCTATCTGCTTTACCGATGCAGATACAGTCTTGTTAATGTTGGCGGTCTCGCAGTTTACCTGACGGTTCACACTGCCTCTCATCTCCTTAAGAATCCGGATGTTCTCAAGCTCCATAAGAGCCTTTGGAGCCTCCATGACATTGAGAAGATGAACAATCTGGCTGCCCTCCTTCACATAAACCACGAAATACTTCTTCCGCTGTACAATTCTGGCATCCACATCAAAGGTTGCCATAATGCCCTGAAGCTGCTTTGCTTTCGCTTCCGTGCTGCACGCAATCTCATAGTGGTAGAACTTCTCCGGATCGCTTATGGATCCGGCTGCCAGAAAGGCGCCTCTTAAAAATGCCCGTCTGCAGCACGGATTCTGAATCACCAGATTTCCTACTACAGACAGATTTTCACCAATTTCCCCATGCTCATCCAAAAGCTTTGTGGCAAGAAGTACTTTTCTCGCATCGCCATCCTCAGAAACCGCCACTCCAAAAGAGCGGTTTTTTTTCAGATAAGCATTACGGCGAATTATCACATCAGTACTTATATTAAAGGTTTTTTTCAATAATGTAAAGTACTTTCTCGCAACTGCTACATTTTCTGTGTTTATTTTAATACTGAAACGGTCCTCTTCGTCGATCTGAACCTTTCCGCAAAGGCTTAATATGGCCGCCATTTCCGCAATCTGACAATGTCTGGCCGGACTCATCTGCCTGGATAATTCTTCTTTTACCCTGGAAGAAAATGTCATAATCCACCCCTACTTTTTCCTCTTGTTATCATTGTCAATATCCCGGTGCTCAATCTTAACTCCCAGGCCTTCCCTGTCCTTCAAATGCTCATACAGGGCGCCGGCTATGGTCACAGACCGATGCTTTCCTCCGGTACAGCCGATTCCGATGACCAGCTGGTTCTTTCCTTCAAGCACATAATTGGGAATCAAAAAGTCCAGCATATCCGTCAGTTTTTTCAAAAATATCTCAGCTGTAGAGCCCTGCATCACATATTCCTGAACTTCCCTCTCTTCTCCCGTCCCGGCACGCAGCTCCTCCACATAATAAGGGTTGGGAAGGAACCTGACATCAAATACCAGATCTGCGTCTGAGGGAATCCCGTACTTGAATCCAAAGGACAAAACTGTGACGAACAGATTGTCAAAATCACCATCTTCTTTAAATATCTTCTCCAACTCCTGGCGCAGCTCTTTTGTCAAAAGTTTGCTGGTATCAATGATAAAATCAGCCTTTCTCTTTAAAAAAGCCAGTTTTTCCCTCTCTTTTGCAATGCCCTGATCCACCCTCCCGGCGCCGGAGAGGGGATGGCTGCGCCTTGTCTCTTTGTATCTCTTGACCAAAACCTGATCACTGGCTTCCAGAAACAGAACCTCATAAGCAATGGACAGCTGCTGCCAGGAATCAAAGATCCGGCCCACGAGAGACAGATCCTCTCCGCTTCGGATATCAATCCCTAAAGCCACATGGTCATGCTGTCCGTGACTGTCCAAAATCAGCTGTGCAAATTTTTCCACCAAAGGAATGGGCAGATTGTCCACACAATAATATCCCATATCCTCCATCATCTTCAGAGCCACTGTCTTGCCAGCCCCCGACATGCCTGTCACCACCACCAGCTTCATATCCTTATGAACCTCCGTCTCTTTATGTACTGTCCGCCTCTGTTTCCTTCCGCCTTAAAGCCAGAGGAAGCAGCCGGCCATAATATGCGCCTTCGGCGGTTACGGAAGCCTCCTTACTTCCATCTCCAGCTCCACCCCGAACTGCTCCCTGACCCGGCGCGTCACCTCCTCACAGAGAGCCATTACCTGAGCGCATGTGGCGTCGCCTCTGTTTACCACAAAACCGCAATGCTTTTTCGACACCTGGGCATCTCCCACGCGAAAGCCTCTGAGTCCTGCATCATCAATAAGCTTTCCTGCAAAATACCCTTTCGGACGTTTAAACGTACTTCCGGCGCTTGGATACTCCAAGGGCTGTTTTTCCTGTCTCTTTTTCGCCAGTTCTTCCATCCTGCCATAGATTTGTGATTGTTCCCCTTGCGAAAGCCTGATCCCTGCTTCCAGTACCACATATCCTTCTCTCTCAATAATACTGGTGCGATACCCCAGATTCAATTCCTCCGCATCCAGTCTGCGCACCTGGCCATATTGATCCAAGACCCTGGCCCACAGAAGCACGTCCTTCATCTCCGAGCCGTAGGCCCCTGCATTCATGACCACCGCGCCTCCCAGCGTACCGGGAATCCCCGCGGCAAATTCCAAACCCGTCAGGGAATTCTCAGCAGCCGCCTTAGCCAGCCTGGAAAGACGCACTCCCGCCAAAGCACGGACAGTGCCTCCTTCTGCACAGAAACAATCAAGTTTCTCCGTAGACAGAACCACACCCTCATAGCCCCGGTCATTCACCAGGAGATTGCTGCCGTTGCCGATCACATACCATGGGATCTTTCTCCTTCTGCACAGCTCCAACCCGCGGATGAATGCTTCCTCTGTTCGCGGCGTCACAAAAATCCGGGCCGGACCTCCGATCCGAAACGTGGTATGCCTTTTCATGGGTTCCTCATATACCGCATCAGCCTCCCCCAAAAGTTCCCGCAGTTCATGATAAAGAGCTTTCATCTTCATTCCCCTGACTTTTTATAATTATTGTTTTGCCCTTGTCAGATTAGCCTGTACCCGGTTGTACAGTTCCTTTGCCGCATTATACCCCATCTTCTTCTGCCTGTAATTAATGGCTGCCGTCTCCACGATGATCGCCAGATTCCGCCCCGGACGGATGGGAATGGCATGAGATACCACCTGATTGCCTAAAAACTCAATATACTGGTCTTCCAGACCCAGACGGTCATATTCCTTATCCCTGTCCCATTCTTCCAGTTTGATCACCATATCAATAGCCTGGGTGTCCTTAATGCTCTCCACACCATAAAGACTCTTCACATCAATAATCCCGATACCGCGCAGTTCAATGAAATGCCTGGTAATATCCGGCGCCGAACCTACCAGCGTCTCGTCACTGACTTTCTTAATCTGTACCACGTCATCCGTAACCAGACGATGTCCTCTTTTCACCAGTTCCAGAGCCGCCTCGCTTTTGCCGATACCGCTTTCGCCCATGATCAGCACGCCCTCGCCGAATACATCCACCAGCACTCCGTGGATGCTGATGCAGGGAGCCAGCTTCACTTTCAGCCAGCGGATGATCTCCGCCATTAAGTCCGACGTACTCTGCTCCGATACCATACAGGGCACATCATAGTGATTGCACAGCGCCAGCAGATCCTCCTCCGGCATAAATCCCCGGCTGAAGATCAGACAGGGAATCCTCTCCGCCAGCAGCTGGTCATAAACCTTCATCTTTCTCTCCGGATCCATCTGCCGGATATATTCCTGCTCCACAAATCCGATGATCTGCACTCTGTCCTTATCAAAATGGTCAAAAAAACCTGCCAGCTGCAATGCAGGGCGGTTCACATCCGGATGGGTCAGCACCGCCTTCTCCACATCAATCTCCGGAGTCACATTTTTCAGCTTCATCTTTTCAATCAGTTCTGCGACCGTTACTCCATACATATTCCGGTTCTCCTTCTTCCATTCGTTTTATTGCCTGAAAAAATCGTACACGCTCTGGGCGGACTTCCGGTTCATTCCGGGAGTCTCCATGAGTTCCTCCAAAGCAGCCTCCTTCACTGCCTCCAAGGACTTAAACTTCCGCATAAGAGCCTTCCTTCTGGCAGGGCCGATATGGGGAATATCATCTAAAACCGACTTTACCTGGCCCTTTCCTCTAAGACTCCGATGGTATTCGATGGCAAACCGATGGGCCTCATCCTGTATCCTTGTAATCAGCTTAAACCCCTCAGAGTGCCTGTCAATAGGCAGCTCCACATTATTATAATACAGGCCCCTGGTGCGATGACTGTCATCTTTTACCATGCCGCACACCGGAATGGCAAGTCCCAGTTCATCAAGGACCTCCAGTGCAATATTCACTTGTCCCCGGCCTCCGTCCATCATGATAAGATCGGGAAATCTGGTAAAACTTCCCAGCTTTTTATCAATCCCGTCTCTTATCAGTGCCTCGGCCTCCTCCATCCCATGGGTAAACCGCCTGGTAAGAACCTCTTTCATGGAAGCGTAATCATTGGGTCCCTTCACGGTCTGTATCTTAAACTTCCGATAATCGCTGCGCCTCGGCTTTCCGTCCTCATATACCACCATGGAACCTACGGATTCCAAACCACTGGTATTGGAGATATCATAGGCTTCGATGCGCCTTACATGATCCAGGCCGATGATACTGCCGATCTGATTCATGGCCCCGATGGTTCTGAGTTCTTCCCTCTTAATCTTCTCCTTATCCTGAGACAGCACCAGAGCCGCATTTTTCTCCGCCAATTCCACAAGCCGTTCTTTCTGGCCCTTCTGAGGCACTGTGATCTTCACCTTCTGCCCTCTTTTGGCACTGAGCCACTTTATGATGATCTCGCTGTCCTCCGGCTCCGTCTGCATCCACAATTCCTTAGGCACAAAAGGCGTTCCCGAATAGAACTGCTTCACAAAACTGGTGAGGACCTGTCTGTCCTCCTCTGCCGCCCCCACAGTCACATGAAAATGATCCCGGCCGATGATCTTGCCCTCTCTCACAAAAAACACCTGTACCACCGCATCCGTATCATCCTTTGCCATGGCAATAATATCCCTGTCTTCCATGGTGCTGCTTGTGATCTTCTGCTTCTGGGCCACTTTCTTCACACTGTTTAAAAGTTCCCGGTACTCAATGGCCTTCTCAAAATCCATTCGCTGGGATGCTTGCGTCATCCTCTGTTCCAGGATATCCAAAAGTTTTTTATAACGCCCGTTGAGAAAATCCAATGCCTCCTCCACGGATTTTCCATACTCTTCTTTGCTTATATATCCCTGGCACGGAGCATCGCACTGCTTAATATGGTAATTCAGGCAGGGTCTGTCCTTTCCCGTATCCTTAGGCAGGTTCCGGCTGCAGGTCCGCAGACGATAGAGCTTATGGATCAAATCCACGGTATCGTTCACCGCTCCCGCGCTGGTATAGGGGCCAAAGTACTTGTTCTTATCTTTCTTCATGGTCCTGGAGAACATGACCCTGGGGAAATCCTCCTCTACGGTCACTTTGATATAGGGATAAGCCTTATCGTCTTTTAACATGGTGTTGTAACGGGGCCGGTGTTCTTTGATCAGATTGCATTCCAGCACCAGAGCCTCCAGCTCCGAATCCGTGATGATATATTCAAATCTGACTATCCTGGACACCATCTGCTCAATCTTGGCAGTCTTATTACGGCTGCTCTGGAAATACTGCCGCACCCGGTTTTTCAGGCTGATGGCCTTGCCCACATAGATGATCTCATCTTTGGCATCATGCATAATATAGACTCCCGGCTGCGCCGGGAGCTTTTTTAGTTCCTCTTCGATGTTGAATATCGGTTCCTGGTCCATGGCCAGCGTTTCCTTTCCTTTCAGCGAAGTCTTGCCCCTTCAAATTTCCTGCGCATCTCCAGGTATTGTTTTAAGGAACGCATCTGTTCCTCTGGACTTCCAGTTCCTTTGGGAAGGTCAAGAGCCTCATGAAGAATGTCCAGTTCTTCCTGGGTGACCTTGTCAGCCATGACCGATAAAATCTCCAGTTTTACGTCGAAATCCTCTGCTTCCACGAAAGGCAGCAACAGAGGACTTAAGGGTGACTGGGACTGTTCTTGTTCTTGTGACTGTAATGCCGGTGTCTCTTTCTCTTCACACGCAAGGCTTTCCTTCTCCATCTTTTCAAAGCGGTACCGCTGCCGGACATCCGGATATTTTTCTCTATCCACCTCTCCCATAAACATGGCAAGAGGCCTGGCATAAATCCCATATGTGCCGTAAAGAGCCTGATAGATCACCAGCTCTTCTCCGGTCTCCGTATGTTCTGCCACAGCTACGATCTGATACCGCTTATTCTTAAAATGTTTATATATCTCCCCTGGCTTTGGGGTTCTGTCCATATGGATTCCTCTTTTCCGTCTGCGGCTTATATAAACTCTCTTTTCACTACGCCGCTTTTCTGCTTATTCTCCGAACCAGTCCCACGGTCTTGGGAGCCTCGATCCTTTGTGCCTCTGCAGAGCCGTCGGGAAGCTGCGGGCCGGAAGTCTCTGTCTGAAGGGCAGGAGAAGTCTCCTGCTGGGCGGCCGCCCTGGATTCCATAATCTGTTTCTGTTCCGTCTCTGCTTCCTCTGGAGTCTTTAACCCGTCCCAGTGGTATCTGCAGGCTGCGCTCCACAGCATCCATTCATCATATCCCGCATCATAGACCGCCTGAATCTGCTGGCGCACCTGAGTCGGGCCATATTCGATGTAGTTGGCCAGATAGGACGCTGTGAAATCCTGAAGCCAGGGACGAACCACGATCTGCTCCCCGCTTTCTTTGGTATGTCCGCCTAAATCTTCTTTTGAACCCTGAAGAGCCGCCAAAATGGTATCATAGGGCTGTGTATCCGGATGTTCGATTCCAAAATTCCCGTCTCCATAGTGGGATGGATAGATCATGGGACAGATATAGTCCAAATGTTCTGCCATATCCCCGTAGGACTGTCCTACAGCGTCGGAATCCACTCCGCCGCCGATGATGGCGCCAAACACATCCGCCGCCACATAGATGTCCTCAGCCGCCAGCCGCTCATATGCATAACCAACAAACTCCGTGATAATATCCGTCTTGCTCCGTCCGCCTGTATCCGCCTCGTCATAGACTACGTTATTGACTCCCTTCTCCGTAGAAAAGCGAATATAGTCAAACTGTACCTCGTCAAATCCTGCCTCGTGGGCCCCGATGCCCACCTCTACCAGGTAATCCCACAGCTCTTTTTTGTATGGATTAACCCAGGCCATCCCTTTGTTGTCCCGGTAGATGCTTCCGTCCGCCAGCTTTAAAGCCAGTTCCGGTTTTTGCTCCGGCAGATAGGGATCCCTGAACGCCACCACCCTGGCAATGGTATAGATATTATGCTCCTTTAGCTTCTTCATTAACCCTTCAATATCGGGAATAAACTTTTTAACGGCTCCGATCTCGTTAACCATGGGAGTATCCATGGAAAAAGTGATCCTTCCGTTGTCGTCTTTCACATCGATGACCACTGCATTGATCTCAGTCTCGTCAATATGGCGGATGATCTCATCCATCATACTTCCTGTTCCTGCCACATAGGCGGAAATATAGATTCCCTTTACTTTCACCGGAGTACGTTTCGGCCTCCAGGGCTCTGTTGTCACCTGAATCTGAACCTCTGATGTCTCCTGTTCAACCTCTTCTGTCTCTTCCTGACCTCTGGTCACCACCACAGGTGCCGGTGCGGTAACCGGTTCGTCAATCCGTTCATATCGCTTGCATCCGCCTGCCAGCACGACGCAAACTAAAAACAGGCTTAACTTCGCTTTCATAACGTCTCCCTCTGTCATTGGTATTTCATAATTTTCTCGGACTGCTCAATGCTGTCGCTCCTATTCTACCACATTTTTTTGAATTTGGGAATAAGGAAGTAAATACAGACCTTTCATTGTACAAAATTCCCATTTTTTATTCCCCATTTCCCATTTTTTGTTAGAATAATTGACAATTTTTTGCGTAAATGATATACTACTGTCACCTAAAAACAAAAGGGAGAACATCTATATGAAAAAAACATTATTAGCGGGAGCTCTTCTCGCCGTGAGCACAGGTCTTGCGGCATGCGGGCAGAGCGGCTCCGGACAGCAGGCTGACAACACTACGGCTGCACCGGAAACTACCACGGCTGCTCAGACACAGGCAGCCACAGAACCAGCAAAAGAAACCACAGTCGTAACAGGCGAGGCCGAAGGATACGGCGGAACCATTACGGCGGAGGTAACTCTTGACGGAGACAAGATCGTCGATCTCAAACTTACAGGGGACGGCGAGACCCCTGCCATCGGCGGCGCCGCCCTTGAATCCCTGCAGGCAGCTATTATAGAAAAAGGCGCCATCGACGGTGTGGATGCCGTATCCGGCGCCACATGGACTTCCAACGGTGCATTTGACGCCGTCCGCCGTGCTCTCGGCATAGAAACCGAAGGCAATGACGGCAAAGAACAGAAAGAGGTATCGGCAACCGGACTGTCCCACGGCATAGGCTTCTTCTCAAGCGGCCGCTTAGGCCCCGGCAAGGACGACAAGGATACCGGCGTCTACAGCATCAACGAAGTCATCGCCTATGTGCTCTTTGATGACAGCGGCAAGATTCTTGATCTGGAAGTGGACCAGCTGGAAGTTGCCACTCCCAACTACGACGGCGAACACATGCCCAAGCTTACAGGTTTCCCTGGACAAAGCTACAATGCCGATGAAGACCACGATGAAAAAGTGGACACGGTTCTGGAGCAGACCGACGACACTTATCTGGCACAGATTGATTCCTGGGTTACCAAAAGAGAGCGGGGCAATACCTACAAGCTGAATTCCGGCACCTGGGAAGAAGAGATGGATCTCTTCGAAGAGACATTCCGTGGCATGACTGTGGCTGAGGTAAAAGAATGGTATACGTCCTACTGTTCTGATCTCAACGGAAGACCTCTTCACGGGACCTCCGAGAAAGAGGAAGATGTAGCCAAATATAACGCGTTATCAGAAGAAGAGAAAGCTGCCCTTGACGCTATCTCATCCGCCACCATGTCCTTAAACGATGCCCACGGCAATCTTATCGCCGCTATCGAGAAAGCTTATGAGAACAGACGTCCTGTAGAGGCTGACAGTGTGGCCAAGATCGGTCTTGGCATCACCAACACCGGCCGCTTAGGCCCAGGCAAGGACGATAAGGATGTGGGAGTCTACAGCTTCAACACCCAGGCAGCAGGCGCCTGCTTTGACGCAGGCGGCAAGATCATCGCCCTCTACACCGATGTGATGGAAGTGGCCACACCCAACTATGACGGCGAGCATATGCCGAAACTTACCGGTTTCCCGGGACATACCTACAACGCTGACGAAGATCATGACGAGAAGGTTGATACGGTTCTGGAACAGACTGAGGACACTTTCCTTGCCCAAATTGACTCCTGGGCTACCAAGAGGGAGAGAGGCGACACCTACAAGTTAAATTCCGGCACCTGGGCACAGGAGATGGATCTCTTTGAAGAGTTCTTTGCAGGTATGACCACTGACGAGGTCAGTGCATGGTTTGCAGCCAGCTGCTCTGATCTGAACGGCAGGCCTCTCCACGGCGCTTCTGATAAAGAAGAGGATGTGAAAAAGCTGGAAGCCTTAAGTGATGAACAGAAACAGGAGCTGGACAGCATCTCCGGCGCTACTATGAGCCTTCGGGATCCCCATGGCGATCTCCTGGGCGCTGTTGAGAAGGCATGGAGCGTTGCTAAGGATACCAGTATTACTATCGGAGAATAATTAAATCAAAGGAATTTTAATGGCAGGCACGCCGGCGGTTTTGGGGCCGGGGTGCCTGCCATATTCATTATATTCATTCCCATAACATATCTTTCGTTCAACAATTTAGATACAGCTGATTACAAAAGTCTCTTTTCAATTAATTCCTTAAGCTTTGTAGAGCTGGTAGACTGAGTATATGGAAAAAACACCATATTTGCCCCCCTCTTCTCCAGATAAGCCTTTTTGGCCAGCCACATCGGATCATCCGCATAGTCACTGCCGGAAAACTGCACATCAAACTGATATCTGCGGTAAGCCTCATCCGTATCTCCGTTATAAGTTGGAAGCGCCACCACCTCATCTACATATCGACAGGAACGAACCAGTTCCATTCTCTCATCAAGAGGCATATAAGGCATAGTCTTTTTATTGACCATGACACTTTCATCGCTGACCACACCCACGATCAGGTAGTCGCACTGTTCCTTGGCCCTTCTAAACATATTCAAATGTCCCATATGAAACAGGTCAAAGACTCCGGCAATATACCCAATATGATATTTTTTCGCTCCTCCCTTTTCGTGTTGAATCACCCCTGTCTGTACAGGCAATTTTCTGGGATATTCCTGATGCCAGTCATAGACGCTGTAATTAGAAACTCCGAGTCCAAGTTTCAGCTGCTGCATAATAGGAACACAGTTTTTAATACAGATCATCACTTTATAAGAGTCATCCGGAAGGGACTTAAGAACCTTTGGCGAAGAAATTCTGATTCCTGACAATTCCTTTCCCCACTTATCAGGGTTGTTATCTAAAATTCCCGCAATCTCATAGTCAGAGCCGAACTGCTCCAAAAATTTTTCTGCAAAAATTCCCGACCCAAACAGATAAAGTTTTCTTCCCTGCGTCCCTTTAAAAATATCCTTAAATACTCTTTCATATTCCTTTTCAGAATAATTTATCCGGTAGCGGTTGGCATTCACAATGGTCCAGTCACGCCGGCAACGCTGGTGATATTCTAAAAGTTCCTTTTCTCCCTGAATGCGCTCTATAAATCGTCCAATATAGGCTCCCCATAATCTCTCATATTCTTTCAAATGATATCTCTTTTGCAGCTCATCTTTCGAAATCAACGCCTTTTCCCGTGCAATTCTCCTGTAGATTCCATCAATCGCCCGCTTAAAAATCACATAAACCGGCAGCTGCTCCAGACAATATTCCTGATCATAGAACACAAATTCCCCATCAATATAAAGACACTTTTGGGGAATCAGGTCTATATAACCCTTTTTCAATACCACACCCAAATCTTCTGGCTCTCCCCCATCACCATAAGCAATTCTTCTCCACTTATCCTTTCCTGGGTCATCTTTCTTTCTCCGGTTCCAATCCGGGTCAAAGTGTTCCCAATCCACATCCTCATAGGGAATAATTTCTGAAGAATTCCTGATCAGATCCAGAAAACGATCCAGTTCTTTTAAAAAACAGTCCTTATCTTTATATAGAAGCCTTCTAAAGTAATCGATTGCTTCCTCCCCCCTTTTGCAGGGCATTACAAGAGAGCCATCCTTCCTCTTGAGTTCCATCATCTTTATTCCGTGTTTTTGAAGATCTGTCATATAGTCTGGCAACTGGTCTATTTTTTTTTGACCATCTCTGTAGAGGGCGCGTATTTCAACAGTTCCGTCTTTTCTTAATATAGAAGCCAGAGCCTCTTCTTTTCCGCTTTCTATGGAAGTGATTACCTGATTGGCATCAGCAAAACTGCCGTCTAAAGGACATTCGATCAGATAGCCATTGGACATAATATGAAAAAGGCCGTTCTCGATTAATGTATCATAAAGATATTCTTCCTCCAAAAAGACTGAATCCGGGCTGTGATATTGAGGAATCACCATTTCATTTAATTTTTCCTGAGGAATGCTGTCCTCTGCACACAGTATCTGTGGTCTGGTCCACTCCGGCAATACAGAATAAAATCTATGATGTTTGAAGCCGGCTTTCTCTAACATCTGAATCAGCTCTGCCTTCGCATAAGCCCGTCCATTCAGCCCATTCCACTCCAGCGTTCCAATCCGCCGGTAATTTTCGATACCGTCAAAATTCTTTTCTGTAAATGAATCCCTATCCCCGCAAAAGAAGCGAATCCCCAAGCGGTTATCGGCACCTATAAGCAAAGTGCCGTTAGGTGTTAAAAGCTCATAAAGCATTTGAAGAAAGGCTTTTGGATTTTTACTTCTCTCCAAAGCTCCGGCAAAGACAATATAATCATATTCTTTCCGGCTGTCTTCCATAAGGCCGGCAGTTGTAGATTCACCGTATCCCTGTGGGCCTGCCATTTCAAAGTCCGAAAGATTTTTACAGTTAACATTCACCCCCCATTCCATCATAGCTTTTGGCAGCACTTCAAAGCAATCCTGTCCGCCGGATATGAATAAAGCCTGAGTTTCTTCACGAAACTGATACCACTGAATCAGACTTTTGGGCAGTTCCGATACCAATGAGCTTTTTTCGATCATCTTATCAATCCCTCCTAATCCGCATCAGGATCGTATACACTGAAATTACGAATTCCCTCTTTTTGAAGCTGTCTCACCACAGGCAGGTAGTTTTTTATACAAATCATCACTTTGTACTCTTCCGGTTTTATCTCCTTTAATATGGCAGGAGCTGATATCAAAATCCCGTCCATCTCTGTCCCCCAGCGCTCTTCATCATTATCCAAATATCCGGTTATAGAATAAACCGTCCCATATTTTTCACGAAAACGCTGTGCATATTTCCCGGAACCGAAAAGATACAGCCTGCGCCCTTCTATGTCATGAAAAATATCTTTAAAAATCAAAGAATACTCTTTCTCAGAATAATTCATCCTCCTGCGGTTTTCCAAAACAGTTCCATATTCTCTTCTTCCTTCCCGGAAATAATCAGAAAGCTCATCATCCCGGCGCAGCATATTCAAAAAGCTGGTGATAACTTTATCATACAAAGCCTTGTACTTAATCATCCCATACCGCTCAAAAAGCTCATCCCTGGGAAGGACTGCATCAAGCTGATCATGAAATTTGTAAATAAATTCTATGGTCCGATACATGATTGCTTTGGCCGGCACATTTTCCAGATACATCTCCTGGTCGTAAAACACAAATTCTCCATCAATATAAAAACAATTCAGAGATACCAAATCCGGATATCCCCTTTTCAGAATAACGCCAAGGGCTTCCTTTTCTCCCTTGATGTCCGGCGCAGTTCTTTTCTGTTTATCTCCGGAAGCTTTATCCTTACAGTACATTTCCTTTCCTGATTCAGCCAAATCCCGGTCTGTCCCATCATAATCCACAGGTGTTCCAGAGTGCATTACGATATCCCAAAAAGCATCAAGCTGCTGCAAAAAAGTCTCCTTATCCTGTTTTAGCAACTCACGAAAATAGTCTGTTGCCGGGATTCCCGACACATAAGGCATGACTATGGAATCCTCTTTCTGTTTTGTGTCAATCAGTTTGACTCCATGAGCGGACAGATATTCATGGTTCTCCAAAAGCTGCCTCAGCCTTTTCCTGCCGGCAGGATACAGCGCACGCTTTTCCACCACACCGTCGCTGCGTATCACCGTAGCCATAGCATTTTCTTCTCCCCGTTCACCGGAAAGAGTAACCTGGTTTACCGGTACATAGTCTGAATTAAGGGGACATTCTACAAAAAAACCGTTCGCCATGGGATGAAGAAGTTTATTCTCAATCAGATCCGGATACAGCTCTTCCTCAAAAAGAAATACCGTATCAGGATTGTTATACTCAGGAAACACCCGAATATCAAGGGCTTCATTAGGCTCGTAATCCTCTGCCAGAAGAATCTGGGGATTCTCTATCCTTGGGAATACGGAAAAAAAGCGATGTCCATAAAATCCCGCTTTCTCAAGAAAACGTGTCAGCTCCGCCTTGGAATATGCCCTCCCGTTCATGGTCTCCCGTTCCCAGGAAAGTAAATGTTTGTAATTTTCAATACCGTCATAGTTCTTGCAGGTAAAAGAATCCCGATCACCGCAGAAATAGCGGATCCCCAGACGATTATCTGCCGCCAGGAGAAGTTTTCCGTCTGACTTTAATAACCCTCTGATATATCTTAAAACTTCCCCTGCATCCTGGGTATACTCAATTACATCTATGGCAAGGACATAATCATAAATTTTCTTTTCCGATTCCCTATCATCTATATAATCATGTTTTCTTTCTCCCTTATATTCTCTCAGACATTCTATTTTATCAAGAGGAATTCTGTCTACATATATCCCTCTTTCTTCAAGCGCTTCTGCTATCAGCACGCTGTTTCCACAACCAGCTGTAAGACATGCGGCCCTGCTCCCTTTCTTTACTTCATACCACTGTACAATTGCTTTTGGCAGCTGCTTCAAATATTGTTCTTCTACCATTTAACTTTACTCCACAAAATCTTATATTTCATTATTGCAAACAGTCACTTTATCTCTTATCCTATTTAAAAGCACCTTTCTTATCTGCGGCTCCTCTATTGCTTCATCCGTTTCCTTTAAAAGCAATTCAGCAGTTCCATCAGAATATACAGCCACCTTGTATCCGTCTAAAAAATTAATTCTTGTTTTATTCCCCTGTCGGCCCTTGTCTCATAAATAAATTTGTGCTTCCAAATGCGTTTAACGGCAGTCTGTATACGGACATACGTGCGCTCTCTATTCTGCTGCCTTTCAGCTGCTGTGTAATCACCTCCGGGCATGTCCTGTTTGCAATCAGATAATAAGCCTGTGGATACCTGGTTATGGCCTCTAAAGGCGGCAGAACCTGATATCCTTTATAAGTACTGCCCCATTTTTCCATATTATTGTCACAGACTGCCACAATATTATCAAGCCGGTTCATTTTCAGAAGACACAAGGCAAATCTTGCTACTTTTCCCGTTCCAAACACTACGATCTGTTCTTTTTCAGCCATGTCCCGGACAAAGTCCCCATAGATATCATAGTGAGCCTTTGCCTTAACACCAATATAATCTTCATAAGCCTCCGGATTCTCTGTAAATAAACGCATCTCGATCCATTGCTCTATCTGCATCTCACTTTGTCTTAATAGCCCCTGTTCCCTATCACATGTAATGATCTCCCGAAAAGCATTGAGTGCTGCCAGGATTCTTTCATCCGGCTGGCTGTGTTCCCTGAAGGTAGTGTATGGTGACAGAGCCATCATAACAGTCTCTCTGGCCATAAAAGCTCGCCTGGCTCTGTCTGTTATCCCCTGATCCTCCATTCGTTTTCGAATATACCTGCATTCCGCCAGGTTAAAATCAGCGAATTTCGGATTGTAGGTAGATGAAGCCGCATTATCTCTCCGGTATTTATAAAACAGCCTGTCGATGAACATTCCCCTTCTCAGATTCATATCCACAAGATATCGAAAACCGCAGTCCTGGAATGCCGCACCCGGACTTTCATTGAGTCTGATATGAAATTCTCTCAAAAAGGATAAGCGGTAAATACCGTTCCATATGTAGATGTCAGGGGACAGCTCTTTTTCAAGAAAATACTGAAAAGAAATGATACGGCCTGTATCAGCTATAGGGCTTTCAAGAAGATACTGCTCTCCTTCACATGGCGTGACCATGGTATAAAAACCTGCTTTCGCATAGTCAAGATCGTGTTCTATGGCTGTCCTGTATAATACCTCGTACATATCAGGTTCTATACAGTCGTCTGTCTCCACAATCCCTAAGTATTCCCCCATAGCCATGTCTATGCCTGTGTTAATTTGATATCCGTAACTTTTTTTATCAGACTTGATCAGACGAATACGGGAATCTTTGATTGCATATTCCTCCAAAATCTCAAGAGTTCCGTCTGTGGAACCAGCATCTATACATAAAATTTCAATATCGGTTATGGTTTGGTTTATGACACTTTCTATACATTCACGAATATATGCTGCCACGTTTAAGGATGGCATAATGATGGAAATCTTGGGCATGGTGTACCTCCGGTTATCTATTTTAGTATTTTTTCTGGTATACAGTCTATTATTGCGCTTGCTTCAATTCCCATTTCAATCAATTGCTCAAATACTTCCTCACGTCCGTTTTTCATTGCCAATATTACAGCCTGATTTTTATCATTGACCTTCTTCTTCAATTCATCAGGGGAAATAATTGGAAAGCCAAACTTCCTTTCTCCGTGAAGTGATGGATTGTTATCACAAAAGGCAAGGATATTCATCTGACTGCGATCACAAAAATTCATCAATCGTATTCCCCATATTCCGCATCCAAAGATCACTATGGATCGGTTATTTATGGTATTGATAAACTCTCGTACCTGACATTTGCTTTTTTCTTCTTTATCCTGTATATACTGGGCATGAAGTTCCTGAGATTCAATCAAAAGATTCAGACATTTCCACTGCTCTTCTCCATACATGGACTCTTCTAAAAATTTACATTCCATGGCATCCAACACCTGAATGCGGAACCATTCGTAGGGAACCTGAAGCCTCTCATCCTGCCAGTCACCGTTCAGGCTTTCCAAAATCTGCTCATATTTGGTAATCAGTGAAATACTCATGGTAAAATAATAATATTTTTTATGAAACCCTTTTAAAATACAAGGCAGTTTCAAATCTTCGCTAATCCAACGAAATTCATTCTCATAGTATCCCAGGCCTTCCAGCGCACCCGAAGAAGCGTTTTGCCTGTTCTGTCTGTATCTGTAAAAACTTCGGTCAAGATATATGGCTTTTCTTGCATACGTTTTCACCTGCTGTAAAAATCCCATATCCTGAAATGCCGCTCCCGGCGATTCATGAAACCTAATCTGGTTATCATCCAGAAACTTTCTGTTATAAATTCCTTTCCATAACACATAATCCGAGGCCCTCAATGTGGCAAGCTGATCAGAATTCAATACTTTGCCGTACCAATCCTGTCCTTCTTTTCTGAACAAATATTGTCTGACAAAATAACATTCCCCGGTTTGCAGCTGCCAAAACATATCAAAATCCGCAGCTGCATAATCAAGTTCTCTGACCTCTGCACATTCATACAGGCATTGATACATATCCTGCTCAATCCAGTCATCTGTCTCCAAGACAGCCGTGTATTTACCTGAGGCATAATTTAATCCCATATTTATCTGGTAACCGTAGCTTCTCCTGGCACTGTGAAGAATAGTAATTCTGGAATCTTCCCTGGCGTATCTGTCTAAAATTTCTCTTGTTCCGTCTGTGGAACCTGCATCCACACAGATAATCTCCAGTTCTTTCAAAGTCTGGCAAACTACACTGTCCATACACTCTTCTATGTATTCCGCCACATTTAAGGACGGCAATATAACCGACACCTTTGGCCCATGTTTATTCATGCCTGCCACACCTTTCCGATCAAATCATCCCAAAAAACCGTCTGATCCATATCTTTTTGCCGTTTACAGATTGTATCATGAGCTCGGATGCTCATCTGTTTTAATTTAGTCCGGTCAAGATACAACTTCTGAATCCTGTCCGCAAGAGCATCAATATCACCTACATCCACCACATATCCATTGTACCCGTCTGTCACATCATCACGTGCACCGGATACGTCTGTGATAACAGGGACTGCCCCCTCTGCCATAGCCTCGGATTGGGAAATACTGTGGCCCTCATATTCGGAGCAGCTTATCATAATATCTTGTTTCTTCCAGAAGTTGGGGATATTTTTTCTATCTATACACCCTACACAGACTATACAATCCTGCAATCCTTCTTCCTGTACCCTCTCACACAATTTTTCATAATAATTTCCTGTTCCTGCTATGTTTAACAGAAACCTTATACCCTTTTCTTTCAACTTCAAGGCCAATTCTAAAAACAAATCCACTCGCTTCTGGCTGATTGTTACTCTTCCTGCATACCCAATCTGCAAATATATTTTTTTTTCGCCCCACTCTCTGTCCAAATTTCTATCACATGGTATCTCCCATTCCAAACGGTTAATTTTATTCCTATCTATTTTCTCAGACAAGATCCTTTGCTCCATTCGAGAACTAATTACAAGAAAACAATCAACATATTCTTCCCAAAGATTATATGTACTATAATACAATGACTCATCACTATGCTGGACTGCTATGATTCTTATCTGATCAGTATATAACCGTTTTACAATACAAGCGGACCAAAAAATATATTGCGGGAAATTGCATATCACTGTACAGGGAAGATTATTTATAATTTTCATTACATATGTATCAATCTTATCTTTATCGCAATGTATTTTATGATTCTCCAACATAAAAACGGGATATGTTTCATCTATAACCATTGAAGTTGTGACATCCCTGGTCAAATACAAGCCTTCATATCCTTTCTCACATAAACTCTTTGCTAATGCATAGCTCCACGACTCCACACCGCCCAAAATCATTCCATTATAAAGATCGAATAAAACTTTTCTTTTACCAATATCATCTCTTCCTTTTGTCAAACCAACTGAAGGTGCCATCTCTTTTACAGCATAAAATAGCAAATGATTTAATATATTATGATTTCCCACTATAATTTTATTTTTGGCAACCCCCAATTCTAATAATTGCCTGTATATTTCTGCTTCTCTCTTACATGTAATAAAAATATAATCAAAATTAAAAGTTTCAAGCATAGACGGATCATAAACTAATACACCCTCCCACAGGCTTCCCCATAAATCTTTATTATTATCCAGGATTCCCTGAGGCACCATCCCCCAATCTCTAAAACATGTGATCCAATGCTTCCCTAATTTTCCCGCTCCAAAAAACAAAATCCTTATATTCACTTTTATCATCCACCTATTTTATCTAATATACTAATACGCTTTTGTGTCATATCATCCAAATTCGTTTGACTAACAAAATCTTTTGCTTCCGCTTCAAACTCCACATTATCACAAAGCCCTAATACTATATCCGGCAGTTCTTTACCAATATTTATATCGATTCCTATGAGATTCACATAAACCTGTACATTTCTTAAAATCAATTTATGGATCTTGTCGACCATATTTAGTTGCCGTTCTGATCTACTTTCAAAGGAATAAACAGGCTCCCCTTTTTCATTCATCCCAGAAATAGAGGGGAAATCTGAAGTAAACACAATTTCCAACAAATCTCTTAATCGGTCAATATTTCCGCCATGTATGTCATCATAAACAGAGACTATACTAAGATTTCGGGGTTTCACTCCCGTTCTCCTATACAAATAAAATCCTTCCAATTCCATTTTCAATATTTTATTTAAAGCTTCATGCACTGTTCCTGTGGAGTTCAATTCACAAAACAAATACTTTTCTCCTTGATTAATACCAATTTTATTAATATAAATCAAATAATTCTCTCTCATTTTTTTAGAATATTGTTCCAGAATGTTCCTGTATACAGAAAGAATCTTTCCCGCATCTATATTCTGTTTATCTATCACTATGGACAAATCTTTTTCAAAAAGTTCTTCCAAAAAGAGTTTTGATTCATATTCTGTTGAAAAATTCTTGCATAGATCTAAAATATTTTTTTCAAGACTAATTGTTGACTTCAAACATAATTTTCTTGATGTCAAAAAATAAACAGACGGAATGTTCATTGCTTTTAGAAAAATAGCATCATAAATTTTCTTAAATAAATATCCATCTCTAGCTGTAAATAAAATAACATCTATATTGTCCTTCTCTATTGTCCTAATCAAATTTTGCAAATAGATCAGAACGATAGGGGTAACAAACAGTATGGAAAATTCCTCAAACGTTGTTATTTTTACAACTCCTGATGTATGATACAATGCAAACGGATTGTTAAATATCTCTGCTATCATCCCTCCCAAAACAACTCTGTTTTCAATTCCGCAAGAGCAAAGAAGAAGTTTTCTTAAACTTGATATCCTTAGTAATTCATATGCACTCTTAATTCCATATAAATCCATACTATTATATTGAGATGTGATTATATCTGTGAGCTTTTCATTACCTATATGAAGGCATTTTCTTTTTCCCATATCTTTCTGATATAAGTCAAAAATACAATTCACCTTTTTCATGTTATATTCAGAAGACAAATATAGTTTCTCATAACCAGTTATATTCAGATTGGTCAAAATCCTCTCGATAATTGATTTTGGAAAATATGTATCCTCGATAATACTTACTTTCTTTCCCCTTCTCACAGCATACTTCATAAGGTCAACCATAACTCTTCTTGAAATCATACACTTTTCTTCACACTCAATTTCTTCCTGAAGAATCATCATGATTTCGCTGTCGCTGATTCCTTCTTTCATTTTTAAATTCTCATAAATCACATTGATATTGTTACATCCATCTCCATGTTGCGCCGCACATCTCTTTTTCTTAAAATTCGGAATCGCTATTCCTTTATTTCTAATTCTTTCCTCTACAATACCAAATACATCTTCCCTTTCCAGCGTCCTGCGCATTACCAGTGTATCAAACAAATCAAAGCTTACGGCATCATATTGATCAATAAGCATCTTCAGATCAGAAACATTCTTTTCAAAATATTTTGCATGTGATGGATTTATATACTTTAATTGATATTCTTCTGTTAAATTCTGCCCGTTTTCCCCATATATAATAATATTCAAAGCACTGCAATAATATTGAATTCTGTCAAATATTATGTTATAGTTTTTCTTCAATGCTGCAATGATGATTACATCTGCATAATTTCTATGGAGATCATCCCATGTCAAAACTGGAATCAGGTTAAATTCTCCCTCAAAGCAGATTCTGTCAATTATCCCAACAACTTTAAATCCTGCTAAGGCATCTAATAACCTTTCCGCTATTCTTCCTGTTCCGTAAATTAAAATTCGTTTTTCTTTTAATCCACTAAATCGCCTTTTTATGGATTCCAATTTTCTTTCCAATGTCCACCCCATCCTTGATTCCCGACTCAGATTATTTTAATACTGCTGTGGAAATTTGGTTCAAATCATCCATGTGCTGCAGCCTTTCCAAAAATTCAGTTTCACCCTCATATTTGACACTATCTATAAGTCCTAACACTATTTCTGGAAAATACGAATCAATATTCTTTTCTATACCAATTATCTCATCATATTGCTGTACATATTCCATGATTGCATTTTGCGCAGTTTGCACCATAATCAATTCTGACTTTGTTCTTTTTTCCTCTGTATATATAGGATTTCCTTCTTCATCCATTGTTTTAACTGATGGATCATTAGATGTTAAAATAGTTTCTAATAAATCCACCGCATGGGTAAAATCCACTCCATCCCTTTCATCATACACAGACACTACATTTATCTTTCTGGAACTCCCTTTTCTGCACAAATATAAACCATCCAGATCTGTAGAGAATATTTCATTCAAAGCATTCTGTACTGTCCCGCTTGAATTCAAATCACAAAGTAAATACTTTTTACTCCAGTCTATATGTAGGTTATCAGCATATTTTTTATAATTTTTTCGTATAGCATCTGAATAATATATTAGCTTGTCACTAACAGAGATAAGGGTTTCTTCCAGATTTCCTTCCGCTTCATATAAGAAAAACTCTGATTCTGTAAACATTTCTTTTAAAAACCTGCTAAGTTTTTCTTTCGTCTGAAACCACTTGCAGAGACCTAGTACAGCTTGAACAGAGACTATGGTTGACGCCAGACTCAGCTTTCTGGAAGCCAAAAAATATACCGCGGGGGTATGGTACTTATCTGCGAGCTGTGTTTCATAAATTTTCTTTAACAGATACCCGTCTCTTGCAGTAAATAAGATAGCTTCATATTTTTTCGCATTTATAATTTGAGCCAAGGTTTGCATATAAATCAGTACTGATGGAGCTATAAAAAGCTTTGCCAACACTTGCTGCTGTTTTATTGGCACAAACCCTGCTGTTTTATATAATGCAAATGGATCATTCAGTAACTCTGCCAATACCAATCCCAATGCAACATGATTATTGATTTTTCCAGAGCAAAATAAAAGTCTCCGCAGACTTGACATTTTCAGCATATCTATCGCACTTTTTATTTCATAAGTATCAATTCCGTACTTTTGTGGAATCATTACATCTGAATTTATGTTATCTCCTATATGAAGACACTTTACATCTCCCACATCCCGCCGGTAAATTTTAAAAATTCCGCTTCCTTTTCCTACCCCATAATCACAGGAAACATATAACTTTTGATAGCCTTCTATCCCCATCTTTTTAAGAAAAGGTTCTAAAACTGAGGCTGGAAGATACATATCAGAAATAATGTTTACCTTTTTTCCGTTCTCAATCGCGTAATTCATAATCTCTACCATTGCAACTCTTGGTACTAAACATTGTTTCTCACATTGTATTTCCATCTCCATAGCAATCATTTTTTCTTCTTCATTCATTTTTGTAAGCTCTTTTAATCGGTCATATATCTGGCTAATCTTTGGATTATGGAATTGTATTTCTGCTGTACGTCTTTTTTTCTTAAAATCTGCGACTTGTATTTTTTTACATTTTAACTTTTCTTCCACTATAGCAAATATATCTGTTGGTTCTAGGACTTTCCGCATAATGAGGGTATCAAACAAGTCGAAACTTACAGCATCATATGAATCAATGATTCCTTTCAACTCATCCCCGTTTTTTTGAAAATATCTCATATGAGAGCTTTCCATATATTTCATCTGATAATCCTTCATCAGATTCCTTCCATTCTCTCCGTATATATCAATCCCCAAGGCAATACATCGATACTGGATTCGATCAAATATGCTCTGATAATTTGCTTTCAATGCCCCAAGTATAATGACGTCTGCCATATTTCTTTTTATATCATCCCATGTCAGGATTGGAATTCCCGCAAAATCTCCTTCTGCATAAACCCGATCTATTACTCCGATAATATGAAAGCCAGATAACGATTCAATCAGTCTGGCAGCAACTTTCCCTGTTCCATAAATCAATATCTTTTTTTCTTTAAATTGCTGAAATTTATTCATTCATATAGTTCCTCTTCGCCATCTTTTTATTTTCTGTCAGCCTTCATGGTATAAGCTCTCCCAATCGCTCTACTCTCACCACGTCCAACAAATCGATATCTATCCATACACACTTTTTATATAGTTCTAAACTCTGTATCATCTCTTTTCTATACTTTTCACTTACCCCACAAATAACAGCAAAAGAATCCATCTTGTCCAGCTCACAAATTTGTTTCACTTCCGGAATATTCTTCATATCCCCGTCATCAATCTTTTGCGATACTAAAAAACCTTGTATCATCTCTCCATAGCCGCATTTATTTATAAAACTCCATAAAATCCTAGCATATTTTCCCGCACCACATATATAAATATCTTTTTCTCCGCAATGCAAAACAATATTCTCTATTTTATCTCTATAATACTTCCTTTTGTAAAATAGGAACTCACTTCTATTCATTAAATTTCTGAACCAGTTATGATAAATTAAAGGAACATCTGTTGTCAGTTTTTCTGTCAACTTTTTGATGCAAATATCATTTCCTCCTCCAGAAGCATTTTGCAAATGCAGCGCACAATCCTGTGTACCTTTTATTAAAACATCTTCTCCCTGACTCCTGGTATAGACCACAGGTATTCCGGCTATAATCTGATTATACTTTAGCCATAAGTCATCTTGATTTTGTGCATAATCTTGTATCATTTTTCTGTCAAACCAGTAATCTGCTGCACATCCTGGGGGATACAATACGCCTCCTACCCCTATAGCACACAAATCCATACGTTCGCATCCCTCATATTCTGAAACATAGCTTTCCCAATGAATATATGGCGCTAAATAATGACTTTCAGAAAAAATCATATGAACATTTCGTGCTGATACAGCGCAAGGATGTTTCTTATAAGACTCCATTAAAGTATGAACCATTGTTTTATGATAATACACATCATCATCAACTGTAATTACTATATTCTCATTATTCTGCAAAACATAAAAATATTTTTTATGAGATTTTAAATTTTCTTTTACCCACTCTATCCGAAATCCATTCTCTCCAATTAAGCAGTTTAGGCTTTCCGGCAAATCTCCGTACTGTTTTGGAAACTCTGCCAAAGATAACCATAACACGATTTCATCCGGCTTTTCTGTTTGTTCCAATAAGCTTTTCACTACTTTATGTACGTTTTCTATTCTGGCCGGATAGGACGTAAAAGAAATAATAACTTTTTTCATATACTTTAAACGCTCCTAAAGAGTAAGAATCCTGCTTATCAGTCTGTCAATTGGGATTATGTTATTTTTTAGTCCTGCACTTCTTATCATATTCTCTATTCGTTTAATATCGTATCCTGGTATAAGGATTATCAATGACTTATTTGATTGTATCTCCTTCCAGCTGATAACTTTCATCCCCTTATAATCTCCTTTTTTAGGATAAGTTTCCACAATTGCATCGATTGTGATTTCATGGTTCAATTCAGATATCAGATAATCACATAGTCTTCCTGTTCCCCATATCATAATATTGTGAATATCGAAATCACTTAAATACTTTCCTATGGTTTTCTTGTTCTTTTGAAGCTCCAGCAAATCCAAAGCAACATTTTTATAATACTCATTTCTGACTTCTGGGCTAGTCCATGTATGATAATTTGCAAATATTCTTTTATAATCTCTGATCAATTCCACCTGGTCTGGCAAAATAATTTCGGTCAGCTTTTCTTTTGGCCGAACTTTTAATCCACTTTCTCTTATTCCGCAATGGACACCTGTCCCATCAAGACCTATATTCGTGACCATTGACTCATATGGTGACATACAATATCCCTGTTTCATAATAACCGTAAGTGCCCAAAAGGCAGCCCATGAATCTGATTTACCCACGACATTGCCTAGTACATGTGACTCCAGATCCTGCCCCCAGAGAGTAAACCACTCATTCAATTCAACATCTGACTTGATTTTCCCAATCATTGTATAATCATTGTCAAACTGTTTCCACCTGTCCCTCCAGGTTCCCCAGCCCCATGAATTGATCCGCCCTAAAAAGTAAGCATCAGTTCCATCTCCGTCAACATCAACTGGCTCTGAACAAGCTCCTATATGAAATACATTTTTATATTTCTCATATTTTTCTAACGCCTTTACCATATATTCCATAAACTGTGGATGAGGGACGCAGTCGTCCTCTAACACAATGACTGCATCATATGCTTGAAAAACTTTGCTTACCCCAAATTTTATGGAACTTGCCAGTCCTTTGTTCTTCTCATGTATGATAACCTCTGTATCGCACCAGGAAACAGCTGTAATCTCATTTCTTACCTTTTCCCATTCATTTCTATCTGTTGATTCTTTCATTCCATCTTGAAAGATAAACAGCTTCTGAGGCAATCGATTATTCTGTGCAAGGGCATCCAATACAGCTTTCGTATGTCTGCTTCTGTTGTATGTAAATAATATTGTGGCTATGTCCATGTAAGTCTTCCTCTTTTTTCTTATCATTTTTACCAGGCCCTGGCTGACAAAATAAAATACTCCTTATTAAAACCCTTTCCCCACATTTTCAATTTTTCTATTATTTCATTTTGTCCATTTACCACACCAATCAATATCACAATGTTCTCTTTTGGAAGAATTTCATCGGGATTATATATGGTATAACCCTTAAAAGTTCCCTCCTTTTTTGAATCCAAAAAACCATGTATTGGAATAGCAGGGAGAAAAATCTCTGCCAGCTCCTTCACTGCAGTACCATATATCCCGGTTCCCCAAATATAAACACTTGTGTCCTTTTTCACTGCCGTCTCGATACTTTCTTTCATATAATAAAGATACCACAATTTTAAAGATACTCTTTTGGGGTCAGTAAAACAGGAACAGTTTTCATGATATATATTTATATACTCTGCAAATGTATTTCTGATATCTGCGACACCCACTTCTGAGCTTTTTTTGTTATCCCGGATAACGTGATCATAATATTTTAATAGCTGTTTTGTCACCAAAGAGGGGGAATGATACTGTTCATAGGTTTTATAACTGTTTCTTCTGATTTTTTCCAAACGCTCTTTCCCAATATCACCATGAAATTCTAATATTTTCCTGCTGATCGACTGGGATGTGAAATCATCTGTGAGATAGCCATTTATTCCGTCTTTCAATAATTCAGGAACCCCTGCTACTGGGGTGGATATAACAACCAGCCCATACGCCATAGCCTCTGAAACCACATTCGGGTAAGATTCTCTTGTGCTTCCGCAAATCAGTACATCGCTGTTTTGATATACCTTTTCCATATCTGCACAAAATCCCTTTATTTGCACTAATTCAGACAGATTATTTCTTTCAATATAAGATTTGCATTTTTCAGCATAATCATTATTATCATAACCATAAAATGACAGTGAACCAGATATACCTTTTTTCAATGCATTGTGAAACGCTTTGATTACTTCCAGCTGATTTTTTCCCGGGGACAAAACCCCTGCGCAAATATATCTTGTTTTTTCGTCTGTTCTTTTAATCTCATTTTCAGCATTGCTCTTTAAATGAACCACTGTCCTGATGCAAGTAGAATCTGTTCCCCAATACTTATTCCATTCTTTTGCCCAAAACCAGGAATCACAAATATGGTAATGGGGAAACACATCGATATAGTCTAAACAAAAAAATTCCGGTAAAAGAGGATAAACATTCATGATATGAGGAATTTGCAATTCTCTTCCAATTAATTCCACCAGTGGATTAATTTGGACTGAATGTAATAGATCTGGTTTTGCTTCTTCTATGATTTCTTTTAATTGTTCATAATTTTCATCTATACAAATGATATCGATATCTTCCGGCTGTGAGGAAAAACGATATGTAGTATACGTTATCTCTATATCATTCCGAGCATAAATATCCACATATTCTTTTGCTGTATGTCTGCCAAAAAGATCCGAAACAAAGACCATTATATTATTTCCTGCTCTTTTCATCAAGGAAGCCTGCTGAAGAAGTGTATTTGCAGCTCCTCCCAATCTTTCACCATAATCCAAAAAATATAATATTGTATACATTTTCCTCCTACTCATCAAACAAACAATCTTTAAGTTCTGTATATAAATCAAAGTCTCTTTTCTTCTGAAAACCGTATCCTTCAACTTGCAACATTATGTCATTTTCATATTTTGTTGAAGCTATAATAATATAATCGCTTCCGGGCTCTAAATTCTCAATTGATTGAATTATTTTCCCCATAAATTCTTTTTGTGCTTTAGATGGATGATTATCCACAAATCCAGCAATGGAGTATCCTAATTTTCTTAACATTTTAAAGCATTCTACTCCTACTTTTCCTATTCCAAAAATGTAAACACTCTTTGTTAGCGGGACTCTCTCTTTTATCTTTCTCTCAAAGCTTTCCATTCCCAGCCACATACATTCTTCATTCGTGCGTATAAAATCCTCATACATATAGTATTTTTTCATTTCAGATTCCACGAAAGTCCCCGAATAATACTGAAAAGCAATCCTCTTAATCTCTTGATAACAGAGTTCTGAATATTTTGCTGAAAATCCACCTGACAAGAAATTCACCACAACCTGATGAAGCAATTCTGTCTTGCAGTTGTTCATAATTGAGCGTGTCATCCATTCAAAATCTGCTGATACTATATAATTTGTGTCAAATTCACCAATTTTTTCAAACCATTTTCGTGTCGTGAAAATTGCCTGATGTGATGTAGGGAGCCGTCTGAACACAGTTCTTTTATCCAACTCTGCCCTTCGGATTCTATTTCCATACTCGCTGATGACTCTGGCATCTGCACATAAAATATCAATTTCACTGTTTTCAAATCTAGCTATCACATTCTGCAAGACATCTTTTTCGTACCAGTCGTCACTGTTTAAAAAAGCAATAATATCTCCTGTCGCCAGTCTGCTTCCCTTATTCATCGCATCATAAATGCCTCTGTCTGGTTCACTTACTATCCTCGCAATATGAGAAGTATATTTTCTGACATATTCCATTGTTCTATCTGTTGAACTGCCATCTATAATAATATATTCTATATCAGCATTTTTCTGTTCAATTACACTTTGAATTGTACGCTCTATTGTCTTTTCGCCGTTATATACTACTGTTATAACGCTAAATTTCATTCTTTCTTATTCCCTTATTTTAATTATATGTCTACTGCTTAGTATGTACGTACATATATTCTGCAAAATCAAAATCAATTTGATTATCTATATCTGTGGCTTCGACTTCATCAATTCCATAAATATATGGTTTATACCCAACAACATTTTTTCCTTCTATCATATTTTTTCTTTCTATAATACTAATGGCAAAATTTAAAGCATAAATATCCGGCAAATCCTGGCTTCTTGGCTGATGACGCAAATCATAATTAATAGGAAGATTATTCTGAAACATAAATTCTTTTATCAAATGCGCTGAATTTAAAGAATCATACTTACCCAAATTTTTTTTATATGTTTCAATGGCCTGGAAAATTGTTTTATCCTTTAATAAGGGATTTGTTACATTGATATACGCAACAATATCTGCATTAAAATTTTCTGCCATATTTTTATATACTTCACTCATAGAAACATCATTAGAAGCGTAGTAACTATCTCTTTTCACAGCTTCACAGCCATAGGAACGTGCAATATCCAACATTTCTAAATCATTGGAGTTTACTACAATTCCATCCAGATTCGAGATTCTTTTCAGCTGGGCTAACTTTATCTCTAACAAATTACTTCCAGCAAATGGCCTGATATTTTTATTTTCAACTCTCACGGATCCTGAACGCACTGCAACTAATGCTTTTATCTTCATTTAATCTCTCCTTCCTTCATCAATGAGTCAAAATCAGCTCTTTCATAAATCTCCAATTTTCCGCCTCTTGTGGCGTTATAAATTTTAACATCATGATTTTCTGCATACAATTTTGCGGACTGGAAGGCTCTTTCCACATATTCTTTCACGTATTGATTCGGCTTACCAATTCCAGTATAATAATTTTTATGAAAATGATTTACTTTTTCTGACTGATTTTCACTATAATTATGGTCCGTTCCAAGTAAATAGATTTCCCTAAATCCCATGTAAATCGCTAATTGGAGACATTCATATACCACACTTCCAGCGGCATACAATTTCCACATTGGGTCCTGCGAAAATTCTGGCAAACCATCCTCATCTATAACAGAGTGGAATACGATCACACCTTCTTGCCGCGCCTTTTGCGCCACTTCCGGCAACAGATCGGAAATGATTACATTTTTCACACCAAAATGCAGCATTTCATCATAATATGCAATAAACTTTTCATCTGCTGCCACCAAATATTCAGGCCTCCAGCTTGTCTTATCAAAGGATAAATAAATTTTATTTACTCCAAAACAAACATAATCACTTGCACCTAATCTTTCCAAGTCTTCTGTACGAATACTTGGTCCTGTAGCTACAATAAAACACTTTTGACCTTTATGTTTATCTCTCAGCATATCAATTTCCGGAGAATAATTCTTCTTAAATTGATGGGCAAACCAAAATACATTTTGTATCTTATACTCTCTGTTGTCCGGATAGCTCTTACATGCAATTAACAGCTCAAATTCATCCTTTTTATCTAACATTTGAGAAGAAATTACGAAATCATATTTTGGCAAAAAAATGCCTTCTTTTCTTTTTGTCTCTGAAACAATACCCACATCATTTGTTCCGATCTTCTTACAAATATACTCTCGCAACAATATTGAATAGATATTAAGTCCATATATAATATATTTGTGTCCAAAATCAATTCTTATAGGCAGCTGCTCAAACCAAAGCTCTTTTTCATACCCCCGAAATTCATGCGGACACTCTTTCAGCAGGAAATAATGATTGATATGATCTTCCTCCATCCTTTTAACAATATCTTCATAAACCCCTACTGTCACAAGAATATCATATTTTGAATACTGACTTTTATATTTTTCGTAAGAAATAATAGGTATATTTTCTACCACCCCTCCTTGTAAATTTATATTTGTATCAATAATAGCCTTAATATGTTCTTTTTTGCAAAAATCAAAAAATCGTTTTCCTCTTCTTCCATATCCCCATAATACAAACTGATACATTGCTATAATCCTTTCTGTTATTCAGAATTCTGTACTCCTGCTTGCGCCGCTGGCTCCATCTTTTCCGAATTCTTCGGTGTAAATCCCCTGCATTTCTTACAAAAATTTGTATATCCCTTCGTTGTATACCCTAATCGAAACTCCACTAGTTCCTTTTTCTTTTCCACCACAAAGTCTGTCAGGTCATAAACCTCTTCCAAATCCTGCTCCCCCGCAATACCAGCCACAGTTGCATACGCTGCATAGTTACAGCTATAAAGCTTTCCATCTCGCAATTCCTGCCAAGACTGGCTGCAGCTTTCCCTGTGTTTCTCCAACTGCTCCTCCGACCAATGGGAATAATCCGTTCTCTCTGGTGCTAAGTCAATCCAGCTATCTGCTTTGTTAATATAGTATTTTATATGATACTCATCCAATTTCCTGGTCAGCTGGTCAAACCGATCTGCAAATTGGGGCACCGCCTCCCGATAATCATCCACCGTAATCTCAAGACGGCACTTTGCAAGCTTCTGTAACATCTCATCTCTTGGCACAATCGTTCCATTAGTCACCATACGTAATGTATCAATCCGATCACCATAATTCTTATCTATATATGTAACCAAATCAGCCGTATGCTTATAGATCATAGGCTCTCCTCCACTGATATGAAACAGCATAATCCGATCCACACAGGAGAAAAACAAATCCACGTCCTTTACCAAATCTTCCCACTCCCGTACATAAAATTGTTTTGCAAAAGGATTAAAATTCAGACAATTTCTACAGTTTAGATTGCATGCTGTGCTGGGCAAAAAAGAAATACTTGAAAAGTAAACCTGGTTATTTTTATAAACATGGTACACAGAAAGGAACTCTTCAATGATAAAAAAATCGACATTCTTTGTATATCCATATTTCTTTAACTGCTCTATTGGCTCAACTCTTGCGATCTGAGACATGGTAACCACGATTCCCTCATCTGCTGAAAGAGTGATCTGTTCCAAAGAATAGCATTTCTTTCCCTGAATCATACTCCCCTGCTTTAAGAAATCATTGTCAATAAATCCTTTGATCTCTATCTCTTTATCTAACACATTCAAAAACTGCCGGCCATAATCGCCAGCTCCAAATAAATAAAAGCTTTTCTTCTCACGGATTTGATCATACATGTGATCATACTCATATCCTCTGTTTTTCCATTTCATAATCCAACACCTCAGATATCATTTTTCTTTCAGAAAAATCGAGACTCTGCTTCAAGTAAATAAGAAACAGAACAATAGTTTATATTTCCAGCAAATCACAATATCTTTTGATACGTTCCGGATATTGTGCATTCAGTGATATATACTCTTGCTTATACATCTCCATGAATCTCTGAAATTCTTTTTGGGCCTCTTTCTGCCCCTGAACTGCCGCTATTTCTGTCGCATTACTGCTGTGATATGCTAAAAACCGCTTTACATAATCCTTGGTTTTATAATCAATTTGTTCTTCCTCAAATCTTTGAAGAATCAATTCATATGCTTTTAACCATTCACGGAGCTTTGTTACATCTTTTGTATGGCATCCTGATTCATCCCGCTGATAATAATGGTAAAACGCCCGGTCTACATATTTAGCCCTTTTCACATTCAAAGCCACTTCTGCAAGATAAAGTACATCTCCACCTAATCGCAGATCTTCACGAAACAGAATCCAGTTTCCGTCTTTATCCTTTAAAATCTCCCGCTTATAAAGCTTGTCCCACATATAAGCAAATCCACGGTAAGAATCCCTCATATATAAATACTTTAATAATTCCTCTCTCCCAAACACTTGGCTATTTACAGGCAAAGCATTTCTTATTTCCTGACTTGACGAATCCGTTTCTTTATACCAGCCAGATGCTGCCATATCAATATTCTCTTGATTTAACTCCCATGCCAGTGTCTCATACATATCCAGATCCATCCAGTCGTCACAATCACAGAATGCAATATACTCTCCAGTGGCCATTCTCAGACCTGTATTCCTGGCATTACTCTCTCCTCCGTTTTCTTTATGAATTACCTTAATCCGGTTATCCTTTTTCTTAAATTCATCTATTATCTGTCCGGAAGTATCCGTTGAGCCATCATCTATCAATATGATTTCCAGGTTTTTATATGTCTGTCCTATTATACTTTCTATGCATCTAACTAAATACTTTTCAAGATTATAAACCGGCACTATTACTGATATAAGGGGAGTGCCTGTCTTGTTTTTCATCATACATATTCACCTAATCCTGTATCATTCATCATAAAACTATAAAAACTTTCGAATAAAGTCCTCTATATCCAAATAAAAATCATCATAACATTCTCGTATCTTTTCATCCGTCCAGTTCCACCATGCAATCTTATTCAAAGCCTTTATCTGTTCCTCTGTATATCGATATCTTATAATTCTTGCTGGAATCCCCGCCACAACCGCGTAATCCGGCACATCCTTTGTGATCACTGCTCCCGCCCCTGCAATAACGCCGTTTCCTATATTGGAACTGTTTGTAATAATCACATTTTTCCCCAGCCAGACATCATTTCCAATTTGTATTTTCTTAAACTTATGGTTATCTCCCCGGGGAGTTACTCCTGGAAAATATCCCGGTTTTCCGTTTAATTCCTCCCATCTTTTATGTATCATATCTTTATCTCCCCCGTAATACAAAAAGAGATGAGTTGATATATATTGTATTGGATGATTTTCAGTAACATCCGAACCAGGAGCAAAACTGCAAAAAGCGCCAACAGACTCTACCAGCCAGTGATTACATAATGGTCCATAACTGTATTTCCCACATATTGTATGTTTTTCGTTTTGCCCCCCCCCAGGCCTTATATCCTCACATAAATCTACAATACTGCTCTCTGGAAAATATTTTGCTATATTGTGACGAACTTCTTCATAAACATCAGGATTTGCACAGGTAAATAAAACAGTAAATTCTACAGTATTCAGATATTGAAAATAATCCAGACATTGTATTTCAGAATTGTATTGGGAAAGCTTATTATCAACCACATATTTTTCCATAATACCAAAACTGTGATTCAGGATCTGTTTTGTAATCACACCATACTCACCATATGGATAGATAATAAAATTTTTCTTACCGGAATCCAGTATGTGTTCAATCGCCCTTTTGATTTTTTGATAATCTGTAACCATTCGTTTTCATATTACCTTTCTCTCATATTATTTTCTGATAAAATTGACTACTTCTACTTATTTGTTTCAAACTTTCCCCCTTCTTATCAACTCCACAACTCTCCCGCTGGCCTTTCCGTCTTCCTCGTTCCCCACCTTCTTCATAAATACCTTTACATCCCGCTCATACTTCTCGCTGTCAAACTCTGCGATATTTCTCATCAGGCTGTCATTATCCAAAGCCACGGGGAAAGGCAGTTTCTTCATATCAAACATCAGATCTCCCCGGTCTTTTACATACTCTTCCAAATCATCTGCATAGATGAATCCGGGGACTCCAGCCATAGCCGCCTCGAAAACAGCACTGGAATAGTCAGTCAGAAATGCATCAGTTCCGGCGATGATCTCATTCATGTCCGGTCTCTGGCTCACGTCAATGAGTCGGTCAGATGTCTGTCCGGTGTGAAGCGCCTCCATCTTTGCTGCCAGCTGGGGATGAAGCCGCAAGAATATGTACCACTGACCACCAAACCTTTTCTCCAGACTTTCTGTGAGACGTTTAAAATCAACAGTTGTCTCCTCCACATTCACTGACCGCTTTCCCTTTTGACTTCCACCCCGGAAAGTAGGCGCATACAACAGGATTTTTGCTTCCTGAGGAATCTCGTATTCCTCCCTCATCTGCCTGTGCTTCTCCTCCTTTTGGTTTATGAGTACATCGCATCTGGGGGTTCCCGTCCTCACAATCTTTCCCTTATAGATCAGCCCCTTCCGGTACATGTGATCACACCATTTTGAACCAGACAGCACATAGTCAATAAGACTGGAATCATATTTACTGACAATGTATGCCATCTTAGGCAGAAGGCTTCCCCTGTATTTTCCGATAGGCTTAATACACATGGTTGCATGCCAAGTCTGAATATAACACTGATTCTTTCTCTTTTTGGTGCCGTAGAAGGTTCTGGTGTTGCTGACCCAGGTTCCGGCAGTGGACAGATGATAGGCCCTTCGCCAAAGAGTATTCTTTACTTTTTTTATCTCCCTAGGAAACTCCTTGTCCGTATCATTCATGAGCCAGACAATCTTATAATGTGCCTTTCCTTCTCTGTTCTGCCTTAGTATTTCTTCCGCCACGTATTTAGGGCTGCAACCATACCCGCCTCCACACTCAAAAGTCCACATGACAACCTTCTTTGGATTCACAGGGAATATCCGGCACAGATCAAACGCCAGGCCGTGGAGAAATGCCTTCCCTCTCCGCTTACCAATATAAATTCTTTCTGATAAATCGCTTTTCTCGTTATATCCCATTTTCTACCATTTCCTTGTGTGAATTTATCTGCCAAAAATACCATAATTCTTCCTTATGCCATTCCCTTCGCCGCCTTTTGCTTTACGCCAATAGGGATGCTATTCTGCAAAAATCTCTGTCAGACTCTCCGGTATACAGGCCGCCGCTTTTTCATAATCCTCCATAAAATCAATCTCTGTCCAGAAAGCGCCTGCTGTGGGAACTGCTTTAACCCGGTAATCTTCTTCGTCAATGAGCCTTTGAACGGCACTTTCAAAATATTCGCTGAACTTCTTTTCTCGTAGAAGGCTTTTTGTCTTAGCCTTGAGATCTGGTATCAGCTCCCGGCGAAAGGCGGCCATGCCAATAAACTCTCCCTCAGCCTCCTCCACCGGCATTTCCTTGGTGATTTGTACAATATTCTCCTCTGTGGTTTTCACCTTCATTGCCTCCTCATTACAGGGACCGTAATCCACGGGGAGAACTGCGTCCGCGTCTGAAGCTATATAAACCAGCTTTTCAAATATAGCCGGCTCACACAGAGTATCTGCATGGAGGTAGATAAAATCATCTTTCAAAGCCTCCATTCCTATGTAAAAAGATCCCAGTACATTCATCATCTCATAAAAAGGATTGTAGATCAGATGTACTCCCTCCATATTCTCTGTCAGCTTCTCAAATGCTTCACAGCAATACCCAGTCACAATAAAGATCTCTTCAATCCCATACTTTTTTAAAAGCTGCAGATTATACTCAATCAATTTCTTTCCCTTTATCTCTGCGAAAGATTTTGGCTTTCCTTCGGTGATTTTTCCCAGCCTGCTGCCCTTTCCGGCAGCCATGATGATCGCCTGCATAGATTCCCTTCCTCCTGTATAGCTACTCAGAGAGTTTTTGTCTGGTTCTTCTCATTCCATTTCATTTTTACTCTCGGTCAAAAGACATGGCATATAATTTCGTAATGATCTCTTCTTCCTGTGCCGCCAGATCATTTTTCACATTTCCTGTCACCTCAGACGCCATAACTGGCAAAAGCTCTTTTTCTACCCCTAACTCTTTCAAAGACAAGGGAAGACCCAGCTTTTCTATAAAACAACGGATTTTTTCCCTGCATGCCTGTTTCCCACAGATTTCCTGCCCCATCAGCAGGCTGATTCCTCTCTCCACCATAGCCGGAGCATATTCATATTCCCAGTTTATCCACGCCGTAAAAAGAACGGCTAACCCCGCTCCGTGGCTGGTATCTGTATGAGCTCCTAAAGGGTACTGAAGTCTGTGAGGGAGGCAGGTACTGGCATTTCCCAAGTTGATCCCCATAATCATACTGGCAAAGCTTAACTTGTCTCTTGCCTCCTTATCCTCCAGATCAAGGGCTAGGCGCGGAAGATATTTTCCGACAATCTGAATTCCACACTCGGACTGCATTCTGGTATACGGGGAGCCCGCCAGAGACAAATAGCTTTCCATCCCATGGGCAAACACGTCAAAACCCGTTTCCATAGTCACCCGAAAAGGTACGGAATCTGTAAATAAGGAATCCACAATAGCAGCCTTGGGATAAAGAGCTGTTCCCCGGATCCCTCCCTTTTTCCTGGTCTGTTCATCTGTGATAATAGCAGCCTTGCTCAGCTCGCTTCCTGTTCCGGCTGTTGTGGGGATAGCGATTACGGGCAAGGTGTTCTTTCCTGGCTCTTTCCCGCCATAGAAAAGCTCTCCAATATCCTCTTCAATACCCACACCGGCTGCTATGGCTTTTGCCGCGTCCATAGCGCTCCCTCCGCCAAAGCCCAGGATCATATCTATTCCGTTTTCTTTTCCCCACTGAATCCCTTTTCTCACCTCTGAAAGTTTAGGATTGGCACTGACCCCATCAAAAATTATTACATGCTCTGCCGAAGAACATTTTCTTATAGTTTCTGCCAGTTCTTCAACGTAACCAAGGCGGGTCAGAGAGCGCCCAGTAGTCACAAGCATAATATTTCCCTTAAGGAAGGATTCCAAAGCTTTCACCGCTTCTCTCCATATATCTCTTCCAAAATAAACTTTTGTCGGAATATTTAACTGGTATGGTTCCATAAGCTCCCCTTTATCAAAGATTCTCTATCTTAATCCTTTTCCCTCCGTATAAACGTTCTGTCAGTTCCATTCTCTTTGGGAACAAGGGTTTTAAAGTGTGGTAGGTCTCCTTATATAATTGATACAGCTCTCTGTATTTTTCATGATTTCTCTGATTTGGCCTGATAATCATACGAACCTGCACGAATTGTTCTACTGCCTCCTGCAAAGACTTATAAACTCCCTGTCCATAAAGTGCGATCATAGCTGCCCCTGTGGCTGTAGTCTCAAATTCCGAGAGCACCCAGACCTGTCGCCCTGTAATATCCGCTTTTATCTGAGAAATCAAATTCAGCCGGGCCAGTCCTCCTGAAAGCCGGATGGTATGAACCGGCAGCCCCGCCTCTTCAATAGCTCCGATCATATCCAGGTCTATGAATCCTGCACTTTCAAATACGGCTCTTGTCATTTCCTTTCTGGTATGCATTCGTTCCAGACCAAAAAACACACCTCTGGCGCAGTTGTCCCAGACAGGCGCCCTCTCTCCCAGAAGATAGGGAAGAAAAATGATACCGCCTGCTCCTAAGGAAGCCTCTCCTGCATCTTTTTCCATAAGTTCATAGGGAAGGAACTCGTTCTGGTAATAGCACTGCTTTACCCATTCGATCAAACCGCCTCCCAGATTGTTGGAACCGCCTACGATATGAATACCGCCCTCATAATAAGGAAGCTGCTGGATCTTCTCCAACGGCTTTTCTATCTTCCTCTGGGATGCTGCACGAAATACAGTAACGGTTCCCGAAACATCGCTTGCCTCCCCTTCATTTAAGGCACCGCTGCCGATAAAAGAACATATGGCATCATAAGTAGTTGCGATTACCTGTGTTTTTGTGGAAAGTCCCGTTTCCCTCGCCGCCCCAGGCAGCACATTCCCCACATAAGTGCCGGGAACCACTACTTCTGGAAGAAGCTGTTTATGAATTCCCACTTCCTGCAGAAATTCCAAGGGATATTCACCATGTTCCAGATCATAATGCCATTTCTGAGCATTCATATAATCGGTTACGTACTGTCCGGTAAATTTTGCAATAAGAAAGTCATTGGGTGATAATAATTTATGTACCTGATTAAACTTTTCCGGCTTATTTCTCTTCACCCATAAAGCTTTTGGAATCATCAGGGAGGGGTCAGAACCCAGCCCTGTCCTTTTCTTTACTTTCTCAAAGGCTTCTGCATCTTTTAGTAGAGCGCTTTCTTTCACGGCTCTCTTATCCGATACCATCATACAGGGAAGGAGAGCCTCTCCTTCCTTATCCACACAAACCAGACAGGACGAGGATGTAGTCACAGTCAGATAGTCAATGAGAATAGCCCCTACATCTGCCAGAACCTCTTGTATCACTCTACATGCCTTTTCCCACCACTCTGAGGGAGCTTGGGTGACTGTATCGCCGGTAAGGGAGGTTTCTATGGGCACAGCATATGAGGCCAGTTTATTGCCTTCGCTGTCAAAGATAATGCTCCGGATACTTTTCATACCCATATTCAGAACAAGAATTGTCTTCATGATTATCTGTCTTTCCTTAATAATCTTAATTTATTTACAGCCATTTCTTCCAAAGAATCGTGGATCACATTCTCCACCTTGAGAGGATCAAAGCCACTTTCATCGGTATATCCTTTTTGAACACTTTCCATAATCCCCCACCGATAAGCCATCTTTACATCAGTTGAAATATTAATTTTCTTTACATTCCCATAGGACAGCAGTTTTAAGAACATCTCATCTGTAAGGCCTGTCCCTCCATGGATTGCCAAAGGGATATCCGTAAATTCTGATATTCCTTCTATCAAATCATAGTGAATCTTTGGCAGCCCTTTATATAAACCATGGGATGTGCCTACAGCTGCCGCGAGGATATGAGCTTTGCTGTTTTTCACAAAAGTTTTAATATCTTCTATTCTTGCAATTCCCGATTCCGCATTGTGGCCCTTATCTCCGGTCTTAAAAATTTGTCCTATCTCCGCTTCCACTAATGTCCCGGTTTCTTCTGCTATCCCACATACAAGATTAGTCATTGCAATGTTCTCTTCCAATGGTTTGTCAGAAGCATCGATCATAACAGAATCCCAGCCATAACTTATGGCTTCTTTTATCTGCTCCAAATCTCTGCAGTGATCTAAATGCAGATATGCATGAACCTTCCTTTTCTCCATATAGCTGGTAACAAACCTGCGGAGTTCTTCTTTGTCCAGTCTTTGAAATGCTTTCATGGAGATCTGCAGAATCACATCCTGACCTGTCTTTGCTGAGCCGTCAATCACCGCTTTTGCTGATTCCATACTCCATATATTGAAAGCAAAGTAGGGGGGTGACTTTGGAGTTATGTAATGTTCTGATACATCCTTACAGTTCACCATACTATCTCTATATTCCCTTTCCTGATCATTTCAATCTTATATCAAAATCCATACTCTTTCGGGCACATCTCATAAACTCTTCCATAACCCCTGCAAGCGTAATGGATTCACTGCGTGTCAGTTTGAATCCGCTCTTTCCTACCCCATTTATCATAGTAAGAAAATCACTGATCTCATACCGAAGCCCATCTCCCAAGAACCGCTCCGAATATTTTTCCACCTCATCCTGATTTTCATAGTGGACTTCAAAATAACTGGTCTTCCACCATGGCGCCTCCACCACAATATATCCCTTTGTTCCCGCAATCAGCAGCCTGCCCTCCGATTTCACGCCAAGCCCACAGGTTACCGTAGCCATACCCATATTGCCGGGATATGTCATTACTGCTCTTGTAAACAGATCAAGTCCTCTTTCATCCCGAATGCTGTCAAAACGAATATCTTCGATATTCTCTCCCAAAAGCTTCAATACCGGAAACATTACATAACTGCCAAGTTCTGTAAAGCTTCCTCCAAAGGAAAGATCTGTCAATTCTCTGCTGTCTGGCTTTTCAAGCTTAGTAAAACATGCCTCCACATTGCGGATATTACCAATGGTTCCGCTGCAAGCTATTCCAAGAAGCCTGGTAAAACCCGGACAGTAAGCTGTTTTTATTCCTTCAAAAAGGATCCGTCCTCTCATTTCGGCATATTCAAACAGCTCTTCTGCCTGCGCTTTCTGAAGTACCATAGGTTTCTCACACAGAACATGTTTTCCATGCTCCAATGCAGACTTTATGTATCCGTAATGAGTCTCATGAGGCGAAGCGATATAGACGGAATCGATAGTCTCGTAAAATTCATCCAAATCCGTATATCCATTGATCTCCCACTTACCAGCAAACTCCCTGACACTTTCTTCATGGGGATTATACACCCCCTGGGTACTGATGCCGCTGACCAGCTTTGCCTCTGGAATAAACCGTTGTGCGATTCTTCCTGTTCCTATAATGCCGATTCTCTGAATTCGGCTGTTCTGCTCCCGCAGCATAGTACTGGAGATATTCTTGGTCCGCTCTAGATAAACCACTTTGCAGTAATCTCTCAGATAATCAAAACACCCTACCCAATCTGAACCTACAGTAAACACATCAATATGATATTTTTTAATATCGTTAAACTTCTGGCCTGCCGCTTCCTCTATGATAACCTCATCTGCAAAGCCTGTTTTCTTTATATTTTCAATCCGGGTTGTGAGTGAGTCCACCACATTCAATTTGCCTCTTGTCTTATCATAGGCTTCTGTAGTAACACCTACAATCAGATAATCTCCAAGAGCCTTTGCCCTCTGAAGAAGCCGGTAATGTCCTTCATGGAAAAGATCAAAGGTGCCGTATGTAATTACCTTGATCACACTGATTTCCTCCAGTTCTGTTCTTTTTGTACTTACACCTTACACACTGTCTGGTGAATTTTCTCGCCACACGTTCCGTCATTATTCGCTGCAATCTTTCTGTATGCTACCAGTTGTCTCTCTCTGTTAAAAGGACTTCCAATCACGCTTCCAGACAGAAACCGTCCCAGACTGTTAAAATAACTATTATGGCAGCCATACTGAAGCCAATCAGAGATCTCACAAAATCCCGGCTCATGCTCCCTTAAATGGTCTAAGTTAAATTCAACTTCAATTTCCCTGTATTCATTGGTTATAAGATTCACATCATAGAGCATCCCATTAGGAATGGAGAAAAACCTGTATGTCCCGTCTCCCAATGTATCGGTAGGATGTACAAAATATCCGGGAGACCAGGAACTATAGTACCCGTTTTTTTGCTCTTCCAATACTTCAAACGGCGGTTTCCACTCTGCCATCTTTCCTGTATTCTTATCAAGACAAAGAAACATATTTCCCCAACAAGGAGAGAAAAACACCTTATTTTCATAAAATGCCGCCATACTAAAGGGACGTTCCAGGCACCGATGCCCATGTGGTCTGCTTTTACAGACGAATCCTTCTGGCATCTCACAATATTCCTGCACTTCTCCTGTATCTGGGTTCCACCGGGTAATGGTAGTGCCTGAATATGGAAACAACCACAAATCCTGATCATCGGACACAATTCCCATACACCCGCAGGAATTTTTTGCTCCTGTGGTTAAAATCTGTACTTCTTTTGTCTCACTATTGACAGCGATAATGTGGCTATCTACTGGAGAAGCGAGCATCAAATAGTCTTTCCACTTACCCACTCCGCCTACTCTCTGTTCCCCTTCTACATAAGATATAAATGCATCATTATATCCTGTGATATAGTCGATCTTGTCCTGCTTTGTATCATATCTGACAATAGCCGGATAATCCTTGGGAATCAGAAACAGATAATTTCCTATATCACCTGCTCCTGAAAATGCTCCCCAGCGTTTTATATAATGTTCTAACAAAATTCTTTTGATGATTTTTCGATTTTCAACCACAAGAATATCTTGGGCGTTTGCTGGACATATATAGAGTCTGCCATTGATCTCTAAGGCTGCGCGATAGTATCCTCCATATGAATACTCTGACAAATCACAATAATACTCGTAATGATAATCATCATCTGGAGAGTAATACAACTTATTCCCTTGGACAATCTTCCATCTATTGCGCTCATCGCCCCGAAAGCCGCTTATATACTGACCACGCCAGTCATCCGGCCCGGGTTCACTATAAAAACTATTGTCCAAAATAAACAAAGGCTTCCCCGCAATCCCAAACAAAGAAGTAACCGACGTCCCCGAATCCCCGATATACACGTCGCTCAATGCAATGGTATCCGTAATATCCGGCGTATCATCATAGATTCCCAGATCCTCATCTATAAACTGCTGCTTCAATTCCTTGAATCTGGCATAATGATGATTCCTCATAGAATCAAAGGTAGTCTCCAGCAAGGGATGGGGCCGCCACAAAAGGCAGGCATCTTCTCTGCCCCTGAAGCAGGCAAAGACATATTCCATCTTCTTTAAAAATGTCTTGGTATCTGACAGCATTCCATTAAGACTTGTGTTGTAGAAATACACCTTTCTGCCCTTCATCTTCTCTTTCCACTCTTCGGGAGGTTCAGGCGGATTCTGACACCGACGGATAATCTTGTCGAATTTGGGAGAGCCTAATGGAAGGAACTTTTCCCTTGGCACTCTTGGGTCGAAGAATTCAATCATTTTCTCGCACTGTACTACAATGTAGTCTACGTTGAAATAAGACAGACACAGGGACTGACCTTCGCTCATCCCTCCAGCTGTAGCATAATAGGGTATATATACTAGACAGTCCGTATGTTTCTTTAATTCTCCGGAATAGTATCTTGGGTCAACGCTTGTCACATAATTTCCCTGATCGTATGGATTATGGATATAGATTACATCCGGTTTTCTCTCTGCCAGGCAGTATTCTTCATAATTGGTTATGGGAACATAGTTTGGAAAATCAGCGCCTTCATAATGGCGGGTCCCGAAACTTCGGTCCGCATTGCGCTCATAGTATGGAATAGGAACTACATAAGCATCACAGTCCGGATCTCTATCGGCTGCCATCCATACACTCTCCAAACTGTCCCACATGGATGCTTTGTAGGGAAGGAAGGCAATCTCCAATCGTACTTTAATGTCGTTTTTTATACTGTTTTCCACTTGGATTAAGGTTCTTTTCAGGTCTTTATGTATTTTCCCCGGATTCACGGAAGCGGGTTCTGTCTCAGAAGTCCCCAGTTTTTCGTAAATCTCATAGATCAGTTCACAGTAAGATTCTAAAAGGGGGATGGTAATAAAGCCCTCCCCTTCGTCATGTTCGATAAGATTACCCAGGCCTATGGCGCCTTCCTGACATTGGGACAAAAGGTCCATGGCAATGGGATAGTCTTTTGATTCTATGTATTTTTTTATCTCCAGATGAGCTTGTTCTAAGAGTTTTATAAAGTCTTCAGCTTGCTTTTTATGGGCTTTTCTCATGGTTTTTATGGTCCTTTTTATTAAGTGTAGGCCGGCCCTTTGGATGTTGCTTCCAGGGCGTACAGCTCATTGCTTTCGTAAAATAAGGCATATTGGTCATCCCTTGCTTTTTTGAGATGATGCGGCAATCCGCTTCGCTCCCTGCTACGTCATGTTCGGCTTTTATGGCCTTTGTATCTGCATCTGCAAATATTCCATGTTCGCAAGGTCTTGGCATACCCAATGCGCAGGTTCCCCTGCCTTCTAATGCCGTATGATTTTTATATCATGAACACACTGTTCGGTCCTTTGAGGTAAAACCCCGGCTCATGGCCGGAATTTATCCGAATAGCTGTTCTTATGATCTGTTTAGTGAAGGACTCTTCCTTCCATTCCCCGCTGCAGGGTATTTCTGGCTGTGTTAATCTTCTTGTCCGCCCTATAGCCGCAGTTTCTGCATACAAAGATAGTTTCCTTCTGTTCTCCCGTGTTCCCGCAGTTACTGCACTGCCGGCTGATATCTTTTCCCAGAACCTCTATATATTCTATAGACTGCTCCCTGCACTTCTGCATCAGGCGGTCACGGATATACCCCCGCTGCCACATGCTTACCTGGTGGTTGATCTTAGAATTGATTCCGCCGGTTTGGGGCTTTGGCAATTTTACCATATAGATAGTTCCGGGTTTTTCATTTTCAAGAAACCGATTCAACTCCTGATTGATATATGCGTGAAGCTGTTCTTCCAACCGCTTCTTTTTCGTATTGTATTTTTTCCTTCCCGGATTATCCTGGCGGTTAATACTGTAGCTTTTGGCCTGAACTTGTATCCACTCTGCATATCCGCCCTGATAATCCCCGAATTTTTCCCCATAATAATGACCGCCGCTGGTTGTCACCATAGTAAACATTCCTATGGAGATCCCTACCTGATTGGTATAGTCGTCATGGCAGCGTGGGGTCATGTAAACCGGCACCATGATTTCCAGCCCCCTTTTTTCGGGATATAACTTTACATAAAGCTGGCTTGCATATCGGTTATTGTCTGTCAACGGCACGAAAATACGTTTCCGGTTCTGCTTGGTAGCGATACAAATCCCATGATCCTGATAGCGGTATGCCTTTGCTGAGATGGAAAATCCATCTGCGGTATCTGTGTGCTGCTTTACGTGATATTTTCTAACCTGGCGGCACACATAGCGGTGCATCCTTTCTCTGTCCACCTCTTCTGCTACCTGTTTATATTTCTTTTCTATCTCTGCAGGAAGCTTCATCGGTTCCTGATTCAGGATGGCGGTAAAAGCATTATTGATTTTCAGGACAAACCTGAGATAATGCTTTTCCTCCGGTGTAAAATTCGGATTGGCTCCCACAAGCTGCAGAACCTTCGATTTTGTCCTGGCCCACTGAGTCTTGATATCCTTTAAAGCATCAAAGACGGCAAGATAAAAATAGACGCTGGGCAGTCCCAGGTCATTCCTCAGCCCGCAGGCGGTCATCTCATTCTGTACCGTGTATCCCGGATACAGCTTCGACAGACTCCCCACCCCTCCGAAACGATCATAAACATAGTTTTTTACCTTACAGTAATCACTTGCAATCTCCAGCAGTTTTTCCATATTTTCCACTGTAATCGGGGTTTTATTATATTGGCGGACGGTCTTATATATCTTGTCTTCAGACATCTTACCTCACTTGGCAATTCTATAATTACAGGGATAAGTATCAAAAAGTGTACCTTTTGAGAAGATATTTTTATGGAACAAATTGGACAGAAAAATAAATTAACTTTCTTGATTTTTTGACGATAATGTAATAGAATATAGTAGATTTTGTATTTATTATGGAAGTATCAAAAGGTACACTTTTTGACACCCACTCCATAAGCCAAAGACTCTATCACAAAAAGCCAGCCCCCTTGGGAACTGACTTTTTGTTTAAAACCTTTTCAATTCTGTCATAATCCTCTATCCATTCACAAACCTCTTCAACACCCCGATAAACAAGTCCATATCCAGCGGTTTCGATATATGGGCACTCATTCCGTTCTTCAGAGCCATCTCTTTATCCTCGTCCAGGGCGTTGGCCGTCATGGCAATAATGGGCAGATCCTTCACATCCTTACGGCGCAGGTTTCTTATGGCTCTGGTTGCCTCATATCCGTTCATTATAGGCATCTGCACATCCATAAGAATAATGTCATAATAATGTTCCTCCACCTTCTCCATCCTTGCCACCGCATCCGTACCATCCGGTACGGACTCCACAAGGAATCCTGCCTCAGTCAGGATCACTTCCGCGATCTCCCGATTCAGTTCGATATCTTCCACAAGAAGGACTCTCCTGCCCTGAAAATCAGCCATGGTCCAGAGGGCTGCATTCTCTTCCTTCTCACTCAGATTATTGGCTGCCAGCAGCGCCGATTTCAGATCAGACATGAAAAGCGGCTTTGCACAGAAAGCAGTCACTCCTGCCGCCCTGGCCTCATCCTCAATATCCGACCAGTCATATGCAGTCAATATAATAATCGGCGCGGATTCTCCCACAGTACTGCGGATTCTTCTGGCTGTCTCCAGACCGTTAAGCTCCGGCATCTGCCAGTCAATGATATAAGTATGGTAGGAATCCCCTTCCTCGCAGGCCAGTTTTGCCCTGTAGACCGCTTCCCTTCCGGATGTGGTCCAGTCCGCCCGCAGCCCCAGCTGCTTTAGCATCTTGCTCACGCTGTCGCATACGTTGAAATCATCATCCACCACCAGAGAGCGCAGGCCTTCCAGTTCTTTCAGCTGCTCCGCATTCTTTTTCGTATCCTGCAGCTTTAAAGTGAACTCCACAAAAAATGTACTCCCTTTGCCCAGCTCGCTTTCCACAGAGATGGTTCCGTTCATCATCTCCACAATATTTTTGGTAATAGCCATTCCAAGACCTGTTCCCTGGATGCCGGACTGGGTCGCCGTTGCCTCCCGCTCAAAAGGCTCGAAAATATGCTTCACAAATTCCTCGGACATACCGATGCCTGTGTCCTTAACGATGAAGGTATAATCCCCATATCCATGGCGGAAAGTAGTTTTCTGTTGAATCCGGAAAGAAATGGTACCTCCGGCCGGTGTGTATTTCACCGCATTGCTCATCAAATTGATAAACACCTGATTCAGCTTCAAAGCATCTGCAATCACATCCTCATTGACCACCTCAAAGGTATCAATAAACAGCTCCAGCTGCTTTGCCTTCACCTGAGGCTGAATAATATTAACCAGATTGTGCATCAGCTCAGGAATATTGCACTCCTGTTCCTTGATCTGAACCTTCCCGCTCTCGATTCTGCTCATATCGAGAATGTCATTGATCAGGCTCAGCAGATGGTTGCTGGAAGAAAGAACTTTCTGCAGACAGTCTCTTACCTGATCCTTATTGTCAATATGGCTGACGGCGATGGTAGTAAATCCTATAATGGCATTCATAGGCGTACGAATGTCATGGGACATGTTGGAAAGGAATGTGGTCTTGGCCCGGTTGGCATGCTGAGCCTGCAAAAGAGCGTCCTGAAGAGCCTGGGTCTGCTCCTTCTGCTTCCTGACAATATCCGTGATCTCCTTCGCCACCACCATAACCATAATATCATTGGTATCATAATCCTGAGTCATAATAAATGACTGCCTGACGCACATGCTCTCTTCCCCGGCTCCCATTGCCCAATAGTCAACGGACACCTCCGCGTCCCCCTGCCTGAAACGCTCTTTTAAGTACTCAGTGTTCACCACCATGCTGTACTCTTCCAAAGATTCCTTTAATATAAAGGATTTACATTTTTCAAAACATTCTGAGGCCCTGCATGGGATTCCCAGTCCGGCTCTTTCCAATAGGGACAGCTCCTGTCCGTCTATGATACGGATCACGTCATGGTCGATCCTGTCTTTCGTCAGATTGAATTCAAAGGTGGAAAATGCATTGGCGGTAACAGCAATCCGATATTGCCTTTCTTTGCGGTCCGCCAGAGCTCTTTCTGCCTGAATACTCAGTTCTTTTTCCTTCAGCTCTGTAATATTCTGACGGATAAATAAAACCTTACTTGCTTTTCCCTGTCTTCTTTCCAGACAGATGGCATTGATATGTTCCCACTCCTTATGCCCTTTTCTCATAACGCAGTTTTCCATGCGCACATCATTCTGTTCAGACAGCTGCTGAATAATGGAATCCCTTTCCATAGACGCCGTAAACTCCTGGCGGGCACTGTCCTCAACCATAGCCGAACACAGGTATTGACATAACTCCTCATATGTGCCTCTGACTGCCATATTTTCATCTTCCGGCCTTGTGCCGCTCAGATACTCATAGGTATCAGACTCAAAATCCGCCATAGCAAAGCGGCTGAACAACGTGTTGACGCCGTTGATAATGTATCCCAGCTCCTGCTTCTCCCTCTCCAGAGCCTTTTTTTCTCTGTCCGCCCGAAGAAGCAGCGCTATGATATAGATGATAAACGCCAGGATCATCATGGTTTCCAACCGGATTCCAACCAGATTCTCATCTCTTATCATCCGCTGTGTAACGTTTTTGGGAAATGTCTGAACCAGAACAAATTCATTGCCCGGCAGATACATGACACAGATATTATCTGTCCTGCTTTCAGAATCGCAGACAAAGGCCCCTTCGCCTCCATGCTCAAAGACCGCTTTTGCATTGACTGCCGTAAGATGATCAATTACAGAGGACTCTTCCAGCATATCCATAAGATTTCTGTCATAAACCTGACTGTCGGAACTGGCGATCACCCTTCCCTGCGGCGTACACAGGAATACGTCTGCATTCTCCCCAAAATATGTAGTGGTAAGCATACGTTTCAGATATTCCTCCGCCAGGTAAGCCCCCCTCAGCACGCCGATGGTTTGCCCCTTCCATCTAAGAGGCGCATAAAAACAGGCCATGGTCTCATCAAAAAAATGGTGATCGAATATAATATCCATGCCGCTTTCCCCATTGATTCCCTTCTCGTAAAAGGTACGGTTTGTCACATCAGCCGTCCGTCCGTCAGAGGCATGGTCCGTGCCGTTCTTATCCATGTACATGAGGGTGTCGAACAGGGAATTCTTCTCCATGTCCTTTAACATCTCTGTCGTAACCGCAGGCTCCGTCAGGCTTTCTCCCACAAAATAGGCATAGGTGTTGATTAAGTTTTTGGCATTGTTCAGCTCATCGTCTATCTTAACAGCCAGCAGGCGCGCCGAATCCGCTCCATAGTTTTTATTCCTCTCTTCCATTCTTTTGCGGTTTTGAGATGTATACCATCCAAACAGAACGATGATAACTGCCAGAAGGACCAGTACATAACCGATTTCTCTCAGAGACTTCCTTGTTCTCATGAACATCTTCCTCCAACGATCTCTATCACTTGACGGGGATCATCTGCCAGAAATTCAGGATGAAAAGCCTCCAGCTCTTCCCTCTCCCGAAATCCCCAGGTAACTCCCACCGTATCCATTCCCGCTGCAATTCCCGTCCTCATATCCGTGTTGGTGTCTCCCAGATACAGACACCTCTTTGGTTCGACTCCCAGCATCCTGGCCGTATACCACGCTCCTTCAGGGTCAGGCTTGCGCTTCATGTCCGGTCTTTCTCCTGTAATCAGGTCAAAATATCCTTTGCCGTAAACCGTCTCAATATTCACCACTGCCTGGGCATCCGCTTTGTTGGTCAGCACCGCAATTTTGATGCCCTTATTTTTAAGCCACCCCAAAAGTTCCCTCATTCCATCATAGGCCTCGACCCTATAAAGACAGTTCTTTTCAAAGTTTTGACAGTATACAGGCAGCGCTTCCTCAAGATGAACTCTCTCCTCATCACCTCTGTATACCAGGGCCCGTTCCACAAAAGTCTTGTACCCGTCTCCCACAAAAATCTTGGTGTGAGCCTCATCAATGGGAGCATAACCGAACTGACCCAGGGTCAGATTGATTGTTCTATTTAATGCATGAATAGTGTTTATTAATGTACCGTCCAGATCAAAAATACAGCACTTATATTTCATAATTTCCCTCAGCTTTCATACCCTTTCCGAATAAGCATTTTGTTTGTCTACAATCACATTATAGGACAGTTAGCTGCAAAATTCAAGCATTGCATATAATCGGAAATCCCCATTGAATCAGCACTGTCTTCATGCTACAATAATGCCAGCAAACTCAGGAGGTATACAATATATGTTAACCATCGGCTGTCATCTGTCCTCATCCAAAGGCTACCTTGCCATGGGAAAGGACGCGTCAACAATTAATGCCAACACATTCCAGTTCTTCACCCGCAATCCCAGAGGGGCCAAAGCAAAGGCCATAAATCCTGCAGACGTATCCGCCTTTCTCGACTACGCCCGAAATCATGGCATCACAAAAAAGGGTTCAGTACAACATAGCGCAAATACTGTATTTATGGGAAAAGTTCAGTCTTTACACGCTAACTAAATCTGTCAAAATCCCCTCAATTAGTAACAAATTAGGAACAGATTTCACAGTAGTCAGGGTTCCCCAAATAGATCCATCCGTTGCGCTTTTCCCGGTATGATTTCAGCAGGCCCCAACTGCCGGAAGTCTCCACAATAGTGAAGGTTCCGATGTCCGTGTACTTGCCTGACAAATTGCTGTTATCTGCGGAACCGGGGCTTGTTCTGATATTCAGATCCGGGATGACAACTCTGACCAGAAAAGGAACAACGGGGAAGGGGGAAGCGCCGGAACCAGTGAACCGGTCAAAAAATGTCTGACCGGATGCAGCCCGCTTTTCCTCTACAGCTACACTCTGATCCCCCGGCTGTTCATACTTATGCAGAACAATGTCTGACGCTTCCCTGACGGATGCGGCGCTATTCAGTACAGTCATAACAGTTTTGTACCCCTGTAACTCCTGCCACATGAAAGCCAGCTGCATATTCAGATCACCGATGGAAGTACCAGCCGCCTTTGCATAGTCCAGCAGGGCCTTTTTCCGGCTCCAATACGTCCACTGTACCAAACCATAACCGGCCTTGTCTGTAACAAAATCAGGGTAAGCCCCAGCATCCACAACGGCGGTATAATCGGCATCCGAAATATTCAGCTTTTTGTTATAGCTGTTTTGCAGATTGCAGGGATCCAGCCCGCTTTCCTTTTCCAGATTCCCCATGATACCGGCCACGGCGTAATCATTCAGCCCTTTACTTTTCAGGAAGTTCCAGATCACAGCGGCATTGTCTACAGCTGCCGGTTCTGCTGGTACAGCTGCGGAACCCATAGCAGCCTTGACCGCTTTTCTGAATCCGTCCATAGTATACCCCATGTTCAGCTGATTCCATAAATGAACCGGATCGCCGTGATTGTTGGCAATCCCCCGTTTGTGTCCTTCTTCGTGGGAGAGAATAACCCCATCGGCCAGCGGATCAAGCCTGAACCGTTCACACAGTTCAGCAAACAACTGAACAGCGCTTTCATATGTGCGCCTGACTGCGGCCCGTGCTTCCTCTACATTGGAACAGGTAAAACGTGCGCCGCCCGTGTATCTGATACAGGCCGGTTCACACATTTCAACACCGATATGCGTATTATTGCCGGATCCGTTTGGCCCGGATCCACAATGCCATCCCCGGTATTCCCACGGCAAAGTTTGGTACACGTCCCCGGTATTTGCGTCAATGAACGCATGAACACACACAGACTTGTCAGCACTGTTCCAGCTGTTCACAAATACCTGTGCGGAAGGCTGCGGGCAGCCTACGCTATGAAGCATTAAGCCGCCCTTTGTATTCTGCTTTGCTGCCTGATAGCAGCGGTTCCTTGTCAGGAAATGTTCAACGATCTTCACTGGTGATCACCTTCACTTTCTGCTTTGCTTTTCAGCACTTCGATGGCCTTTGTGATAACTGCGGGAATGGGGATCCCCATAAGACCGGCATTTTCGATAATTGAAATAGTTTCATTTGCGATAAATGCGATCACCACGGCATCCCTGATAAAGTTGGAACCCATGACCAGATCCAGCCGACACGCCACCAAAACCACAAGCAAGGTCACGCCTTTTCTGCAAAGACCTTTCCATCCTGCTGTGCTTTCCAGTGCGCCGTTCTCTGTCTTTTCACTGGCCTTAAATACCCCGGCAACGATCAGACCTGTCACATAATCAATTCCCATGAAGATCAGCAGCGTCACCAGTGCGGCATCCCAGCCCCCGAACAGGGAAGCGATCCAGCTTCCAACTACACCGATAAAAGTTAAAAGTTTCATTTTCATGTCTTTCCATCCTTTCTGCACACGAAAAAGGCACCCGTCTGACGCTCATATAACGTCATATAGGTGCTTTAACGTGTGTCTTTGATAATTTGTCCATGTAGCTGAAAAAATCAATCTGCGGCCAGTTCAGGCACTTCCATGTCAATCAGAACTTCCTTGACCTGTTCTTTCAGCTTTGCCGGAACATCACCATAGGTTTTCTTGCCTTTGATGATCAGCAGCGCATAAACGATTGCCATATTATCCACCCCCTTTCCCAGTATGAAATAAAGCAGGACTTCCAGCAGGATCATTTTGTGTCACCCGCCAGCAGCGCCTTGACTTCCTTCTGCAAACTTTTGGGAACGTCCTTGACCGTCTTTTTACCCTTGCGGATCAGGTCAGCATAAACCTTTGCCATCATGCTCATTATTCTGCACCCCCTATCATTTCAAAAACTTCTGTCAATGCCATCTGTGTGCTGGTCAGTTCTTCCGACATACTGGACAGATTCTTTTTCAGTGTGTCGTTTTCACTTCCGATCAGCTGAATGTATTCGTCAGGTTCATATACAAATTCGTGATACTGGTACACGTCCCCGGCGTTCTCCATTCCCTCCTGCGGCTCCACCTTCTGTATATCCTTGTGGACATACACCGCATCCGGCATAACAACCACCGGAACGGCAAAGGCGGCACTTCCCTGTCTGATTCCTAAATCTTTCATGCAGCTTTCACCAATCCTTTCTTTTCTAGCTTCTTTCTATATTTGTTGATTTTCACAACCTTATTCTTTTTCCCGTCAGCAATAACTTCTTCATAGTACCGCATCAGGGACGGCGCAACCGGTACAATATATTTTTCTTTCAGCCTGTAGCCGTTGCACATATCCAGCCATCCACAATATGAATTAGCTGAACAAAATTCTGAATAACTGATCAGAAGTCCGGCTTCCTGCTTTTTCTGAATCCGGCGCATTATATTTTTAAACTTTATACAGGTTCGTTTCCGTAACAGCGTGTAGCCGTGGAAGCAGCGGAACCCTATAAAATCAATACCACGGACATCTACAGGAAAGACTTGCCAGTTGTCTTTCAAAACAAGGTTCAGACGTGTTTCCAGATATTCACCCATCTTTCTTCTGACCTCATGCAGCTGTTCCTTGCTGTCCGATAATATGATAATGTCATCCATATACCGCACCACATACCTTTGATGCAGTTCTTCCTTCAAATAGTGGTCAAAATATGCCAGATAAAAATTCGCAAGGTATTGTGAAAGATAGGATCCAATCGGTACACCAGTACCGGGAACACTGTCAACAATTTTATACAATAGTGAAAGCAGCCGCTGGTCTTTAATCTTGCGGGCCAGCAGTTGCTTCAAAATATCGTGATCTATACTAGGATAGAATTTTCTGACATCAATTTTCAGACAGTATTGTGTACCGGGTACATCTTCCAGATACCCATGAAGAAGATCAAGGGCCTTGCTGATCCCTCTGTCCTTTATGGATGCACAGGTATGAGTGCAAAACGTTTCCATGAAGATCGGTTCAATCTGTAGCATGATCGCCCATTGAATGATCCTGTCTGGAAAGTATGGAAGTTTTTCAAGTTCTCGTTCCTTGCCTTTGTCATTGATGATCGACACCGTGTATTCTGACACTTCGTAAGTATCATTCAGCAACATTTCCTGAATTTCTTTCAGGTACTTGTCAGGATCCTGATCAACCATCTTGACTTCTTTATAAAACAATTTATCTTTTCTGGCATTTCGGTGTGCTTCCCGTAGGTTTTCCATGGCGCAAATTTTATAAAAAATATCACCATGTCTTTTCATGCAACACCCCTGATGTTTTCCGTCCCCTGAACGTTCGCTTCTGCTACTAATACAGATAACGGGATTCTTTGTGTTTTGCCTAGTGGCAGGGTAGTGGAAGTTCACCGTGTTTAAAAAATATCTATTGTGGAAAACAATAGGTGACACCCGACATTCACATTCGATAACGAAAAAGTATTATTCACATTCAGTTGAAAAGTGCCTGCATTAAGAGCATTATTCCAATTACCACTGAAAATAGTAAGACAGGACGTATACAAATTAGTATAATCGTTTTTTTTGTCTGTTCTTTAATGGCAATAAGTGAATGTAAAAATCAACTTTATGTCATGCTTTCACTACCCGGTTTTTAGTTATATTAAAAAGCCGCTTTTTAGGCGGCTTCTTCCTCTGTTTCCTTCGGTTCCTCTTTGTGCATAAACATCAGGCGACACCCGACACCCACACTCGATAACGAAAAAGCAGTACTCACAGCCAGCCGAAAAGCGCCCGCACCAAGAGCATCAGCCCAACCACCACCGAAAACAGCAAGACAGGACGCATACAAATAAGCAGAATCGGTAAAATAGGTGCTGTCTGATCCTGATACGTCACGGGCTGTAAAACCTGCATCGCTGCCGCCCTGCGGTAACTTCATATAGTTCGCAATATTCGCTGTCACACCGCCGTTTCCGTTATTTTTATAGCCGGTTCCGTTGGTGACAAAGTTCTTTGCAATATCGCAGGTCATCACGTTTCTGTTTGCGTCAGAAGTCAGGCCGTCAATAAATTCCCAATAATTCCCCCAAAAATCTTCAAGGCCCAAACATTTCACCTGATGTTCCTGATCGGTCATATAGGCCGGGGCAGAAGTGCGGATCACTTCACTGTCAAAACCATACGCATTTGTACCGCCAGTATTAACGCCAGCGCTGTGACTGCTTTTCACATATCCGGTTCCCACAGCCGCCTGACTGTTTAATGTGCCATGACTGATAATGAAAAGGCACTGCATCAGTTTCAAGCTGCCATATGTGCGCTGCTGATAGCCTGCGCCCCTTGCCCTGCACCATGTTCTGAACGTGTCAATGGTTTGTGATACGGTGACGGCTTTTCCTGAACTGGAATATGCTCTATTCCCGGAACAGTGGCCTTTATAAACACCAATATAGATCCGGTCACAATCGTTATAGCTGTCAAGGCTGAAAGCGTCATATTTGAACGCTGCGTTGTCCGGTTCGTTGGTCACGGACACTTTCAGCAGATTTTTTCCAGTGTTCACCCATTCAATACTGTAGCCCACCCTGTAGGGAATTTCCAGCATGACATCATTTCCCAGTGTGGTAATGTCTGCGGCTGTCCTGTCTGCTTTCTGTGTGTAATTATCAGGATTCAGGTAGTACAGCACTTCCCCATTTTTCAGGACACAGGGCCGCATATCCTTAAAAATCGGCATATCACGCCATGACGCAAAACTGTGTTCCATACCTTCCGCATCGTCCGCATAAGTGATCATTTTATCCGGTGCAGACTTTGAAAAATCAATCAGGGCAGAATACACAACCGCAAGCGTCATTGTGACACTGTAGGCATACATGGAAGGAACCGGATGGATCTTGACCGTGCCAGTTCTGGAACCGTCTGACGCACCGATCAAACACTCACCCCTGAAATTACTGTCAAAGGTGATAGCAGCGACACCGCCCGCAAAAGTTCCCGTCCTGCTGTAGCTTCCACATACCAGCGTGACCATCTTCCCGTTCAGCTTTTTGTCAGCCGTGGTCACGGTCAAGTGATACAGTTGCAGATCCACACTGTAGACACCCACGCTTTCCCCTGACACATTCAGGGAAGCGCTGGCCGTGTTCGTACCATCGGAAGCGGTCACTGTAACCGCCCCGGAAAAGGAAAAGCGGATCTTTGCTGTACCGTCATTTCCGATTGTCCCCGTTGCGCTGTCTGTACCGTTGGAAACGGTCACTGTACGTCCATATAAGCCCGTTTCAGCCGTTTTCACGTCTATACGGTTATATTCTCCCCTTGTGTCCAGTTCTGCGCTATATGTGGCGTAATTCGTGACCGTGACAGTGGTTTCAGCTGTGGCCCCTTCTTCCGTGGATGCAGATACCGTCAGATTACCATTGATCAGTATGCCGGTTATCATACATTCACCAGTGTAAGACATGGAACCGGTCAGCGTGGTTTTGCCATCCGTCACTGATACAACACGCCCATACAGGGCCGGATCTGTGGTCAGCACCCTGATGGCCGCACCGCCTGACGCTGAATCTGTCCGGCGCTTGATCTCATTGATTGCATTAACAAAATTGTCTTTTGCTATGGTTTCAAGGTCTTTTGTATCGCCCAGCGGAAGATCCCCGCCCACGGCCTTGACCACATCTTCATGTGTCACGCTTTTAGTCCCGGAACCGTCCCCCATTTCCACGGCGTACCGGCTACCAGCCGGTACGGTCTGCGCCTGTGGTAAATCAAAAAAAGTTTTTCCTTCATTCATTGTCGTATTACCTCCTGTTTCATTTATTACAACCGCAGATCGGCCAGCCGATCAGCAGCGGTTTTCCCGTACTGTCTGTTATGAAATCATTCTGATCCGTTTTCAGCTTCGCCCGCACCATACCACTGATCAACATACTTTGTGTATCTTCCAACTGTGCGGTCAGTGCGTCAACCTGAATCTGTAGCTTTCCGGCTGGATCTTCGCCCAGCATCCCCTTGATATGTTCAAACCACTCAAGGAAAGCCGCTTCATTTGTAGACTTGAAAAGAATCAACTGCTGTGTGATTGCTAACAGGTCATTGTTTCCTTTCGTTTCAAGTTCAGTCAGATATTCAGACAGTTCAGCGGAATACTGATCATGAAGGTCTTTTCCTTGCTGTGAAAGCGTGGTGTAAAAGCTGTTCATAGTATTCAGCAAATTGTTATATGCGTCTGTGCTGTCCTGTTTCAGCGTGGCAATATACTGTGATATGTCATCCGTGAACGCTTTGAAAGCGTCAGCCGCCATCTGTGTGAACTCTTTATAGCTGGTGTTGGACTTGTCAACAAATTCTTCATAGAATTTATTCAGCTGTTCAAAGAAAACAGCTGTGTCAAGATGGTCAATCAGCTGCGTAATGTAGCCACAAACGGCGCTGTCTGGCCGTGTGTCTGTGATACTGCTTTGTGTGATCACTTTCTGCCCTGCGGTCAACCGGATATTTGCAAGGCATAATTCAAAATAGTCACCGGCTGCTGGCCGGATCAGTTCAGGCGGTACAGGGTTAGCCGCTTCTATACCGGTTTTTATTAAAATTTCAACCATTCTTTCCAGATAGTTGCACCGCATAACAACCCGGTCAATTCTGTTATACTGCTGCGGCGCTGATTCTATGGTTAAATGGTCAACTTCGTCATTGTAACAGAAGTGTCCCTTCACCATACCAAAACCCGGATCCAGTTCAAGGTTCAGGCCATTCCCCGCAGCCCGTACCCGGAAACAGTTTGAAGGAAGGGCAAGAACCCCGTCACTGACTAAATTAGCAAAGAGAAGGGCGAACAGGTCAGACGTTTCAGCCCGATCAAAAATCGGCATCCCCTCATCGTCTATCCCTGTAATTTCTGAATCGAAATATCCAAATCTAAAAGCCATTTTTATGTTGTCTCCTTTCTGATAATCTTTTTAAAATCCGTTGCGCTGTCATTCCCAAAAATAACACTCAACGTTCTTTTGGAACCTTCCAACACTTCCTGAATTTCAGTGATCCGTTTTGAACATTCTATATTCACATCGCTGTACCTGTAAGTACACAGATCCCCTAAATCATAGTCAGTTCCGTAAATGAGATTAGCAGCAGGATCTACATCACTATCAACCTTTTCAATGCCCGCATAGTCAGCCAGTTTTTCAAGACCACGCTGAAACAGCAGATCCCTGTACTGTGCATCCGTATAGTTTACATTGTCAGAATGTTGCTGCAAGTCCCTAGCATCAACCCACAGTTCCCGGCGTTCTTCGTCAGGACTTTGCCGGATGTCCACTTCAACCACCTTCCGGGCGGATCCTTCACCTTCTCCGGCCACATATGCCACATTTTTGCAATCCGATTCATCCCGGTCATACTGTGCATTTTTTATGTTCCTGAAGCTGTCTGAAAAAATCGCCCAGCTGTTTTCTGTCTGTGTGTCCGTGCGATCAAGGCCCTTCCAGACCTCATATGTCAGCGTATTTTCCAGATAATCAAAAACAAGGCGCTGTGACATTTCCTGTGTTTTCAGCGTGTCATATAACCGATCCCCTACATTGTCCCCGGTATTCTGCAAGGCGATGGAAGTGCCGCCGCCTTGCAGCTGTCCCAGCTGAATGTGTTTGATCTTCCTGCCTGCGTTGGCCGGATTGATAATATACTGATCAATTACCCCACGGGCCAGCGCTTCCGGTGTCCCTGTCCGGTTAAAAGTGGGGTAGATCACGTTATTGTTCAGCAGGTGTTCAGCAAAAAAGCCTTTACAGTATGCCGTTTTCTGGCTTTTATCCCCACGCATGAAATTGACTTCCCGGATCACCCCCAGTTCCGTGCGGTCATTCCTGTACAGATACCTGCCGCTGTTGATCAGGTCAAAATATTCAGCCGGTACATGAAGTTCAAATATACCGGGGCTGTAATACCTGCGATACCATAAAAGCGTATTGAATACCCGGATGGATCCCGTTGTCTGGAAGCTGCTGTCAAATATAATAAACTGCATAATCACACCCCCAAATATTTAGGCCGGTAATATAGATTCACGTCCAAATTTGTGTAATTTTCATCAGCGTCATATTCAAGGTAATTGTCCCCAACTTCCAGTTCAAAAGGTTCTGATCGCCGGTCAATGTGGTGGTAGAAGTTCACCCCGTTCAGTTCAATGACCTGATGGCGTGGGTTCGTATCTATCAGCAGAACATCACCGGCCACCATATCACACACAACCCGCATGAATTGACCAGTCTTTACGCTGGTGATTTTCGGATTCTTTACAGTTCCCCGTTTCGCTACAAACTGAATCTGAACGCCCGTTGAAACGTCCCCATCGTTGGCAAGCACAACTTCCTTGTGCAGCGTCCTGTAGCCCATAATCATGCCGCCCAGCATCAGCCCCCTTGCTTTCTCCGGGTACTGGTTTTTATTTGTGGCCCGTTTTGCTAAAGAGTGCCACGGAAAATGAAACTGCTTTGTATAGTGGGCCATGTTCTTACCAAAATTATCAACATTCAGCATATAAGGATCCGGACATATCAGATCCACAATGATCCCCAGCCTTGTGTCAAGGTTCCGCTGCTCCGCAAACGTCCATCCTTCCAGTTCATATTCAATATTCCGGGAAATCCCCATATTTGTGATCAGGGCTTTCCCGGTATACTTAGGGTTAAAAAATTTAATGACCGCAGCCCGGTTTTCCGGGTTATTGCGGCCACTTTTGAACTTCGCTTCAATGTGGATGGGGCGCTTGCCTATTTTCTTACCGTCTACAGACACCCCATCCACCAGTGCATTGTCTGACGTGCTTATTTCCAGTTCGGAAGATTCAAGGCCGGAAACTTTGGTTATGTCAATATCAAGTCCCGGCCCCATCGCCAGCGTTCTGCCGTTGCACGTCAATTCAATTTTTAATGTGTTAATTGTCATTACTTCACACCCCCGGCCATCTTCCTGAACGCTTCCCGCTGTGACTTTGCTGTTTCTGCTGGTGTTGCTACAGGTACATGGTAGTTGTTTTCCTGTTCCTGATGATTGTCATTATAGACAGTGGTTCCCCCATTGTTCAGGGCCTTTGCATCCCCAAAACTTGAAGCGTTCAAAGAAACTTCATTCATGGAAGCGTCCACGGTTCCCTGCATAGCTGCCAGAAGTTCCCCGGCCTGTGCTTCCATTTCCCGCAACGCTTTAGGCATTGACTGTTTCACGCCCTCTACAGTTCCGGGCATTAGCCAGCGTCCAAATTCATCACGGAACGCCTTTGAAGGGGAATTTATACCCAGTGCGTCCTTTGCGGCATCCAGCAGACTATTTGCAAGGCTTGAAACTTTATCTTTCAGCCAGTTCCAGCCTGAACTAATACCGTTCCAAATACCGCTGACTATATTACTTCCTACCTCTGCCATTTTGGAAGGTAAACCGCTGACACCGTTGACCACGGCATCAAACAGCCCTTTAGCAGCAGCAGCCCCTTTGGATGCCAGTTCGCTGCCCCATGCGACAACCTTTGAAACGACATTTGACAAGTGCGTTGCAACTTTTCCCGGTAGTTCTGACATAAGGGAAACAACGGAAGAAATCATATTGCTGATCGCTGTTTTCGCAGCGCTCAACATTTGCTGTCCCCATGCTGTCACCTTTGTTACTGTGTTGACTAACCACGTCCAGACTTTTCCCGGTAATTCAGAAATCAAGCTGACGATGGCTGAAATCATACTGCTGATTGCGCTTTTTGCGGTATTCAGCATTTGTTGGCCCCATGCAGTTACTTTCGTAACTACATTGACAAGCCATGTCCAGACCTTCCCCGGAAGTTCAGACAGCAGGGAAATAATGCTGGAAATCATGTTTTGAATCGCATTTGTGGCCGTGGTCAACATCTGCTGTCCCCATTGAACAGTTTTTGTCACCACATTAACAAGCCATGTCCAGATTTTACCGGGCAGCTGTGCGATCAGGTTTACAGCTGTGTTCACCACGTTCTGAATTATGTTCTGAACGTTGCTGAACATTTGCTGTCCCCATGCTATGATCTTCTGGACTGTCTGATCCAGATATGCGGCCAGTTCTGCGGGCATACTTGCGATGCCATTGACTAGCCCCTGTACCAAATAATCACCCTGTTCAGCCATTACGGTTGAAGGGCTGTTAATACCGAAAAATGACTTGATCCCGTCCAGTATACCGGAACCCAGTTCACAAGCCGCATCCCATACTGCGCTGATTCCACCGATCAGGCCGTTCACAATTCCGGCTATAATATCCGGTACAGCCCCGGCGATACCTACCACAATTTCAGGAACCGCTTCAATAATCTGCCACAACAGATCCTTTGCTGCCGTGAATATCTGCGGGATGGCCTGTGCTAAACCTGTAGCAATCGCCGTTATGATCTGCGGAAGGTTTTCAGCAATCGCCACCACAATATCAGGGATTGCTTCAATAATTGCCATCAGCAGCGTGATGGCTGCTTCTAACAGCTGCGGAAGCGCACCCACAAGCCCATTGACAAGCGCCGTTATGATCTGCGGCAAATTATTCACGATTGCCTGAATGATCGTGGGAATAGCGTCAATGATACCCATTAACAGCTGAATTGCTCCGTCAACGATCAGCGGTATGTTCTGCGTGAAAAAGTCAATGATTGTGGTTATCAGGTCAGGCAGCGCTTGCAGTAATTTTTCTATGATAACGGGCAGCGCATCCAGTATTGCCATGAATAACTGAATAGCACCTTCCAGCAGAACGGGGATCCCGTCAACCAGACCTTGCACCAGTCCCATGACCAGCTGCAAGGCAGCATCCACCAGTGCCGGAAGATTTTCAACCAGCGCCAGCGCTATGTCTGACACAATGACCGCCGCCTGATATATCAGTGTGGGAAGTGCGCCAGCAATCCCTTCTGCCAGTGCTACAATAATATCAGCACCGGCCTGTAGAATATCCGGCATCCAGTCAACAATACATTCCACAATGTCAGTGATCGCCGTGGAAGCTGCCTGAACCATCTGCGGCGCACCCGCAGCAATCCCTTCTGCCAGCTTGCCGATCAGGACTATGGCCGTTGTCCATATCTCACCGACACAGGACATCAGGCCAGTGACAAGTGACGTGATCAGGCTTGCGCCCGATTCCCCGATCCCCGGCGCACTTTTCAGGCCGTCACAAAAGGACATGACCAGACTGACGGCGGCTTCAATGACCGTTGGGGCCGCTTCCGCTATCCGCTGGACTATCTGCGCCAGAACGTTACCGAACGCACCCACAAGGCCCTGAAAGCCGCCCTCATTGAACGCATCCTGTAACTGCTGAACCATCCCCTGTGCTTCTTTTACAACGTCCTTTGCCGTGTCCTGCATGGTTTCATACAGGGAAACGCCTAAACCTTCAAGGCCGGATTGCAGAATAGTGATCTGCCCCTGTAAATTGTCCTGCATGATTTCAGCCATTTCAGCGGCGGATCCGTTGCAGTCATTGATTGCGCCGGACAGCTTTTCAAAATCTTTATCTGACGCATTAACGATTGCCAGCAATCCAGACATGGCTTCCTGACCGCCCAGCATAGCGGCATAGCTGGCTTTTTCGTCCTCTGTAAGACCAGAAAAGCCTTCCCGCATATCGCCCACAATTTCAGACAGCGGTTTCATTTTCCCGGAACTGTCCGTTATGGACAGGCCCAGCGCATCCATCGCCGCCTGTGACTCCTTTGTGGGCTTTGCAAGCCTTGTCATAATGGAACGCAGGGCAGTACCGGCCTGTGAACCCTTAATACCGGCATTTGCCATAAGCCCGATGGCCGTGGCCGTATCTTCCGCAGAATAGCCCAGTGAACCGGCCAGCGGTGCAACGTATTTGAATGTTTCACCCATAAGGCCCACATTCGTGTTTGCGTTGCTGGAAGCTGCCGCCAGTATATCAGCAAAGTGTGTTGAATCGGATGCAGACATACCAAACGCTGTCAGGGCATCCGTCACAATGTCGGAAGTAGTGGCAAGATCTTCACCGGAAGCGGCGGCAAGGTTCATAATACCTTCAATACCGCCCAGCATTTCCTCTGTTTTCCAGCCGGCCATCGCCATGTAGTTCATAGCTTCGGCTGATTCCGTGGCGCTGAACTTCGTCTTTGCGCCCATCTCTTTGGCTTTTTCTTTTAATTGTTCAAGGGCTTCACCGGAAGCGCCAGACACGGCCTGAACCTCTGACATCCCCGCTTCAAAGTCTGAACCTACTTTGATCGCAGCCCCGCCCAGTGCGGTGACAGCAGTAGCGGCCCCGCCTAGCACTTTACTGGTGACTGATAACCCTTTTTGTGCAGCGCCCCCTATTCCGTCAAGACCTTTTTGAAAGCCTGAACTGTCTATTTTCGTATCAAAATTTAATGTTCCGTCATTACCTGCCATTTACAAAACCTCACTTGATCAGCTGTGAAATGTCACCCCCGTTCGCAAGGATGGCTTCCATTTCCTTTTCAAGCCTTATTTGTTCAGCAGGTTCAGGGATCCTGTAGATCCGTTTCATGCGCTGATAGAACCTTTTCTTTTCCTTTGGCATCTTCGCTGGTATTTCCATAGTGCGGTACGCCATGATCTTGCAGAAAAGAACCGTTTCCGGCAATCCTAAAAATAAGGCCCGAAATTGCCACCAATGAAGTCTGTTCTTTGTCAGGTCAATTCCATATGCTTCAACAAACGCAGCGTAAATATAACCGGCATCATGCTCATAAGAAAACGGCGGATCCTTACCGGAAGCGCCCCCTTCCGTTTCAGATCCCGCCGTTTCATCAGCACCGCAGCGGTAAAACCACATGATCCCGTTCAATGCTTCCTGTACCGTGTCCATATCGCCCAGCAGCGGAAAAACAGCATCCCCATAGTACAGTTTCAGAACCGTGTTCAGCTTTTCATTATCCGGCATGGCCGGATCACTCAAAGTCTGTTCAAAAAGAATACCCGTTCTATAGTCTGTATCTATGGGGATCTCAACGTCTGCCACAATGACGGTACAAGGCAAGTCATCCATTAAGACATTCATGTGCGGTTAGGCTGGTTTCTCTGTTTCTTCTGGTGTCCCTGCATAGACTGGAAACTGTTCTGACGCTGCGTGTATTTGTTGGAAAAATCGTTGAACTGTTTCTTTTCAGCCCTCTGCGCTTCCTCAATTTTGGCCACCGCTTCCAGATGCACCATAACATTTTTACTGCCCTGAAAGATACTGTCAGCAGTACCTTCACCGAACGCTGTATCAAAAAATGTTTCAATCGTCTGGTTCATCGCCTTGTACTTTGCCGCAACCATGCCCTGCATAGTCTTACTTGCATTGATTCCTTCCCGCATTGTAAAAATAGCCGGTTCAAACACTTCCATGAAATCCGCATCCATGAAATCCGCCTGCAAAGTTACTCCATTGATTTCTATATTCATTTTCTTCATCCTTTCAATCACCACAGCATATAAAAACAGCGCAAGGCCGTGGTGATACCCTGCGCTGTCCTGAACGTCCACTGTCATATAGATCAGTTGTCGTTTTCAGTAGTTGTCTATATGGTTTTTGTGTTACTCTGTAGGTACTGCGGGTTCTCCGTCAAGGTCAAATTTCCCTTTGAACTCCCCTTCTGTGAAAGTCATGCTCACGGTGTCAAACTTGCCGAAAACCGGATCGCCTACAGCGTGGAGAGTACCGGAAGCGTTGATCTTCTGTCCCCCGTCCCCGGTGAAGTCGCTGACTTCATTTGACACGATAAACTGACGGGCCGTGTATTCAGCCGCCGTCTTTGATGGTGTACCGATGGGGTTAAAAAGTTCAACCCGTACATAGGTATGCTGTGCAGCTTCCCCGGTATGGTGATCCCGTCCGTCCTTCCACAAAGTATAAAGCGCTTTCTGTGCGGGAACAGCGTCAAATTCATAGGGAAATTCTGTTTCATACCCTATAATGTCAGCGCTGGACGTGGTTTCATTGATATAGGTGGTGTTGTCGCTCTGTGCGCCGGGGCTTTCGTCTAACTTTGTAAAGCCGATCCCGCACAGTTCCATCTTTCCGTTTACTTCCAGATAGTCGGCGATCATGTTACGGATCAGCGCACTTCTGCCGCCCGTAAAAAGCTGTAAATCAAAATTTTTCATTTTTCGGTGCCTCCTTGAAATATTGTAGTTGCAGCTGAACCTGATAGAAAGCATTTTCCATCGTTGCGTCCAGCATGAACCCCGGTGTCAGAACAGTCAGGGCTTGCGCTTCGCACCCTTCCGGTATTTCAGGAAGGTTCCCGATCATGCTTTGTTCTTCCACCCAGTTGCAGAAATCTTCATAAAAACTTTCATTTTGTATTGCCAGAATCCGATCCATTGAATAGGCTTCCCGGCTGTTGAAATTGAACTGATACTGTCTGATACTGGAACCATCAACATAAGTTCGTACAACCGGGGAAGTCATCCCCGTTTCAAGCGCATATTCCACGGGTTCACTTCCCAGCGCATCCACCCGGAAAACTCCGTCTTTCAGAAGGGGACACTGTAAAAAATAATCTGTCAGCCCTTCAATGATTGAGTTGACCAAACTTTTACCCCCTTTCCGCAGCCCTCTGAATGTCTGCTTTGTGCGCTGTTTTCATGCGTTCAAACCATTTAGCGCCCCGGCGTGAATCATAAGACCGTGACTGTGCCGTCTGGTAATACTGAAAACGTGCGTATGGTGTCGCATACTGAACATTCCCGCTGCCGATCACAGTTCCGATTGTCCCGGAACGTGTCAGTGTCCCAGTACGGAAGGGGATCAGCGGCGCACAGTACCGCAGCACTTCACTGTCAACAATTTTCTGTTTTCTGCTGAACATGGCGCTGCGGTTCCGTCCAAACGTACTTGACCAGCATAATTTGACGCTGCCGCCCACGAAATTGATCACCCGGTTCACCGGTGTCACAATGTTGTGTATATCCATTATTTACCTCCGATCCGCCAGTGTCTTGTGTACAGGCTCCCCCCTGACGTGTCATCGGCGTATTCCGTGACGTGAATCAGGTCAAGCCCCTGTTCCTTTGCGTATGCAGATATTTCATCCTCACCCAGCAGGGGACTGTCACCGGCATATTCACCCCGGACAACCAGATCCCCCTTCTGTATTGTCCAGTATTTTGCTGCTTCTTCATTGTCCAGCTTTGCATAGTTCAGATCCCGCATATATTCCCGGTTATCCTGAACCACGGCGATCAGGGGAACCCTGATTTTATACTGAACATCGTCACTCCACACCCCATTGTCGGCCACTTTGGATCCTTTCCCTTCGACATAGGAAACACCCCTGATCACCGTGGGGATATAAATTTTTCTTCGTGTCGCTTTATCCGTCCTGCCATTAAAGACAGTCACAGCATCCACATTTGTGATCATGTTTACACCCCGCTTTCCGTGAAAGCCAGCCAGTAGGAAGCAGCCGGATCCGGATCACCTGATACATACAGCGTTTTACATAGTCATCCGCTGTCTCCCCGTCTTTACGGGCCACAACAAACGACACAGAAAGCCCGTCTTTGCTTTCAGACTTGACATTCCCACCTTCCGCTGTTTCCCTGACTGCCATATGATAGGCATCCGCAGCAGCACAGACAGCGCCCTTTATAGCGTCAGCCTGTGCCGTATCTGCGAAAATATCACCGTTCAGGTATGTCAGATACCGGATGTACGTTTCAGCTTCCTGTTCAGCTTTCTGGAAAGCCCCTTCTGACAGGACTGAACCACTGAACACGCTGGAATAATATTCAAAATCAACGTACATTTCCGATCCCCCTTATCCTTCGTTCTGCTGCTCCAAAAACTCCGCAATAATTTCAGCTTTCAGTTCTTTGGTGATAACGTAACCCTTTGCAGCTGCCAGCGCCTTAATGTCATCCACCTTCATGCGGGAAAGCTGCGCTTCTGTATAAGGCCCATCACCCTGTCCGTCATCCGTTGAATATGCCGCAACGGAAGCGCCGGATGCAGCGCTTGTCAGGATAGCGAACGGGCAGCGCTTTGTCTTATCAGGAACCATAGCGTTGATCGGGTTCGGGATCTCCCAGCCCAAACGCATGACGGCCCGCAGCGCCACCATGTCATTCTGCATCAGGTTATACAGGATTTCACCCGTTGCCGGATCCTGAATCACACCCTGATCAAAAATCTTGAAAGTAATGTCCTGACGGATGCTGTATGCCAGCTGTGAAAAGTCCCCGGAAATCATCAGGGCCTTGCTTCTGTCAAAGGCTCCGTTGCGGGGGAAGTTCATCGGGGAACCGTCCAGTGTGTAGGTCGTGCCGGTCTGCATATCAGACTTGAACACGGGCTGTCCCGTGGTGTCTTTCAGGCCCCGCAGCTTTGCCCGCATGGTAATGTCAGCCATGTGGCCGTTCACAAAGTAGCTGCTTTCCTCAACCTTTGCGATCACGCCACCTTCACCCAAAATAGAATCATACAGATCGGATCCCAGCGTCACAACAGCCCCGGCGCTTGTGGCCGTGGTCACAACGTCATCCCGCCATGTCTGCGGTTTATCCTGACCGAACAGAATAGCGCCGTCAATCTTCTGGCCGAACGCTTCAATCAGGCGGGGCCGTACTTCTCCCCAAATATCATAGTCAGCATCGTCAAGGACAGCTTCGGAAATCGGTACAATGACCGCAATTTCTTCTGCATAGATCACCTTTTTATCCCATGCCATCGTTGTCAGCTTCTTCTTTGCGGATCCGCCCTCACCGTTGACAAAGTACGCCACCGGAAGCAGGTCAAGCACGGGCATTTTATACTGCGCCGCCGTCATGTTTGCCAGCCTGCGGCCACGCTGTAACACAGTGGACTGTTCAACCACGCCCTGAATGATGTCGTGGCTTTCCTGTACCGGGATCAATGCTTCTGCGTTGCTTCTGGTGATAGCAGTACCACCGGTAAACAGCTGTAAATTAAAAAGTTTCTTGTTTCTGTTCATGTTCCTGTTCTCCCTTCTTTATCTTCCAAACGCTGAACGAATGGAAGCGTTGATTGAATCATTGACTGTCTGGCCTGTGCCAGAACCGCCGTCAGGCTTGCCGGTGGAAACAACCTTCATCCCCTGTCCCGTAAAACGGGGATTCTCTTTCAGGAAAGCGTCAGCCGCTTTCTTGAAGTCGGTCTTGTCATCCACCTGTTTGCTGACTTTGAAAAGCACATAGTCCAGATCGTCAGGCTTCACGCCTTTGTCACGCAGGTAGTTGGTGTTCTTCATTTCTTCCACCTGTGCCAGCGCCGCATCCCGTTCTTTTTCCACGGCGGTGACATTGGGCTGTTGTGCGGCCTTTTTTGCCCTGAAATCAGCAAGGGCAGCAGTAACTTCATCCTCACTCATTCCCTGACGCTTGAAGAAATCAGCCAGCGCCGCCTTTTCTGCCCGGTCAGCCCGTGCCTGTGCGATCTGTTCGGCCTGTTCATAACTGTAAGTTGCACCCCCGGCATTGTTCTGGCTGCCGTTGCCATTCCCGGCTGTTCCTGCACCAGCACCCGCAGCGCCAGCGCCACCTTCACCGCCGTCAGTGAAAAGCTGTAAATCAAAAAATCTCTTTCTCATGGTTTCATCCTCACTTTCCTGTGATAGTCCCGTATTTATTGCCCCGTCAGGCATGAAAAAAGCACCCTTTTCAGGATGCGTCATTCACTCATTATAAAAATTCAATTACCGGGTATTCCGCAGCGATCCCGCAGATACCTAAAAACCATGTATCAACCAGCGCTTTGCCGGTGTCGTTTATGTTCTGCCACTCAATACAGATATTTCCCCCTTCTACGCTTTCATATAGCCCCATATGGGCGATTTCTTTCAGCCCCCTAATAAGTGTAAGGGTAAGGGCAGAAACGGCGCTACAAACAATATCTGAACCCCGTGGGGCCGTGTTTGCATGGCCTGATATATGGATCCTGTTTGGTGCTACCAAAACCGTGATCACAACTTCACCGCCTTTCATAGAAAAAGCACCGTCATTTGTGACAGTGCTTTAATAAACCGCTTCAATATCCAGATAACCCATGTCATAAACATCTTTCTTTGCGGAAACACATTTATTGATCATGTCAATCATTTCTTCTTCCGTGCGCCCGCTCATGGGGATAGTCGGGAAAGAATCATCAAAAGTATTTTCATACAGTTCTAACGCCTGTATCAGCTTATTGCCCATCTAGTTCACCCCTTTCAATATTTCAAGCATGGTTTCATAAGAGTTTGGCAGGTACTTTTTCACATATTCCAATGATTCACCGCCGCATACTTCCGCACTCATAATATTGGCCCATGCTTCCGATGCTGTTTCATACTGTCTACAGATAACTTTCGTTTTTGCCTGATTGCTGGCATCCAGCCCTAGATCCTTATACACCTGCTGCAAGTCTTTCTTCCTTGTGCCGCCTATCATTCTATCCATAGATTCCACAGCGGAATACTTACGGTTATAGTATTTTTCACCATGTCCCCAGCGGATCCTTGATTTTGGGAAAAGCCCGTCAATGGCATCCTGTACCCCGTTGCTGGCATTGTGCGCCGCAAGGTCAGCTTTTGCTTCTGCGGTCAGTATATCCCGGATGTGCTGCTTATCTTTACGCAAAGCAGCCAGAAACGCATCACTGGAACTTGCAACATTTGGGAAAGAACGGTCAAGGCCAGTTGCTTTCCTGACAGCTTCCATTTCATTGAAGGTCAGATTGCTGAAAGACACCTGTGAATCAAAGAAATGGCCGTATTCATGTGCAAGTGTGCCGTATTTATTCATATCACTGTATTTAGGGTAATCAAAGTTCAACCTGTTTTCCGCAGGATAGTACACACCGCCTGAACTTGTTTTACTGACACTGTTAATATTGTCAGCATACCCTTTATACAGTCTGGTAATGTTTTCATTTCTGTGGGTATTGATCATATTCAGGTATTCAGCGTATTCAGTGCCAGCCATGCCAGACTGTTTTAACCTGCTTAATTCCTGAATGGTTTCCCGTTTACCTTTCATTGTAGCATTGGCGGCGGCTCTCTGTCTAGCCCTTTCCTCACGCCTTGCCTTTTCCGCTTCACGCTTCAATTTCTTTTCCAGCTGTTCCGCTTGCCATTTCTTATATGTTCGCTGTGAAGGTGCTACACGGCCCCGCAGGTCATAATATATCCGTTCACGCTGTTCAGGAAGTTTGAACTTTTTACTGAACTCTGAATATTCATCAAGCATGGCCTGATATTTACACCGTGCGTTCAAAATATCGTCAGGATCAGCGCCGCCCTGTTTTAGCAGCTGCACCTTTTCCCGTTGCGCCCGCATCGCCGTTTCCATTTGCCGCTGTTTCTGCGTGGCTTCATAGGTATTGTATTCCTTCCCCCTGTACGGGATTTTCTGCGCTTCCTTCCTATCCATTTCTGCCAGCCATTGATCAGAATAATTTCTGACAGAAATCCCTTCCAGAAAAGGGTAGTAGGTATGACGGCAATTCCAACCCAGCAGACCGGGGCCGGAACCCAGCCCGCAGACATCTACAAGCTGCTGGTATGTCCAGACACGGCCCTGCCATTTTGCATGATCCGGCCTTGCTCCGGGATGCCAGTCAACTTCATATTTGTCTGTTCCCAGCGCTTGACCGTTCATTCTGGATATTTGCCCGGTCAGCTGTCCCATCCCGGTCAGCAGCGCCCGCCTGACGGCTACATCCACCCTGTTACTGTGGCCGGAAGCATAGTCAACCGTTCGCAGCCCGGAAGCGGTCATTTCTCCCACAACCTTGCGGATCATGGTGTTGTAATCAAAGGCCCCGGATGCCATCATGGTGATCGCATTGTCCAGATACCCGTTGTATATCTCTGACAGCGGTGTGAATACCTTGCGCCCGCCGCCCATGTCCACCATGAACCCCAGTGACTTGCTTATGTTGAAAAGTTCGTCATTGGATTGCTGGATCAGTGCATTGGTAAGTTGCTGCAATTCATAATTCTGTTCATATGGGACAAAGTGGGCGTTGACCTGCTCATACAGGGCCTTGCACCTGACATATTCCTGTTCTATGACTTCATCATACAGCTTGAAAGTGTCAGCCCAGTCACCGCCTACAGCTGAACGGATGATATTTTCAACATCTTCCGTACTGTGTCCCAGCACCATATAGCGCTGAATCTGCCAGTCAGCTGTAGAAGTAATTTTTCCGGCCTTTTGGATCCGGCGCACTATGTCCTTTTCAATTTCTTCTTCCAGCATCAGGTATTTCTTTTCAATGCCGTTTTGTAGGATTGACTGGTATTCCCGTTTCACTGGATCACCCCATTGTCAAACTGTTCAGGAAGGTTCTTCTGTGCCTGTTCAGGTGTTTCCCCGTACCACTTAGCCCGGTATTCAGCTAAACCCATAGCACCCATCGCCACGTCCTGACGGTCATTCTGACGTTCTGTGACCTTATCTTCAATGATCGAATCGTCAAACTGAATGGTCACGTCCGTATTTTCCTGTAGGCCTGGGATCCCTATGCTGATACCGGCCCGGATGATTGTCTGAATCAGCTGGATCAGCACCCGGTTCAGTACCAGTTCATGCTTCGTCAGGCTCCTGTACATATCTGAATTTTCACTGATCACTTCCGTGGCCGTTTTCACGCTGCCAGCTTCAAACTTGTACCGGTCAGTGCCAAAACCGCACTTGAAAGAAAGCCAGTTCAGATCGTCATTGATCGCTTTGCTGTGTTCCTCAATCCGCAGTTCCATGTTTATTTCCCGGATCGCTTCCTTCGATTCCGCATTTTTGAAATAATCTTCCGGCAATTCATAAAACACTGAATCGTTCGGATCAAAGACCGGGGAACCGTTGGTGTTTGATAAAAATTCCGGGGCCACAAATATGCGCTTGCGCCCTAAAGAAAATTCGTTTGCGTAACTGTCATATTCAAGATCAATTTTCCTGATAATATCAATAGCATTTGCAAACAGGGAAACACCCATCGGGTTAGTGGTGTCATCGTCTGCATTATTCACCATGTTCAGCCGGTCAATAATGAAAAGCGGCTGATCTGAACCCGTTTCAATGCGTTCAGCCAACCCACTGAAAGTGGGTATTTCTTCCCACTGGTCAGGTGTCAGTTCCCGGCCTGAACCGCTGGTGTTCTCCACAACCGTGTTTTCAATCACATACTGTTTCCGGTTCTCACCGGGTACATCCTCAATCCGGTGATATTGAAAATGAACGTATTTCTTACGCTTGTAAGTTTTTGGAAACGTGAAAATACATTCAGTGATCACTTTATTCTGCCAGCTGGTAGGGTAGATGTGGGCTGCTTCCACATAGTTGATCCCCACGCTGCCCCCGGTCATGTTCCCGGCTTCGTCCACCACGGCATCCTTGATATACACCACATAGGCCACGGTTCCCAGCGCTGACTTCCATTCCTGAAATTCATTCCCCAGTTCTTCCCATGTGTTAGTTTCCAGCACACCCTTCACAAAGGCATCCGTGGTCTGGTCTGCTATGGTGATTGTCACACGCTCATTCAGCAGCAGATCCGCCATATCCTCACAGACTTTTTTAGCCATGCCTAAAGAGTGCCGCAGGCAGTTCACAGAAGTACCGTTCCCACGGTATACTTTGTACTTATGAAATTTCTTCACATTGGAATTGTACCAGCTGCGCCAGATCTCTATTTGCCGGTAATAGGTGGGCTTCACCGTGTCGATCCCCTTATCCCGGAAATAACTGAAAATATCCATTGTCTTTCACTCCCTGATTATTTTTCATCTTCCTGTTCCGAAACAGGCAACCACGCCTTGATTTTCGTCCACATACCCATGACCATATACCGGATAGCGTCCATACAGTGATCGTCTAACTTGATCGGTTCTTCCTTGCCCTTTTCAATGGACTTTGGATCGTACCCGTACACCCCAAATTCATCAATGGCGTTTTCCTGTTTGGGGGAAATGGATAAAATGTTGAAGGTCAGCGCCTTTTGTGTCCGGCTGATCCCCAGCTTCACATCATTGTCAGCTTCCCGGACAGATACAGGAACCCCCGCAACCCTACAGGCCCGCTTGATTTCTTCCGCTAAACCTTTAGCAGAAGGATCCAGAAACAGCAGGAAGCGTACACCTTCCGTTCCGTACTGTTTACCCAACAACTGAACGAACTGAACAAAATCCTTTGCATACAAGGAAGGGGCTTTCTGTTTTCCGCTTTCCCTGCCGCTGTGGTAATATTCATTCAGGCCCCGCAGCTTCCTGTGTGCCATGTCCAGACCTGCCGCCTGAAATGTCGTGGCGTTCTGCTGTCCATAGTCCCCGCCGATGGCGATAATAGGAAAGCGGTCAATTCTTGCAAGTGGCCGGTCAATGTGCTTCTGGCTGAACATATAGTAAATAACTTCGTCTATGCCGATGCACTTCCCCAGCCATACCCATTCATATTGACGGGGATCTATCAGGTGCAGCGTTTCCGCTGACTGTATCAGGTCAGGCCCCAGCCAGTCAGCCGGAACATCCCTGTAGTCCGTGTGAATGTGGATGGTGTCTGGCCGCTGCTTCATTTTGGTCAGCCACTTCATAATGTCGCTGTTCGGGTTCTTTGGTGGATTGAACAGATAGATCATTTGAAAATCACCCTTGTTTCCACGGGCAAAAGTCGCTTCAATGTTCAGAAGTTCATCCTCACCTTCGCCATCGTCAAAGAACTCTGTCAGTTCGTCCAGTATGACCAGCTTGATCGGTTTATCTTCGTCAATGATTCCTTTTGTATCGTCTATACCGTCAGAACCGGCAAAGTACATTGTGCTGCCGTGCTTTTTATAGGTGATTTCCATAGGGGACTTTGTGATCTCAAACTTTTTCTTGCTGATCCCCAGTCGGTTAATACCCCGCAGCATTTCCTTGTATACCGTTTTCCGCAGCTTATTGTGCCGTTTACGCAACACCACCACGGAACCGGAACCATCATTGACAAGCTGATATATACCACGCACACCTGCAAAACTGGACTTCGTACCGGCACGGCCAGAAGTCAATATAATGTGCTTATATGTGCGATTATTGAATATAGCCTGATATTTCGGTATTATAATTTCACTGATCCGCACCTGTTTCTTTTTAGGTGGGGCAGTCGTTAATGATTTCAACGCCATCATCCTCACCTTCTGCGCCGCCGCTGTTCCTGATCCGTTCAGTTTCCGCTTCCAGCTTCTTCATACGGGCCTTTTGTTCAGGCGTTGCCATGTCCATATGTTCAGACAGCCATTCAAGCGCTTTCATACGGTCAGCCAGTTTTATGCTGGCCCCGTCTTTCCCCTGTCTGACCTCACTGATCAGTGTCCCGTCAACTTCGTCCGATTCCCTGAACTGGACAACGTTCACTATTTTGGTGACAGGTATCTTTTCTCCGGTGTCTGGATCTTCAACCTTGATCGGGCCGAACGCACCCATGACCGGAACTTCCTTTTGTCCGAACGTCAGAAAGTCGGTTATGTCCGAAAAAGCTATGTCCATGTACTTCTGAAAAATGTCCGATTCATCCAATAGCTGCTGATTCAACCGGCCTTGTTTCAGTTCCATGATTGCCGCCTTGATTTCAGTATTTTGCAATAACTTCCAGCCCGCAGCACACGCCGTTGAATAGGCACACCCATATGCTTTCTGATATGCCTTTGTTGCATTGAAGTACCGGACATAAAAAAGGCAGAAAAGCCGCTGTTTTTCAGTAAGTCCGGCGTTCTTTTCTACCTGCTGCACATCTGAATAAACCCTTTTACGGCGTTTCTGCTTAAATACTTCGTGAACGTTCGTCTGTGCGTTCGCTTTTTCCGAACGTTCGCCCGCCCCGTTCGTTCCCCCGTTCATTTCCCACTTGTCACTGTGCTTCCATCGTCTGACAGTGCCAGCAGGAACATTCAGCTGCTTTGCTATGTCCACCAGCTTAAAACCTTGCTGGAACATTTCAAAGGCTTCCTTCCGCAGATCCTTACCGTCTGACAAAGGAAACACACCCCCTTATTTTCTCTTTAAAACAAAACAACCTTCAAAGCGTCCCGCCTTGAAGGTCATTCATGTATTGTTCGACACCTACACTATATTACAGAAAACAATGCAATACAAGTATCTGTATGTACAAGTTTATGTAATTTTGTGCAAGTCTTTAAATTTGTTAGAAATTTTGTGAATACCGGCCTTGTGTAAATTGTATGCTGTGCGCCGTGAAACGTGCAATTCTTTAGCACATGATTCAATAGGGATAAACTTTAAATAGCGCAAATACAGCAAACGTCTTTCTTTCAAGTCATCGACATACTGATCTATGGTCTGTATGACTTCCGCTTTCATATCTACAAAAGAATCAATGTCTTTGTTCAGCTGTTCGCACAGGTCAACGATCTTTGCACAGGTTTCACCTAAACGGTCTTTAGGGGAAGTCTGCACACGTTCACTTTCCGTACTGGCTGACGTTCCTGTGATGCTGCTCCGCAGACTGTCAATAATATCCTGCTTTTCACCGATCATTTCGTCTATATATTCGATCTGTGACAGATACTTCACAGTTCTGTCATAAAGTGTAACCGCACTTTTTCCTTTATTTTCAGCCATTTCTTGAACCTTCCTTTCCGTTCGGTTACAGGTTACACTTAATGTCTATATTCTTAATTTTTTATATTTAAACAAAGTACAATATACGCTGTTAAACATAATATAAAAGAACATTGAATTTAACTGTAACCATGTGTAACCGCCCATAAAATCAATACTTTTAACTGTAACTTTAACTGTAACCATGTGTAACCAACTGTAACTTTTAAATTATAGCCGCCTTGTAATAGTCCCATATGCACACTTTATAAACCACCACAACCACCAGCAGAATACTGGCTGTCACTGCAACTTTTTTCATCCGTGTCACTCCCTCCCGTATTTTCTTTTCAGCTTCTTAAAATGCTTCTGCATTTCTTTCACCAGTGCAGCATCCAGCGCCGGATTGTAATTCTTTGGCATCCGTTTCAGGCGCTTTCTGGCTGCTATTTTCTGCTGCATGAACTGATCAGAAATGAATATAGTGTAGCGCTGGCCGCACTCCGGGCAGACAAAGAACTGTTCCGTGATGTCCTTCCCGTCCTTATCCTGATCAATAACTTCTTCCTGAACATTCATTTCAATTTCCGTGCTGCATTTATCACATATACAGGTTTTCATTCTTTCATAATTCCTTTCACTTTTACAAAAACTCTTTCCGGCCTACCGTTTATTTTTTTAACAACTGCTTCTGTCAATAACCGTTTATTTATCTGCTTTGAAAAAACAACCTTTGACATGGGCTGCATATTAGCAGCGTTACAGAATATTTTATATTTGGCGTATACATCAGCCGTTGTTTCATTGATTATGTCATTTTCCCCATGTTCCAGATCGTGAAGGAAAGCCACAATAGGGTTATTTTCTTCTTCATATTCCTCCAGTTGCCGATCAACACGGTCTGATCTGGTGAAGTCCTGATTTTCCAGAACACGGCGCAAGCCCATGATTCCCAGCTTGATCAGGTATTCTATAGAACCCGGTTCAATCAGTTTATATTTGATAAACGGATCATAGTCAGGATCTTCTTTTGAAAACTGTGCATTAAAAGGAATGATGACCAGCCGCCGCAAAACAGCCCCGGTCTTATCCTTCATCCGTGGTATGTCATTAGCAGAAAACAGCAGCTTTATATATGGGTTAAATTCAAACGGATCCTGACCTTTTCTTTCTGCCTTGATCCGGTTTCCTGTCACAATCTTTTTGAACATGGCTACCTGTGTACCCTGCATGAAGTCATCCCCTATATCGTCACCAATATTTGCCAGCTTTCCGAACATCATTGAAGTGGTGAACCTGTCCCCCAGTTCTTTCAGGTCAAGGGCTGATATGTTATCCTCACCCACAACGGCCTTGACCAGATCAAGGAAGGTACTTTTTCCGTTGTTCTTTTCCCCGGTCAGAATGAACGCTTTTCCCAGTTCCGAACGCCTGTAAAAACAGTAACCAATACATTCCTCAAGCAGCGCCCGGATTGTTGGATCGTCACACGCTAATTTGTTCAGTGTTTGTTCAGTCAGTTCATTGAACGCCTGCGGGTTATAGTCCCACGGTATTTTGTTGGTGATAACAATGGAAGGGGAAAAGTCCTGCATGGTGTCCGTTACCACGTCATATATACCATTCCTGAACGCTATATAACGGGCATCCGCAGGTTCCACCTTTTCACATATCAGCTGCATATACTTCAATACTTCCTTGCGCTTTGCGTCAGACAGATCCGGGATAGTGCGGATCATTTCCGCTTCAATGTGCCTGTAACCGTTCAGGTACACACCATCCCGGTATATATGCAGATTCCCGTTGATAATGACAACGTGCTGCGTATTCTTCATATAAGCGGCGAAACGGTCAAACAGGAAGCGGGAACCGTTGAAGAATACCGGCTTTTTGAAAGCGTCATCCCGTAAAATAGTTTCTATTTCCTGATCTGACAAGGGATCCTTCAGGACATAATTGTTGATAATGCGGATCGTTTCCCGTGATTCTTCCACGCTGAAATCATTACTTTGCAGCGTCAAAATATAGTTGAAAAGTTCCTGATTCCGGCCATCCCCGGCTTCCATGTCAATAAAACCCAGTTTTTTCTTCCCTACAGGTAAAAGCCACTTCGGAACTTCCTGATAATGTGCGCCCGGTTCAATGTCCCATTCACAGAAACGTTCTTCACCGTCTACTTTCAGCACTTCATAGGCGTTCACATAACCCACCTTTATATCAGCGGTCAGGCCACAGGCCAGCGTTGCCTTTGTCTTGCACTGGTGCAGCTGCGTGTTCTTAAAAATGAAATGCTTTCCCCTGCTGGTGCAGATCACCCGGCAATCCAGTTGTAGCGCTTCCACAATGTCCATTAGTATTTCAGACTGATCGGGATCGTCAATATCAATAAACATGGTATCTTTTTCAAGAATACCAGCATATTCAGGAAGGGAACTGACTTCATCCAGCGTCTTGAAGTCAGTCCTGTCTTTGAACCTCTCCGCAGCCTGTTTATTTTTGGTTTTTATATATCCCTTATACAGATCAGCCATGTGTTACATCTCCAAACTTCCCAGCATTTCCAGATTCTTCTTTAATGCCGATATTTCACGATCTATTTTTTTTGTCTCACAAAGGTACTGTTTCGCCCAGCGCCCAGCATCGACCATCCTTTTCTTGAAGTCTTTCAATTCCTCTTTTGTCAGCGGGATCCCGTTGGGATGCTTTCCTGATTCCACCATGTCCCTGTAGTCAGCGTGTGCCTGCATTTGCCTGAAATACCTTTTTGCATATCCCGCCTTTGTGATCTCATTGTCCTGAATCTGTTCCGTAAAGTGTTGGTTCAGCTGTTCAGCGATTGCCTGAACATCATTCAGCCACGAAAATTGACGAACGATTTTGAACAGCTTATTGAACCGGGCCTGACTGCAAGGAAAGAAGTTGTCAATGTTTATTGTCATGCTGCCGTTTCCGGTTTTTATGTTTATAGTGTTCATTCTTTTTCACCCGTCCTTTCTCCCAGTCCGATCTTTTCACTAGATTGCCGCACCTGACTGTGCCTATCATGTCAAAAGTGGGCTTATGTTTACATTGTTTCTTTGCTACGTCATTTTCAGAAAGCCATACCTGATGCAGCTTGCACCAGTATTCAGGATTCCGACATATACGGTTATTCAGTCCCATGTGCGGATTCCGGGCATCTGCTTTTCTATATTCCCTCATGCGCTCACCCCATAATCTTTCAGGCGCTTCCGGGCAAAATCTATATACCATTGACGATCCAGTTTTTCCGGTGTCTGAACCCCTTCCACGCTTTCATTGAAGATATAACAGTGATCCGGCGTGTTTCCAAACTTTTCAGGCCGTCCACGCTTCCCGCCGCACCGCAGGATCCGCCCGTCCGTCATATCTTTGGAAGCAAAGACACGGTATGACTTGTAAGTGTACCGTTTTGTATGGGTATAGTTATAATAGGTCTTGACCACCCGCACACCCTTCTGCACCAGTTCAGGGTTCCCGTGTTCATGCTCCACCCATTTATAGCTGTCTGACAGCTTCACAATTTTCTGGAACTGGATCAGGTCAGTACAGTCATTGATGGTCTTTTCAATCGGTGTCCCGTGCGTCATATACTCCACCAGTGCGGTGTTCAGAATAGGCAGATCGTTGTCTATCCGGGATAGTTCCTTCACATAGGCCCCTTTGCGCTCCACTTTGCCCTTTGCGTCAATCCATAAGTAGTTATTTACGTCTTTCTGGAATATCTCTGAAACGACATCCAGCCCCAGACTGATATTGCATTTTTCAGTGCTGCATCTGCACTCCCAGTCATAACAAATATCATCCACCATGTTGAAGGCTTCGTCAGTATCAGGGATCCATATAATCAAGCCGTCTGTATTACTCTGAATCAGTTCAAGGCCCGGAACTACTTCAAGGTGTTCAATCAGGTCAAGCAGCATTAACTGTCCATTGATACACATACAGTTATTGTTCCGTGGATCATATGCCGGGTTAGTGATGTCCTTCATGGCTCCAGATAGGGCATTTAACAGTTTTTTATACGGGGCCTGTTCTTTCTTCTTACCAGCGGCTTTCAGGCTCATTCTGGTGTCATATACACGTCTGTAGTTGTCATTTGTGGCTGCTCTGGTGACAAGTTCCCACGCCAGCAGCAAAGAAGGGTAGTAGCTGCCTACATCAACATGAAGCAATAGGCCCTTCTTGTGTATAGGCTTATCAGGCGCACCATGCAGCCCACCAAAACCAAAAACGTGCGGAACACCGGCTACAATCATTTCAAAAGATTGCGCTTTATACCATGCCTTTTTTGCGGCATCGTTTTTCCCCTGAATATTGTTTGACAGGGCTTCCCGTTTCTTTTCTTCAAACCAGTCCTGAACTGCTTTATATTTTTTCAGCTGTATGCAGGGCAGAAAGAAGTAGTCAAATTCATCCCTGAAATTCTTTCTGACACACCCCAGAACTTTAGAAGTGATCCGGGCTTCCGTATCGCCTATATTTGACAAGTTCACCATGTCCGGGAAAGCCTTGACGATCCCATACATAGCATGAAAATCATCAATTTTTTCAATGAACACTTTTATGGTTTCCTCTACGTCATGGTGGCAATAGAACACCGTCTGTTCAATTTCTTTCCGTGTCAGCTTCCGGTTTATGTCAAAAGGAACTTCCGTTTCCCTTATGTCGGATCCTAAAAATCCTTCCAGTGTTTTCAATCCTACGGGCGGGTTCGGCATCACGTCATAGTTATTCAAGGGGATCTTCCGCAGCTGGTCAGAAAACTGCCAGCCGTCCATGTGCTGAACAATGATAAAATCATTTATTTCTTTTGGATCAAAACCACAAAGGATCCCTTTCAGGATATATTGATCATAGTGGCGGGAATTGTACCCCACCCATATGTTGTATTTATTTGCTTCATATAGCCGTTCTAACTGGTCACGGTTATTTATTATGACGTGTTCCTTGTGCGTGTCGCTGTCAATCACTACAACCAGCCAGTCATATTTGAAAACTTCAAAGTCATAAAATAAAATCTTGATCACCTTCCTTTGGAAAATGATGGCTGCTGCAAAGATACAGCAACCACCATTCTACTTTTATAGTATCTTAGGAAGATACCTTCAAGCTAAAAAAATTTATACGTCAAATACTTCCTTTATGCTGACACTGTTGAAAGCGTCCTTGTCATAGTCAATTTCACATTCAACCTTGCCCTGAATTTCTTCGTAAATGTCAGCCACCACATCCACAAAATCCTGATACCCGTTGAACTCCGGGATGGTTTCCGTTTCCAGCTTGTCAAGCAGGGTAATAACAGACTGGATCATGCTGCCGTCATTCTTTGTCCCGTAAATAACCCGGTTCATAAATACACACTTATTCTTGTATTCCCCTTCTTTGACACGGCACTGAATGAAGAACATAGGCCGGCCATCCTTCGTGGCCCGGATCTCCATCTTGTCAATCCCCACAATATAGGTTCCTTTGGGGATGTCCCCGCTGTTGTTCTTTGCTTCCTCTACGTCTTTTCTCAACTGCTCCTGATCAACTTCTCTGTCCAATGCGGAAAAATCTACTGCCATTATAACATCCTTTCTGCGCTTTTGCGCTGTAAAAATTTATTTTTATGTTACTTGTTACCTTGTGCGTCTTGTGCGGCGGCTCCGGCCAGCTGTTTCACCGGCTGCGGCTTCCTGCGGCGGTGTTTCTGTAGGTGCTTCCCCTGTGGGCTGAATCTCCCTTGACCGGCGCTGTCTGGTATTCTGTTCAGGCTGCTCAGGCGGGTTCATGGGAAGCGTTTCTTCGTCCTGTCCGTCAGGAATGTCCATAAACTTATCAAGGGTATTTCCTGCGGCTTCTGTGGTCTGTTCCTGACGTTCCCGGCGTGTGCGGCGGGGCGGCTTTTCCAGATCCGGCTTCGGTACGGTATCAGCAGCAGCGGCGGCTTCCTCAAACGGGATTTCTTCACGATCTCCACACGCTTCTGTAACGGCCTTGTCAACCTGTTCCATATACTGACCGATCTTTTCATTGTTTTCAGCTTCCACCTGCGCCCGTGTCTTTCTGGTGCTTCCCGTGGTTCCTGTGCTTCCAGACGTGCCAGCGGTTCCCCTTGCCCGTCTGCCCTTGCTGTCAGGCTTCTGAACCTCTCCGGCAACTTCCTGATCCCGTGCTGCCATTTCTTCATCAGACTTGAAATCGCCGATTTCATAATAGTTGCAGATTTTGTCATCAATATAGGCAAGGTCATTTTCCACCGCATAGGCTTCAAACATTCCCATAGGTGACTTGACCGTATCTTTCCCGCTGTTCTGCGTCAGGAAATAATATTTCTGGTCAATCACAGAAGTACGCAGCACTGTGGTGAAAAGTCCTTCAATGGTGATTTTCTCCCGCAGCAGCTTACCGATCAGCTTAATGGTAGTGATCCCATTGTCCAGCGTTTCACAGTGGGACAGGTAATAAACACGCACATCAGCCGGAAGTTCTGCACATACATCAATCAGCCGGAAGTAGTCATCCCCGAAATCGTTCCATTTATCCCAGCCCCCTTCATGGATCCGGTTCATATAGGGGATAGAAAGCAAATACTGAAAGTCATCCACCACCAGAATTTTCTTCCCAGCCTTGACCTGACCTTTCATCCATGAAACAATGTTGCTGGACTTCGTTTCATTGTTCAGCATGGTGAACTTGCCGTTTTTGCTTTTGAAGGGTAACGGCTTCCCTACCGGGTTCACAATGGAAGTGATCGCCGGATCAAGGTTCCTCATACTGGTACTTTTCCCGGTTCCAGATTCACCCATTACTAAAGTTTTCTGTGCCATCTTATTTTTCCTCACTTTCCTGATAAATTTTGTATCTGATTGTTTTTCCCACTTCACTGACAATTCCGATCACCACTATGGTGATACAGATAATCAAAGTTATTGTAACGGCTGTATTCATTATTCAGTCCCTTCCTTATCGCTGCCACCTTCAATAATGTGGCTGGCCCACATATCAGCCCAGTGAATGATCAGCTGTAACCACGTTTCTTTGCCCTTTAAATCCTTATACATGAAGTCGTACAGGCCATCGTGACACAGGATCGCCCATTCTTCATCTTCTGTCAGGTCAATGTACAGTGTAGCCAGCTTGATTGACCGTACAGCGTGGGGAACTGCCAGCAGATCAGGGTTCCGCTTGAAGGGCTTTGCTTCTGACGGTTTTCCAGATTTCAGGATATTGTCAACATACATCGACTTGCCATAGTCCCCGCATTTGCCTAAATCATGCAGCAGGGCGGCAATAACCACGCTGTCCTGAATCTTGTTGTACTCCGCACCACCCAGCAGAGCAACACCGATCTTTTCAGCGTATTTCAGAACGTTCACTGAATGTTCAAGCAAGCCGCCCTTTTTCGCCAAATGATTGCCGCCGCTGCAAGGCGCATCCAGAAAACCTATTGACTGAACAAAGTCCAGAAAGTCCTCCATCCCTTCCCGTTCGGTTTTCATAAGGGCATCCCGGAAAATGTCAACCGGGTTCATTCCCTTGTTAGCTGCCGGGGCCGGTGCTGCGGTTTCCGCTGTCTGCTCCTGTACCTGATCCTGAACTACTTCTTCTTTTTTCTTTGCCATTGTTTTATTCTCCTTTTTTCATTATATTTTCAAAGTGTTTCCACTTCGTTTTCAGCACTTCATAAAGTTTCTGATTGCCCGGATCTTCCACCAGACGCTTGAAAAGATCAAAATCTTTTGGATATAGCAGGATGGCCCTGCCCCCGGCGCTGTCAATCTTTCGCAAGTTGTAAATCTGCAAGTCAGACGGCTTCCCATCCGGGCCTTTGATTTCCACCCCCATGAACCAGCCTTTACAACATACCAGCAGATCCGGGATCCCTGATTTTGTAAAGCCACCGCCGCCCCAGTATTTCAGGAACCAGCAGCCATTTTCTTTCAGATACTTCTTGACCTTTTCTTCAAATTGCTTTTCTTGTGCCATCAATAATCACCATCTTTCTGTTCTGCTGGTATCAGCTTTTTACTGACTGCACATGAGCAACAGTAAATATATTTTTCGTCAATGACAGCCCCGCAAAGTTTACACTGTTTTGGGTAACCTAAATTTTTTCTATGGCAGTCCCAGCATCTTGTATAAGCGGCCCCTATTCTTTTTCCGCATACGATACAACGTTTATATTTCATCTTCACTGGTTTCACCTTCCTTTTCCGGTTCCACCATATCCACATTAAAGACCGGATTTTCCCCGGCTTCATGGGTAAATGAAAAACTTGTAACCCGCTGCAACTCCACATCGTCCTGAATGATTCTTGTTTTTGCATAACCGGATGACTTATCGCATACGATTGTCAAATTTTTGAAATCAGCTATGTTCCGATCACGGTAAAAGACTGGTATATTCAGCTGTTTGGCTTTTTCGATTTCAGCCGCCATCCCCTCACTGAACCCATACCTTTGACCAACAATAACCGCATCGCATTTTTCCAGAAGTTCAAGGGCTGCTTCAAGTCCGATCTTGCGTTCGTCCGGTTCATTGTCATTCAGACAAGCGGTAATATACAAATGCGGTGTAATGGGACAGTGGCCGTATAACAACATTTCCCGTGTCAGCTGTACCGCATAATCAAAATGTACCTGAACCTGTTCAGGCGTTTTCCCACGGTACGGGGAACAAACATAATAAATCATTGATTCACCTTCTTTCTGCGGCGCTGTCTGGCCGCTTCTCTTGCGTCAAAAACTTCATTTCCCCAGCAGTCCCACCCATCTGCTGTAGTACGGGCGAAAAGTTCTATACCTTTTACCAGATCCCCCCCCAGCAGGGTTTTGATTTTGTCACGGGTTATTGGAGGTTTTTCAGAATGTGCGCCAATGGGCCATTCAATCAGTTGTGAAACTCCATTATTCTTCCTTGACGGCTTCCCTTTGACCGCTAACAAACAGGGTTCTGTGTTCCCCCGTGTCCAGCGCCCCAGCCCGAAAAAGTAACCCTTGCCGCTTTTATTCAGTTTCAACCATTGAAAACCTATGCTTTTATATTTGAATCCCCACGCTTCAATGACCTGTAAAGCCTCTCTTAACATTGGGTAAGTAGTCCACAAAAACAGAACACAGTCTTTTTCACACAGCTGCGGAACTGGAAGATCCTTGATCTCTTGTAGGCTCATTGTCTCATAGTGACGAGCGCAAGCCCCATCACATGATCGATCACCATAGCGCCACGGAGGATCCGCATAAATAACATTGTATTTTTTATCAGTGTTGAAAATATCAATGACCATCTTTTTCACCTTCTTTCTGTACTGAAATAGTGATCCCCTACCTTCCCCCACGGTTCCCCATATGGTGAATAACCTTCTGACGTAAAGAAAATTATTTCCGTGTTCGTCCTTACTTCCAGTTCTTCCCGGATTGCTTCAAAGGTTTCTTCTGACGGTTCCACCGTCCAGATCCTACCGTCCAGCACTACACTGAACTGATTTTGTTGCATTATCACATCTGCGATATTGTCAGGATAGTTTGGATCGTCCACCCTGTTCAGGACTACATCCACCACCAGCTTTTTACCATATAACCCCTGATTCCCGGCTTCTGATTCCACACACAGGGCCAGAAGTTCAAGACTATCATAGAAAAGTTCTTCTTCCAGTTCTTCCGCTGTCATTTCACAGGTTTCAATGATTTCCCCCGGTTCCGTTGGTTCAGGCTGTTCAGGTTCCACGCTGAACTGTTCAAACAGTCCCGGATCATAATATACTGGAATTGTGGCCGGTTCCTGATGATTCACCGCATATATTGACACTGGCAAACCGATCACACAGCCGATCAGGAAACTAACAAAATTCTTTTTCAAATAATTTTTCATTGTATTCTTTCCCCAGCCGCAAATTGATCAGGTTCTTTTCTTCAATGCTCCCTTTACAAATAGGGTAGTAGTAGAAACATTTTTGACCTTGCCCGATCCTGTGTGTCCGTTTCTTTGACTGTTCCCATATTGCACAGCTGCCTTTTCCAAATGGTAAAGTGAAATATACTGTGATATGGGCTTTCTGTAGGTTCAGGCCCGTTGCTCCTGCCTGATATTGAACAAAGGTCAGGCTGTCAGGCTGCTGTTCATATGCGGTCAAGTCCCGCTTTTTTCCGTTGACTTCACTGAACGGTCTTTCCCTTTTTGCTGCCAGCTGTTTCAATATTTCAAGTTCAGCATTAAAATTGTAGAAGATCACCATGCGTTCATCCGTGCTGTCAATCAAGTCTGCAACGGCTCCCACTTTATCCGGGGAATACTGGCCACATAACTGACGGGCATATAAAAACTTTGTCAGAACCGTGTCACCCACTAATTCAATGTGTGGCGTAACATCATTTCCCCAAAAATCTGAATCATCGTGAAATTCACACATATTCCGCAGATCAAAGTCAATGTATGAATTTTTCATAAAACGCTGGTACTCTTTTGATACGGGAACCTTGATCACAGTTTCTTGCTGTTCAGGAAGATCAAAGGCTTCTTCTGTTTTCATAAACACCGCCCCATGTTGGGCCAGCTTGCGCTTCAACCTTTCAATGTTTTTATATCCGGTCACGGTCTGTCTTTTATATCCACTTGCAGGATCTTCAATCCATTCTGTTTCAACATAGGTGTTCCAGAACGCATCCTTGCTGATTCCCCAGCCCAGCAGCTTACATTGTGACCACAGCTTTTCATATTTCCCTGACGTTGGTGTACCGGATAAAAGGATCACATTTTCCGGCTGCAAGGAAAGCACGAATTTTGACCGTTTAGCCGTTTCATTTTGGATATACTGCGATTCATCAAGCATTAGTGTAAAGGTGCCTATATGGGCGATATATGAGCGCCTAAAGGCTAATTCATAGTTGATAACACCCAACACTGACTGATCATCCTCTATGTGTCCACTGTTCACCAGCTGCCGGAACTGGATTGACTGCGTTTTCCTTGTCAGGTCATACACTTTATAGTCAGGATAGTGTTCAGTGAAATGCTGAACCCAGTCATCTATTTTTGATTTCTGGCATATCAGCAGATTGACCGCCGTATTCAGATCCCACATTTTTTCAGATCCGACAAAGGTTTTCCCCAGTCCCATATCAAGGAAATACCCCACACGGTTGAACCGTTCAGTCTGTTCAAGTACCTGCTTCTGGTGTTCATATAGCCGCATTATTGCCACTCCCTTATGTGATCAATAGCCATGTCGTAATTATCCACTAACAGCTGCAATTCTTCCTTTTCCTGCGCTTCCCGTTCACATATCGCCTGATAGAGTGCATCATCCCGCAGGGCCGTGACTTCATTCCTGATCAGATTCACAAGCATCTGCGGTTCCAGTGCGTCAAGTTCCCAGCTTTCTTCACCGTACTGGTCAATATACTTCCCGCATCGGCTGTCCGTAATCTTTGCCGGGTTCGGCGGCGGGTTATAGGTCTTGACCTGATTCATTGTCAGGGCTACACGCTTCACCTTTACAGCAGCGCCAAACATTTCAAGCCGTTCCTGAATGTCCCTTGTCATATCAATACCGGATGGATCATGATCCCCTAAATGGATAATGTAACGGCCTTCCCTGTAGTTCTGACGCAAAAAACGCTGTGCAGCTGTCCACATTTCTGACTGTGAAGTGTAGCCCCTACAGCTGAAATATGGCGTGTCAATCGGCTGACAAGCCTGACCGACAATATCAACCAGCGCATCCTTCTCAACCCATACTTCAACATAGTTCGGCTGACCTTCCCATTTATCCAGCAAATAAGAATATTTTGCACTGTAGATCACGTCCTGCGGTTTGTCCCAGTGTGAATTGTGGCGCAAGTTCCGGGTTCTGTCCGTGATACTGTTCCAGTCAATCAGACCGGCCAGACGGCCATCGTTGATCAGGTTCCCTATGTTCTTATAGCTGCGTTCGTTGTTCTCAATGTAACCACGGGCTACAAGCTGGTAATAAACCTGTCTTAATGTCAGTTCATACCCCTGTTTGCTGTATTCAGTAACAACCCCATTGATCAGGTTGATCAAGTCAAGGCTTTTCTGTCTGAACGCTATTTCTTTATACTGAATTTTAGGCATCGTTTTCACCTGCTTTCTGTACTTTGATACCAGTACACTGTTCAAAAATATCAGGATCAAAATTCGGCAAAGAGAAAATAACTTCTCGCTGCTGTTCGTTCAGTCCATCCCACCATAATTGACCACACTCTGATTCATCCAAAACTTTAAGGTAGCCGCCAGTCGTTTCATGTGTCGGATGTGCCGCCTTTTCTTCATCTGTCATATCAGAGGAACAAACCCACTCAACAACACTTTTAGGGATCTGATTCAACAAATACCTTGCGTCACTGTTCAGCCATTGCCTGTATGTCCAGTCAGAAGGTTTATTGAACATGGTTACTTTCTGTTCCTCTGTATTGAAGCATCCCGCATTGAAAGAAGAACGGTTCCAGTCCCCGGTGTTCCAGTCCCCGGTGTTCCAGTCCCCGGTGTTGCAGTCCCCGGTGTTCCAGTCCCCGGTGTTCCAGTCCCCGGTGTTCCGGTTCCCGGTGTTGCAGAGTCCAGTGCAATCTTTTCCTTCGTTCACGATCCGCAAGACTTCATCCCACGGTATTTCACGGACAATGCGAATCCTGTTGGTACAGCATTTTGTATTGGCATCTGCATAATCCACATCCCCTAAAGCAACAACTTCTGCCACTTTATTATCCGAACAGAACTTGTAATAATTGAAGCAGTCTGACGCTTTCAGGCAAAAGTGAAAGCCTCTGTCACAACAGGAAGGTGTAACATCTTCTTCAAATATTTTCCCTACTTCATACTGAAAGCCCCTACACGTCCAGTCAGAATTAAATACTTTATAACCTTTGATTCCTTCACCCATTTTTCTTCTATCCTTTCTCAAACATTTACCGGGATCCCGGTTATCTCTGTGAACTTATTAGCATAAATGCAATATGACCATTTCCCGGAAGTCTTGACTGCTGAACCGTATTCAAAACCGGGCCGTCCTTCCCTTAACCCTTTTCTGACATAGCTTTCATGTTTATGAAGCAGGGTAGCGGCTTCCTTACAGGTCAACGTGACTTTCTGCTGAACATACGGCTGAACAGTACACTTACACGGCGGCGCTGTAGGCTTCTGAACAGGTGCAGCGGTCAGTTCTTCCACCGTCACACCCAACACCGCAGCGATAGCTTCCACACGTTCCTGTGAAGGGACATTGATCCCGTTCACATACTGACTGATCGCCGCTTTGCTGTACCCGGTTTTCCTTGCCAGTACCGCACCGCTGACTTTCTTTCTGGTCATGATCTCTTTCAAATTCTCTGCAAACATTAACTTCACTCCCTTCTTGTATCTTAACAAGATACTTTTTCGCTAAAAAAAATTGCAGTCACTTCCTCATCCGTCAAATGGTATCTTCCACGGATCTTTTTGATTTCTCCAACCGTAAATTCAGCTTTATTGTTGACTTTCAGGGAAAAGGTCTGTGGTGTAATTCCCAAAAATGCCGCCAAACGTGCATCTGTATCACCATAAAGTGATTGTTTGGATTTCAACAATTTTCTGTTAATCATTCTTTTACCCCTTTCTTAAAAGTGTATTTTTGTTGTACTGCTTCCGGATCCGCAACATTGACATTTCACGCTTTATCACAGAATACTGGATCCCTTTGTTGTCCAGTTCGTCCAGATAGCTTTGAACTTCATGCGGATCATCAAAAGTCAAAATCTGTTCGATCCATGCGGCTTCTATGTGCTTCATTGTTACCCCCCCCCTATTCAGCAGCAGATTCCAATGAACTGACCACTTCTTCAAGGCTGTCTTTTGCATTGTCCAGCGTTTCATGTGCTGCTTCCAGTTCGCTGCAAGCATTATCAGCCATTTCATAGCGATCCCCGCCCTGCATATTTTCCGGGATATTATCACGGTATTCTGTTTCTTCATCCATGATCCCCTGAATATCATCAAGCAAGGATTCCAATTCAGCCTGAACAGATTCCACCCGGCTGACCACTTCACTGATCTGTTTTCTTCTCTGTTTGTTCAACTTTCAACCTTCCTTTCTGGACATTAGCAGCCCTTTTATAAAAATTGTCTATTGTCAGCACACGTTGAAACAGTCAGGCGTGTCTTGCCCTATCAGATTTCACCCTAAAACCTGAAAACTTGCTATCCAACAAAGGGATTTTTCAAGCGTTGGTTCCCTTGAACCGCTACCCCGTTTTCACATTAAAAACCGGGCGAAAACTTGTTGACCAGCACACAATAGACAATGTTTATAAAAGAACTGCTACTGTTTATTTTCCGTCACTCTGCATTTCACGGGCTTGTGACCGTCTACGGCTGCATTAACGGCGGGCCTTGCGGCCCTTTGTTCAGGTCAATCAACAAATGTATGACGGGAAAAATCATAAATCCCTATTATCAAATGGCCGCTGTAAATTACTTTGCACCTGACTTGATCAACGGTTTCAAGTTCAATGTACTTTGTTTCTGGATAACCTAAAGATTTCATAGCAGCCTTGACTTCCTGAAACTGGTTTTCAGTATATTTATTTCCCCCTGTAATTTCCGACATATCTTCATTCAGGAAATTATCTTTCAAAAATTCTTCATAGGTTTTATGAAACCAGCTTTGTGCGGCGAACCATTCATATTGTTTCTTTGGTACAGATTCATCAACAATTCTGTCATATTCAGGATCATAATACTTCATATTCAGCCCCCCTATTTCACGTCTATATAAAGTTTGTTGTCATCCTGCCATGTGAAAGATTCAACTTCATGGTGCATATAGTCCAGAATGTCATCCTGATACCAGTTACCATGTGCAAGCACATGGAACCCTTCACCCTGACGAATGAATATTTCTGTGTTATCCTTGATCAAGCCCATTTCATAAATTTTTTCCAGTGTCATGTTCAACCTTCTTTCTCCCCGGCTTTACCCTGCCGGGGAAGGGTAGTTATTCACCGATTGAAATTTTTTCAATATCTTCTATTCTGTAGGAAGTAGTAAACTTTCCACCGTAAACTGAAATGTTATAAAACTTTATGTGACCATTATTTACAAAGTTTACTGTGGGCTGTTCCGGCTTGCTATATTTGACCATGTGACCATCTTTTAAAAAGACTTTTACTTCCATTCCTTCCGGTTCTGGCTGGATCCAGATATTAACGCTTTCACCGTTCATATTGACTTCCAGACGGTCATTCAGATCACAGATATAAAAATTGTAGTGGTCTGCTGCGGTGCTTCTGTAAATCGGATAACCGGCCCGCTGGCTACTTTCTTCGTCCTTCTGATAATCTGTAGGAAGCATCTTGTTTGCCGCTTCCCATGCTTCTGCTGTAGTCTTTACTACCATATATTTGACCGCCTTTCTTTGTGGTTTCTATAGTCTTTTGTGTTTCGTATCTTATTAAGATACAAGTCAAGTATAACAAGTATCTTAATAGTTGTCAATAACTTTTTTATGAAAATTTTTAAGATACTTAAATTTTTTCTTCATAAGTATCTTAAAAAATTGAATTTTCCCCAAAAGTATGCTACTATAGAGATACTCACATATTCAAAGAAAGAAGGTATTCATAAAATGGAAATGTCAGAAATAATCAAGCAGCATCGTATAGCGCTGGATATGTCACAGGAAGAATTAGGAAAAAGACTAAATCCACCCGTGAATAAAGCAGCGGTGCAAAAATGGGAAAAAGGAACAGTTGAAAATATTAAGCGTACCCATATAGAACAGATGGCGGCGCTTTTTGGGATCTCTCCCTGTCAACTTCTTTCCTTTGAACCAATAAATCCAGATCCAACAAAAGAAAAAATATGTGATCTGATCAATAGGTGCTATGGGAAGGAAGCCTATTCAGTTGTAAAGATGTATCTGGAAATGAACGAAAACGGGCGCAAGCTGGCCTTTGACCTTATACGCAGTCTGCACGGCAATCCACAAAACACTGTTCCAGAAAGGAAAAAAGAAAAAGCTGTATAGTTGAAAAGAATGGAAACATTATTCATGTGAAAGGATGGTAAAATTATGACTTGTCCAAAATGTAACAGTACAAAGGTAACTGTCAAACGTGAAAAAACAGGGGAAGTTCAGGGACGGTATTCAAAGAAACACGGTGCTACATGGTGGATCTGCATCGGCTGGTGGCTTGTTACTCTGGATATATGCACTTTGGGTATCTTCCATTCTGTATTTTTCAAAAAGTCAAAGGCTTCTGGTAAAGCAAGTTTATGGCACACAATAGCAATTTGTAAGGATTGCGGCCATACATGGGAGACTTCAAGCAATTAAAAAAAAGTGGTTACAGTTGGTCACGCTTGAAATACTTCAACCGTAACCGCTGAAAACGCTGTATTTTCAATGGTTTCCGGTCACGGGTTACACATGGTTACGGTTAAAACCCCTACTACTATATATTTTTCTTTTTATACACTGAATATAGTAAAAGTGCATTGAAAAATTGAAATATTCAAGCAGATGGGAATTTAACCGTGTCAACCGTAACTTTCCCGTAAAATCAAGGTTTTTAACCGTAACCGCAACCGTAACCAACTGTAACCATGTGTAACCGCTAAAATAAACAGAACGCTGAAAGTTGGCGCTTCCAGCGTTCCAGTCACTAACCATAGAATGAAATGGTCAGATCCGCAAAATCATTATACCATTTCATTCTGTATTTCACAATGCAGGAAGGAATGATTTTTTATGTCAAAACGCAATCCGAACGGTTACGGCTGCGTAACCAAACTATCAGGCAAGCGATCAAGGCCCTATGTGGTCAAGGTCACTGTGTACGATGCAGAAGGAAATGCAAAACAGGCCCCTGTGGGATATGCGCCCACCAAAACGGAAGCCCTGATCCTTCTGGCCCAGTACAACAATAGCCCGTGGGAAATTGACCGGGAAAAGGTCACGCTTGCGGTTCTATATCAACGCTGGCTGAAAATAAAGGCCCCTAAACTTGGAACCTCAACGCAAAGTTCCCTGAAATCTGCTTTCAAGCACTGTTCAAAATATTACGGCCTGAAATACCGCAGCTTGAAAGCCTATCAGATGCAGGACTGCATTGACAGCTGCGGAAAAGGATATTCTACCCAGTGGGCCATAAAAAATCTGTTTGGACACCTTGACCGCTTCGCCTTTGAAATGAATATCATTGACAAAATGTATTCACAGATAACCACGGCCCCGCCGATACCTGACACCAAACGGGAACCCTTTACCGTGGAACAGGTGGATGCCCTCTGGAAGATAGCGGATCAGGAATGGACTGACACGGTTCTGATCTACATTTATACCGGGTTCCGGCTCACTGAATTGCTGAACATGAAAACTGAACAGGTGAACACGGATGAAAAGTACCTTCAAGGCGGTGTGAAAACTGCTTCCGGTAAAAGTAGAATTGTTCCCATACATTCCCGGATCTGGCCGTACATTGAAAAGAGGATCCAGCAGGGCGATCCGTATCTGTTCAGTTATCAGGGAAAAAAGCTGTCACAATCCAAATACTATGAATTTTGGAACAGTGTCATGGAGAAGATCGGCGCTAATAAAACGCCCCATGAAGCAAGGCACACTTTTGAAACAAACCTTGACAATGCCGGGGGAAACAGGAAGTGTATTGACCTGCTGATGGGCCACAAGTCAAAGGACGTGGGGAACCGGGTATACAATCATAAAACCCTGAAACAGCTGCGGGAAACGGTTGAACTTTTGCGCTGAACTAGAAACAAACTAGAAACAGAAAAAGCCGGAAATGCTTATTTTTCAGCATTTCCGGCTTTTTGAAAAACATTATATCGTAAAAATCCTGGCCCATGCCCCCTACACTCTGAATGGGGCTTCCGCCGATGAACATCTTCGGGAGTTTGCCCAAAATACCATGGCGGACGACTTAAAGCGCATGGAATACACTCCGGGAAACAACTACAATTTTCATCCCGGAAGCCATGTGGGGCAGGGCGCGGAGACAGGCATCGCACACATTGCCCATATGCTCAATTCGATTTTAACACCGGACCAAAACACTACGGTTCTTCTGGAAACCATGGCGGGGAAAGGCAGTGAGATTGGCCGGGAGTTCGAGGAGCTTCGGGAGATCCTTGACCGGGTGGAGTTGTCCGATCATATGGGAGTATGCCTTGATACCTGCCATGTCTGGGACGGAGGATATGATATTGTTCATAGCCTTGATAAGGTGCTGAATCATTTTGATGAGGTAATCGGACTTTCCCGGCTGAAAGCCATCCATCTCAACGACAGTCTCAATCCTCTCGGCGCCCGCAAAGACAGACATGCGAAAATCGGAGAAGGGTATATAGGGCTGGAGGCTATGGTGCGGATCATAAACCATCCTGCTTTAAAAGCCCTCCCCTTCTATCTGGAAACTCCCAATGAACTGGAGGGATATGGCAAAGAGATCCGAATTCTCAGGGAAAATGCACGGTGAAAACAAAAGTTTTCTGCAGAAATGCATTCTCTCCGTGGACAAGAGTATAAGAAAATGTAAGAAATATTTCGTTGACCCGGTGATAGATTCAGAGTACAGTGAATAGCATAAGTAAGATGGTACGCGCCGCCTCTGCAGATGAGGGAGACGGCATTTATTTCGTTACTGTTCAAGGAGACGTTCACCATGAAAAAATTTCTGTGCATCACATTGAGCGCTGCCCTGATAGGCAGCATGACCGCGGCTTTTCATAACGATTCCCTCGTTGTCTGGGCCGACGAACCTTACGAGTATGGACCTGGTATCGGGGCCGGGCCGGTGAAAGGGCCCTCCTATGTCTACACTCCCAAGAAAGAAATCGGACCTGGTATCGGGACAGAAACTCCCGGAGGAACCACCCTTCTTCCCGTCATATTGGTTCGTAATGATTTTCTGGATAAACCTATTGAAAATCCCATTGTAAAGATTACAGATAAGTATTCCCATGAACAGATGGAGGCGGATATTTCCGCCTTAAAGGAACGATATAGTGATAAGATGCAGGTGAATGTGATTGGACGGTCCCGTGACGGCAGAGCCATCTATGAGATCGTCATCGGCAATCCTGACGCCGCCAGCCATGTTCTCTTCCAAGGAGCCATCCATGGAAGGGAATACATGACTCCTCTGCTTATGATGAACCAGCTTGAACTGGCTTTGGCCAATTATGACACAGGGCATTATGACGATCGGGCTCTTTCGGATATGTTTGCCCAGGTGGCTCTCCATTATGTCCCCATGACCAACCCCGACGGAGTGGCCATCTCCCAGTACGGCTTGTCAGCTGTGGGTTCCGATGCCTTAAGACAGGAGATCCTTGCCTGCTACAACCGGGATGTGGAAGCCGGCAAAACAGTTTTAAGTCTGGAGGAATATCTGCCTTACTGGAAAAGCAATGGGGCCGGCGTGGATCTGAACCACAACTTTCCCGCCCGATGGGAAGAGATTCAGATTCCCACCACTGCCGGTTCCTATGCCAATTATAAAGGCCCTTCCCCTCTTTCCGAACCGGAAAGCCAGGCTCTTGCCTCTCTCACCGGACAGCGGACCTGGGCAGCCACTGTCAGCTACCATTCCATGGGCAATATCATATACTGGGATACGGATCCTAACCAGTCGGCTGATTCTTCCCTGGCCCTGGCCGAAAGCATTTCCAAAGTCACAGGTTACCCCTTAGACGGCAGCAGGGGAAAAGGCGGTTACAAAGACTGGGTTCAGATGAACGGGCAGACGGCGCCCAGCGTTACCATTGAGACCGGCAGCGTGGCCTGCCCCATGCCTGTCAGTGAGTACGAGTCTGTATGGAATCAGAATAAGTCCGTATGGGCAAGGGTTATGTGTTTTGTACTGACCCCTTAATCCCCCTCTTTATTATCTGTTCCCCCGCCCAGGCATTCCCCATTGCCAGCACGAGCCCGCCCAGAATATCTGTGGGAAAGTGCACAAAAAGATAGAGCCTGGAGAAGGCAATGAGCGCCGCTAAAGCCATGGCTCCTATCCCCCACTTCCGGTTCCCTCTGAATACAGAGAACGCCCCTTCAAAAGATACCAGGGTATGACCTGACGGAAAAGAATAGTCTCCGGGAACAGGGACTAAAAGAGGCACCTCCGGTCTCAGCCAGCACGGACGGCTCCTGGCGAATATGTTTTTAAGCAGAAGATTGCCTGTCACATATCCCAGCGCGATGGACAAAAGAACCCCGGCCCCCATCCGCCTGGTCCTGACAAAGCACAAGAGTATCAGTCCCAAAGCAATCCACAGTTCCCCATGATTGGCCAGGCCGGTGACAAACACCATAATCCGGTCAAGCCGAGGGCTGTGGATTTTTTGTATGGCGTACAGCCACTCAAACTCCCAGATCACCTGTCCGCCCTCTCTTTCTGAACGATTACTGACTCCGCATAGTTTACTGACGCCATGGCGTCTTTACAGTATTGGTCTGCACCGATGGTTTTGGCATACTCTTCTGTAAGAACCGCACCGCCTACCATCACTTTCACCCATGGAGCCTTTTGCCTCAGCCGGATGATGGTTTCCTCCATGCTGGGCACCGTGGTGGTCATCAACGCGCTTAATCCCACCAAGGGTACGTGACGCTCCACAGCCTCCCTTACGATTTTCTCCGGCAAAACATCCTTTCCCAGATCAAGAACCTCATAGCTGTAGTTTTCCAAAAGGACCTTCACAATATTTTTCCCGATATCATGAATGTCCCCCTTTACCGTGGCAAGAATAACTGTTCCCTTCTTTTTCTGACTTTCCCCTGTGCCTGCCATACGGTCCTTAATCACCTCAAAGGCCGCCTTGGCCGCCTCGGCGCTCATGAGAAGCTGGGGAAGGAACAAGGTTCCCTTCTCAAATCCTTTTCCCACATAGTCCAGAGCCGGTATCATCTCATGGTTAATAATGTCCAGAGCTTCCCTCTCCTTAAGAAGGTCTTTCACCTCCTCCTGGGCCCGCTCCTTTAAGCCCCGCCGGATGCAGTCCGAAAGGCCCATGGCTGTCCGGACCCCAAGACTTCCTCCTGCCGGGCCTTTTGCTCCCTGAGCCGAAAGTCCCTGTGCCTGAGGCAGGCTGCTTTTTTCTGCCGTACTTCCCAGACCTACGCCCTCTGCGGGCAGTTTCCCGTATCGGTCAATATAATCCCCGCACTGCCGGTCAAGATCAGCCAAAGCGCGGAAGCTGTAGTAAGCCCTCATCATGGCCTCCGAGTTAGGGTTCATGATGGCGGCGTTGAGCCCCTGGGCCAGAGCCATGGTAAAAAAGGAAGCGTTGATGATCTCTCTCTGGGGAAGGCCAAAGGAGATATTGGACACGCCCAGAATCGTCTTGCCGCCGAACCTCTCCTTTACGCCTTGGAGAGTCTTAAGGGTAGTCAAGGCACCTTTGCTGTCAGAACTTACGGTGAGACAGAGGGCATCAATGAGGATGTCTTTGGGTTTTATGCCATACTGTGCCGCCGTGTTATAGATTCTCTCTGCAATATCCAGCCTTCCCTGAGCCGTGTCAGGAATACCGCTCTCATCAAGAGTCAGAGCCACCACTACGCCGCCGTACCGCTTTACCAGAGGAAATACGGCCTCCATAGATTCCTTCTTCCCGTTAACCGAATTAATCAAAGGTTTTCCGTTATAAATACGCATGGCCCTCTCCATGGCTTTCAGATCAGAGGTATCAATCTGCAGGGGAAGGTCAATCACGCTCTGGAGTTCTTTCACCGTATCCTCCATCATCTGAGGTTCGTCGATGCCCGGAAGTCCCACATTCACATCCAGGATATGAGCGCCGTGATCCTGCTGGGTCACGCCTTCCTGCAGGATATATTCCAGATCATGGTCTTTCAGAGCCTGCTTAAACCGGGATTTCCCCGTAGGGTTGATTCTCTCGCCGATAATAACAGGGTCCCTGTCCATAACCACAGCATGGGTGTATGAAGAAACCACGGTTCGGTTCTTCTCTTCCGGAAGCGTCTGCACTTTCTCTCTGCACCGTCTCACCAGCTCCCTGATATGTTCCGGTGTGGTGCCGCAACAGCCGCCCAGTACATGGACTCCCATGTCCCCTATCTCTTCCATAACCGCCCCAAACTGTTCCTCGTCAATATCATAGACGGTTTTTCCGCCTTCGCTTCTTGGAAGGCCCGCGTTGGGATTCACAATCACCGGCACAGAGGCAATCTTAAGAATCTGCGCCGCAATCCCTTTCATCTGCACCGGTCCCAGACCGCAGTTGATCCCCAGGCCATGGACACCTAACCCTTCCAGCATAGCCACCGCCGACTCCACGTCGCCGCCAGTGAGAAGTTTTCCTTTCTCGTCAAATATCATGGTGGCAAACACAGGAAGAGAACTGTTCTCCCTGGCCGCAAGGACAGCCGCCTTGGCTTCATACCCGTCACTCATGGTCTCCGCCAGAATCAGGTCCGCCCCTGCCTCACATCCTGCCTCCACCACTTCTCTGTAGAGCTCATACGCATGGTCAAAATCCAGATCCCCCAAAGGCTTTAAAAGCTTCCCTGTAGGTCCCATGTCCAGAGCGACCCATCCGTGTCCCGCTCTGTTTACGGCTGCTCTGGCATTGTTCACGGCTGCTTTTATGATCTCCTTCAAATCAAATTCCCCGCCGGCCGGGAATTTAAGCCTGTTGGCTCCGAATGTATTGGTGGTGACAATATCGCATCCTGCCATGAGATATTCTTCATGAATCTCTCTCAGAACCTCCGGGCGGAGCAGATTCCAGGTCTCCGGCAGTTCCCCGGCCTTTAGCCCTCTGGCCTGAAGAAGACTTCCCATACCGCCGTCGCAGAATATTTTTCGTCTTTTGATCTCATCTAATAATTTCATATGGCCTTCCTCCTGTATTGGCATTCTTTTTGGGGGCAGGATTCGCATCCCTTAACCCTGCAGTCTCCTTTCTGGGAACTGACGCCGATTACTGCGGTTACAGACTTGGAAGGCACCATCAAAAGACTGTCTGTCAGAGTAATTCCCATCCGTTTTCCTGCTTCCAGCCCCCTAAGAAATTCCGGCTGACACTCCAAAGGAAAATCCCCGTATCCCGGACTGAAGCGGGGCCGCAGATACAGGCCTTTCTTTTCATAGGCCTGTTTCAGTTCTTCGTTTATCTCATCGCAGTAGTCCTCCAGCATGGCCGCCGCCGCTGCCTGCATGACTACGGCCTTGCTCATCTTAAGGCGGGTATACCGCCGGATCAGATTATCCGCCTGGATTCCCAATGTGGCTGCAAATAACAGGACATGGCCGCAGTCCGCCAGATTCTTTGAAAGCGCCTGACTTTTTGTCTTAAAGCACCCCATATCAAGCCTCCCGTCGTCCAAAAACCCCAGTGGAAATTCCCGGTACAAAGCCTTCTTCACCGCCGCCCCTTCCAGCTCCCGCCAGCACTCTTCTATTAATGACAACGTCTGCTCGTCAGGCTTGTGTCCTCTGTAGCCCAGATATCGAAGAGTCTCTCTCAGATTCATCCTCCGCCTCCTCTTACAGTGTTATGCCTGCTCTATGATTTCCGACAGACTTTCCTGAATTCGCGCTGCCACATCGGGCTTGTTCATGGAATAAATATGGATTCCGTTGATCCCATTGGCGATAAGGTCAATAATCTGTTCCGTAGCATAGGCGATGCCCGCCTGTTTCATAGCCGCCGGACGGTCACCGAACCTGTCTACAATGGCTTTAAACCGGGAAGGCAGATAGGTTCCCGACATCTGGCAGATCCGTTTAATCTGGGAAACATTGGTCACCGGCATAATCCCCGCTACCACGGGGACCGTAATCCCTTTCTCCCGCACCCGGTACAGATAATTATAAAGGATATTGTTGTCAAAAAACATCTGAGTTGTGACAAAATCACATCCCGCTTCCACTTTCTCCTTCAGATATCCAATATCCGCCGTCTTGTTGGCCGATTCCACATGCCCCTCCGGATAACAGGCGGCTCCGATGCAGAAATCCCCTTTCTCCTTAATCTCCCGGATCAGTTCCGACGCATACCGATAGTCATGGGCTGTCCTTCCGTCTTTCGGTATATCCCCCCTCAAAGCCAGAACATTCTCAATCCCTTTCTCTTCCAGCTCCTTAAGCACCTGATGAACCTTTTCCCTGGAAGAAGACACACAGGTAAGATGTGCCAGAGTGGGCACATGATATTCATTATTCAGCGCTGCGGCAATATCCACCGTATACCGGCTGGTCCCCCCGCCGGCCCCATAAGTCACGCTCATAAAAGCCGGCCGCAGCCCGGCAATCTCTCTCGCCGCTTTCTCCACCGTCTCGTAATTATCCTCAGTCTTAGGCGGAAACACCTCAAAAGAAAGGGTGGGTCTCCCCTGGCCAAGTATATCTTTGATCTTCATTTCTCTCTTCCCCTTTTTCATTCTGCATTCTGCTTTTCTTCAGGCTTGTCACCCTTTTACTGTCTCATAAAAATACTTGCTATAGGAGAATCCCCTGGTAAAATCAAGGTGTTGCTGCTGCCTGTAAGAGATGCCCTTGCCGCCTCAAGAGCCCTGACAAACCCATAGAATTCCGCCCGCTCCGGCGTATTGTAGGCCGCCGCCAATATCCTCATATACTCCGCCTCGCCCTCAGCCGTTATGGCGGCTGCCTCCGCCTGGGCATTGGAAATAGAGATGGCAATCTCTCTGTCTGTGGTATTCTGTATCACCTTGGCCTCAGCCTGACCTTCCGCCTCGTAAGTGGCCGCAATCTTATCCCGCTCAGAGATCATCCTCTCATAAACCGCCGTCTTATTATCCGCCGGAAGATCCAGCCTTTTTGTCTCCACTGCCAAAAGCCTGATTCCATACTGCTCCATGCTGTCTCCGATGCTGGTCATAATGGCCTGGGACAGTTCCCCGTCCCTCCCGCTGATTACGTCATTCTGGCTCATGCTGCTGATCACATTTTTAATGGAATTGTAAACCGTGGTGTCAATCCTTCTCTCCGCATTGGCAATGGAAGAATTCAGGGTCTGGGCAAAAGTTAAGGGATCCGTAATCTGCCACAGCACATAGCTGTCTGTAAGCATGGTCTTCTTATCCATGGTAATGACATCTGACGCTGCAAGATCATAGAGGAGAATCTGCTTGGGCAGAGTGTCAGCCATCTGAATAAACGGTACTTTAAAGCTGAGCCCCGCCTTGTCGATTACCCGGTTCACCCGGCCAAACTCCCGGATCAGTTTATATTCATTTTCCCTGGTTACCACCAAGGAACCTCCAAGGCCTATGAAGGCGGCAAGTATGATTACCATCATGAAACATTTTGCAATGACTTTTTTCATAGCTAATCCTCCTTACTCTCTGCTTCCTGAGTCTGGGTCTGGGTCTCTTGGGCAGCATGACCGGCTCCCCCACTGTCCGTAAAGCTGTCCAGAGGCAGAATGGTGTTTGTCTGGTCCGTTCCGTCAATGACCACTTTCAGATTCGGCAGCACCTCCTCCATGGTCTCATAGAACATTCGCTGTCTTGTTACCTGAGGATTCTTCACATATTCGTCGTACATGGCATTGAATTTAGCCACTTCCCCATTGGCCTCATTGATCCTCTGTGTCTTCTGAGCTTGTGCCTCCTGCTTGATCTTGTCAATCTCAGCCTCCGCTCCCGGCAGCTTTTCGTTGCGGTATTTGTTGGCGTTATTGATGGCCGTCTCTTTGCCCTGCTTGGCTGTCTCCACGGCCTTGAACGCTTCCATAACCTCCATGGTAGGGGGCTCCGAATCCTGGATGGTCACGTTGAATACCTGGAGGCCGATGTCATAGTCTTCCAGCTTCGCCACGATCATATCCCGGATAGCGGACTGAATCTCATTCTTTCCCGTCGTCAGAACAGAATCCACATCATAACTTCCGATAACGCTGCGGACACAGCTTTTGCTGATATTCTGAAGAATCAGCACCGGATCCTCCGAGGCATATAGGGCTTTCACCGGATCCGCCACCTTATACTCGATAAAAAAATCCACATTGACAAAATTATAGTCATTAGTGATCATCAGGGAATCCTCTTCATCACTGACGTTATCATTTAAGTCGTAACCCAAAGCAAAACCCTGGATGGTGGTATTCACCTTCTGGACCCTCTGAATCAGGGGGATCTTAAAATGAAGTCCCGGTTCTGTCACACTGGCTGCCATGCCGAAGGTGGTCAGAACCGCCTGCTCCTGCTCCTCAATGTTGTAAAAGGAGCCTAACCCCAAAATCAGCACTGCTATGATGCCAATGCCAGTCAAAACCCCTCGTTTCACCGTCTTTACTGCTTTTTTTACTCTCTCCCCTGTTTCCGGGTTATAACTTTCCATAGGATACCTCACTTTTTATCATGGTCTCTGTGCTGTCATGGCTGCCGGCTTCTTTACCTGCGCGGCATTATTGTATTACTATACCACAGGTTACCCTGTTTGTCACAGAAGATTGTTATTAATTTATCAAAACTCTTGCAATTTTTCAAATATATGGTACAATTCGTTTAATCTTGAAACTGCTTTGACCCTGGGAAGTCAAATGTGTGCTGCTTTACCTCCCCAATACCATGTACATATAAAGGAGATTACAACACATGAAACAAACAGGTATCAAAGCATTTTTAGAGCGGAAACAAATTGTATTGAAACCGAGGACGTATTTTATTGATGCCATGGGCGCTATGGCGTTCGGCCTTTTTGCATCTCTGCTGATCGGTACTATCTTTGCCACCTTAGGGGAGAAAACGGGAATTCAGATCTTTCATGTCATCTCCGAGTACGCCAAAGGAGCCACCGGCGCCGCCCTGGGCGTATCTATCGCCTATGCCTTAAAGAGTCCCCAGCTGGTCCTGTTCTCCGCAGCCACAGTGGGAATCGCAGGCAATGCCTTAGGCGGGCCTGTAGGTGCCTTTGTCTCTGCCATCGTGGCCGCAGAGCTTGGCAAGGCGGTATCAAAAGAAACCCGCATAGACATCCTGGTTACACCTGGTGTCACCATCATATCCGGTGTGCTGGTGGCTCAGTTTGCAGGTCCCGGCGTATCCGCTTTTATGACCGCTTTCGGCAATCTGGTAAAGACAGCCACAGAGATGCAGCCCTTTTTCATGGGGATTCTGGTATCCGCCCTCATCGGCATCGCCCTGACTCTTCCCATCAGCAGCGCCGCGATCTGTATCATGCTGAGCCTTGACGGTCTGGCCGGCGGCGCCGCCACAGCCGGCTGCTGTGCCCAGATGATCGGATTTGCCGTTTTAAGCTTTCGTGAAAACGGAATCGGAGGCCTTCTGGCTCAGGGCCTGGGCACCTCCATGCTGCAGATGGGCAACATCGTAAAAAACCCCAGAATCTGGATTCCGCCCACCCTGGCTTCCATGGTAACGGGGCCCATTGCCACCATGGTCTTTCGTATGAAAAATATCCCTTCCGGTTCCGGCATGGGCACCTGCGGTCTGGTAGGCCCTATCGGCGTCTACACCGCCATGGAAGGCGGCGCCGGCATGTGGACGGCTATCCTCTTTGTGTGTTTCCTTCTCCCCGCAGTCCTTACTTGGATCTTCGGCGAGATTCTGCGCAGAACAGGATGGATCAAAGAAGGCGATCTGAAATTGGAACTTTAAAGGAGGAACCCTGTTTTTATGAATACCACTGCCAACCCATGGATCTCCTCACCGCCGTCTCCTGACAGAGACAGCCGTTTCCTCCATGAACTCCTGGTCATGGGAGAACTGATGCAGTCCTGCGGAGCGGAGGTTTTCCGTGTGGAAGATACGTTAAACCGCATGGGCCAGGCCTACGGTGTGGGACGGATGAATGTCTTTGTCATCACTTCCAGCATTATTATCACCATGGAATTTCCCGACGGCAGGGAAGTGACTCAGACAAGACGGATCCGGGAAGCCGGCGGCAACGACTTTACCAAGCTGGAGAAGCTCAATGCCCTGAGCCGGGAATACTGCCGTACCCCCTTTGATGAAACCACACTGAGGCGGCGGCTGGAGGAAATCCGCCGCGACCAGCTGCCGAAGAAAACCCGGTATCTGGGAAGCGTGCTGGCCGCCTCCAGCTTTACCCTGTTTTTCGGCGGCGGGCTCCAGGACGGAGGGGCGGCGGCAGTCTTTGCCCTTCTGATCTGTCTCATGCAGGACTATGTGGCCGTGATCTGCATGAATGTAATGATCTTCAATGTAGTGGTATCTTTCTTCATAGGAACCGGCATCTCCATTGCCAGCCATATGATTCCATGCCTTCACATGGATATGATCATGATCGGAGATATCATGCTTCTGATTCCCGGTATCGCCATCACCAACGCGGTTCGGGACGTGCTCATCGGAGATACCATCTCCGGAATCATGCGCTTTATTGAAGCCATGCTGTGGGCCGGATGTCTGGCCTTTGGATTTATGAGCGCCATTTGGATGGTGGGAAAGTTGTGGTAAGTGAAAGATGAGAGATATTTGGACCCTGCATAATATGATACAGTTATTGATGGCACTGTTGGGATCTGCAGGCTTTGCCGTCATGTTCCATCTGCCCAGACGCCTCTTGGGAGCTGCCTCTCTCGGAGGGCTGTTCTGCTGGTTTATCTACCTGGTATGCCAGCCTGTCATGAAAGGTTATTTCCTTCCGTCCTTTGTGGCCAGCGCATGGGGCGCTTTCTATGCGGAGATCCTGGCACGGGTATTAAAAGTACCTTCCACCCCTTTTTTTGTGGTAGCCATGATTCCTCTCATACCGGGAAGTACCCTGTACTATGCCATGGACCAGATGGTTCACGGATACTTAAGCCTTGCCAGCGCCTACGGCGTTCAGACCATACAGTGCGCCCTGGGCATCGGCGGAGGAATGAGTATCGCCTGGTCTGTCTGTGATCTGTCCCGAAAAATACAGAAACTAAAAAAAGACAGACCCGGCAGATCATGATGATCTGTCCGTAATCTGTCCATATTGTCTAGATATCCTCAAGTCTTAAATGTCTTGGCAGTCCGTCCACCATCATGGGAGTTAGTTCCGCCTGAATCAAGGGCCGTACATAGTTGACAAAATCCTGGGTCACATAATCTCCCGCCTCATTAATCCACTCTCTGGGCACTTTCTTCTCAATGTTGGCAATCTTATGGACATCGTAAATATCCGTCACACAGATGTAGGGATCATCGGAAACTCTCTTTAAAATGATCATCTTTCCCGTCTCCCCCTCAAAAGCAGCCTTCACCGCCGCTCCGCCTACCTGAAAGGCCTCCGTAATGTCCACACGTCCCACAATATGGGAAGCGCATCTTTGCAGGGAGTTGAACTCAATAGCTCTGGTCTTGCAGCCCATCTCCTTTGATATCCTTCCTGCCAGATAGCGGGAGGTTCCCGTAAGCTGCTTATGGCCAAATGCATCCACATAGTCAATGTTATCTGTCAGTTCGCAGACATAACGGCCGTCTGCCACTTTCACACCCTCTGAGACAGCCACAACCACAGACTTTTTAACCTTCTGCAGATCTGTAACCTTTTTCATAAAATGGTCTACATCAAAGGTTATCTCTGGCAAAAACAGCATATCCGGGCCTTCGCAGTCCTCTCCCGTAGCCAGAGCAGCCGCTCCCGTCAGCCATCCTGCATTCCGCCCCATGATCTCAAGAAGCGTAACCTGCTCCTGATCATATACAAGGCCGTCCCGGATTACTTCCTTGGTAATGGAAGCAATATACTTAGCCGCGCTGCCGAATCCAGGAGTATGATCGGTCACCGCCAAATCATTGTCAATGGTTTTGGGAACTCCCATAAAGCGAATCCGGCTGCCGTTAAGCAGGGAATAATCGGAAAGTTTCTTAATGGTATCCATGGAGTCATTTCCCCCGATATAGAAGAAATATTCAATCTCCAATTTGTCCAGGATCTGAAAGATCTTGTCGTAAAGCTGGGTTCCGTCCTTGATCTCCGGCAGCTTGTAACGGCAGGAACCCAAAAAAGAGGAAGGAGTCCGTTTCAGCAAGTCGATATCCAGATCGCTTTTGATGTGATCGGAAAGATCCACTACCCGTTCTTCCAGCAGCCCCTGAATGCCGTGAAGCATTCCATAGACCTTATTGGCTCCCCTGTCTATGGCCGTCTTATAGACTCCTGCAAGACTGGAATTGATCACCGCAGTGGGTCCTCCGGACTGCCCCACGATGACATTGCCTTTCATTGATGGTATCATAAATACTTACCTCCGTCCATATTTTTCATCGTCTTCCCCCGTTTCCTCAAAGCCTCCCCTGCTTTTTCTATCTGGCCATCTCGCTCTGAGGCCCCTTTTGATTGTGAGCCTTTATGATAGTTTCAATCTCCTCCAGGTTGGAGGACGGAAGGTCTCCGGGTATGGTATTCTTCACGGCGCTGGTGGCATTGCCGTATCGAATGGCTTTCGCACAGTCAAAGTCACTGGTAAGAAGCCCATAGAGCGCACCGGAGATATAGGCATCCCCGCTTCCGATCCGGTCCACTACCTCAATATCCCGGTACGGTTCCTCCTCATAATACGCATCCTTTCCGGCATCGTACATAACCGATCCAAAAGTATGGCGCTTCGGACTGTGAACAATCCGCTGGGTGGAAGCCACAATAGAGATGGGATACTCCTCTGTAAAACTCTTCATCATCTCCTTTGCGGTTCCCGTCTTCTTAAAAGTCAGACGGGCAGTGTCCTCGGAGCAGAAGAAAATATCCACATAGGGAAGAATTCTCTCTATGCACTCCCTTGCCTCCTCACCGGTCCACAGATTCGCCCTGAAATTTACGTCAAAGGCCACCAAAGTGCCTGCTGCCTTAAAGCGCTTAATCATCTCCATAGCAGTTTCCCTTACCCTCTCATCCAGGGCCAGCGTGATTCCGCTGGTGAGAAAACATCTGGCAATCCCGTAAGCCTCATCAGGAACCTCATCAATGTTCAGAGAATAAAAGGAACTGTTGGTTCTGTCATAGATAACCTTGGGTTTCCTGGGATAAGCGCCGTTTTCATAGTAGTAAATGCCTACTCTGGCAGACGGCGAGTGATCGTACAGGAAAAAGTCATCGCTGACACCGTAAGAGCGAATCTTACTTTTCATGAAACTTCCCACATCATGGGAGGGAAGTTTTGAGATAATACCTGTATGGAGTCCCAAAAGAGCTCCTCCCACAGCCACGTTCAGTTCCGCACCGCCTACCTGTTTTACAAAGGTGTCGCCTCTCACCAGACGCTCATCGCCGGGAGGAGAAAGACGCAAAAGGAGCTGTCCCAGAGTAAGAAGGTCAAATGTTCGTTTATTTTCCATAGTCCGCCTCATTTTCTCGCTTTCTGCTCCAGAAAAGGACAGGTCTGTGCTCCTGTGAGCATAGAGCTGTCCTTTCCCAGTGCTGTCAATGTCTGTTATGGATCTTATCTCTGTACGCGTCCTGAGCCGTCGCCGCCAGCCAGATTCTCTACATCTGCACGGGTTACCAGGTTAAAGTCTCCGGGAATCGTATGCTTTAAAGCGGAAGCAGCCACCGCATACTCCAAAGCCGCCTTCATATCCTTTCCGTCCACCAGACCGCAGATTAAGCCTGCTGCAAAGGAATCGCCGCCGCCTACACGATCAACGATGGGAGTGATATGATACTTTCTGGAATGGTAGAACTCTCTTGTCTTACCGTCCATGATACAAGCGGACCAGCCGTTGTCAGAAGCGCTGTGACTTTCCCGGAGAGAGCTGATGATGTACTTGAATCCGAACTTGTCAGCCATCTGGTTAAAGATATCCACATAGCCTGCCAGTTCCAGCTCTCCGGAAGTTACATCGGTATTGCCCGGCTTAAAGCCCAGTACCTTCTCGGCATCCTCTTCATTGCCGATGCATACGTCAACATACTGCATCAGGTTGGTCATCACTTTCTGAGCCTTCTCGGAAGACCACAGTTTCTTGCGGAAATTCAAGTCAACGGATACGGTCACGCCGTGAGCCTTGGCGGCCTTTAAAGCAGCTTCGGTCAGTTCGATGGCCGCATCGCTGACAGCCGGTGTAATACCCGTAAAATGGAACCAGTCCGCATCCTTAAAAATCTCGTCAAAATCAAACTCTTGGGGAGCAGCCGTGGAAATGGAGCTGTGCGCTCTGTCGTAAACAACGTTGGAAGCTCTCATAGCGGAACCTGTCTCCAGATAATAGATGCCCAGACGCTCACCGCTTCTTGCAATATGCTTTGTTCCGACATTATATTTTCTGAGGGCAGCCACAGCGCACTCGCCGATAGGATTGGCCGGAACTGCTGTCACAAACTCTGCATCATGGCCGTAATTAGCCAGAGACACAGCCACATTGGCCTCACCTCCGCCGTAATTGACATCAAACTCGTCAGCCTGGATAAATTTCTCATTGTTGGGTGTGGACAGTCTCAACATAATCTCACCCATAGTTACAATCTTTGCCATCGCTTTATTCTCCTTTTGCTCTCTTTATGATAGGGGCCGGACCATTTGCGGCCCCTGTAATACCGGAAATGGTTATCGCTTATTTCTGATTCCTGGCCGCTGCCACTGCTTCCACAAACTCTTTTGCCTTTGCGGTTACTGCTGCAAAGTCGCCTGTCTTGGCGCCCTTAGTCAGGCTGGATCCGGTTCCCACTGCGTAGGCCCCTGCCTTGATCCACTTGTCCACATTGTCCACGTCCACACCGCCGGAAGGCATGAACTCGCCCTGAGGAAGGGGGCCCTTAAAGGAGCTGATGGCTGCCGGTCCCAAGATGTTGCCGGGGAAGATCTTGATGATATCACACCCGGCTTCCAGAGCTGTGATCGCTTCCGTAGGGGTCATAACGCCCGGCAGCATGGGAACTCTGTAGCGGTTGCACAGTTTAATGGTCTCCACATTCAGTCCCGGACTCACCACGTAGTTGGCGCCCGCCAGAATAACCTGTCTTGCAGTTTCCGGATCCAGAACGGTTCCCGCACCGATTACGACTCTGTCATTGTCTTTGTACTTCTTCGCCATAGCCGCAATGAATTCAACGGGGTTGCCCTCATCCATGGTCATGGTAATCTCGATAAAATTGATACCGCCCTCAATGATGGCATCAACCACCTTCTCGCCCTGCTCCAGATTCTTGGCACGCACTACGGCCACAAGGCAGTCTTCCTTCATTCTTGCTAACACCTGTTCTTTTTTCATGATTGTCTCTCCTTTTCAATTCGTATATGCGAATCTTTTTCGCAAACACGATTTTATGCTTAAATATTAACCTTTTGCAGGCTGTTTGTCAACACTATTTCAAGATGTTTTTCCTAAAAAACCCAATAATTTCGATACTTCCGCCGCTTTTTTACAAACCAGGCCGCCTAAGGCATCATAATCCTCTCCCGGCTTGTAGAGACTGGACACGCTGATAGCCCCCATAACGCTGCCGTCAGGCCCGAAGACCGCCGCTCCGGCGCACTCCATATGATCTTCCATCTCTCTGGCATCCAGAGCATAGCCCTGAGCTTTTACCTTTGTCAACTCCGTCTCCAGATCTTCCTTTGTCATAATGGTGTTCGCCGTCTTCTGACGAAACTTAATACGGCTGATGATCTGCTGTCTGGTATCCTCATCCATATAGGCCAAGATCGCCTTTCCCAGGGAAGTACAGTAAATAGGATTCTTAGTGCCCACGGTGGCTGTGGTAATAATGGGATTCTCCGGCTCGAATTTGCAGATGTATACCACCTCATGGTCAGACCGGACCCCAAAGAATACGGTCTTTCCCACCTCTCTGGCGAATGTCTTCAGCTCCGGCTCTATGATTCCCAGAAAATCCAGGTTGTTGGTATAATTAATGCCGATGCGGTATGCCGTCAAGCCGATGGTATAAGTCTGTTTCTGGCCTTTCCGTACATTGACCATCCCCATCTCCACCAATGTGGTGGTAATATCGTACGCGCTTGTCTTAGGAAGGTCCAACAGCCGGCAGATCTCATCCAGAGTAATTCCCTCCGGATTTTTAGAAACCAATTTCAGAATCTCCACAGTTCTCTGTGTGGTTCGGTTTAATTTCATCTTTCATGCCTCCCAAAAATGTCTTCTGCTTCCCAAAAGACCTGCAAAATCAAAGAGTCACGCCTTGCTTAAAGATAGCCATATCGTGGAATCCGGCTTCCTCCGCCTTCACCTTTCTGCCGGAGGCAACCTCCAGCACATAGTCAAACAGCTCCTGAGCCAGTTCTTCCTTGGACTTGTCCTCTACCATGCGTCCCGCATTGAAGTCGATCCAGTTATTCTTTTTCCCTGCCAGAGAAGAATTGCTGGAGATCTTTACCGTAGGCACGGGAGACGCAAAGGGAGTTCCCCTGCCTGTGGTAAAAAGTACAATCTGGGCGCCGGATACTGCCAAAGCCGTAGAAGCCACCAGATCATTGCCGGGGGCGGAAAGGAGATTCAGCCCCTTGTTCTTTACCTGCTCCCCATAAGACAGAACCCCCTTTACCGGCGCGCTTCCCGACTTCTGTGTGCATCCTAAAGATTTGTCTTCCAGTGTGGAGATTCCGCCCTTTTTATTCCCCGGAGACGGATTCTCGTAGATGGTCTGATTATGGCTTGTAAAATAATTCTTAAAATCATTGATCAGATCAACAGTTTTATGAAAAAGCTCCCGGCTCTCACAGCGGTTCATAAGAATGGTCTCTGCTCCGAACATCTCCGGCACTTCCGTAAGGATCGTTGTTCCCCCTTTGGAGATCAAAAGGTCTGAAAACGCGCCTACTGTGGGATTGGCCGTAATTCCTGACAGACCGTCGGAACCGCCGCACTTCATGCCGATCACCAGTTCACCGGCATCTATGGGCTCTCTTTGAAACCCTTTCGCATATACTGCCAGTTCTTCCAGAAGAGCCATAGCCGTCTCCTGCTCATCCTCCACATCCTGACACTGGAGGAACTTCACTCTCTGCTCATCGTACTCTCCGATATATTCTTTCAATACAGGAATGTTGCTGTTCTCGCAGCCAAGTCCCAGCACCAGCACACCGCCTGCATTGGGGTGGCGGATCATATCTGCAAGAACGGTTCTCGTATGCTCCTGGTCATCCCCCATCTGAGAACAGCCATAGGGATGGGGGAATGCAATGACTTCCTCCAGGCTTCCCCCCACCAGCTTCTGAGCCTCTTTCTCAAGTGCCTTGGCGATGGAGTTGACACATCCCACTGTGGGAATAATCCATATCTCATTGCGCACGCCGGCTTTTCCGTCCGTCCGGCGAAACCCCTGGAATACAGCATGCCCGCCCTCCGGCAGATTCCCGGAGACTGGTTCATATTCATAGGTAAGCAAATCCCCCAGCCCTGTCTTTATATTATGCACATGAACCCACTGGCCTCTATCAATATTCTCCTTTGCATAGCCGATGCGAAATCCGTACTTGATCACTTCTTCTCCTGCTTTCACCGGCTTAAGCGCCACCTTATGACCCTGGGGAATCTCCTCCAAGGTGGTCAGGGAACTCCCCCCTATGACAAGGGACTCCCCCTTTTCAATGGAACGAAGGGCAACGGCTACATTGTCCTCCTGGTTAATCCTTATGACATCCTGCATGATTTTTCTCCTCAAATTGATTTCGTACTGCCCCACGGTTAGGGAAAAGACCTTTTCCTTCCCATGAATAGCAGCCTGTTTACCACCGCTTCAATGGTTTGTAAGCGCTTACATTCATTTTACAAAATGTATTCCAAGAAGTCAACAAAAAAAGTGTAAACTTTTGGAAAAATCCAGGTCTTTCTGCATTCCATGTCTATTTTGTCCAATTGTCCTTTGAGTAATTCTTAAAATATGACTTTGGGACCATGCTTTTCAGTACCTCATTGTTTACAATAATTTCAATCAAAAAATAAACAGCAGCTGAGCACAATATCATGAATATCACATACCAAATCCCCGTCAATCCCACAGCTGTCAGCAGCGCTTTTATGACTATAATCCCCATACAGCCGCAAAAAATCTTAGCCCATATCCTGATGCATCCTGTAAATTGTACATATTGCTTCCCATAATATCTGCATATTGCAAATGTCAGCATCTCCGCGATCAAGGTTGTGAAAGCAGCTGCATTTTCCTTCCAGTACGGGATCAGCATAAAATTAAACACGATATTTACCGCAGCACTCAGAACCGTGACTTTAAGCAGAATTCTCTCCTGACCGACAGAAACTAAAATAGCCTGTCCCCAGAAATAAGCTCCTATACAGAAAAACATAGCAATACTTAATATTGCCAGGGAGTATACTGCCTTCACGTATTCCGGACCGGAAATCAACTCTATAATTTCTCTCCTCAGAAGAAGAAGCCCTAGCATTGCCGGTATGCAGATTGTCAACATTGTATAATAGGTATCCTGAGCAGTTGCAGAAAATTCTTCACGCTTTCCCCGACTATACAGATTTGACAGACGTGGAATGCTGACAGCTACCATAGATGCAGCTACCGTCTTGACTATCGTATAAATTTTAACTGAAACATGATAGATTCCAACAGGCACATCACCACACAAAAATCCCAGAATCGTTGTATCCGAAGAAACATATATGGTAATCATAGCCTGAGTTGCAAACAAAAGCAAAATTGGTTTCATATGCAGCTCCCAATCCACATGAACAGTCAAATGAGGCCGACAGTATTTTTTAACATAAAAATGATTGATAAGATTCATTCCATTTGAACAGAAGACGGATATCACCATATACTTAATCAAATCCCCTTCTGTCCGGACAAACAGAAATAACAAGATCAGCTGTAAAAGATTAAACATAATTGTCCTGACTGTAATATAAAAATAATCTTCATAAATAACATTAATCCAATCCACACCTATGGTTGTCAAAATAATCTGCAGCGACAAAATTGCAAACAACACCATATATTCTTGAAATTTCGGTATGGTTGCCACAAGCAGAAACAGTAAGACATATGCGTTCACTGTAAATATAACATTAATGGTAAAAACAGAATTCGCAAACCGGTTCATTTTTTCATGATCATTTCGATATTTAGAGCCCGCACTGACTGTATACATCCTGATCCCAAGGGCAGCTAACAGTCCGAAATAGGAAATTACTGAATTAACAAAGCTGACTTTTCCCACATTTTCGACTCCTAAAGTCCTGGAAATATACGGAAACGTAATTAATGGCATAATTACTCCCATAATTCCTTTTATCATATTGAAAACCATATTTGTTTTCAGAGAATTCCTAGTTATTACTATTATCATATTTACCAACACCTCTGTATCCGCATTTGAAAAGCATCAATTAACCATTATCTCCTCTGCCTTTAGCATAATCTCATCTTCTTCTTTTAACAAATATTCATATATTTTATTTTTTGTACGCCATGCTGTCAGGGTATAAGCCTGCCTGAATATTTTGTCCCAATAAGTCTCATCCGGATATAAAACAATAAAATTCCCTCCGCTATGAATCATCAAATCAATAATTCCGCTTCTCAGGCTGGCTACTAATTTTACACGTTTACACAGTCCATATAACTCTTCAAGGGAGCACTCCAGACGCCTGCTTCCTTTCAAAGCAGTCTGGTTTTTAGTCGTATTTGTATAAACTATAAAACCCTGTAAACTTAAGTAATCTGTTAATGTATCAAAAATGCGGCTGTCAGTAATTTTCAAAAAATTCGAGTAAGGATTAATAATAATTGTCCTCTTATAGTCAATATCATCAAATCTTTCCAATGATATATCCGGCACCGCCGGGAGTGTCAGTTCAGCCGTATCATCAAAATTATACAAGATATACCTTTGCACATCCATATAATTGACATTTGGAATACGAAGTATTTCCCATCCAAATCGATTCCAGTGTGAAAAATAATAGAAAGGCGATCCATTAACCCCATCATTAAAATATTTCCAGTTCCTTTTCGCCTTCAAAAAAGATTCCACAAACACGGAGTCCCTGTCAGAGAGAATCTTCACTATATCAACAGCTTCATAATAAGATACAGCCCTATACAGATACCTTTTCGTGAATACCATGATTTTTTTCTTTTCTCTCTTTTTTAATTCCTCTAAAAAGGCAAAAGAATAGCATAAGTCTCCTATTCCGGCAAATGTAAAAATAAAAATGAAATCTTTGTATTCATTTTCAAGCCGCTTTATTTTCCTCCATATACTTTTAAAATATATGTCTTTTAACATTTCTTTCATTAACTTTTAACCTCATCCTCCAGACATATACTCTTGGTTTTCAATCAGACGCTTTGCACAGTATATCAATCAGTTTTTCATATTCACTTTTTTCTCCTATATTGTACTGATAAATACGGCTTTCCGATTGCCATCCTTCCATATCATATGCCTTACGAAAATTTTTATCCCATTCCGTTTTATCATTGTACAAAACTATATATGCAGCTCCATTTCCCTGCAGAAAATCCAAAAGACCTGATCGAATGCTTATCATAAACTTTACACGCTTGGTGAGACAGTACAATTCCTCTATGGTACAAGTCAATGGTATTGTTTCCTCCAATGCCTTCCCTTTTCCGGTAACATTTGTATACACTTCCATATGATTTCTTTTTAAAATTGCAACAATATCATCAAATATACTTTTATCAATATTCATAGACACAGAATATGTGTTAATAATAACCGCCTTCTCAAAATTCATATCCGCAAACTTCTGTAAGCTTATTCGAGGAATTACCGGAATGGTTATTCTTTCATTCTTATCTGCCCCATAATACACATATCTTTGTATATCCATATAATTTATTGAAGGAATCCTTAAGATCTCAAATCCTTCTTTATTTAAGTTATCGCAATAGAATATTGGAGAGCCATTGAGTCCATCATTAAAAATTTCTTTATATTTATCAGATTTCCACAATGCCCTGACCGCTTTTATTTTGCAATCCCCCAATATTTTGACTTCATCAACACACTCATAATGAGAAGCTAACGCTGCCAAATAAGATTTTGTAAAAACGACAATTCTGTACCCCCCCCCCCAGGTTTCCTTAAGAAAATCTAAAAAGGCAAAGGAATAGCACATATCCCCAAGCCCTGAAAATGCAAATAAAATCAAAGTTTTTTTTTGAACTTTTGCATATATCTTAACTATTAAAGAAACAGCTGGAAGAACGCAATATTTCAATATTTTTTTAATTATCATCCTCAGATTCACCGCCGGCTTCCTCTTCCGTCTTTCTCTCTTAAATTAAACATACAATTATTTACTTCCCTTACCCTGGCCGAAACCACATTTCGGGCAATAAAATTATCAAACACATTCTTTTTCTTAAAACCCGGATCCATAAGATACTCATATACCAATTCTTCAAAGACATGGCAATCAGATACATTATCGCAGACATCCTCCAGTCCGAGCATTGTAGTCTCGTCATTTTCCGTATATCTTCCAATCATATAGCAGTAATTCACCGCACTTTCATAAAATCTAGGGGTCACAAAATCCATGTTTCCAAAAACTGATTTGCGTTCACCTTCAAAGCAGGGAGTGGAAACCAAACTGATTTTTGACGCTTTCAGCATCTCAAAATAGTTCCTGCGGGTGTCAAATCTCCCTATATTTCCACGTGTAGTAGATATATAGGTCAGAGAACCGTCTTCGGTTTGATATACATATTCCGTGCCCGGATATTTTTTACAATAAGCAAGCATCCAATTATGCAGTGTATCATTCTTACGTCCAAACTGAATCACATCAATCTTTTTATCCGGATATTCATCTAATTTATAGATATCTGTAATCGCCAGGGGAATATATTTAACATTGGAATCTGGTTCCAGTTCCTTCAGCCTTTTATAATAATCAAATGCAGTCACCCAAAAGATCGGCAGTTCCTTTGTTGACTCTAAAACATATTCTGCAGAACTCATAGGCGTATCAAGAAGAATCGGTATTGTATTACGTTTTGGATAAGCCCATAATTCTCCTGCCGACATAATGAATACCAGTTGACAATTCGTTCCCCTCATTCTGTATCTTGTCAGTTTTTTTAACTCTGGAAATATTTTGAATGCCCGGTATTGTATGCTGTTCCAGTACCTTCTTACCCCCCCCCGCGTAATTTTTATGCCCAGACACTCAGCAAACTTATCTTCATACTCAAAAACAATATGCCAGGACGGCCAAGTGTTATAGTTTCTCGTACTGTAAATACCGGTAATTTTCATAAAACTGCTTTTCCTTCCTACACTTCTTCCTTTTCTATAATCTTTCTTATGGGAAACTTATCTCTTTTGCCGCATATTCCTATACTCGTCTTTAATCCTCCCGGCTTATCATCATTAATCAGAATTCGTTCGCCGTAGGGTGCGTTAAAGATAATATGGTCAAATCTCACCCGATGCTTTTCAAGAAACTCTACAGTTACATTTCTCCATTCCTCTGTCCTGGAGGTCAGAAAAACCACCATGTCTTTATCTGGAATACCCTTAAGAAACTCAAGGGCGCCCTCCAGAAAAGAATCTTCTCCATCTGTTTTGTATCCGTTGTGCTTCACTATCGTTCCGTCCAGATCCAGAATCCATGTATGCCCCAGAGAGGACAGAACAATCCTGCCTTTGTTACTTTCTAAATTATTCATGTTTCAACGTTTCCCCTATCGCTCCCCCCGGATGGTTTGGTTTAAAATCTTTTTCAAGTTCCAGCCCCAGCCGTTTGGAAAGTTCCATGGCCACTTTCTGCAATACAATCAGGTTCAGGGTGGTCGAATTATTAGGGACAATATTCCACAAATCTCCTTCATGTTCAAGATGAATGATCAGCTTATTCTCCATACAGTCCGCCAATCTGCTGTGCTCTTGAAAACTCAGGAGCCAAAGGGTGACCCCCTGCCGTTTCTTTAACAGGCTCACCAGATACACGGATTCGGCTGTGGCCCCGCTTTTGGTCAATATAATTACCAAATCACCCGAATGTACCATCCCCATATCGCCATGTACTGCTGAATTCGTATGAAGAAAACCTGCATCCAGGCCCAGACTGAGCATAGTTCCCACAAACTTATCACAAATAGGCACATTTTTGCCAAGTCCTGACACCACAATTTTATGTCCCGCTTTCAAAGTCTGTTCACACTCAGTTATCAGGGACTTCATTTCCTCCATTCTTATGGATTTCAACGCATGACTGATAATCTTTTCATCTTCCTCAAAATAATCCAATCTGCTTTTATCTTCTTTATTCATGACAAAACATCCTCCAGATACCATAACCCATTATAGAACGCCCCACATATAGAATCATAATCTTCCCATGCGTATGTAGTCAGGCTTAACCAGACGACTGCCAGATACAGTTTCATCTGGTGTCTGGTAACTTCCCCTTCCAGCAGGCGAAAAAAGTCTCCTTCCAGCTCTTCCCACTGGTTAGAGTCGACTTTCATTGTCACTTCCTTTTCTTTGATAACTAGTTCAAATCTTTTTAAATTGAACTGGTCATAATTACTATATAAGGAATAATATAATTTTACCCAGTCATAAGCAACGTCTCCAAATATCTCAGTTTTTCCAAAATATCCTCTCGGATCGATGAGCATGGGAACTGTGTCCTTTTTCAGCATCATGTTGCTAAAAGTACAATCTCCATGGATCAGTTTGAATTCTTCTGGCATATATGCCATCACCATATTCTCCAGCTCTTCTCTGTGAAAAAACACATTCCGACATCGCTTTCCGTTAACCGTTACATACCTATCTCCCGCAAAAGGTACCAATCGGCGGACTTTTTTCAGCCGTTCAAAGGTTTTGGCTATGTAGGCATCGTAATAGCTGTCCCTGTCCGCCGGAATACTCCCTAGTTCATGAACCTTTTTCAAGCATTCAATGATCTGGGTCAAAATCCTTTTTTTTAAATCCAAAGGAAGATCCCTATATTCATAAAGGTTTTTTCCTTCTACACGTTCCATACAAAGAGGTTCGTAATCATAGATTGCCGGAATATTCTCAAAGCAAATGCCTTTCAGCTTTCTATACCAGGCTCTTTCCCGAACAGCCAGCTGTCTTCCCTGTTCGTCAATAGGTTCTTTGTAGAATTTGTCTCCTTCCACATGCACTCTGTTAAAGGGGCGGCATCTCGTCTTGGGAAGCTTGTCCCATTCACTATACAAACCGTATTCACGGGTATGCCATAGTTCTTGTTCTTCAAAGGTTATCCCCTGACTCTGCATCCATCTCACCAATTCCCCCTCTGCGGGAACTTCTGCCAGAACTGATTTATCATGAAAAATGAAATGTCCGGCAACCCCCTGGCCTCTGCTCATTTCTTCAGTAAACGTTCCGTTCTCATATTTCCAGCGGCAAGGAAAATCCTTGGCAATTCCTATGATATCTTTTTCCGACTCTGGAAACTCATACTCCTTTGGAAGAACCAGATCGCACCAGATAAGCATAAATCTCTGGTTATCTGGTATATAGGAAAGAGCCTCTGACAATCCTGCACAAGTACCTGTATGCCCCGTTGCACGAACCATCCTGTAATCTGTCTCTGCAAACGCTTTGAGATAGTTTATGAGCACGCCATATTGATAATCTCCAATAATGATGTATTTTTTATCTGGATATTTACGAAACAAATGAAAGATCATCGGCAGGTTATTAACTGGTACTAAAGCCTTGGGTTTATTCCTGGTCAGCGTCTCCATCCTGGTACCTTTTCCTCCTGCCTGAACAATAATATATTCCAGCATTTCTCCTCCTCCGTAAAACTCCTTGCCCATTTAATCCTTAAATTTCTTTTCGTTATACATTTTCATCTGACGATAAAGCTTTAGCTGCTTTTTTCCTGACCGGACATCTTCCATCAAACTCTGCAGTTCTTCCGTCAGATCATTTCTCTGGTTTTTTAAGATATTGAGCCGCATGTCACAGTCCTCTCTAAAATCCCCTTCTACATCTTCCCGTTCCCTCTGCTCCGTCATATGATAAATTTTCAATTCATTAATACTCAGTTTATCAATAAGACTTCCTATGGTTTCCATATTATCTGATCTCCTTTTTGGTATTATGAAGGAATATCTCGTCAATTTCTTCGATGAGATCATTCCTGTGCTGATTTAGGGGATTGATATTCCTAATTGCCTTTAAAACCACCGCATCCTTCATACTTCTCACCTTATCCTCCTCGTGCCACATCTCCGTATTGGTGATGACAAGCTCCTGAATTACCTTCAACGGATCATCTCTGTGTGAGTTTAAGGGTCTGATTCTTCTGATCTCATCTGTTACAATGATATAATCCTCCGGTCTGTTTGCGCTCTCCTTATGCCACCTGTCTATTTCCTGCCGAATAACCCAAGCTATCTCTTTTGCTGTATATTCTTTCATTCATAGTCTTCCTTTTCATTTATTTTCCAATCCTGTTATCAAATATTACTGCCACTTGGACAGCTTAACCGGATGATAATAAAGCACCTCTTCATCCCACGCGGCAAACAGCTTGTCTAAGGAGCAGCCATACTTATCTTCAAACCATTTCTTTTCACAGGACCAGTATTCCACCCCCCGCTTATTTATCATATCCTCTGTTTTAATATCAGAACATACCATCCTGATTGCCGTAGGTATTGCTATCTCCACAAACACTCCCATGGCTGCAAATACACCAAAGTAATGACATAGGCTTTTCATATCCCTGCTGCTTATAATCAAGAGATCACTATATCCTTTAAAAAGTGGATAGGGCATAGAAAGCCCATGATTAAGAAAAAGACATGGAATACACCATAAAAGCCGGAACAACGCTCCGATCCTCTTTCCTTCCTTCAGCTGTCTCTGCAGCATCCATTTCAGACTGATTCTTTGCTCAGCATCAATTCCCTTGTCTCTGCAAAACTGAAATGCCTCTGATCTGCCTGGTATCTGTTCCCTCCACTCTGTTCCGTTATTTTTTCTGAATGGCTGCAAAATCTGTTTATAGAGCCGTTCTGCTTTGACGCCTGATGCTTTACACAATGGTATGATTTCCTTAATATAAGAGTCTTTGTCCTTGACTTCAAAATACTCCCATACATTATTTTCATTGATAGAAGGATTTAAAACCAAATCGTCTCCGATGAAAAAATAGTGCTTATACTTTTTCGGTATCAATTCATATGCCTGCGCTATATAACCGCTGAATGTATAAGAAGAATCATATACCGTTATCACATGCACTCCTTCTGTTTCACCCCCCCCCTCAAAAAACGGCATCAATATATAGATATCTGAAAACCGCCTGCCATAAAGCTCTTTGATCTTCTTTATATTGGAATCATACCTGTGATTAAAAATTATAATCAGACAAACATCCTTCATCATTGTCACCATTCCATTCGTTCACAAAACACATTATCTCTTCTTCTCTCATGAATACTTTGCTGTTATTATATTTCTGATAAAAAAATCTGAAAGCAGGTATATTCGCCATTATGTCTTTCAGGCCTTTGCATATATAAAAATGGGACACTGCTTTCCAGAAAAGTATTCCCGCATGTATTTTCCCCATTCCATATTCTATAGATATCTGCCGATCCTCCGGGTAAGCAGATTTTACCGGATTATACGTGCTGATTCCTCCTACATTAAAAATAGTCAATGGATATTCAATAATTTGAAAAGATGCACCGCATACAAAATATCTTAAAAGCAGTTCCCTGTCCATGGCGCAGTGGTATTTTAAAGAATACAGCCCGTATTTCTCATATGCATCTTTCCTTATGAATGTTGCTGGATGGGCAATGGAAGTATGCGTTCTCAGTTGTTCCAGATTTTTATCTGATTTAACCAGTTTACACCTTTCCTGATTTTTCCTTATAAGGCTTCCGGAAACCACATCGCTGCATCCGTCATACTGTTCTGCAAGAGCTTTTAATGCACCTCTGGTCAGTTCATCATCAGACGCGATAATTCCGATCAGCTCGCCCCCTGCGAGTTTAATACCTTTATTATAGGCATCTGCAATTCCTTCATCTTTTTCCGATATAATATTCGAAATAAAAGCTTCATATTTTTTTATAATCTCCAAAGTTCCGTCTGTAGAACCTCCGTCAACAATTATATACTCCAATCCATCATAATTCTGGGCCAGAATACTCATTATTGTCTTTTCAATCGATTTCTCACCATTATACACGGGGGTGATTATGGACAGCTTCATAATTCCTTCTTTCCTCTATCGCTTTAAGGATCATAATAAAAATAAATAAATTCCCGACTGATATGATCAGTCTTTCAAATCCGGCTAATAGATTCATTGCTATGTAGCACATGATAATAGATATCGTAAATCTTTTTTCTCTTTTTTTCATCCGTATTTCCTTATTGCCAAAATAAAATCTGTACCAGCAAAAGGCGCCCCCATATCCGATCTCTGCCAATAATATGGCCAGATTGCTGTGCGACGTCGTTGCGCCTATTCCAAATCCGAAGAAAGGACGATGGACTGTAAGCTTTAATGTCTCCCATGTGCTAATCAGCCTTAACTGATTTGAACCATACCAGCCTGTAAAGTTCCTCCACGTTCCGTTAAAAACCATCTCCAGGGTTTTGTATGCATCTGCAATCCGCCACAACATATAGTTTATGCTGTCAGACTTTCTTTTCAGAAGAAATCCTGTTAAAAACCCGCCGAGAATAACTGCAGCAACTACCAGGAAACGATTTCTTGAAAATCTGCTGCACTTTTCCATAAACATATAATGATCAAACACCGCCTTCATGATCAACAGAAATACGATACAGTACACCGCAGTAATTGACATGGATAATATCATCAATCCTAACGCCGTATACATCCATGGAAGAACTTTTTTATGACAGCAGCTTCTAACATATAAAAAAACACATAAAATAGATAATGAATATGCATAGGCGGAACCTTCTCTGGTCAGCCCCTGGAGCATATAGCCGTTTCCGCGAACCATGGAAACATCATACGTTGATTTGGTCAGTCCAAACAAACGGATTGTAATTGTATTAAAAATATCACTTCCGAATATATACCTGGATATTGCTTCAAAAATACCAACTGATAAAATCACTTTTACCCAGTAATACATTTTATCCAGAATTTCTCCCCACATCTCCATATTGATAAACATCTTCAAAAATGCAACAGACGTAGCTATGACAAATGTTTTTAAAAAAAACACTATATTTTCGGCTGCAAATCCGGCTTCCCTTAAGTAGTCGGTTCCCCGAATATACAGATCCCAGTTCGTTCCATTCGTTACCATCATCTCTTTATATGGAAAGATCATAAGACATCCCAAACCGATTATAACAATTCCTATATAAAAAAGATAATTCAGAAAAATCCTGCTGTTTATTCTTTTCTTTAAAACAAATTTCAATATGCCGTAAACTAATATCAATATATCTGTGAAATAAAAATAATCAAAATCAAATTTAAATCTCAGAAAGTATCCAATGCTCACACATGTATGTAAAATAATATCCAGAGCAATAATATGTATTATAAAATTGTCAAGGGTTCTTTGTCTGATCCAGCTATATATAACATAGAACATCAGCATAAAAGAGATGACTGTCATTTTTCTTTACTCTCTGCTCCTTTTATTCTCTTTATTTATTGATAGTTTAATCATTTGATATAAAAGATAATTTTGTCTGCTCTTTGTTAAAGCCAGAGCTATCTTATATTTTGTTTCTAACGTGCATTTTCTTAATTTTATTCTTTTCCAGCATTGTCTCAGTTCCTCTTTGCAGCTCATTTTTTTTATAAAGCTGATACATGCGTCTGCTTCCTTTTTTTTATGAGAGACATAAATTTTTATTATCTTAATATAGTGATATAATGCACGGCAAGCCAGATATTCCTCTTCTGTCTTCGTCAGATCCATCCCTGCAATCCTGTTTATAGAAGCGAAATACCGTTCTTCCAGACCGGTATAATATTTATTCATAGCCGTTTCACAACTGATATAATATTCATACCATAGCTCATTAACAAGCACATATCTTGCATTTTTCTTTAATAATTCAAGATTGAAAACCATATCCTCTCCAATCCTAATATCAGACGGAAACTTTGTCTGGCCAAGCATACTTTTTTTAATTAGTTTACAGCAAGGTCCCGCAATCTCTACATCTTTAAGTTCCGGATAATCATAATGATTCCTTGTCAGTATAAGCTGAATTAAATCTTCATTTTTATAAAAAAACAGCACCCCCTCCTTGTGAATCCTCTTTTCTTCTGTTCTCCCGTCTCCATATTTCTTACAAAGACATCCGCTCAGAACATCAACCTGGTTCTCTATCATCCAGTGAATCCAGCCTGAGTAATCTGCTTTTATAATTCTATCATCTGCATCTGCAAACATAATGATATTTCCCTGAGCCAGACAAATCCCCTGATTTCTTGCACAGGAAACCCCTTGATTCTCCTGACGGAAATAATGACCTCCATAATTATCACAGATATTTTTATATTCTTTTGATTTTATTTTATCGCTTCCGTCATCTATGACGATCATTTCCCGATTTATATTGATGCCTTCCACGATACTTATTATACACCTTTCAAGAAGCTCCGGTTTTGCATTGTAAACCGGAATAATCACAGACAGTGTATTCTCTGTTTCCATTTTATTTAATAAGAACTCCTTCCTGGCTTTCCGAAAGTTTTTGTATTATCTTCTTTATCACAGCCCTTCCTTTGTTTGCTTTTTTTCTTTGGTAATCAGACCATCTTTCTGCATAAGTAAGGAACCCCTCTCTCCCGGTCAAATCCGCCATAACATACAATAATTCTATGTGTAGCCTGTGATATGCGGGACTTGCTATTCGTCCGCTTTTGTCGTAACAGGACCAATATCCCAAATCATAATCTTTCAAATCCTTTTCCATAGTGATAACACTGTTCCAAAACAGCTGTCGTACCATGCTGTCATCTGTTAAAAGAAGATAATCATATAAGCCAAATAAAGAAAAAATCCAGCCGTTCAGTACACTTCTTTTTTCCCCTCTTTGATCCGGATATTCTTCAAAATAATAATTTTCTCCTTCAATCAAAAGAGTCCCCCCATCCCCTATAGTTCTCAGCATAAAACTCATGGCTTTTCCTGCAGCATCTATCCAAATGTTTTCCTTTGTCAATATATATGCCCTGGCCAATACAGAAACAGCCTCCCCCTGCCCCATTGATGAAACTGTATAGTTTGAATATCCTATTGGGCCAAAGCAGTCCCAGGAACCATCTGATCTTTGATTCTCAACTATCCATCTGCAGTGATTGAGAAAGGAGGAACGTATGGCTTCACTTTCTTCTTTTAAATACAAATCCCACAGTCCCAGTGCATATTGAAAAATACTGATAGGAAAATAGACTCTTTTATTTCCCTCAATTATGTTCATTGCAATTCCACCATCGTCAAGAATCGTTTCTTTATTGACTTTTCCAGTCAAATCATTATAATAACCGGCTATCTTGTCTTTTTTATATAATCCCCCTCTTTTCTGATCAATGGCCAAGGTATTTTTACCGGTAATCATACCTACCCAGCGGCTTATCAAAGCTGCTTTTCCTCTTACATTCATATGTATTTCTCCGATATCTATTGTAAATGATAATTTCTGCTCAGATAATCATACATCTTATGGTAATTCCTATCTGCCTGAAAATGCTGTTCCCAGTATTCCCTGCATGCCCTGCGGCTTATGAGAGTGTCTTTGTTTTCATACATTCTTTTAATTGTCCTGGCAAGCTCCTCATTTGTAAATTCAGACGGTATTAAGAATCCCGTTAATCCGTGAATGACGATTTCTGATGTTCCGCCAACGTCTGTTGCTATAACAGGGATTCCAAAGCTGATGGCTTCCATAATAGACACCGGCAGTCCTTCGCTGCTGCTAACATTAATGAACAGATCCACAGGCGAATTTCTATAGATCTCCAAAACCTTGGAGTTTGGAACTGCTCCTGTAAATGTACAAGTTATACCATGCAGCTCTGCCTCTGCCTTTTTCCTGATTTTTTCCAATTTGCTTCCTCCTCCCATATGAATCCACTCAATTCTTCTGTTGTCAGCTTTCAGTAAGGAAAGTGCTTCGATAATTCTGTGTATTCTTTTTACAGGCTCGATTCTGGAACAGCTTACGATTCGAAAAGCTCCGTCTCGGCTTTCCCTGGAAAGTCCATAATCTTTCGTTCCTAAAAAAGCAGTTTTTATATGATCTTCAAAAGCGGCAAAAGCTTTTATCAAATACTGGCTTCCATGGTTTGAGCAAGGAAATACATTTTCATATTCCTGAAGAAACAATCTACGATAAGGAAGATAGTTTAATCGGTTTTTTTCCTGATAAAGATCATATCTGTGAGCCCTGGTGAACTTATATACAGGTTTATTCCCCTCTGCAATCAACAATCCGACCCTTGCAGTTACAAACAGCCAATAGCTATAAATGGCATATGGTTTTCCATAAACATTATCGGTATAACCTTTATCAACAATATAATCATAAATTGCACGACTTTTTTTCTCAAAATATGCCAAAAAAATCTTCTGAATCAATCCTCGGCATTCTGTTTTTTCGGAATTAAATACCTCATCAGCAGAAAAAAGATATCTTAGTCCACATAAGATATTTTTTACTTTTGACCCTCTGGGCACTTTAAACGCATTTACATTTTGAGGGAGTTTTCTTACAACATCCTCCTTTATTCCCACTTCACATGCAATGATTACGATATTTTCAAAATATTCCGATGCTGTTTCTATCTCATTTTCGATAAATGCCTCACCTTTTCCAAATGGGTAATATTTTGTAAACATCAGTAAATTCATATTTTTCTCTCCTGCCAATATATATTCTCTTCCAGACAGCAAGAACAGCATATCTTATAAAGCAGTAACAGCTGAAAGGGAAAGAAAGCTTTTCTACTTTTCTGTATAAAAACCAGATACCTTTTACAGCTTTCAGCTTGTTGCTGGACAAAGAATGACTGGTTCTTCGATACTGAGCCAAGACTTCTTCCATCCCATAGCATTCATATCCGGCTTTCAAAATCTGAAGCCAGGTGGCCGCATCTTGTCGTCTTCTAAGGTCTGGCATCATCAGATATTTTTTATCAATCAATTCTGTGTCCACCATAATTCCCACTGTTTGAAGGAGATTGTTAGTTAAAAAGCCAAGATAATCGACTTTTTGCAGCATATGCACTTTTTTATTTAAAGGTTTTCCCATATCATTTATCACTTCATAAGAAACACAGGAAAATCCGCACTTGCTTTCAATCATAAACGTCACTTGTTTTTGAAGTTTATCCTTCATCCAAATATCATCTGCATCTAAATATGCAATAAATCTGCCGGAAGAATACTGTAAGGCTCTGTTTCTCGCCTCTGCAGCTCCTTTATTCTCCTCCTGTCTCAGCAAATGAATACGCTTATCACACTCAGATGCTTTTTCTACAATAAGACAGGTCGCATCATCTGAGCAGTCGTCAACGATGATCATCTCCCAATTTTGATATATCTGTTCCCTGACTGACTCAATTGTTTTTTCAATATAATTTTCGCTGTTAAATGTCGGGGTAATAATTGATACCAGATCATTCATATTATCTGCCCCTTCCTTCCTGACTGCATATCTCCACCATTAATTCCCGTGCATATGTTTTCATACTGTATTTTAAATCTTTTGGGGTAGCTTCTTTGGTTATTCCCGCCATATCCCGGTATTTATTAAAAATTATTATTACCATTTTCATGGAAAGCGGCCTTCCCAGTTTCGATAAAAACATGTAGTCGTCATATCCTTCTCCATGTTCAAAATATGTGTGTTTTGCTATCCATTCCTCCATCTGTCTCTGGAGTCTTCGGGAAAATAAATAATCCGAAAAATTTTTTCCATTTTTCTTCTCGATCGTAAGAACAGCTGTCTTTTGATTATAGTCCCTGGTTTTCATCCTCAGTAACTCGCTGACTTCAATCCCATGGTAAAAAAGAAGTCCCATCATCACCTGATCTCTAAGACATACTCTTTTTCGAAAATCACTTTCCAAATCCATATATTCCTGGGAAATCGCCTGAAAAAATCTGTCAATCTCCGTCTTGTTAAGCAGTACCCTTCTATGTTCCTCATTTCGGATATTCACGTGCTTTATTGTATCCGTTCCCTCTATCATTCCCTGTGAGGCCAAATAGGAAAGGTAGTATCCAAATACTCTCTGTTTTCTGCATATAGTAGATGGACGGTGTTTTTTGTCTGATGAAAGATACTCCAGATAAGCTTCAATTTTTTTCGCCAATTCTTCTTTTCCAAAAGAATATTGCAGTTCCAGCCATTGATACAGGTGTTCCAAGTCCAGTCTGTATGCCTTAGCAGTTCGCTCATCCAGTCCTCTTTGTATAACCTGACTGGTAATAAATCTATTAATCCATTTATTAGAATTTTGATTTACTGCCATGAAACATGCCTCCTGTCCCGTTTTGTCATTGTGTGGAAATGATAAATTCTCTTATGCTATTCGATGCAAATTTCGCAGATTTTTAAAATCTGCGAAATTTGCTCTTTTTTCACGGTAAATCCATGGTTTTTCATATCCCTTGACCACAAATCTGACCATAAAAAAATTCAGAATGTTTCTGCATTCTGAATTTGAACTTTCTGCTCCTACCTGTGAACCCTATTTGCAGGCTTTTTTCTTGGATTTTGACCACAAATTTGACCATAAACCCCTTGATTTCATCCAATTCTCTACTGGATTACCGCTTATTTACAAAAAAACTCGAAAATTTGTGTGGAATTTTTCTCTGACATGTGATAGAATTACTTCGATATGAATTATATAGAGTATAATTTGATTATTTTTGTTAGATAATTCTTATTTTTCTTTTTCGCAGATTTTAAAAATCCATGAAATTTTCTTATCCTTCTTCCCCTTTATTGTTGCAAAACACCATATCTTCCTGCAGACAACAGGGGATGCCTTTTGGCATCCCCCATTATTCCCTATTCGCTTACAAGCGGCGGCTTTTGATAAAGCTTTCGCTCAATCTGCTTCCGTTCTATGGCAATCTGCTTATGAACCTTTTCATCATCTGTCACAGCCTCAATCCGTTCCAATATGGACAACTGGTCAAACAAGTAACCATTGTATTCTTTTTCATTAATCGGCATTCTCTCATCTCCCCTCTGTTACCAAAAGAAAATATTACCTATAGAATCAAAAAGTCCCAGAAATGATCTGGATTCTCCTCCATCCGGTCCAGAATCAGAAATTCCTCTTTGGGAATCCGTCCTGCCAGATTCCTCTCCCCGTCATTGGGAATATCTTTCAGAATAACCTCCACTTCACCTCTGTAGTGGCCCAGATTATCATTGACGATAACCACATCTCCCCGATGGAACATATCCTGTCCGCAGTCTCTGTGGGGAATGGATGCATCTTTGCAGCTGAGCCTTGGCATACTGGAGCGAATGAGGAATTCCGAAGCATCCGTCCTTCCGGCGTGATGATATTCCTTGAGAACACGAAGCTCTGTCTCGTTCAGTCCTTCTACGGTATTGACCGTGACTGTGGTCTTGGTCATATCCACCTCAAATATGGCCTTCAGTTCCTCCTCCGACGCATAGGCGTTGCCGATGAGGATATCATCAATCATCTCCGTCGCCAGAAGATGCCTTACCTGCAGATCAATGGGAAGTCCCCTGTCAGCTTCCACCGTGCACAGACCGTTATATACCGGCCAGGGACCATAAGTATTCGTATTGTTGCTGGACACGAAAGCAGCCGTGTTAAGCCCCAGTCCTTTCCACTTCTCATTAAATTTGTCAAAAACCGTCCTGCTCAGTCCCGTATATCTCTCCGGATAGAAGTTATGGCACATGGTTATATTGTTGGGGTCGGCTCCATGGCGGATCAAATGGTCAACGCTCACATCGGAGCTGGCATTAAATTCAATCTTAATCCCCTGAGGATTACGGGTAATAAGCCGGTCCTCCAGTTCCCCGAAATTACCGTCCAGGCGGATAATATCCAAACCCATGTTCCCAAACACAGAAAGGTCATAAGGGGTAGCCCCCAGATGCTTGAACACATGAGGATTGGTATCCGCTGCCACCACATATCCCAGCTCGTGGGCCTTCCCGATAAAGTCTGAAAACTCAGCAATAATCTCCTCTTTCGGCTTGTCCACTGACAAAAGACAGGTAAAGATACGGCTGAAACCATACTTCGCAGCCAGCTTCATATACTCATAGTCCTTTTCAGGAGTTGAATGTTCCGGATATACGGATATTCCTAACTTATGCATACGCTTTTCCATTCCTTTCTGTTTTAGATTTTAGATATACGGCCCCCCGCCTTCTGCATAAGAGACAAAAGGCAGGTGCTTCACCTGCCTTTACTATACGAAAATTAATTCTCTTTGTCAAGCTGGGGTGAAAATTCTTTTCAGCTTTCCTTTCCTTTTTCTCCGTCCGGAATCCCGGTCAGATTCACATTCCTTGTAACCTTTGCATCGTAGGTCTGAGCCTTGAGGATCTCCCGGAAGTCCACACCCGTGGCCTCGGACATGGTATCAAACACCTGCTGCATCACTGTAGCCGCACTTCCTGACACCTGACTGACTCCTCCCGCGCTGTCGCTTCCGCCGCCGTAGATATTCACCTTGTCGATGCTGGAAAGAGGTCTTGCGATCTCCGCCGCCATCTGAGGCATAATATTCACCATCATCTCGATAACCGCGGCATTATTATACTTGGCGTAGGCCTCGGCCTTCTTCTCCATGCCTTCCGCCTCTGCTAAAAGCTTAGCCTGAATAGCCGCCGCCTCCGCCGCGCCTCTGGCCTGAATACCGGCTGCCTCCTGCTCTGCAGCATAGCGGTCCGCAGATGCCTTGGCTTTCGTAGCCTCCGCTTCCTTCTCGGCCCTGGCCCTCATGGCCTCGGCCTCCATCTCCAGCTCATACTTCTTGGCCTCTGCTTCCCTCTGCCTCTTGGCCAGCTCCGCTGCCGCCTTCTGCTCCACGGCATAGCGGTCCGCATCCGCCTTTTTGTTGATCTCTGCTTCCAGAGCCTGCTGCTTAATGGCCACTTCCTGCTTGCGCAGCTCCGCCTCGCGCTCCGCCTTGGCGATCTGGGCATTGACCGTGGCTGTCTGGATGGTCTTCTCCTGCTCCTGCCGCTGGATCTCGTAGGCTGCGTCCGCCTCCGCCTTCTTCGTATCCGACTCCTTCTGAAGCTCCGCCTTCCTGATAGCCAGTTCATTGTTCTTCTGGGCAATCTCCGTCTGAGCCATAACCCTGGCATCATTGGACGCTTTATCAGCCTCCGCCTGGGCGATGGCGATATCACGGTCAGCCTGGGCCTTGGCAATCGCCGCATCTTTCTTGATCTTGGAAGTATTGTCCGCACCCAGATCCTTGATCAGACCGTTCTCATCCGTAACATTCTGAATATTGCAGGAGAGAATCTCGATTCCCAGTTTGTCCATGTCCTTGGACGCCTTGGACATCACCTGGTCAGAGAAGGAATCCCGGTCCGTGTTGATCTCTTTCAGAGACAGGGTTCCGATAATCTCCCGCATATTGCCCTGAAGAGAATCCTGCAGATCTTTGGTGATGTCATTGGCCTGCTTATTCAAAAAGTTCTTGGAAGCAAGCTTGATTCCATCCGCTGTGGGAGAAATACGCACTTTAGCCACGGCATCCACATTGACATTAATGAAATCATTGGTAGGCACAGACTGCTCTGTCTTGATATCCACAGTCATCTGCCCTAAGTACAAACGGTCCATCCTTTCAAAAAAGGGAATCCGGATGCCGGCCCGCCCGATGAGAATCTTCCCCTCCTTCTTAAGACCCGATATGATATAAGCCTGATCCGGCGGAGCCTTCACATATCCGCAGGTGATAACAATCAGAACCGCAATCACAATAATCCCCGGCACAATGAGCGGCATAATAAATTCTATCATACTTATCCTCCTCATAAACAAAATTTTACAACTACTTACAGTTTAATGTGAAATTAACAAAAAATCAATGGCATTTCTCTTGCTTTTTTCTTACAAACTCGCTATAATAAAATCAATTTGTAAGCGCTTACAGAATAAAGGAGTGATGAATTGAATATTTACGACGTTTCCAAACGTGCAGGCGTTTCCATCGCCACGGTTTCACGGGTTTTAAACGGCAATCCCAATGTCAGCGAGAAGACGCGGACAAAAGTCCTGGCCATTATGGACGAACTGGGCTACACGCCCAACGTATTTGCCCGGGGCTTAGGCCTTGGTACCATGAAGACCATCGGAATCATGTGCTCCGATTCTTCCGACCCTTATCTTGCCAATGCCATCTACCATTTGGAACAGCAGCTGCGCGGCAACGGATATGATTCTCTGTTGTGCTGCACCGGCTCTTCCCTTGAGAATAAACGGAGCTGTTTTGAACTGCTGCTTTCCAAGCGGGTGGATGCCATTATTCTGGCCGGTTCCAAATTTGTGGAACTGATTGATAAGGATAATGCCTATCTGATTGAGGCGGGAAAGGAACTTCCCATTATGCTGGTCAATGGCTTTCTGGATGCTCCCGGCATCTACAGCACGGTGTGCAATGACTATGGGGCGGTGTATTACGCAGTCGGAAGACTGCTTGACTCCGGCAGAAGAGATATCTTATATCTGTACACCAGTCACTCCTACAGCGGGTTGAACAAAGTCCAGGGATATAAAAATGCCCTGACAGACCGCAGCCTCCCCATTCGGCGGGAATTAATCCGCCAGTGTGCCAAGGATTTGACAGCGGCCAAAGAACTTATGGAAGATATGTGGAATTCCGGCTTACGGTTTGACGGGGTTATGACCTCGGATGACTCCCTTGCTGTAGGGGCGGTGAAATTCGCCCATGCCAAGGGAATGGCCATTCCGGAAGATATCTCGATTATTGGTTATAATAATTCTATCCTTTCCTACTGCACCAACCCTGAGATCTCCTCAGTTGATACAAAAGTAAAGGAATTATGCATTACCACAGTGGACACGCTTATGAAAGTGTTTGACGGAGGCAGTGTACCGGCCAAGACCGTCATTGCCGCCGATTTTATACAAAAGCAAACAACTAATTTTTAATTTTAAGGAGGACCCTTCCAATGAAACAGTTTATGGACAAGGATTTTATGCTTTCCACGGATATGGCCAAAAAGCTTTACCATGATTACGCAGCCGGCATGCCGATTCTGGATTACCACTGCCACATCAATCCCCAGGAGATCGCAGAGGACCGAAAGTTTGACAACATCACCCAGGTATGGCTGGGAGGCGACCACTATAAATGGCGTCAGATGCGTTCCAACGGCATAGACGAGAAATACATTACAGGCGACGCTTCCGACAGAGAAAAATTTCAGAAATGGGCCGAGACCTTAGAGAAGCTTATCGGCAATCCTCTGTATCACTGGAGTCATCTGGAACTGCAGAAATATTTCAGCTACAACGGTTATTTAAGCGGAGAGACCGCTGAGGAGGTATGGAACCTGTGCAACGAAAAACTTCATCAGGATTCTATGAGCGTCCGCAATATTATCCGCCGGTCAGGCGTTACCCTGATCTGCACCACGGATGATCCGGTGGACACCCTGGAATGGCATGAGAAGATTGCTGCTGATTCCTCCTTTGATGTTCAGGTTCTTCCTGCCTGGAGGCCGGACAAAGCCATGAACGTGGAGAAACCTGATTTTGCAGCCTACATGGAGAAGCTTTCCACTGTCAGCGGTGTGAAGGTAAGGGACTTTGCCACTTTAAAGGAAGCCCTGAAAGTCCGTATGGCTTATTTTGCGGCTCACAAATGCTGCGTCTCCGACCATGCCCTGGAATATGTGATGTATGTTCCCGCCCATGAGGCTGAACTGGATGCCATTCTTGCCAAGGGACTGGCGGGAGAGGCTGTGAGCAGGGAAGAGGAATTAAAGTACAAAACCGCATTTATGCTGTTTGTCGCAAAGGAATACAACCGTTTAGACTGGACCATGCAGATTCACTACGGCTGCAAGCGCGACAACAATGCCTATATGTTTAAACAGTTAGGCGCGGATACCGGTTTTGACTGCATCAACAATTACGCCCCCTCCGCACAGATGGCGGATTTCCTCAATGCCTTAAGCGCCACCGATGAGATCCCCAAGACCATTCTCTATTCCCTGAACCCCAACGACAACGCCTCCATCGGTTCTATTCTGGGCTGTTTCCAGAGTGCAGGGACTGCCGGAAGGATTCAGCAGGGTTCCGCGTGGTGGTTCAATGATCACAAGATCGGCATGACCGAACAGATGACCTCTTTGGCTAACTTAGGGTGCCTGGGCAACTTTATCGGCATGCTCACTGACTCCAGAAGTTTTCTGTCCTACACCAGACATGACTATTTCAGAAGAATCATGTGCGATCTTATAGGCGGCTGGGTAGAGAACGGAGAATATCCGGCGGACATGAAGGCTCTTAAAAACATTGTTGAAGGCATCTGCTACAACAATGCCGTAAACTATTTTGGATTTGATCTGTAGGTATCTTCTTTTTCCCCCACAGATCCATGGAGAGTGTTTTTGTATCACAGGAGTATTCGCCAGTATGTGCTCATGGAGCGCACACTCAGACAAAGCAGTGCACCGGCCAAGCCGCGTGCACTGCTTTTTAATATATTTTCCATATGCTGATGTAAATTTCCTCATACTGTCCGTCCACATACAGATTCACCCCGGCATTGACACCTGGAATTTCATACCAGCATCCTTCTGATATTTCTTCCTGCCTCAGATAGGCAAGCACCTCATCCTTCAGCTGATTCCCATAATATTCATCTGCCGGAAGTTCTCCCGCTTCTACCAGAATCTCCAGCACCTGCACCATCAGTTCCACCGCCTTGTCCGGCTTTGTAAGAAAAAGGGTAATCTGGTGAAGTTCTTCTGTAGCTGTATCCCATTCCATGACAATCATTTCCGAACTTCCTCCTTCCGGGGAAGTCAGATAATAATACCTCTCGGTGCTGTAGCTGGTCCACTGATTTGTACCATCCCCGAATATACTGTTGTAGGAATCAGTCTCCTCCCCCTCTACCTCATAACCCGCACCTTCTGCCATCTCCCGGAGTTTCCCTTCCAAATCGCCATATGTGACAGAAAAATGACCTTCGCTGCTGCATCGCTCCCCTATCCTTTTTACCTCATCTTCCTCCAGTTCGCAGAATTCTTCCTCTTTGATTATATCGGAAACCTGGTCGTTTGCCCTGTCGCTGTACCCCAGGGAATGAACCACAGCCGCCAGAACCTGAACTGCCGCAAAAATAACAAATACTCCAATAACTGCTCCTCTAATGGGAAACGCTCCCCGACAGGCCGTCTTAGGCTGTCTCCTGCCATAAGCCCGATTCTCTTCTTTTTCGCTTCTGCCATGATACTCGCAGTCAGTCTCCCCAGGAGGGTGGGACTCATTCAGATAATATGTAATATCCCTTACATATGGCGACAGGATAATTTTTTTGCATACCTTACAATAATGGTCGGACGTCATCACCTGCTCACAGACAGGGCATATCTTTCTCAGCATGTTTTCACCTCTCACTCCGGACGTTTGACTTTCTTTCATTATCTTATCACAAAATTCCTTCCATTGAAACCATTTCACTGAAAATCCCGGATTTTGCGTATGAATTCCCACTGCTTCGCCATATATTGAAGAAAGGTTTCCATTTAAGGAGTACATATGGACTACATGGCTCAAATCATCAAAGGAGTACTGATCGGAACTGCCAATATTCTTCCGGGAATCAGCGGAGGAACCCTGGCCATCTCCATGGGCGTATACGAACAGATTCTCCATGCCCTCACCCATGTTCACCGAGAACCCAAAAAAAGCCTAACCACTCTCCTGCCCTATATCATAGGAATTCTGGGAGGAATCGTAGGGCTTTCCTTTTCCATGGAATATCTGTTTGCCGTCTGGCCTCTTCAAACCAACTTAGCCTTTATGGGACTGATCTTCGGCGGTCTTCCCGGAGTTTTCAGGAGGATCGTACATCCCCAAAAGGAGGATCAATCACCTGGCAGCCTGACAGCCTTGTCCGCCGCCTTCTTCCTTACCCTTGTCATCACTACGGCCTTGTCTCTCATGAAAGCCGAACACGGAGCAGATGCTTCCCTCGAAGGTTCTTTTCTTTCCTGGATTCTGCTTCTTCTTATCGGGATCATGTCCGCCGGAACCATGGTAATCCCCGGCATCAGCGGCTCTATGATCCTTATGATGATCGGCTATTATGAACCTCTTCTGTCCTATGTCAACCGCACCCTGTTTGCTTTGCTCACTGCTGACTTTCCCGTATTTTTCAGTTGTACCTGCACCCTTTTTCCCTTTGGCATTGGACTTGTGGCCGGATTTTACTTGTTTGCCCTGCTCATGGAGACATTATTCGCCCGATTCGCCCGAATCACCTACTGCGGCACTCTGGGACTGATCCTGGCCTCCCCCATAGCAATTCTGGCCGGACTGCCGGACTCTGTTTTTACCCTTCCCGCCCTTATTGCAGGCATTCTGTCCTTTGCCGCGGCCTTACTCTTTGTTCTGTGGATCGGCCAGGAATGAACATACCACTCCCTATGACTGGTGTTAAGCATGGACCATGGACAAAAATTCCGGGAACATGCTCTTAAAAAGGTTATCTGCTCCGTCTCTCCACCGGAACCTGGGCAAGCATAATAGCCGCAAACATGAGAACGCATCCTCCAAGCTCCTTCACAGACAGCTTCTGCCCCAGGATTATCCACCCTGCAAGGACAGAAAACGTAGACTCCATGCTGAGAATCAGGGAAGCCACCACAGGATCCGTATTCTTCTGGGCCACTACCTGGAGGGTATAAGCCACGCCGCATGACATAATACCTGCATATAAAACAGGCGCCCATGCGGCTGCTATTGACTGCATGTTTGGATGTTCAAAAAGCGCCGTCATAACAGCGGACAATATTCCGGCTGTAAAAAACTGCACACAGGAAACCAGCACTCCGTCAGCCCTGGGAGAGACATAATCAATGACCAGGATATGAAAAGAAAATCCGATAGCACACAAAAACACGTAAAAGTCGCCTTTGCTGACTTTAAATCCTTCTGTCATGCACAAAAGATACATGCCCATGGTCGCCAGAACCACACTGACCCATACGTTCCATTTAATCTTCTTTTTCATGAAAATACCAAGCAACGGCACGATCACAATATAGAGAGCAGTGATAAATCCCGCCTTGCCCACAGTAGTATTTGCCACGCCAAACTGCTGAAGGGAACTGGATACAAACAGCACTGCCCCGCAGCACATTCCGCCCCAAACTGCCATCTTCCCTGATTCTGTACTCTCTTTTTTTTCTGCCTGGCCGTTCTTCTTTGTCAGGCAGATCAAAGGAATCAGCACCATACCCCCTATAAAAAACCGGCATGCATTGAATGTAAAGGGGCCCACATAATCCATACCCACGCTCTGTGCCACAAATGCCACTCCCCAGATCAGCGCCGTCAGTCCAAGCAGTAGGTTGCTGCCCATAGTTTTCTTATTCATATGTCTTTTCTCCTGTCCTCACTTTTATCCCCTGGCTGATATTTCAAAAGATCTTCTCTTATGAAAGCCGGTATTCTACTCCATCACCATAAATGCCTGAAAACCGGAAGTGCATGCCTCTTCCCCATTCTCAAACATCCACAAAGCCTCCACGCCGTCCAGACTTTCAATCAGCTCTTTCCCTTCCTCAAAATCCATATTAAATACCGCCGTTGACAGACAGTCCGCCATGCCTGAGTCTTTACAGAGAATGGATACGGACGTGTACTCATTCCACGGCATCAGAAGCTCTGGATGAATAATATGGTGGTAATTTTCTCCCTCCACTGTATAGTAACGCTGATAGGAACCGCTGGTTACCAGAGACATGTCTTTAAGTCCCACGGTATGAAGGTATCTGGTGCTGCTCTCCAGATCCGGATTCTGGATTCCCACTTTCCAGAGGCTGCCGTCGTCCTTGGCTCCGATTGCTCTGACATTACCGCCTACACTGATCAATCCATGGGCCAGGCCCTTCTCCTCCAGTTTGCGGCACACCATCTCCGTGGCATAACCCTTGGCGATAGAGCCCACATCAAGACTCATGTCCGGATCCGGAAGATAAACGGTGGATGCCTCCTCATCAATGACCACCTGACTGATATCCATGTGTTTTGCCGCAGCCGAAAGTTCAGCCATAGGCGGAAGTTCGGCGGCTTTTGGGTCATTGATTCCGGCTGTCCGGTACTGATGCCAGATGGAAAGCACGCTTCCCATGGCCACATTCATATACCCGTTCGTCTTCTCATCCATCTCCACGGCTTCTTTCAGCATTCCTATAATCTTCCCGTCCACTTTGACCGGCGCCTTTCCTGCCTGGTCATTAATGGTCTTTAAGTTGGCAATCCCCTCATAATCGTTATAAATATCATACAGCTGATGATAGGTTTTCAGTTCCTCATAGAATTCCTCCGCATAGGCCTGAAATGTCTCCTCATCCTCCGTATACGCCACAACACTGGTTACCGTATCAAACAGATCCAAAAACTGGACATCATATCGGTTAAGTTTTATCTCTTTCTCCCCGCACCCTGACACAGTCCCTGCGGCGGCTGTTATGGCTGCTGTCAGGAGGATTGCTGTGATTTTTTTTCTGCCCATTATGTTTCTCCTTTTTCATTTCATCGTCTGACAATCAGGCGGTCAGACGTAAACTCTTGATAAAGTATATCATAAAAAGGAAATCATGCAAGCACAACTAAGTTCCGGGATCCTTGTCCTGTTAATAAAACATAAGAAATCTTAACATTTCGTTAACACTCTTGTAGTCCTTACAGGATTATGTTATAATCCACTGAAATCGGAATACACTTATTACCGGTGAGATACACTTGGGAGGCAGCAATTTCAGGAAGGTGGGTTCATGAAAAGTTTTATAGCGCGCTACAGACACGCATGGTTGCTTGGTTACGCATTTATTTATTTGCCATGGTTTCTCTATTTGGAAAAGCATGTAACAAAGAATTATCATATTATACACACATGGGTAGATGATCTCATTCCCTTTAATGAGTATTTCATCATTCCTTATATTCTCTGGTTTTTTTATGTAGGCGGAACGATCCTGTATTTCTTCTTTCAGAACCGCCGGGACTATTACCGGATGTGCGCATTCCTGTTCATAGGTATGACCATCAGCCTGGTGATTTGCACGGTTTATAAGAACGGTACGGATCTGCGTCCCATAGTAGACCCTGGGAAGAATGTATGCACCTGGCTGGTAGCAAAGCTCCATCAGGCGGATACTTCCACGAACATTTTTCCCAGCGTCCATGTGTTTAACTCCATTGTTGTTCACATCGCCATTATGAAAAGCAGCTGTTTCCAGAACCATCCCTGGATCCGGCGCCTGTCCTTCATACTGACAGTGTCCATCTGTCTGTCCACCGTATTTTTAAAACAGCATTCTGTAGTGGACGGACTCGGTTCTATGATTATGTGTTATGCCCTGTACCCTCTGGTATACGGCGAGAATTATGTTTCCATCCGCCGTAAGGCGGCAAGAAAGGCCCTGAGCTAAGCTTAGGGCCTTTTTTATCCCTCCTTTTAGGGACTCTTTCTGATATACCGCCGGTAATCTGCCGGGGAAAATCCTACTTTCTCCTTAAATACCCGTGAAAAATAGTGCTGACTGGCAAATCCTGTCCTCTCCGCAATCTCCACCAGTTTCATATCCGGGTTCTGGACCAGAAGGGACACAGCCCTGTCAATCCTCATTCTGGTCAAAAGTTCGGAAAAAGAACTTCCCGTCTCCTGCTTAATAATCCTGGTGATATAGGACTGGGACAGATGAAACTCCTCTGCCAGCTCACCCAGGGAAAACTGCTGTTTTGTAAAATGCTCCTGGATATATGCCAGAATCTTCTCCTTGGTCGTCTCCTCCTTCTCCACAAAAACCTTTTGCGTCATCTGGTCTTTGCGGATCTGCTCCAGCACCTTTTTTAGCAATTCCACCAGTTCTCCCCTGTCAATGGGTTTCAGTAGATAATCTACCACATTAAGATGGCATGCTCTCCGGGCATACTGGAATTCGTCATGGCCTGAAATAATAATAAACCTGGTTCCAATCCCTCTTTTCTGAATTTCCTCAATCACGTCCAGCCCTGCCATTCCCGGCATATTGATATCCATCAGGGCGATGAAGGGTTTTCTCTCTGTTATCAGTTCCAACGCCTGAATTCCATTGCCCGCCGCTCCGCTGACACTGACTGGAAGTCCGGATCTCTCCACCCATGATTTAAGACCGTTTCTCAAAATCACCTCGTCATCACAGATTACAAGATCAACCATAAAGCTCCTCCCCCTTTCCCTCCATCAGTTTTGTAAGGACAATCCTTACGCAGGTGCCTTTCCCCTCCTCTGATTCCACCGTCACTCCTGATCCTTCTCCATAGAGAAGACAGATGCGGTTATTGACATTAATAAGGCCATAGCTCTTGCCGGCCGCACCCTCCCTAAGCTCTCTTTTCAGCTCTTCCAGCCGCTCTCTCTTTATCCCTACGCCGTCGTCTTCCACTTCCAAAAGCAGTTGTTCCCCCTTCTGTATCGCCCGGATATGAATCACTCCCGGAGCCATTTTCGGCTTAATCCCATGCTGGATCGCATTTTCCACCAAAGGCTGCAGTATCAGTTTAAGTATCTGGAAAGAGTCCTTCACATCCACCTGAAATTCGTAGGCAAGCACGTCCTGAAATCGAATCTTCTGGATTTTCAAATAGCTTTTCACATGTTCCAGTTCTTTCTCAAGAGGGATGATCTCCTTCCCTTTACTCAGAGAAATCCTGAAAAATGTGGACAGAGCGCTGATCATGGTTACCATCTCCTCATCTCCCGTATCATAAGCTTTATACTGCAGAGTATCCAGAGTATTGTACAGAAAATGGGGATTGATCTGGGCCTGAAGAACTCTCAGCTCCGCCTTCCGTTTCTCCCGCTCATCTTCCGCTGTCTTAAGCACCAGGCTGTGAATCCTCTGCACCATCTGGTCAAAGGAGCGGGACAGTCTGGCAATCTCATCCCGACCTTTTATATGCAGGCTTACTCCCCAGTCCCCCATCTCCACCTTTTTCATCGCTTCCGTCATTCTGCCAATGGGCTTTGTAACGCTTTGGGCCACCAGGATACTGCACAAAAACAGGAAAATCATCACAATCAGAAGAATCATAGACAATTTCATCGTAAGCTGTCTGGTATCCTCCATAAGCTGAGAATTCTCGATGGAAGTGCAGAGATACCACTGCTCTGTGTAGGGGATCCGTGTGTAAAACACGGTGGCCGCACCATCTTCCATGTCCAGACAACCTTTTGGGCCTTTGACCAATTCCGTCATAAGAGCTTTTGCTGCCTTCTCATCTGCTCCTGACTGTGTATAAATATTGCCTTTGGGATCCATAATCCAGGACTGACCGTTGTAAAAATCCAGCTCCGACACAATCTCATGCAGCTTTTCCAAGGAGATGGCCGCATTGAGAAACCCATATATGTTCCCCTCCTGACTGCGCAGAGGATAACAGATCAGGGAAATCTCCTCCTGATCCGTCCGGGAAATCACCGGAGCTGACAGCACATATTCCTTCTCTCCTTTTATAGCTTCGTGAAAATACTCTCTGGCTGATATGTCGATATACCGCTCCGGTCCCACCCAGCCAATACCATCTGTGTAGCCCACAGCAAAGGTTCCCCATTCGTTGCCGTACTGAGTCCCGATATTCTCGTTGAGGAGGGCAATATAGGAGATTGCCTCCTCAACGTTGCCCTCCTGCAAAGCCTTGTTCATGGCAATGACCCGCAGTTCTGTCAGCCTCTGTCCCAGCCATTGTCCCACCTCCTGAGATTTAAATTCAAAGGACTGGGTAGAAAAGGCGTCCACCATGTTTCTGTTGGTCCTCTCTATGGCATTGGCTGAAAAAAACATTAAGAACAGAAACCCCACTGTAAACAACAGGGAGAATATTATCAGAATTTTGTTTTGCAGTTTCATGCATATACCTCAAATCCAGTTCGTAAAAGTACAAATTCCCGAAAGATACTCCAAATACAGTTTTCCATTATTATACTATAATATTTGTGTTAAATGAATCACAATCTCAAAAAAATGGAGGGAACATTATGAAAAGATTGACAGGTATTCTTTTAAGCTCGGCTTTGGCCCTTTCGCTGACCGCTTGCTCTGGTTCCGCCGCTGATGAAACCACAGCACCGGCTGCCGAGACCACCACTGCCGCCCAAACCCAGGCACCGGAGGCCAAGGCAGAAACAGAGGCTGCCGGCATTCCCGATGGAACTTATGAGGGGGAGGGTACAGGTAAAGGCGGAACCATCAAACTTGAGCTGACTATCAAAGATTCCGAAATCGCGGACATCAAAGTTCTGGAACACCAGGAAACCCCTGGGTATGCTGATGCCATGGACAAGCTTCGTGAGACCATGATTGCCACCAATCAGATTGATGTGGATATGGTATCGGGAGCCACACTCTCTTCCACAGGATTTCTTGAGGCTGTAAACAACGCCTTTGAGAAGACCGGGGCTGCTTCCAACCTTCTGGTTGCAAAAGAGGCGACAGCAGCTGAGGTAAAAGCAGATCACTATGATGCAGATGTGATTGTAGTAGGCGCCGGCGGCGCAGGTCTTTCTGCTGCCATTACAGCTGCCGAGGACGGAGCAAAGGTTATCGTCGTTGAGAAGATGAACAACACAGGCGGAAATACCCTGATCTCCGGCGGTGAAATGGCTGCCCCCGGCAACTGGCTCCAGGAAGGTGAAGGCATTGAGGACAGCGCCGACCAGTTTTATGAGGATATCCTGGCAGGCGGCGACAACGAAAACGATCCGGAACTGGTTCGCGTTCTTGCTGACAATGCCATGGATGCCGCTATCTGGCTGCGGGATGATGTGAAAGTTCAGTTTGAGGATTACATGTTGTTCTTTGGCGGCCATTCTGTAAAGCGTTCTCTCGTTCCATTGAACGCCAGCGGTGTGGAGCTCATTGAAAAGCTTCAGGCCAAGGCAGAATCCCTGGGCGTGGAGATCCACACCAACACTGCAGCCGTTGAACTGGTAGAGACAGACGGAAAAGTAACTGCTGTAAAGGCACAGTCCGACGGACAGGATATCACATACAATGCGGCCAAAGGCGTGATCCTGGCCACAGGCGGTTTTGGCTCTAATCTGGAAATGCGTATTGCCAACAACCCGGATATGGACGAGAAGATTCTCTCCACCAACTCTGTGGGAAGCACCGGCGACGGTATTGTTATGGCGGAAGCCTTGGGCGCTCAGACTGTTGACATGCAGTATATCCAGACCTATCCTACCTGTGATCCGGAGACAGGAACGCTTCTCTATGTAGGAGATGTCCGTCTGGAGGGACGCGCAATCCTGGTGAATCTGGAAGGAAAACGTTTTGTGGAAGAACTGGAACGACGTGATGTGATCTCCATGGCTGTGAAGGCACAAACCGGCGGTGTGTCCTACATGTTCTGGGATGAGGCCAGCATGCAGGCGTCCGGCGTCAATGCCAGCCACAAGAAAGAGTACGACAATCTGATTGAGCGGGGAATCCTTGTGAAAGCCGATACAGTGGAAGAAGCTGCCGCCCATTTCGAAATTGATGCCAAGGAACTGCAGGCTACCATTGATCGGTATAATCAGTACTGTGCAGACGGAAAGGATCTGGAATTTAACAAGAGAGGAGAACTGACTGCATTTGCAGAGGGCCCCTACTATATCATGAAGACCACACCTGCCATTCATCACACCATGGGCGGTTTGAAGATCAACACCGACGCTCAGGTTCTGACTACAGAAAATGAAGTCATCCCCGGTCTTTATGCCGCCGGTGAGGTAACCGGCGACATCCACGGAACCAACCGTCTTGGTTCTGACGCCATTGCCGATATTACGGTGTTTGGACGCATTGCCGGACATAACGCTGCAGCAGGCAAATAACATCAATAAAGAACAGCCGGAAAGTCCATGTTACCCCTTTCCGGCCGTTCCTTTTTACTGCCCCCTTACCGGACAGCACTGATTCCTTATATTCTCTCAAACCCAACTTTTTTCATAAATCTCTCGAAGAACCTCCGTCCCTCTTCTGTGCACTTATACACTCCCGCATCTTCCAGAACCCTCTCAAACACCAGCCCTACCTCATGCTTTAGGATATCCTGAACATTATCTTCCGTTATCTTCTCGTACTTTGGAAGGAACTCTTTCACCCATGGCCCATGTTTGGCGATGGCCTCATTGGACTCTATATCCTTCCCCTCCACAATATAGGCTCCAAGTACGGAAAGCTCATCTTTCAGCCTGGAAGGAAGGACGGCCAGACCCATAACCTCAATAAGACCGATATTCTCTTTCTTAATGTGATGCAGCTCCTGATGGGGATGGTAAACCCCCAGAGGGAACTCCTCCGTCGTAATATTGTTGCGCAGCACAAGGTCAAGCTCAAAGAACTCCCCGTTCTTCCTGGCAATAGGAGTGATGGTGTTATGAGGCTCGCCTTCTGTCTCAGCGAAGACAAATGCCTCCTCATCCGTATATCCTCTCCATGCCTTTAAAATTACCTCGGCCAGATCCACTAAGCGGTCCGAATCCCTGGCTCTCAGACGGATCACAGACATGGGCCAGTAGATAATCCCGGCTTCCACATCCTCAAACTCCGCCAGCTTAAACTTCCGTTCCATAGGAGCTTTTGCCATGGCAAAGGTATAATTACCGCCCTGGAAATGATCATGGCTTAGGATGGAACCGCCTACTATAGGCAGATCCGCGTTGGAACCCAGAAGATAGTGAGGAAACAGCTCCACAAAATCAAAGAGCTTGATAAAGGTCTGCCGCTCAATCTTCATGGGAACATGGTCTCCGTTAAAGACAATGCAGTGTTCATTATAATATACATATGGGGAATACTGAAATCCCCACGCCGTGTCATTGATCGTAATGGGGATAATCCGGTGATTATTCCTAGCCGGATGGTTAGGGCGTCCTGCATATCCAACGTTCTCCATACACAGAAGGCACTTGGGGTATCCGCTCTGCTTGGCCAGCTTGGCGGCGGCGATGGCTTTGGGATCCTTCTCCGGCTTGGACAGGTTAATGGTAATATCCAAATCTCCATATTTAGACTTTGCCACCCACTTCATATCCTTAATGACCCGGTAACGGCGGATGTAATCGGAATCCTGGCTTAATTTATAAAAATAATCCGTAGCCTTTTTCGGGGACTCCTGATACTTCCTCCAGAATGTATGTACCACTTCCACTGGTCTGGGCATCAGACAGTTCATCAGCCTTGTGTCAAATAAATCCCGGTAAACAATGTTATCCTCCGGTATCAGTTTCTGTTCACAGGCATAGTCCAACAGTTCCTTCAGCACATCTTCCAGCACTACAGGCTCCCCTGTCTTAGCCGGTTCCTCATACTCATCCAGATGAAGGACATCCAGGATCTGATTTACCGCATAAATCCGGTCGATCTCCGTGATCAGCCCCGTATTCAAACCATACTGAACCAGTTTTCTTATTGCATCATATACCATCTTAATGCCTCCCCATTCTTATATTTATTATCATTATAATACATTTCCAGGGATAAAAACATAGAATTTCCACTGGTTTTCTTATATTTTTGTATCCTGCGTTATCGTTCACAAGGCGGGGAAACGATATTCCCCGTGAGCAGTAATCATGCCGCTGCGCCTACATTTTCTTCATAAAGGACTGAATCCTCTCCGTCACAAGACCGCCTAAAAGCCCGATCACTGCTCCGGCCACAACGCCGGCCACCATAAGAAAGGGAAGATAATAAAATACGCCTGCTGTCTGCACGATCAGGGCTGCAATGGATAGCTGTCCGATATTATGACCGATTCCGCCTACGATACTGACCCCAATCTGGCTGAACCATCCGGTCTTTCTGACCAGTATCATGAGAATCAGGCTTAAGGCTCCTCCTGCAAGACTATAAATCATGCTGGAAGCATTGCCGAATGTAAAGCCTACCAATACAATTCTTATAAGAGAAACTGCCGCTGTCCCGCCAACTCCCACAGTATATAAACCCACTATGGTCACCAGATTGGCCAGTCCCAGTTTTACTCCCGGAACAGGAATGGGAATAGGGATAATCGCTTCCACGTAGCTGAAGATAAAAGCCAGACCGATCAGCATTCCGTATGTCGCCACCCAGGTCCCTGTCTTTTTTGAATTCATATACAGCTGCCTCCTGCTGTTCTTCATTTATAATAAATGAGAATCCTGCGCTGCAGGATTCTCTATCTGCCTCATATTGCTGTATTTCTATTGCGCCTGATCAAGAGCTGCCTGTACGGCTTCCATGGCTGCATTGCTGCTGATGGTACAGCCGGCTACGGCATCCACATCCGCTGAACCTGCTTCCACGAATGCAGGCCCAAGTTTCTCCAATGCGGCTCCGCCAAGTTCCGGAGTCTCCCCGTCTCCTGTCAGTTCCACGGACTCTATTCCTGCATCTCCAACGACTACCACTGCTTTTACATCGCCGCCGAAACCTTTGGCTGTACCCTCATAAGTTCCTGGTTTATAAGCTGCCGCCGGTTTCGCTTCTTTGGCTTCTGAGCCACCAGAACCTGCCGCCTGATCAAGGGCTGCCTGTACGGCTTCCATGGCTGCATTGCTACTAATAGTACATCCGGCTACGGCATCCACGTCCGCTGAACCTGCTTCCACGAATGCAGGCCCAAGTTTCTCCAATGCGGCTCCGCCAAGTTCCGGGGTCTCCCCGTCTCCCGTCAGTTCCACAGACTCTATTCCTGCATCTCCAACGACTACCACTGCTTTTACATCGCCGCCGAAACCTTTGGCTGTACCCTCGTAGGTGCCTGGTACATAGGTTACATCTGCTGCCGGCTTTGCACTTTCCTTTTCTGCCCCTTCGGTCTCTGGCGCCTGGGTTTCTGTCCTCTCGATCACATCTATCTTCCCGGATGCCTGGTCAAGAGCCTGCTGCACCGCTTCCTTGGCAGCGTTGCTGCTGATGGTAGCACCTGCAACTGCATCCACTGTGGACGAACCCGCCTCCACAAATGCGGCTGACAGCTGCTCCAAAGCTGCTCCGCCAATGGCCGGGGTCTCTCCCGCTCCGGTCAGTTCCACACTTTCAATTCCGGCACTGCCTACGGTAACCGTGGCAACCACTTCACCGCCAAATCCCTGGGCTCCGCCCACATAGGTTCCCGGAGTATAATTTACCTTCTCTCTGGACATCACATCAATGGCCTTGTATAAAGGATCGGAACCGAATACAGTGCCTGCTGCCAAAACCAGCATAACTCCAAGGCCTACATACCCCTTTTCTTTTTGTGTCATCACTAAACTCCTCCTGTATTGTTCTTTGCCATAAAGGACAACGCCGAACGCCTGGCAGCTTTAAATGAAATCAAAGCCGTACACAAGCCATCAACAAGAAGTATTTTATCATATTTATGACGGCACTTCAATCTATTTTACTGGTTCTCTTCTTTTTTCCACTTAAAATCCGGTATAACATCGGACCATTTTTTTATTCCTATAATCTCTTTGGCAAATTCCGTATTCTCCAGGGAAGACTTTCTGTCAATGGTCCTGAACACAGCCCATGATAACTTTCTCTTGGTATGCTTGATGACGTCCGGCGATGACATATCGCACTCCCACAGCCCCAGCGCCACCGATGTTTTGGTCTCATATACATTATCTACCTGTCTGTTCATAATAATGGCGTCAATATCCTGATTGCTGTCCGCGATGTAATACGCATAGGCCAGAGCCGCTGCCTGAATCTTCTCCACATCCCCCCTTGTGGCGCTTTTCGAGGTAAAACCCTGTTCCGACAAAATAACGCTTCTTGTGCTTCCGTCGGGAGCCAAAAGTTCCGGGCGGTTTAAATGATCTGTCATAATATGGAGATTGTTAAAGTTCACAATAATGGTATCGGGACTTTCCGTAGCTCTTCCCGCCTCGTCATCATCCCAGAATTCCGGCTCTGTCAGCGGATCCGGATAGGGGTGATATGATAATCCCCAGTTGATGTCGCCTCCGGCTTTCACCATGGCCCCAAAGGTATTAATCACATCCTTTGCACTGTATTTTACCAATGAAGGTTCCGGCTCATTCCAGAAAAAATCCGTGGAGAAATACAGCCTGTCATTGCTGTTCACACTCTTAATCGCTGTATAAAACACCCGGAAAGCCTTCATGTATTCCCGCACATACTCTTCCAACTCCATCTCTCCGGCATAGTTCCACACTTCATTATTATTGATCTCATTGCCGATAACCCAGTTTGAAATCTTTCCTGGAGAGCCTGCAGCGCCAGAATACCTCTGGGCCAAAAACGAGGCGATGGCTTTTATGGTCTCTACACCCTCCTCTGTGGCAGCATTGAAATTATAATAATTCGCCTTGGAATTTTTCTTTACTCCAGGCAGAAACAGCTGAGGGGTATTGTCATTCCATCCGTTTAAGATAATGGCAGTTACCATAATATCTTTTGACCTCATGGTATTTACGATCTTGTCATAGTTTTCGATCACATTTTTGCTGAAATGGTAGGTCTTTCCGTCATACTCATACTCAATGCCTTCCCCCAGAATCTGGTGAAAGGCGATATTGATGGAAGTGTGTTTTACCCCCAGTTCCATGGCATCCGAAAGCAGATCTCCATCCAAAAGCAGACCCTTCTTGGTGGTAGGGCTTTTTAACGGTGCTGTATTCTTAGCCAGCGCCTCCGGATTGGTAATGTACGCAGGCTCACTGATGGCATAATACTGTATCCCATCATAGACAGCCAGAACAAACTTGGAATACAGGCGGTCGGAGCTGGTGCCGAAATTAAGGGGCAGAGAATAGGACACCTTGTCCCCTCTGGTCCACCATGCCGTATAATTGGTCCTGTCCTTCAGTTCATCCTCATAGGGCTGAAGCTCAAAGAGATACCAGTAATTATCAAAAACCGCCGGGTCCGGCGCCGGACCCGATACAGAGGCCGTTATATTCACATTGCTCCCGTCTGTAGTGCAGGATAAGGAAGCCTTTTCTTCTATCACCGGCTTTGTATCCGCTTCCTGAGAGGCGGCGGCTTCCCCTTCCAGGACAGTCTGTTCCGGCGCTGAGGCGTAAACCCTTGCCGGAACAGCCGCCATGCAGATCAGCGCCGCCAACAGAAGAACGGGCCGAAATATATTCCTGTAGTTAATATCTTTCATTCTATGAACCTCCATTATTTTCTGTCAATTGAGTCAGTATGTCCCCTTATTATACCCAATTTGCCATAAAATACAAGGTTCAAACTTCTTACTTAGTATTACATTATCCTTAAGACTCCCTATTCTTATCTCCTGCTCCTGGTATGTCATACGAGATATATCTTTCAGCCGCTCTATGATCATAATTCTTTATGCCAAATCCGCGGGAAATACGACTCCTGCGTCCTGCCTGGCTTTCGTCTGTATCTCCATGGTAATGCGGGAGATTTCCTGCATATTCCGAGAAGTCTCAAAATCCAGTTCACGGATCATCTTCTCAAACACCACGAACTCATGGTACATGCGGTGCCTTCCCCCATTCTCGTTGCACAGTCTTCCCTCCCCTTTCTCGCTGTTAAGCAAAACCCGGTAGTCTGCCAGGACATTGGGGGAAGACGCCGTCAGGATGCAGCCTTCATCTCCCTGGATGGATGTCATGAGGGGCGCCCGGCAGTCCTTGGCGCCGATGCACACGCACTGGTAATCCGGATATTCCAAAGTGAGAATTCCTGATGTGTCGATTCCTTTTTGGACATTGGCCTGGTAACGAACTGTGAGGGGCTTTCCGAAGAGAAGCACTGCAAAATTAATATTATAAATATTCAGATCCATCAGGGCTCCCCCGGACATGGCCGGATTAAAAGCCGGAAGAACCGTTCCCTCCTTAAATGCGTTGTACCGGGAAGAGTATTGGGAATAGTTCATGGAGACAATTCTGATATTCCCTAGCTTTGGCAGGGTTTCCCTGATTTTTAACGCATTGGGTATGTACAGCGTAGATACCGCCTCCACCATAACCAGATTCCTGGCTCTGGCCAGATCAATAAGCTCTTCCATCTCCCTTAAATTGGAAGTAAACGGTTTTTCACAGATTACGTGCTTGCCTGCATGGAGAGCCTTCTTCGTATACTCATAGTGAAGATGGTTTGGCACTGCCACATAAACTGTATCAATATCGCCCTTTTCAAGCATCTCATCCACATCGGTGTACCAACATGGAATTCCCTGTTCCCGGCAGATTCTCTCAAGCTTTTCCTCACTGCCTTTCCTGGCACAGACCCCGTGAATGGTAATCCCGCTGATCTCATGAATAAAGTCAAACAGGGTGTTTACAATCATTCCTGCTCCGATAATACCCATTTTCATATGATTTACTTTACCTCCTTTGCTGCCTGGATGCCATGCTCAATGATGGTAAGCACGGCGATCACCTCTTCGTCTTTTACAACTTTTTGGGCTCCGTTTATAATGACATCTTCTATATTATCATAAATCATGCCGTAATCACACTGTTCTACGGGAATTTTCATGGTATTTCGTCCATCGCCCGCATGGTGAGCAGGATATAGTTCCATTGTTTTTCCTGTGCTTCGGCAGAGTTCCATAAAGTATTGCGGTCTGCATACTCCGGCGGCACATGGGGCGGGAGCATGATTTCTTTGTGGGTGACTTCGGTTTTATAGGGATAATATTTCTGCCCTTGGCCGTATTCAGAGAACAGCTTCTCGCCGCTCTGGTAGGCAGCGGCAGAAACGGCGGATTCATTGTTGCTCCGCTTAATGATTATGATTTTACAGTGCGGGCATGACAAGTGTGCGCCCTCCTTTCTCCCAAATTGGGCAAAAGAAAAGCAGGATACCTTTTCAGATTTCCTGCTTGGGTGTGCCGCTAATATGCGGCGGGTTATTTAGTTTTTTTTATGGGCTATCAGTTCGACAAACTGGAATTGCTTTTATTGTAAATCATCTTTGGAAATTGCTATTGAAGGATAATGAGAAAGTTCCGTCAAATCAACATTTAGTGGCACACTATAAACCATGTAATAATTATTAGGATTGACGGCAATCAATTCATTCATTTTTTGTTCTGCTAAGTCCTTATCATTTGTAGCATACACAACTGATACAACACCTACTTTATCATTTTCCGTCCCCTGTATATTTCCGCATAATATTAATTTTAATGGGGCGTTCCCATTCAAGCCTTGTTTAATATAGTCCTTATATTCCATAGTTTGCCCTCCATCAATTCCGGTTTATCGCTGGCTCTATTATACAGCTTTAACTTGCTAAATGGAATATGCTTTCTGAAAGATTTTGAGATGGCAAGTCCACAAAGGGGCAGCTGGCAAAGCCAGCGCAGGGGAAGGGTAATAAGCAAACAGGGTATCTTTATAGACCAGATCTCCGGTAAACAAATATCCTTTGTCCTTTTCCCAAAAACATAAATGTCCGGGCGTATGCAGCACTTTAATTTCCCTGCTGCCAATATCAATTACATCATGGTCATTTAATACTTTAGTTGGTATACCTTGAAAGGTATGGCATTTTGCCCCTCCTTCCACTTTTCATTCATTGCCTATTCAGCTCTGTCAAATGGGCAGTTAAAGTTTTAATCTATATTGCAAAAGATTATAACTGTGTCCATCTTTGCTGTCTGTTTTAGGTACTGAAGAAATCACTGTAAAACCTAATGACTTTGCTAACCGATTGGAAGCCCTGTTTTCTTCTCTTGTTGAATAAATAAACTCTTTTGCACTAAATTCTTCTTTGCAGTATAGTATCAAGCCTTGAAGAATCTGCTTGCCAAATCCTTTTCCCACATAATCCGGCCCCAGACATATCCCTGCTTCCTGATAGATGTAAGGTTCGATTTTTTCTACACCAGCAAATCCAATCGCCTTACCGCTTGATTTTTCATAAACCAGGTAGGTATCATGCTCTTTCTGAAATGCAATGGTTTTCATGATTCTTATTTTGGCGTTTTCTTCGCTTGTAGTAATATTCCATTCCATATATTTTGCACTTTCTGGCTGTGACCAGACATTACAATACATTTCCTTCCAATCTGAAAACTTTGCCTTATCAAGAATCAGGCTCTCCGTTTCAATCATTTTAAAATGTTCCTCCAGTACTGGCTGACTTGTTGCCGTTTCTATTATACTGCAAAAGCGGCCTTTGTCTATATTTATTTTTCATGCTCTGCTGATAGTTCGTTCTTAGTAATAGAAGGCTGTTCCGCTCGTCTGCGTTTAGGTCAGCAATCCCCATCCCCTCGCTGTCGTTCAGTAAATCAAAAAGCCTGTCCCTAAAATAGTTCAGTTCCATTCTGTTGTTCCCCTTTCATGATTTATAGTCTATTAGCTAATATTATATAGTCTTTTAGAATCTATTGCAATCCCTAAGTGTGATATAGTCTAAAAGTGAACAAAATAAATGCTGATAGCTTATGAAATGGGTGGCATTATGGAAGGTAAAGGATTAGGCAAACGTATCAACATGGTGAGGAAAGACCGGGGATTCACGGCGGACAGGCTCTCGGAGCTGTGCAACATCAACGCAACTTATCTCCGGCAGATTGAGGGTGGGACAAAGGTTCCCAGTCTGCCCGTATTTATCAATATCTGCAACGCACTGAAGATCTCCCCTGATTATCTGCTGCGGGATGCGCTGCAAGATAATGAGGTCAGCAAAATACAGGAGCTGGCAGAGCTGTGGGAAAGCACGTCGCCCAGCCAGCAGGAAATCGCCGTTGCCATGATTAGGGCAGTATTGGAGCGCAGGGAAGGTTAGAAAGACCAGCCGGGTAGTCGGCTGGCCTTTCCACATCCAATCAAATATAAATCAACTCACTGTTTATGATTTCCTCCGCCCGGCTGCGGATATTGTTCATCTGCCCTAAAATCCAAACTTAGGAGAAATCCAAACGTTTGGATAGCTGATGTGCATTTTTCTCCCTGCCTTTCTGCCCCGGATGGGCGTTCATACCCATTATATCAGGATTCTTGCTAACTCACAAATATTTCTTGACAATATCGCCGGTTCCGTCTGGATTGTGCTTTTCCTTTCCTCTTTTGATTACCTCTAATTAGCCATGACCTGGTCAATGTCGGAGGTAAACGTAATGTCCGGATACCAGGATTCTCTGTCTCTGTCTCCCACCTGGTCTACTTCCGTCCGATAAATATATTTTACACGCACTAAGTCCTTGTCTGCCACATAAGGCAAATGATATACACACACTGTTTCCAAATCCAATATAAGCGACTACCAGCATTTTCTTCTTCTCCTCATTTTGCTTGTGTTCTTTCATGGGAACTTTCCGCGGCGTTTCCTGTATGTTTTGGAGTCATGATCTCTATGTGCTGAATATACCACAGGCCAAAGGTCCTGTTCAGAAAGGCTATGGAGAATGGAAGCCGATTTCAGGCAATCCGCCCTTTGGATGAAATTCGTTTTCACAAAAGAATCCTTTGTCTTGCCCATATTTCTGATTCTATGCTATACTGAAGGAGCAACACCGAAGGAAGTATGGATTAGGTGCCGGAGGACATTAAAATCATCGGTTTTGACAATTCTCTGTATTCCCTTTTGGCCATGCCCCCACTTTCCACCATGGACCGCAACAGCGAGACGCTTTCCATGAAAGCCTGCGAAATATTGCTGACTATGATTGACCATCCCGAACTGCCTGTAAAGCCTCAGTTCATTCCTGCCAGGATTATTGAGAGGGGGTCCACTTAAAGAGTTTTACTGTTCACAGGTACCCTGTGAACGTAACTGCATATGCCCATCTTGAATTGCCTTCGGCAATGGGGCATATGCTTTGGCTCCATTATTGTATTGGCTCCCGGTCAATCAGCGGAGTGATTGACCGGAGAGTGAACCGTAACTAAAAAGTTTTATCATGATGTCCGGGCAGGTCATGAGCCTTGCGGCCTATGACAAAATATGCTATACTCTTACATGCTGTATTATATATTACACATGAGGAGTGAATCATATGATAAAAGATAAAACCACTCTGCGGGACCTTATCTTGGCTGTCTCCATCATCGTGCTGGCGGCAGGTTTCTACATCGGCCACCGCATAGTCAATCAGAAACCAGCGGTTATTGTGGAAGTGTCCGTAGACGGCGAAGTCGTGGAGGAACTGGACTTAAGCAAAAATGGGGAGTATGTCATCAGCGGCTATCCAAACGGCACCAATACCCTGATCATTGAAGATGGTGAAGCCTACATTTCCGATGCCACCTGCCCGGACAGGATATGCATTCACCAAGGTAAGATCAATCAGTCCGGCGAGATGATTGTCTGTCTTCCCAACCTGATGATCGCCAAGATCGTGGGGGAGAAAAAGTAGAGGGCTCATGATGGAGAAAGGGAAAAGACAAAAACCCCTCCGGCCTTTGTCTTTTCCCTCTTCATTTTCTCTTTCGTCTCTTCTTTGCCTCCTTTTGCTGGGAAAGATAATCATTCATCTTCTCTTCCAGCGCTTTAAGGCTCATCTTAAAGTGGATCTGGGTGTACTTTTCCGCCAGTTCCTCATCATGCAGCTCAAGGGCATGTATAATATCCTTATGTTCTTTCAGCGAATTTTCCGTTCTCTCCTTATTATACGGAAGTGTATAGCGGATAATGCCGGTACGGTTATGGATCTGCCAAATAAAATCCTCCAGCATGGGATTATGAGAATAACGGGCAATCAGTCCGTGAAACTGCGCATCCAGTTCACCCAGCTCATTATATATTTCCACTTCCTTAATCTGCTGATTGATGCGCCTAAGCCCCTCAATCCCCTCCTCATCCATATAGGAAGCCGCCAGTCTGGCAGACAGCCCTTCCAGCATTCCGCGGATCACCTGGCTCTGATGGAGTTCCTCCAGGGTGAGGCTGGCCACCTGAACCCCGCATCTGGGGATATACTCTAAGATTCCTTCATTTTGAAGCAGGCGAAAAGCCTCCCTCACCGGTGTCCGGCTGACATGATACTGGCTGCATATATCAGCCTCTCTCAATCTGTCTCCTGGCGTATACTCGCCTCTGAAGACCTTCTGTTTCAGATCCTCCACAATCTCCGTCACGGTTACCCGCTCATCTGTTTTTTCCTGTGTCTCCATACTCGGCCCCTCTTTCTTATACTTCTTTGGAGGGTCCCAAAGCCATGACCTTTTCCCCTCATATCACACTATACCAGACTCTTTTTTTCCTGTCAAACATGGCAAAATTCCTGTCAGTTTTTCTTTCCTGAAAAGCTGTAATAAGGCTTATACTGATTGCTCAATTCCCTTTCCTCCCGGTAGGCGGCAATGTTGTTCAGCACCACATTGAGGCAGACCTCATATTTATCAGGCTGAGGAGGCGTGACATGGGGAGTCATGATCACCTTTTCCATCTTCCAGAGAGGAGACCCTTTCTCTAAGGGTTCCTGCTCAAAGGTGTCCAAACCCGCCCCAGCGATAGTTCCATTTTCCAGAGCCTGTATCAAAGCCTGCTCATCAATGACGGAACCTCTGGAAATATTAACCACATAGGCCGTGGGTTTCAGCCAGGAGAGTCTCTCCTCATTGATGAGATGACAAGTCTCGTCTGTCAGGGGCATGACGGAGATAAGAAAGTCACTTTGTCTGATCAGGCCCTCCAATTCCTCTTTTTTGTTGTAAATCTCATCAAAACCAGGCACTTCTCCTGCAATTTTGTCATATCCCACGGTTTTCATGCCCAGGGCTTTCAGCCGGGGAGCCAGTTCTCTCCCGATGCTTCCCGCTCCCAGAATCCCTGCTGTCTGCCCGGTTAAAGCTTTCGCGCTTCCCAAAAAGGGCATGGACCAGGTTTCCTTTTGTCTCGCCTTCCATACCTCATTGAGTCGGTAATTCAAAGACAACATAAACATAATCACATGTTCCGACAGTGCCTTGGAGGAACGTCCCGAAGAACAGGTCACAGCCAGTTCTTTCTCGGCCATATGGGGAGTATACAGAAAATCCAGCCCTGCCGCGTCGCAGTGAAGCCATTTCATATTGGGGCCCATCAACTGGTCACAATTCTTTAGGGGCCTTCCCAAAATAGCGATCTCCGCGTCTTTTAACGCCTCCGTAATGGTCTGCGTGTCTGTGGACTTACAGCGCACCACTTCTTTGGCGTCCAGACGGCGCTCCATCTCGTCCACGTCTTTTTTAGGATAATCAATAGCCAGGATTACTTTTTCAATCTGTTTCATATGTTTCTCCTTGTCATAATGTTTTCTTCGTTAACGCCTTTACAAGCCATGGGTATGCCAGCAAAACCGCAGTTCCCAAAAGCAGGACACAGGCAATAGGACTGGTAAAGAAGGTCCAGTATCCGTTCGTGGCATAACACACAGCGTTGCGGAAATTCTTTTCCAGCATAGGACCCAGGACAAAGGCCAGGATAAAAGGACCTTGAGGCATCCTGAAGTACCGCATCATCACACCTGCCATAATAAATACAAGGGAAGCCGCCAGTTCAAAGAAGCTGTAATTGCTGGAATAGATTCCCACAAAGCTGCACACCAGAATAATGGGATACAGATAGTGGTACGGAATCTTAAACAGCGCCGGAAAAAGTTTCATGCCCAGAACCTGGAACAAAAGGCAGCATGCCGCCGCAAAGATACCGGCTATAAAAATCAGATACACATAGGAAGTCTGGGTGGTAAAAAGCAGGGGGCCCACGGTCAGACCCTGAACCGTCATGGCGCTTAAAAGAAGGGCTGTGGTGGAATCACCAGGAATTCCCAGGGCAATCATGGGAATTACCGCGCCGCCGATGGAAGCATTGTTGGCCACTTCCGGCGCCCACACTCCGTCGATACAGCCCGTTCCGAACTTCTCTGGCTCCTTTGACGAATTCTTAGCGATGGAATAAGCCGCCACATTGGCGATGGTTCCGCCCATTCCAGGCATAAACCCTACCAGAAGGCCGATAAAGAAGGAACGGACAATGTTGACAATATTGCTGGTAAAGTCTTTGATCTTCATCCGAAAGCCTTCAATCTTCACATCGGCGAAGGTGCCGTCTCCCCGTTCATTCTTGGCATACTCCATGAGAATCAGGGTCCCGCCGAAAAGTCCCATCATTACGCAGGCCATGGAAAACCCGCCCTGAAGATTCGTGAATCCGAAAGTAAATCTTTTGGTGGCCGACACTGGGGAGATACCGATGGTAGTGAGGGCCAGGCCCAGAGCCATGGAGATCAGTCCTCTGGCCATATCCTCTTTAGACAGGGCGATGACCAGCACCATAGCAAACACGGCCAGAGAAAAATACTCCGCCGGTCCCAGTTTTACAGCCCATCTGGCTATAACCTGACTTAAGAACATGGCCACCAGAAGGCTTGGAACCGTACCGAAGAAATTGGCCACGGCCGCCACACTTAAGGCTCTGGTAGGATACCCCTTTTTCGTAAATTCGTAACCGTCATACACTGTAGCCAGGGAGTTGACAGTACCTGGTATCCCCAAAAGAATGGAACCGATATATCCGCCGGAGATTCCTCCGATATAGATGGACATTAACAGCACAATGGCCAGCCTCGGCTCCATGCCAAACGTCAGGGGCAGACAGATCATAATGGCCATTCCGCCGGACAGGCCGGGGATTGCCCCCAGCACCAATCCGGTAATGCCTCCGAACAAAGCGTTCCCCAGTATCATGGGCTGGCATAAGAAGGCCAGCGCTTCAAACATGTAATTCATATGCACCTCCCATTAACCCATTCCGATAATGCCTGACGGAAGCATTACCTTCAAACCATACCGGAAAATCCCATAGGCCACCAGCGTCATACCCACGGCATAAAGAATTCTCTGGGTCAGAGGAACCCCTTTTTTGCTGGCGAACATGGTGGAGATTCCAAACAGCATAATCATGGTAGCTGTCAGAAATCCTATGAGCCAGATCAAAAAGACATAAACCGCAAAAGCGAAAAATAAGATAAACAACCGCTTCCACTGCCCGGCAGTCAGAAAGATTGGATCCTTCTTTGCGGCTTTTCGCATAATCAGCCGTGAACCGGCCAGAGCAAAGATCAGAGCTGCTCCATAGGGAAATATCTGGCTTCCCGGATCTCCCGCGATACGAATCTTTGGATCTACGGTGAAAAAGGTCAGTCCCGCAATCAGCACGGCAAACAATACAGAAACAATTCCCAGCAAACGATCTCTTGTCATAGGTCCTACCACCCTAAAGCCGCCGTAACTTCCTGTGTGGCGGCATCAATGGCCTTCATCCGTTCCACAGCATCTTTCCTGGTCCAGACCTCAGCAAAAAATCCTGCCTTTTCTATATCTTCCTTACACCTTTCATTGCCTGTAAACTCCTGACACCAGGCGTCAATGGCATCAATAACAAGGGCGTCCATGCCTGCAGGACCAGCCACAAATCCAAAGCTGTCAAAACCCACACCTGTGTATCCTAAGCTTTCCAGGGTTGGAATGTTCTCGTCAAATTCCACACTCCCATCCATAGCCAGAAGACGGATATCACCGCTTTCCACATAGGGCATAGCCTGTTTGTAGCCCAGAGGGGCAAAAATGATCTGACCTCCGATAATGTTGGTGATCCTGGTGGTGGTATCCGGCGCATCCACGTGCTTAAACTGAACACCGGCAGCCATCTCCAACTGGCCGCATATAACAGCCGCCGAGGAACCGAAACCGTCTCCGCAGCTGATGGTTCCCGGATTTTCCTTTGCCGCCTGAATCAAATCCTCCATGGTCTCATAGGGGGACTCTGCGCTGACAGCGATGCAGTTGGCGCTGGTATCCGAGGGCTGGTAAATGAAGTTAATGAAGGTATAGGCAGACTCATCCATAATGCTGTAATCAATCTTTCCGGCATAGTAATTCAGAAGGCTGGTTCCGTGGAAGGACAGCAGTGTGGAACCGTCCGGTTTGGCATTTCTCACGGTCTCAAAGCCAACGGTATTGCTTCCTCCTGTCTCATTGATTACCACCACGTTCTTGCCGCTCTCTCTGGAGACATAATCGGCAAACAGGCGGGCGCATAGGTCTGAAGCCCCTCCCGCCGGGTTGGGAACGATCAGTTTCACATCCCCTGCGGGCCATGCCGCCTTTACATCAGCCCCTGTTCCTCCTGAAGCCGCCGAAGGATCCTCGGAAGCCTTTGCCGTCTCTTTGGAAGCCGCCGTGGTATGCTCAGGCGCCGCCGTATTCTGGGATACTGCTGTGCTTTGGGATGCCTGCCCGCCCTGCCCGGAACATGCCGCCATCGTTCCCGCCATACACAAGGCCATAGCCAAACTCCATACTTTTCTCATTTTTCATCCTCCTTTTATTTGTAAAAAATTTTACCTACAGCTTTCTTAATCTTCTCGCAGCCATGGGAGGCATTGAGGGGGCTGTGGATTTCCTCCGGGAACACGATCAGAAATTCTCCCGGCCCCACATAGCAGACATTTTCCTTCACTCCCTTTAAAAATGCCACATCTCGCTCCACAATATACTCTCCGTCCGGCTCTGTCCCCTCATAATCTCCATACCAAATCGCCTCCACTCCCTCAAACACACAGTGAATGTCCGCCGCTCTGTGATGGACTTCCAGTCTGGGCGGAACCAGATGTTTGGTCTCTGCCTCAAACAAGGTGAAGTAATTTACATCCCCGTCTACCGCCACTTTTTTCGGTTCCGGTCCGATATCTTCCGCCTTAACCTTGCTTAATTCCGTCAGCTGACTGTAGACCTCCTTAAGTCCCTTGTAGTACTGAAGATCTTCCAACTTTCCGTAAATCATATTTTTTCTCCTCTCTTTTATAATCACTCTTTGGTTTCAAATTCCACAACATAAGCCCGATAAACATTCAGCACCGGTATCTCAAGAATATTCCCTGCTGACACTTCTGTCTCCCCCTGCCCTGTCAGTTCCCTGACAGACCTGGGAATCCGGTTCTTCCATTTTACGGAGATCCCGTACTGCGGGATCTCTCTTCCTGCGGTGGTGCCGTTAAAGCCGCTTAAATTAATCAACTGAAGCAGATACCTTCCCTCACCGCAGGGATTCCAGAACAGTTCCACACTGTCATGAGCATCTGTCTCAAAGTCTTCCTCCATGCAGTTTATTTTCCTCAAAAGATCCAAAATCAGCTGCTTAAAGGATTCATAACCGTGCTGATAATACAGAGACGCCGGATACCATGGAAGATAGATTTTATTGTCCTTATAGATAACCGCCCCTGCCAGTTTTGTCACCTGATGCCCGAAGCAGCGTTCCGGCGGGCCGTACATGGCTGCCGATATATAGGGCAGTATCCTCTCCCCCTCGCCCTCCATCTCATAAAACTCCCTGTCTAAGTACACCCAGTCCTGATTCCGGAAGGAAGAAAATATCTCTTTGGGGCTGGTCTTAAAATAGCTTCCCCTCACTTTTTCAACTTTTCCTCCCAGAACCTGCCCAAAAAGTCCCCCCAAAGTCTCAGGAGTCTCTCTCAAGCTGGCTCCCGTGGCCAGAACCGCCGTATCCGATTCCGTAAGCTTCCGGAAGAAATCGGAATCTTTCAGTCCCTTCACATCAGGCAGAATCACCAGGGAATACTCGCGAGCCGGTTCCCATTCCCTGTCCAGTTCTTCCTCCATAACCACATCGAACTGGAGGTGCGCCTCTTTCAGAATCCGGAACATTCCCCGATATTCCGCCTTAAAATTCAGATGATAGGGATTTTGAGGCTGTACCAGCAAAATCCCGGCTTTTCTCTCAAAAGCATCAAAATACCTCTGATGCAGTTTCTGAAAATGAAATACTTCCTTTACACCGTCAAAATTATTCCTGTCCGGGTAGTCCTCAAATGCTCCGATAATACACCAGTCCAGATTGGAACCGTTGGCCAGATTCTGATACAGACGAATCCGGTTGAGATAGGGCGACACCCCCATAAACCGGTAAGGGATATCAACTGCATTAATGGCACAGTTGCTGGATACCTTTTGAGAGAATGTATGTTCAACAGATGCCGTGTTATCGGAGGCAGAGTAAATCCAGAAAGGGTAGGGACGATCCACCGCTGAATTAGACTCTGTCCGGATAATGTCCACACGGTGGCTGGCATAGGTGCTGAGAGCGATATCCGGGTTTATGGAGTCTATGACTCCATGAATCTTTTCCAATATATCCCTTACGGTGTACTCCTTAAATTCCTCGTATTTTCTGGATGCAGGGTCCTCCTTGTCTTCTGCCAAAGGAAGCTCTAAGCCGCTCCACTCATAAAACCGTCTTTTGCAATTTTCACACTGGCAGATCCCGATATATTGCCTGTCATAATCTCTGGTAACGTATCCAAACATATTGAAGAATATTCCGTCAATGGGATATTTTTTAAGGATCTCCCTTATAATCTCCAGAGTTTTCTCCTGCTGGTATTCTCCGTTAATGCAAGTGGCTACCGTATCATTAAAATAAACTGCCGATCCGTCTTTTCTTCTTGTAAGCCACTGGGGATGCTTCTCTCCCAAACTCACATGGACTTTGCTCACATCAAACCGGGCAATGACCCGGATCTGATTCCCATGGCACTTTTCCACAAAATTCTTAAACATATCATCTGTCAGATAAGGACTTGGCCTTTGGCAGTCCAGCCCTGTCCTGGAAAAAGCGCTGATTCCGCCGCAGCCGATCTGCACCACATCGGCTCCAAATTCCTTTAATTTTTCAATCTCATAGTCAATATCCATCTTAGCGTCAATGTCCCGGATATTGTTCTGGATCATTCGGAACTTATGTTCCATCCACCATTTCATACCTATCTCCTTTTTGTATTCAATTATTGGTTATTTAATTGGTATAATCTATTTTATCTCATTTATTGTATACAATTTATCATATATCACTTTGACAGTCAATAGACTATTATGACAAAAAGCAACTGTATCTTTTATGTATTGTGTACAATTATTCGTTATTTTTCTTTTTATTTTTATATATCTTCTGTTTTGTATACATTTTCTATATTTTTTCTGTCTGCAATACGCACAAAAAAGACCTGAAGGTCTTTCCGCCTCTCAGGTCTTTCCCTTGTTATTATCCAATCATCTGACATGCGCTTATATCATTTCCACCCTGCATTCATGAATCTTCTTTTTCTTGTCATACCCGATTCCCACCAGGAGAATCCTTCCTGTATATTTTTTCTCCTCTCCCATCTTTCCCTGAAACCGCAGCATATAGTTTCTATCCTTTATCTGCCTGATGGCCTCATCAGGGGTATGATCCACTTTCAATTCCAGAATCATACAGTCCATACTCCGGTCTCTTTCTGGATAGAAGATAAAATCCACATAGCCCACTCCGGCCTTATCCTCACGTTCCACCCGATAGTCATCCCTGGCAGACAGATAGACCAGGTTTATGACTGCCGACAGTTCCGTCTCGTTATTATAACTTAAAAGAGGTGTTTCCGTATTGTGGGCATATTCCAAGATCTCTTCCATGGTCTTGGTATCCCCCATCTGGGTGGCTCTTACCATCCGCTCCGATTCCTTAGCCAGCCGATACACATAATCCAAAGATTTTTCTTTCCTCAGCATCACTTCAAACTGGCTCATCAACTCCCTGTTTGGAATGGACACATACCCGTTGTGGTAACTTAAAAAGCCGTAGACGACCATAGCAGAGAATATCTCTTCCCTGGTCTTAAGATTCATAGATGTGGCAGCATACTCCTGAATCCTGCATTTCACGGCCTCTCCTGATACCATCAGCGCCAGATCCGTCCTTACATCCGCCACATTTTTTTCGATATAATAATAGATCTCCTCATAAGGTCCTGAACTGGTCCAATAGTTCCCCAGATTATTGTTGGACAGCGCGGCTACCACTGATCGGGGATTGTATACTCTTTCTCCGCGGAATGTGTGATATCCGTCATACCAGTCTTTAAGACTCTCTTTTGTCAGCCTGGGATCTTCATTCCTTGCCAGATAACGCTCATAAAGCCTGTCCACTTCTTCCTGGGTAAATCCAAAGCTGTCGCTGAACCGCTCCTCGTTAATCATAGTATATTCCCAGAACATATTCAATTCCGAACCGCTTGAGTATTTCGCTATGGGCAGAATTCCTGTCATGTAAGCCAAAAAGACATAAGGTTTATCTTTCAAAAGGTTTCTCAAAAAAGACAGATACCGGCTTTTATCTGAATCCGTTATAAAATCCTGGTGGAAAATGTAATCCCATTCATCCAGCACAAAGACAAATCTGTCCCCTGTCTCCACGCAAAGTTCCATAAGGATATCCCACAAAGAATCCTCATCATCAATCTCCATACCCGAATACTCTTTTTTTAAGTCCTTTACCAGTCCCTTTCTGATTCCTCCTATATATTGGTCATAGGCTGCACAGCCTTCCGGTATTTCATTAAAAGAAATCCTAATCACCTGATATTGATTTAAAAACACGGAATATATAGAACTCTTACTGATCTCCAGATTGCCGAACAGCTTTTCCCCAGAAAATCCTTTTGAAAGAAACGCTGCCAGCATATTGGCTGTCACAGTTTTTCCAAACCGCCTAGGTCTGGTAATGCAGATATACTTATTGTACTCATCAGCTATTGATACTATTTCTTCCAATACCTTCGTCTTATCCACGAAATATGGATTCCTCGTCATCTCCTTATAGGCCATATACGCCGCCGGACTATTCAGATATTTTCCCATAGATTCCCCCCCTTTCTCTGCTATCTCTATAATCAAAGTTTAGCACACTGCCATACCCATAGCAAGGCAGTTTTTCCGATTAATAATATTGGAGGGGCTGCGCATACGACAAAAGCGGGGCTGCCCTTACAGCATCCCCGCCTATTTTTACAAAATCACCTTCACCGGACACTTAGCCGCACACTTGCCGCAGCCTGTACACTTCTCATAATCGATGACAGCCACATTGTTATCCATATGAATGGCATCAAATTCACACTGCTTGGTACACAAGGTACAGCCGATACAGCCGCTGTCGCACTTGGCCTTCACATCCTTGCCCTTGTCATGGGAGGAACACTGTACCAGATGCTTGGCATCATAGGGTACCAGCTCGATCAAGTGATTGGGACAAGTCTGTACGCACTTGCCGCAGGCCACACATTTCTCCTTGTCAACCACAGCCACGCCGTCCACCACATGGATGGCGTCAAAATCGCAGGCCTTCACACAGGAGCCGTATCCCATACATCCGTAGACGCAGGCTTTCTCTCCTCCGCCGGGAACTACGGACACCTTGCGGCAGTCGTCCATTCCGAAATAATTATACTGAACTCTTGTCTTGTCACAGGTTCCCTTACATTTAACAAAGGCAACCTTCTTGACAGAAGCCCCGCTCTCCACGCCCATAATGGCTGCAATCTTGTCCGCCACATCGGCGCCGCCTACAGGACAGCCGTTCACCGGGGCAGTTCCCGCGGCGATGGCATTGGCCAGACCGTCACAGCCCGGAAAACCGCAGCCGCCGCAGTTGTTGCCCGGCAGTTCCGCGCGGACAAGGATTTCTCTCTCGTCAACTTCTACTTTAAATTTCTCACTGGCAATTCCAAGCAGTACACCGATAATGATACCGATAGCACCGATGACGCCGGCTGCCATAAGCAAACCCATCATATATGCTGCCTCCTCTTCCTTAGATCAGTCCGGCAAATCCCATGAAGGCGATGGCCATCAGACCTGACGTAATCAGGACAATGGGGGATCCTTTGAAATTAACCGGAATATCATTATCTTCGATGCTCTCACGAATGCTTGCCAGAAGGATAATGGCAAGGGTAAAACCAACCGCCGTCCCCAGACCGTTAAAAATACTGAACAGAATGCCGTATTTCTTCTGTACATTGGTAAGGGCCGCTCCCAGCACCGCACAGTTGGTGGTGATTAAGGGCAGGAATACGCCTAAAGCCTGATACAGAGAAGGCATGCTTTTCTTTAAGAACATCTCCACAAACTGTACCAATGCCGCAATCACCAGAATAAACGCAATGGTCTGCAGGTAAGTAATCTTAAGGGGATCCAGGACAAACTTGTAGATCAGGCTGGTCACAAAGCTGGCCAGGGTAATAACGAATATGACAGCAACGCCCATTCCGGCTGCAGTGTCCGTCTTCTTGGATACCCCAAGGAAGGGACACAGGCCCTGAAACTGGCTCAGAATAATATTGTTCACCAGAGCAGCGCCTACAACGATTAAAATCAGCTCTTTCATCTTCTACGCTCCTCCTTACTCTTCTTTTTTATCCAGTTTGGCAGAAAGTTCCGCCTGTTTCTGAGCTACAGCTGCCTTCTTGGCTGTCAGGGCATCTTCCTCCGCCTGGAGCCTTCTGGTCTCCAGCTGCGCATGGTTGGCCATGCATGCGGAGCCGGTACAGTTCATGCAGTTGCCGCCGCATGCCAGAACAGAACCGTTAGAGGAGCCATTGGTAGCAGAAGGCATCTTAAACTTGTTCTGCAGGGCAGTAAGGCCTGCCAGAACGAAGAATGCGCCGGGAGCCAGCCCGAAGATGGAGATCTTGTAGGCTTCCGGGATAATGGTAAAACCGAATACCGTGCCTGCGCCCAAAAGCTCACGGAACACGGCGATGCAGGTCAGTCCCAGAGTAAATCCAAGGCCCATGCCGATGCCGTCAAAAGCGGACTCCAGAGGACCGTTCTTGGCAGCATAAGCCTCTGCGCGTCCCAGAATAATACAGTTTACCACGATCAGCGGAATAAAAATACCCAGTGATTTGTCCAGTTCAGGAAGGAATGCCTTCAAAAGCAGCTGGACAATGGTTACCAGAGACGCAACGATAACAATATACGCCGGGATACGCACCCTGTCAGGAATAATTTTTCTCAGAGCTGAAATAATAAGATTAGAAAAAATCAATACGGCAGTCGTGGTAAGACCCATGCCCACACCGTTGATGGCGGTGGTCGTGGTAGCCAGCGTCGGACACATACCTAACATCAGCACGAAGGTCGGGTTTTCTTTGATAATGCCGTTATATAAACGTTCCATACATTTATTCATGTTCCCACCTCCTACTGTGTCACGCAGTTATTGACAAAATAAAGGGCTGTATTCACCGCGCCAGTAACTGCATTGGATGTAATGGTAGCGCCGCTGATAGCGTCGATCTCGTTATCTGCTGACGCGCCGGATTTTGTTACGCTGAAACTCTCCACGGCCTTGCCGGCAAACTGAGCCTTCCACTCAGGAGTATCCGCATTCATACCCAGGCCTGCCGTCTCCCCGATAGTAAGGAACTCAATGCCTTTTACCTCACCCTCTGTGGTAATACCCACTGACACTGTAATGTTGCCGCCGTAGCCGTCGCCGGAAGTGGCTGTCACCACATAGCCCATGGGGCTGCCGGAAGCATCTACGCCTGTAGCGCACTCGTCTACCTGCACATTGCCGAAGCCCAAACCTGCCGCATCCGTGTTGGCCTTGTCAAGAGCCGCGGAATAATCGTCTAACTTAAAGGAATCCGCGTCTGCCAGGACAGTACGGAAGGCTTCCTCCTTGGCCGCCAGCTCCGCCGCCTCGATGGGGCCCTTTGTAATCTCATAAGCGCCGCCCAGACATGCGCCTGCAACCAGTGTGATGGCAAACAATATCAGGGCGTCTTTCATAAATCCACCTTTGCTCATGCTTTTTTGCCCTCCTTTCCAAATGCAACGGGAAGGGTCGCTTTCTCAATCAGCGGAACCATAAGGTTGCTGATAATGATGGCATAGGACACTCCCTCCGGTGCGCCGCCGAAAAGACGGAAGAGACCCGTAAGAACTCCCAGAAGGATTCCGAAAACAATCTGCCCCTTAGGAGTAATAGGGCTTGTCACATAGTCCGTGGCCATAAAGAAAGCACCGAAGATCAGACCGCCGCCGCACAGATGAGCCAGTACGAAAGCCGGAGTATGCTGTCCGAATATAAACACAAATACGGCAAAGGAAATCAGATACGCCGCCGGGATCCGGATGCTTATGACCTTCTTATAAAGAAGATAGGCCGCGCCGATGAGCAGGGCAACGACAGATACCTCTCCGATGGTTCCGGGAATCTTTCCCACGAACATGGCTGCCACATCCACGGTTCCCCCGTTCTTCATGACGGAAAGAGGCGTGGCGGTGGACACGCCGTCCAGCTTAAATGCAGAGCCGGACATCTGGTTGGCAAAAGAGATCAAAAGGAAACATCTGGCTGCCAGGGCCGGGTTCATAAAGTTCTGCCCCAGGCCGCCGTAAAGCTGCTTCACCACAATAATGGCGAAAATGCTTCCCAGGAAGGGAATCCACAGAGGGATCTCCGGAGGCATGTTAAGTCCTAAGATCATGCCTGTCACCAGGGCGCTTCCGTCCATCACCGTAACAGGCCTGCCCATAAGGCTTTCATACACATACTCACTTAAAACAGAGCCCGCTATAGTCACCAGCAAAATACATAAAGCTTTCAGTCCAAACTGATATACACCATACACCGACGCAGGAATCATGGCAATGGCCACATCAAACATCAGGTTCTGAGTCAGCACATTGCTCCTTGCATGAGGTGATGATGATACGTTCAATAATTTATTCATGATTCACCCCTCCTACGCTTTCTTGGCGCTGGCTCTCACGGCCACACGCATCTCTCTGAAGGCCTGAGTCAGCTGCAGTCTTGCAGGACAGCCCCACGCACAGCTTCCGCACTCCACGCACTCCATGCCGTTTAACTTCTGGAACAATTCAATATCATGGCTCTTGGCCGCCTTCATCATCTTCTGGGGCACCAGGTTCTCCGGACACGCCTCCACACACCGTCCGCAGCGGATACATGCCGTAGGCTCCATCTCAGCCACCTGGTCTTTGGAAAGGCAGGTAAGGGCGGAGGAAGTCTTGGACACTGGAATTGTCACATCAAAAAGGGCCTGTCCCATCATTGGACCGCCGGAGATCACCTTTTCGGGCTCTGTCTTGAATCCTCCTGCCGCGTCAATCAGTTCCTGATAGCAGGTTCCAAGCCTTACATTAAAGTTCTTAGGATTTGCAATGGCATCTCCCGTAACCGTAATGATCTTTCTCAGAAGAGGAGTGCTCTTGCACACCGCCATATAAATACTGACTACGGTGTCCACATTATCTACGATACACCCCGCATCCGCCGGCAGCATGGAGGAATTCACCTTCCGTCCCGTAACCGCGTAGATCAGGGTACGCTCACCGCCCTGAGGATACTTGGTCTTAAGAGGACAAACCTCAATCTTCGGCTCATCTTTCACCAGTTCCGTCAGCTTGTTTATGGCCTCAGGCTTGTTATTCTCAATTCCGATTACGCCCTTGGCATTGTCAAACAACTGAAGCATGACTTTCAAACCGCCGATAATCTTCTCCGGCTCCTCTAACATGAGCCGGTAATCACTGGTCAGATACGGCTCGCACTCCGCACCGTTGACAATGACATAATCAATCTTTGACGGATCCTTTGGAGCAAGCTTTACCTGTGTGGGGAAACCTGCGCCGCCCAGACCCACTATTCCCGCTTCTTTTACAATGGCGAGAATCTCTTCCTTGGACAGAGAAGACGGATCCCGGTCCGCTCCCATTCCCTCTACGGTCTTGTATTCCCCGTCGTTCTCAACCACAATCGAATTCACCATAGCGCCGTTTGCCATGCGGCGGGGCTCAACAGCCTTCACCGTACCGGACACGGAACAGATGACATGAGCGGATACGAAGCCGCCGGCCTCTGCGATTTTCTGTCCCACCAAAACCTGGTCGCCTTTTTTCACCAACGGCTTTGCAGGCGCGCCGATATGCTGGGACACCGGATACACCAGCTCCCCTTTCGGCATCAGGACTTCAATCGGCTGATTCTCGGACAGTTCTTTTCCTTCATACGGATGAACGCCGCCTTTAAATGTAGCCAATCCCATCTCACTAACCCTCTTTCTATACATTTTCGATGACCTTTGACAAAAACAGCTGTGCTGCGTTTCTGTCGTCTTACCAAGTATAACATAAATCATTCTGCTCCACAATTACAAAAACGTATACATTCGTCAAAATCATCAGAAAATTTGTAGTTTTTTTGGTAATTTCTTGTTAAAAAAAAGACATATTGCCAAAAAAAGTAAAAAAATCCCTGAAATCCGGCATTCATTCTTAGAATCCGATATCTCAGGGAATAAAACAATGCAGAAGATGGGAGTCGAACCCACAAGGTATTGCTACCACACGGACCTGAACCGTGCGCGTCTGCCAATTCCGCCACTTCTGCACGAACAAAATATATTATATTGGGGTTTAATTAGTTTGTCAACCTGTTTTTGAAGTTTTTCAGATATTCCTCCACAGACCGGCTCATCTCTCTGGAAAAGTCACTGTTGTATTTTCTTTTGCAGAAGGCCTGAATCCATTCCGTAAAATCTCTGCCGCCAAAATTATTCTTAAGCATCATCTGCAGCTGATTATCTGTCAGCCGGCCATATCCGTTCTCGTGAACAATATACTCCAGACTGCACCGCTTCGGCTTCTCTCTCCGCCTCTGCTGTTCTGTGGGATAACCGAATACAAGCATGACTGCCGGAAATACATAGGGCGGAAGATGCAAAAGTTCTCTGTGTCTCTCGCATCGCTCCATAATATCTCCGATATAGCAGGAACCAATGCCCAGGCTCCCGGCTGCCGTCACTGCATTCTGGGCTGCAATCGCCGCATCCGTCACCGCCAGCATCAGATCCCCCGGTCCCGGCTTTCTGGGCTGGCACCCTCCGGCCTCATAGGCGTCATACCACTTCTGACAGTCTGCGCAGAAAATCAATACCATCTGCGCTTTCGCTATAAAGGGCTGATTGTCGCAGGTCCCGGCCAAAGTATCTTTCAGCTGCTGATCCGTAATATCCAAAATCGTATACAGCTGCTGATTCCCTGCCGTAGGCGCTTCCATAGCTGCCTGAAGTATGATTCTCTTTGCTTCCGGCTCAATGGGCTGTGACGTGTAAGCGCGGACAGACTTCCGTTCCATGAGTTCTTTTATTATGTCATTCATCTATGCTTTTCTCCTGTATTGTTTAGTGTGCAATGACAAAAGGCTCAAACCCTTGATCTCTCAAGTTCTGAGCCTCCTGCAGAAGATGGGAGTCGAACCCACAAGGTATTGCTACCACACGGACCTGAACCGTGCGCGTCTGCCAATTCCGCCACTTCTGCATCACGAGAAGTAGTCTATCATAATATCCTGTTTCTGTCAATGAAAATTTCATCGTTTTTGTCCCAATTTTTTTCAAAAAACAGTTGCGCTTTACAAAAAAATGTGATATAGTATAAAACGTTCGCGGGAGTGCTGGAATTGGCAGACAGGCAAGACTAAGGATCTTGTGGGTGTATGCTCGTGTGGGTTCAAGTCCCATCTCCCGCATATATGTATTCCTTGATAGCTCAGTCGGTAGAGCATGCGGCTGTTAACCGCAGTGTCGTTGGTTCGAGTCCAACTCAGGGAGTTTGACAGAATCCTGGATGACAGGATTTTTTTTATTTCCCCGAAGACTCCTCTTTCCTGCTCACGCCGCCCCCCCGCAGTCTTAAGGGCATGTTCTTTCGCGGGGGCGGCGCATAATAAACAGGCGGCTCCTTATGGGAGACCGCCTGTTTCATCAATCCTTATGCGATTTTCTCTTTCGCAAGCTCTGCCAGTTTTGCAAAACCTTCTGCGTCATTGATAGCCATGTCGGACAATACCTTTCTGTTCATCTCTACACCAGCCAGCTTCAAACCGTACATAAACTTTGAGTAGGACAGGCCGTTCATACGGGCTGCAGCGTTGATACGGGCAATCCACAGCTGTCTGAACTGTCTCTTTCTCTGCTTTCTGCCTGCATAGGAGCTGGCCAAAGCCCTCATAACAGACTGCTTTGCCACTCTGTACTGTTTGGAACGGGCTCCTCTGTAGCCCTTAGCCATCTTTAATACCCGATTATGTTTCTTTCTGGCGTTCATACCGCCTTTTACTCTTGCCATCGCTTCTTCCTCCTTCTAAACGTTCGAAATCTTATAAGTATGGTAAAATCTTCTTCATTACTTTTGCGTTGGTTGCATCAGTAATAATATCTTTTCTAAGATTTCTTTTTCTCTTAGTAGACTTCTTAGTTAAGATGTGAGATTTGTAAGCTTTATTTCTTACTAACTTTCCTGTTCCGGTTTTTTTGAAACGCTTTGCAGCTGCTCTGCTTGTTTTCATTTTAGGCATGATGATTTCCTCCTTGATGGTTATTGTCTGCCGGAGATCCCTCAGACCTGCGGCACGCACCACCGGTGCGATTTCTTTCTTATTTTAGTAACGGTTCTGACGACCCGTCTTCCTGCCGTCCTTGACGGACAAAATTCACGTCTGATCTCCGCCGTCTGAACTGTTATCTATTTTAACGTTTTGCAGTTAAAAACATGACCATGCTTCTTCCTTCCACTTTAGACGGCTTGTCGATGACTGCAATGTCAGACAATGCAGCGGCAAAATCATCCAGAATGTACTTGGACTTTGACATATGTGCCATCTCACGACCTCTGAAGCGCAGTGTCACCTTTACCTTGTCGCCTTTCTCCAGGAACTTGCGGGCCGCATTAGTCTTGGTGTTCAGGTCGTTGGTATCAATGTTGGGAGATAAGCGCACTTCCTTTATCTCGATCACTTTCTGCTTCTTCTTAGCTTCCTTCTCTTTCCTCGCCAATTCATAACGGTACTTGCCGTAATCAATAATCTTACAAACCGGCGGCTTTGCTGTCGGAGCAATCTTTACCAGATCAAGCTCTGCCTCCCTTGCACGCTGCATGGCTTCCCTGGCGGACATAATGCCCAGCTGTTCTCCGTCTTCACCAATCAGTCGAACCTCTTTGTCTCTGATCTGTTCGTTAATCATTAACTCGCTAATTGTCGTGTACCTCCATAATATAAATGTGTCATGGGAATCAGCATATCCGAGAAGGCTCCCCCATATCATACGCCCCCCCGGCATAAAAAAAGCAGATAGACATCTTCTATCCGCCAATCCAAGGACACAGCACTCCCTGCTATGTATCTCAAATATGAACCTGGGTCACTTGCTCGTGCCGAGGTGAGGCGGATAACCTGCTTTCCTGGTAGCTGCATCTGCAACTTATAGTATTTTACTACGGTTTTCTTTGTTTGTCAAATGGTTTTTACGGATATTTTGCCGAATATTTTGAACAATTCGTGCAATCAAAAAATACCTTGCTAAAGTCTCTTTTGTAGTGTTGTTCATAGCAGTGGTTAAAGAGTTCTATGTATTTTTTGTAGGAAGCTCCGATGAAGGAAAGATCATCATAAACCTGATCTTCCGAAATAGGAGAACTGTTGTAAAGGTGCGGAAAAACAGAGGAAACCGTTTTGGCTTTGGAGCAGGGGAAAATAACCCTGGCAAAGATGAGCTGTGCCACCATATCGTAGACCTTGAATTGAAACCACATTTGAGAAGCCAGGATATCAATGACTTCCTTGACGTTTAATTCTTCCATAAGCGTGTGGAGGAGGAAGTGTCCAAGATTGTATTCTACAGGAGAAGCAAAAGCGCGCGGACGGGTTTCCTCTGCGAGAGCAGCCGTACGCTCTTCATTTTTTCTGTTCACAAAGTCTGTGTAATAAGCGATAGGATCTGGGATCTCGTCGGAGATGAGATCGTTCACATAACCAAAAGCCATGACACTTTTAGAACGAGGCTGTTTCTTTTCTTTATCCCAGTGGGATTCGTACATCTGTAAATAAGTTCCTTTTTTCTTCTTTTCTCTTCTTAAATAGTATGCCATAATCGCCCCCTAACAGAGTGCTATAGAGTACTATTATTATAACATATCCCAAAAATATTTTCAATAAAAAAAGGCCCTGAAAGGGCAAAGATTTTTCTTGTAAATATAGGCGTTTTTAAGGTATTGAGGGGAACAATGCTGAAAGGGGCGGAGCAAAAACTCCGGAACATTCCTAGTACTTCGACGGAAGACGGGACGGGAATATTTGCCGAATATTTTGAACGATATGTTGACATAATTATAAATACATGATAAAACCTGACTTCCGTCGTTTCTCTCAAAACCTAGTACTCAGGAGTCAAGTAGTATACGGTTTTTGAAGAGATTGTCTACTTCTTTTTCAGATAAATAC
>CAJSZV010000009.1 GCA_910574345.1 Clostridiaceae bacterium | reverse complement strand
TTATATTAAGCAATATATTTGGCTGACCACAATATATAGTGGTGGCTCTCAAGCTTTTAAATACACTGGATTCGGGTGGCTCTCAAGCTTTAAATTAGTGGCTCCCAAGCTTTAGAATAATCACAGGGATTGCCCAGCCACCATCGCTCTGGCGCAGGCGGCCCGCTGCTTCTGGCCTCCGGAAACCTGATAGGGAAATTTCGTCAGGATGTCGGTGATGCCCAGCTTTCCAGCCACCTCCCGCACCTGGTTTTGTACCGTTCCGGGGTCCTGGTGATTCAGGGAGAGGGCCAAACCGATGTTTTCCTCGATGGTCAGGGTATCCAGCAGGTTGAAGTCCTGAAACACAAAGCCCAGCCGCTCCCGGCGGAACTTTGCCAACGCTTCTTCGGACAGATCGGCAATGCTCACGCCGTCCAGCAGGATACTCCCAGCGCTGATGGTGTCGATGGTGGAGATGCAGTTGAGCAATGTAGTCTTGCCCGAACCGGATGCCCCCATGATGGCCAGGAACTCCCCAGCCTCCACGTCAAAGCTCACCCGGTCCAGCGCCTTAGTAACGTTGTTTTTGCTCCCATAATATTTTTCGATATTTTGTACTTGTAACATGGCAGTTCGCCTCCTTTGCTTGTGGCTCCATGGTACACCAAAAGCGAAGGCCGTTGTATCGAAGTCATATTGATTTCTCTTACAATTTTGTAAGATTCTCTTTCGTCGGGAAGGTCAGGGTAACCGTGGTCCCTTTTCCTTCCTCAGAGGCAATCTCCAGCCCGAGCTCCAGGAAACCGGCCAGCTTTTTGCACAGATACAGGCCCATGCCGGTGGAGCCGCCCCGGTTGCGCCCGTTGCTGCCGGTGAAACCCCGGTCAAACACACGGGGCAGTTCATGGGCAGGAATTCCAATGCCATTATCGTGAACAATGAGCTGTGTCTGTTTCCCCAGCGGCTTTGTGGAGAGTATGATCACCGGCGCTGTCCCCCGGTAACGGGCGGCATTTTGGAGCAGCTGCCCCAGAATAAACACCGCCCACTTTTCATCGGTATAGACGGTACAATCCAATTCCTCCGTTACCACCTGAACGCCGCTTTGAATCAACAGAGAACGGTGATTTTCAATCGCTTGGGCAGCAACTTTTCCCATGTCTATCTGTCTAAGCAGGCAATCTTGTTCTGGGTTCTCCGCGCGAGCGTAAAACAAGGCCCGCTCTATATGGGCCTCGATTTGCGCCAGCTCTGCGGTCAGCTTCCGGCGGGTCTCCCCGTCCAAGTCCCGGCAGATGAGCCGGGCGGCGGTGATAGGCGCCTTGATTTCATGCACCCATTGTTCCACATACTCCCGATACTTCCGCTGCTGAGCCTGCGCGTCGGATACCGCCCCCGCCATAGCCCGGCCTGCCCGCCGGGTCAGGTCAAAGAGCCGCCGTTCATAGAGACTTTTGGGCGGCGGAACGCACTCGGCAAACAGATATTTCCGGTCCAATCCCTCCAAAATGGCTTCCAGTTCCAGCAGGCGGGCACGTTGGCGGAGAAAATCGGCCGCTTGAACCGTCACGAAAACCAGAAACAGAGCCAGCATTAAAAGTGCCAGCACGCCCGGCTGTGTCCCTGCGGCAAATAGAAATAGTGCTGCCAGTGCAATACAGACCAGCCAAAGGGCAATCCGGCCCAGTCGGTCAGATAAAAATTCTCGCAGGGTCATAGCTGATACCCCATTCCGCGCCGGGTCTTGATGGCGTCAGGCAAACCGATCTCCGCCAATTTTCCCCGCAGCCGGGTCATGTTGACACTGAGGGTGTTGTCGTCAATATAAATCTGGTTGTCCCACAACGCGTCAATCAGATCGGCCCGAGAGACGATTTGCCCCGTGTGCGCCATCAGGCAGGCTAAAATTTGAAGCTCGTTCCGGGTTAGCTCCGCAGTTTTTCCGTTGGCCGACACAACTCCCTTCGTCAAACTCAGGCGCAGCCCTCCAGCCTCCAGTGTGTCAGCCGGTTCCGGCTCACCGGAACTCCGGCGCAGAACAGCCTTGATGCGGGCCAGTAGAACAGGGACACTGTAGGGCTTGGTGATGTAGTCGTCCCCGCCCAGGCTCAGCGCCCGTACCTCGTCCACACCAGCATCTCGGCTGGTGACAAAAATAATCGGCGCGGAAACAGCTTTCCGTAGAGCGGCACATAAGGAAAAACCATCCCGCCCTGGCAGTCCAATATCCAAGAGAATCAAATCCGGGCGCTCCAAGACCGCCTGCCCCAGTATATCTGTAAAATTTGTAACCACCAGAGGCGTATATCCTTCGTTTTCCAGAAGCAGAGCCAATTCCTCCTGAATAGCAGTATCGTCCTCTATAACCATTATTTTTTGCATATTACCATTACCGCCCTGTCATTTTCCCTATACTAACACGAATGGAACGCACTTGTCCAGAAGTATCTGCCCTCATGAAAATCAAAAAATCTCACATTCCCCCTTGACAACATCTTTAGAAATAAAAATCCGACCGACAGTACTGTATCTCTCCGGCAATCATCGTCATTAGAGGCACCAGAATCATCCTACTGCACTCCAGCTTGTCGTCACAATAATCCCTCTGGATATAATGCTTTTCCCTTTCTTCAAAGATGGCGATATTGGCCAGGGCCCCTGGAACCATGGTGCCAATCTGTCCTTCCAAGCCCATGAGGCGGGCTGGGTTAACCGTCGCCTTCTCAAAAATTGCCATAAGATCCATACCTAAGGCCAGATACTTGGAAATTACCAGGGGAAGGTTCTTGGCATAAGGCGGCATATTGAACTTATGTACCGTCAGATCCGTTGATATAATATCCGGCTCAAAATGATAAAAAGCCTCATAGCTGGAGGGCCCTGCGCTGCCGGCAGCGCCGTTGGACACGGCATCCCTAACCTTCAGCGGGTCCCTACTTTATCTTAAGCTCTCTAACCCTGTATACTCCAAAAACTCGTCAATTACGGCCTTCTGGAGAAGCCTTCTCGTCTCCGGGTCTTTTCCGCCGGCAGCCACCCCATCCACCTTAGTGGCATAGCGGTAGAAGTTGGAGGAGGAGGTGATGATGATCTCATCTGCATCCATAAGCTCCGCCAGGGTAAACGGCCTTTCTATCACCTGGATCCCCAGACGATAGCAGGCGGCGATCATGTGTGTCTTGGCAATGCCTCTTAAGATCATATTGTCATTGGGATGAGAGATAAACACCCCATCTTTTAATATGGAAATATTGCTGTGGGAGCACTCTGTCACAATCTCTCCTCTGTGGAAGACGGTCTCTCCTACTCCCGCCTTCTTGGCATCCTGGGAAGCCATAACCGAGGGAAGCAGGTTTAGGGTCTTAATATTGCAGTGGTAGAACCGGGTGTCTTCCTTGGTAATAACGCTGATCTCCTTTTCCGGGTCCTGCATGGCAAAGGGACGGATGGAAACCCATAATTTTCCCACAAGGTCATCGTCATAAGTGTGATTTCTCATCGCCACTCCCCTGGTCACCTGCCAGTAGATAAAATGGGTTCTGCCCTCCACCTTCTGCAGAAGTTCAGTTAAAAGGCTGCCAAGCTCCTGCTTTTCCATGGGAATCTTGATCTCCAGTGCTTTTGCACTGCCATAAAACCGGTCCAGATGATCCTGAAGCAAAAAGACCTTATGGTCTCCTCCTAATGTGGCCTCATATACCCCGTCTCCAAAAAAATGAACTCTGTCATTGAAGGGAATCATGACTTCCTCAGGGGCACCTATCTGGCCATCGTAATATGCAAGTTCTTTCATATCCTGTCCTCCGCCTTTGCCGGCTTTTATATTTTCCCTGCTCCCCTGCTCCTAAAGCCGTGTTTTTGTGGTTTCAGGGAATCTACTATAAAAATAGTACCTTCCCGGAGTTTTGTCCAGATATTTTTCTTATAAGTTGAAAAATAAATTCTTTAAGGGTATAATCATGTGTATCAATGGAAAACTGCTGGTGCCGCCGGCAGTTTCCCCGAACTACTAACAGGAGAACACAACCCTATGTTTAAATACGAGACTATCGCCGATGACATTCAATCCAAGATTCTCTCCGGCTTTTATAAACCAGACGAAAAACTTCCCCAAGAGTTTGAACTGTGCAAACAATATGACGCCAGCCGCACCACAGTCCGGGAGGCCATGCAGCTTTTGGTCTACAAAGGCTTTATCACAAAGCAGCGTGGTTCCGGAACCTATGTAAAAGCCGTATCCGGCGGAAGCGCTATACAGAACAGCTTCGCCATGTCACAGCAGTTCGGCGGGTTCAGCAAGGACAAAGAGGGATCTGTCGTCACCTCGGATGTCCATGAGTTCCAGCTGGTGCCTGCTTCCAAAGAGATCGCCGAAAAGCTCCAGCTTGCGGATGGCTCCTTTGTATGCTTCATCTGCCGCACCAGGCGGGTGGATGGAAAACCTCATGTGGTGGAGTATACCTACATGCCTACTGCCTTTATTACGGGAATCACCGATGAGGTGGTTCACAGCTCTATCTATCGGTATATTCAGGATACCTTAAACTTAAAGATTCAGGGAGCCCATCGCATCGCCCGGGCCGTCATGCCCACAGATCAGGAACGCGGATGGCTGGAGATCGGTGATGAGCCCGTTCCCCTTTTGGAGGTGGAGCAGGTTGCCTACCTCTGCGATGGCCGGATATTTGAATACTCCAAATCCCGCCACCGGGCAGATTGTTTTGAACTCCGCTCCATAAGTATTCACTAATACAGTCAACACCCCCGCGGGCAGCCGCCAATGGGAAGCAAGCTTGACCTTGGCGCATTGCCTTCGTCAGAATCAATGAAAAAATCTCTCTCTGTCATGAATATTACATGAACAGAGGGAGATTTTTTTGATTTCTCATAAAAGCTATAAAAACCACTTGTATTTTTTAAAAAATATGATATTATAAAAATATGTTACTACTTATTTTATAAACATCATGATGTGATGTTGTATTTCTCAAGAGAGGGGTTTGCACATGAAATTAAAACTTCCAAAGGATTTCTTCATGGGTGCGGCTATGTCGGGGCCTCAGACAGAGGGCGCCTACAAGAAGGATGGAAAACTGGAGAATATCTGGGATACCTGGTCGGACAGCGCTATCTCTGATTTCTACAACAAAGTGGGCAGCTATGTAGGAAACAATTTTTATGAGAAGTATGAGGAGGATATTAAGCTTCTAAAGAGTATCCATCTGGATTCCTTCCGCACTTCCATGCAGTGGAGCCGGCTCATGGACCAGAACCAGCAGCTAAACCCGGCAGGCGCCGGCTTTTATCACAAGGTTGCCGCCTGTGCCAAGAAGCATGGGATTGAGCTGTTCATGAACCTGTATCATTTTGATATGCCCGCCTACCTTTTTGCAAGGGGAGGCTGGGAGAACCGGGAAGTGGTGGAGGCCTATGCCGTCTATGCAAGAACTGCATTCCGGGAGTTCGGAAAGGAGATCAAGTACTGGTTCACCTTCAATGAGCCCATTGTGGAGCCGGACCAGCGGTACAGAAGCGGTGTGTGGTATCCTTTTATCAAGGATGCCAGGAGAGGCATGCAGGTGCAGTATCACATCTCCCTGGCCCACAGCCTGGCTGTCCGTGAGTTTTACAAGGCAAAGGAAGAGGGTTTTCTGCTTCCCGATGCCCAGATCGGCCTGATCAATGCCTTTGCACCGCCTTATACCAGGGAGACCCCCACTCCTGAGGATCTGGAGGCCCTCCGTATGACTGACGGCATCCACAACCGCTGGTGGCTGGATCTGTGCACCTCCGGCACTCTTCCTCAGGACGTTTTAGAGACCCTTGCTTCCTGCGGCGTGCCCGTAGAAATCCGCCCCGGAGACGCCGAGATCTTAAAGTGCGGCAAAACAGACTGGCTTGGGTTTAATTACTATCAGCCTACCCGTGTTCAGGCTCCCCAGGAGAAGGTGGATGAAAACGGCCATCCCAGGTTCGCAGACCCCTATATCTGGCCTGAGAGGAAGATGAACGTCTACAGAGGCTGGGAGATCTATCCCAAGGGAATCTATGATTTCGGCATGAAGATGAAACGGGAATACCCTGACCTGAAGTTCTTCATCTCCGAGAACGGCATGGGCGTGGAGCATGAGCACCGCTTCCGCAATGAAGCCGGGGAGATTCAGGACGATTACCGCATCGAATTTGTACAGGAACATCTGGAATGGGTTATGAAATCCATTGAAGAGGGAGCCCGGTGCGTGGGCTACCACTACTGGGGCGTTATTGACAACTGGTCCTGGAACAATGCATTTAAGAACCGCTACGGCTTTATCGAGGTGGACCTTATGAACAACTATGAACGAAGATTAAAGAAATCTGCCCATTGGGTCAAGGCTCTCATTGAAGAGAGAGAGAAGGAGGATTAATCCGCTATGAAAACCATATCCTTACAGGACTCCAAATTTATCGACAAATTCACGGAATTCGCTGCAAAGCTGGGAGGACAGATTCACTTAAGCTCCCTCCGCGACGCATTTGCCACCATTATGCCCCTCTATATTCTGGCCGGCCTAGCCGTTCTTCTCAACAACACGGTATTCACATGGATCTTAAGCGGCCCGGCCCTTGAGAGCGCCCAGTACTGGGGCAATCTTTTAGTCAACGCAACCCTGAATATCAGTTCCCTCCTGATCGCAGCCGTTATCGGTTACTGCCTGTCCCGAAACAGAGGCTACGACAATCCCATTGCCGCTGCTTTGATATCCCTGGCTGCCCTGATCGTCATGATGCCGGGATCTGTCAGTGTCGTACCGGCAGGTGCATCCGATGCCGTCTCTGTCTCCGGTGTCCTGGCATTCAGCAACACGGGAACTCAGGCTATGTTTGCCGGCATTCTTATCGGTCTGGCATCCACGGAATTGTTCATCTATGTTTCCGGCATCAAAAAGCTGCAGCTTAATATGGGAGAAAATATCCCGCCCGCTGTAGGAAAATCCTTCTCCGTACTGATTCCGTTTATTTTGGTAATGTCTCTGTTTGGTATTATCTCCGCTGTCTTATATAACGGATTCCATACGGATCTGATCACTATCATCACCACTGTGATTCAGGAACCTCTTCGGGGCATCACTACGGGATTGCTGGGCTGTGTGATTCTCTACTCCCTGGGCAACTTTTTATGGCTCTTCGGCATCCATCAGACAGTGATCTACGGTTCTATCCTGGAACCCCTTTTGATCATCAACATGACCCAGGCCATGGCCGCCCATGCTGCGGGCCAGCCTGTAACAGATATTATCAATGTTGCTTTTGTTCCCGCCTTCGGCATGATGGGCGGTTCCGGTTCCACCATCGCCCTGATTATCGCCACACTGCTCTTCGGACGCAACAAAGCCACAAGAACCATCTGCAAGATGTCCGCTGCTCCGGGAGTATTCAACATCAATGAGCCTGTTATTTTCGGTTATTCCATTGTTTACAATATAACTATGATTATTCCCTTTGTGCTTCTGCCTGCCATCGGCATTATCATAGCTTACGCCGCAACGGCTCTTAATTTCATGAATGAATGTGTGATCTACATTCCATGGACCACTCCGCCGCTGTTAAGCGGTTATCTGGCCACCGGCGGGGATTTCAGGGCAGTGATCGTTCAGCTGATCATCATTGTTATCGGCGTTCTCCTGTACCTGCCATTCGTAAAGATCAATGATAAAGTTTTAAGCCAGACTGCATCTGAAGAAAACTGATCCTTACTTTTATTCTGTTCCCCTGTATCGGAAGACGAACCCTCCTCCCTTACAGGGGATTTTTAAGCCTTTTGATCCCCGAATTCTATTGACAAAGATATGTCAAAAAGTTTACTATAATCTAAGGAGGACATTATATTATGAAAGAACTGATTTTTTTCGATCCCTTTTTCAAGGAGGTCCTGTGGGGCGGTCATAAGATGCGTGACTTTTACGGATACCTGATTCCCGGAGACGATACGGGCGAAGCATGGGTGATCTCCGCCAACCCCCACGGACAGAGCCTTGTCCGCAGCGGCAGCTTTAAAGGACAGAGCCTTGGTCAGCTATGGGACGAGCATCGGGAATTGTTTGGGGGAATGGCAGGAAAAGAATTTCCTCTGTTGGTGAAAGTCATTGATGCCGATGATCATTTAAGTATTCAGGTGCATCCGGACGACGACTATGCTTTCCGCCACGAGCAGGGCAGCCAGGGGAAAACAGAATGTTGGTATATACTGGACTGTGACCAGGGTGCGGATATTATTATCGGGCATCATGCCCAGACCAGGGAAGAACTGAGAAAGATGATTGATGAGGGGAAATGGGACGATCTTCTGCGCAGGTTCCCCATTCATAAAGGGGATTTCTTCTACATTCCTTCCGGTACGGTTCACGCCATCCGAAAAGGGACTCTTCTTCTGGAAGTTCAGCAGAACAGCGACACCACGTACCGGCTCTATGACTATGGACGGCTTCAGAACGGCAGGCCCCGTGAACTTCATCTTCGACAGAGCATGGATGTGATTACCTGTCCCCACAAAGATGAAAATACCATAAAACCCGCGGAGGATCACGGTTCCTGTGAAACCTGCACTTTGGTGGAAGGAACATATTTTACTGTGTCCAGATGGAATGTAAAAGGAACCTTTTCCACGGAACAGCCCTATCCTTTTATGCTCATAGATGTGACCGCCGGCAAAGGCGCCATAGACCAGACCCCGGTAAAAGCCGGAGATCATCTGTTGGTACCCTCCGGTTATGGGACTCTTAAGATCGAAGGAGAGACGGAACTGATTGTCACCCACACGTCATGACACTGTAGTACCAAGCATCATATATTCACAGCAAACCTGCCGGCCGACAAACCACAGGCCGGAGGCAAGCTTTTTAAAGGAGGATAATTATATGTTATTTGGAGCATTGGAAGCCGGGGGCACAAAGATGGTGTGTGCCATCGGCAACGAAAACGGTGAAATTCTGGAGCGCATTTCCATTCCCACGGAGACGCCGGAGATCACTATGCCAAGGATGGCTGAGTTTTTCAAGGGCAAAGAAATTGCCTCGCTGGGAATTGCATGTTTCGGACCCATTGATCTGAACCGCAGTTCCGAGACCTACGGATACATTACCACCACACCGAAGCTGCCGTGGAAAAACTACGATATCTGCGGTTATTTCAGAAAAGAGCTGAATATTCCCGTAGGCTTTGATACCGATGTAAATGGTTCCATGCTTGGGGAAGCCACCTGGGGATGTGCAAAGGGCCTGGACACGGCTATCTACATCACCATTGGAACGGGCGTGGGCGTGGGCGTTATGGCAGGAGGCCGCCTTCTTCACGGTATGCTGCACCCGGAAGCCGGCCATATTCTCATGCCTGTACGCTCTGATGATACTTACGCCGGAAAATGTCCTTATCACGGAACCTGCCTGGAAGGAATGGCTGCAGGCCCTGCTATCGAAGCCCGGTGGGGCGCTCCCGCCAAAGAACTGGCGGACCGGCCTGAAGTCTGGGATCTGGAAGCTTATTATCTGGCCCATGCCCTGACCAGCTATATTATGATTCTTTCGCCTCAGAAGATTATTATGGGCGGAGGCGTTATGCACCAGACCCAGCTTATGGACAAGGTGCGGGCATATGTAAAAGAGATGGTCAACGGTTATCTGGTTACAAAGGAACTGGAGGATCTGGAGAACTATATCGTACTTCCTTCTCTTGACGACAATCAGGGAATTATGGGCGCCTTGAAACTGGGTATGATGGAACTGGAGTTGCAGAAATAAAAAGGCAGACAGCATCATAGAAAAGGCACTATGCAGTTAAAAAGGTAATCAGAACATATATTCATAAAAATAGCGGAATCCTAAGTAAAATCAAGGATTCCGTACCAATAAAAAAGAGCGGGTGATGGGAATCGAACCCACGTGTCCAGCTTGGAAGGCTGGTGTTCTACCATTGAACTACACCCGCATAAGTATCCTTTATTCTTTTCTGTACAGTCTTCAGACTAGATTAGTCTACACTATTTTAAAAGACTTGTCAATTACTTTTTGCTGAAAAAGTGATATCATTAACATATGAAAAAAAAGACGAACAAAGACAAGATTCTTGACCAGGCAGCGGCATTAATTGACGCCGACTCCCTGGAACACATTACCATACGGGAGATTTGCAGGCAGGCAGGTGTTTCCATCGGCAGCTTTTACCACTATTTTTCCTCCAAAGACGATGTGATTGTCCAGCTTTTCCTCTCCAACGCAGACCAGGCGGAATCCTTGGTGCGCAATCATTTCCATGCTGAATGGGAATGGGATAACCTACGCAGTTATATTCAGTTCCAGATCAATTCCACCCTTGCCTCCCCTGTGGAAAGATTAAAATTTATATACACTTATAATCTGAATCACCATGCATACCCTATGGAACGGTTCCGCAGTTTAGTCAGGGAAATCTTAGTCCATGCCAGGGAAAAGGGACAGATGAATGATTCCTATACCTATGACGAAATCCTGGATCATCTGTTTACATTGATCTTAGGCAATATGATCCGATACTGTATTGAAGACGGCAATTATGACATTGCCGCCAAACTCATGGGGCAGGTTAATCATTTGATCTCTTTCATCGAAAAGAAAGAGACTTAATATTTTACAGAGAAAAAGAGACCTATGGAAAACTTTACAAAGGCCTCTTTCCTTTTGTGCCTTTACTTATTATTTACATACTCCATGGAATTCTTTCCCGCAATTCTTCCCATAGTGACAAATGTCTGAATAGCCATGCCGCTTCCCGGATACTCTTTATTGATCAGATCTCCGCTGCTGACCTCGCCTGCCGCATAAAGGCCTGGGATTACATTGCCCTCTGTGTCCAGGACCTGGGCCTCCAGATCCGTCTGAGGGCCGCCGAAGGTTCCGGCGGTATTCATATTGCAGTGAACTGCATAGAAGGGAGCTTCTTCAATGGAATCCATAAGCTCTATACTCTTTCCAAAATCCTCATCCGTTCCCTTGGCCTTCAGTTCATTGTACCGTTCCACAGATTTTACCAGAAGTTCCGGTTCCATGCCTGCTGCCTGAGCCAGTTCTTCTAAGGTGTCCGCTTTAAATGCGGTTTTGTCCTCTACTGCCGTCTCAATGCCGTCCGTTGCATTTTTCTTGTCTATGATCATGTAAAACTCCGGCGCATTGGTCTCTCTCAGGACAATAGGCGTGCGCACAGGCCTTGGACAAGATTCATCCATAAACCGTTCTCCCTTCATGCTGACATAGAGCCCGGAAAATGTGAACATATCCCTGGCTGCCGCCCCGTAAGGCATAATCTGAGCGATGGCACTGTCATTGCCTATAATATTGGCCCCGATCTCACGGGCCATAATCAGCCCATCTCCCGTGTTGCCTGCACCCACATTCGTTCTGGAGTTTGCATAGGTAGGAGAATACTGCTGCTTCACTTCCTCGTTGCGGTCATAGCCGCCGGTAGCCAGAATGACCGCTTTCGCGTGGAAGGTTATGGTATCGCCGGAAGATGTAAGGGCCTCCGCGCCGCAGACAGCTCCTTTTTCATCTTTCAGAAGCTTTGTACCTCTCGTCTCCAGCATAATCTCCACGCCTTGTTTTGTCGCCGCCTCTTCCAGAGGAGTGATAAACCCGGTTCCGCTTCCCGATGCCACAGTCAGACCCCGGTTAGGCTTCATCGCCGGATTAGGCGTATCGATCTCACCTGAAAATTCCACACCCTGTTCCATCAGCCAGTCAATATTAGCAGCGGAACCTTCTGCAATCATCTTTAACTTGTCCTCATTGACCAGACCGTCACCCATGCCGATCATAAAGTCATAAAACTCCTTGGGCGTATCTTCTATCCCCTGCTCTTTCTGGAATACACTTCCCGCCGCCAGGATCTTTCCGCCGGACAGCGCCGTACTTCCTCCCAGCATTCCCATCTTCTCAATAAGAACCACTTCAAGACCCGTGGCTGAGGCTTCCACTGCCGCCGTAAGTCCTGCCACACCGCCGCCTATAATGACGATATCCGCGTCTCTTTCAATATGCTGTGCCGCCTTCTCGGCACCGCTGTTCTCTTTCAGCAGGGCTATATCCGCCCCGGCTGCTTTCAGCGCCTCTTCCGCTCCTCCGAGAATAGCCATAGATGTCTCTGTAGCGCCGGAAATCGTATCCACTGCCAGCGATTGCTCGTCTACAATGCGCTGAGGGATGGCTTCCAGCGGCTTGTCGGCAATCCCCTGGGTCTCCTGATGGTCTGTTACCTGCACTGCAGCGATTACGTGGTCTTTTATCTCCACGGTCACCTTCACATCGCCGCCATGGCCTTTGCCCGTTCCTTCATAGCTTCCGTCTTCTGCATTCTGTAAAGCCTGGTTTCCCTCTTCCTTTGCCGGCGCCGCAGTCTCCTGTGCCACAGCAGCAGTCTCCTGTACTGCAGTCTCAGATGATGCCGCCGTGGTCTCCTGAGGTTTCTGTGCCCCGGAACATGCTGTCATGTTCAATGCCAGCAGAAATGCCAACAACGCTGATGTCTTTCTCTTCATGATGTCCTCCATCTCATGGGCGCATAACAGCACATATGGTTTCTGTAATTGCGCTGTATGCAGTCCTGCTCCCCTGGCAGCTGGAGCAGGAGGTCTGTAATGTGCCAAAAACCGAACATGTTCGGTTTTATTGTAATGGATTGTTTAATTTTTGTCAACTACTATTCTGTTTATTTTCTCTTTGCCTCTCCTTTAAGTCTGTGATACAATTCTTTAGGAAAGCCGAAGGAGGTCTGTGACACAAAAGGCCCATTCCACATTATAAGGAGGTAGTGTTATGAACAAAAAAGAAGTTGCCGAGATCCGAAGACAATATACGCCGGAACGCTGTACCATCACACGTATCTGCGGCTGCTACATAGACGGAGAAAAAAATATTAAGACGGAACTGAAAGAAGCTTTTCTCTCGCTTCCCGAAGATGATGCCTTTAAGTATTTTACCATCTTTAAAAAAACCCTGTCCGGCACATTAGGCCGCAATCTGTTAAATCTGGATTTCCCCCTGGATGCAGAAAAAGAAGGAGGAGCCCAGGAATTTCTCTTAAAGCTGCGGGACAGCCAGCTCAAAGACGATGATTTAACCCATGATTTCTATAACAGGATCATAGAAACCTTTGACTACGGAGAGAATTATTACATCATACTGATCCATGTATCCTACGACGTACCCGGAAAAGCTTCCGACGGCACGGAGATGTATGATGCCTCTGACAATGTATACAGCTACATTCTCTGCAGCATCTGCCCTGTCCATCTCTCCAAACCGGGCCTTGGCTATAACAGTGAGAAAAACTGTATTGAAAACCGGATTCAGGACTGGATTGTAGATCAGCCTGTAAAGGGTTTTTTGTTTCCCTGCTTTAATGACCGCTATACGGATATTCACAGCATGCTCTATTATACCAAAAATCCGGCGGAGCTTCAGGAGACCTTTATCCAGCAGATGTTCGGCTTAAGCCACATTCCCCTTGCTGCGGATGCACAAAAAGAAACCTTCAATACGCTTATTTCCGACACCCTGGGCGATGAATGCGACTATGATGTAATCAAGAATATTCACGAAACCTTAAATACCCGGCTGGAAGAATTCAAAGATGAGCCTGAACCCTTAGAACTTGGCAGACAGGAAGTCCGGCGTCTTTTAGAGGACAGCGGGGTTCCTGACAGCCAGCTGGAGGAATTTGACCGGCACTATAATGAATGTGCGGGAGAGCAGACTTCTTTTCTGGCTTCCAATATTGCCAGCACAAGAAAATTCCATATCGAGACTCCTGACGTGGTAGTCCAGGTCAATCCCGAATCCGCCGGCCTTGTGGAAACCCGCTTGATCGACGGCCGTCAATGTCTGGTAATTCCCATTAACGAACATGTGGAAGTGAATGGAGTAAATGTGCGGATTCTCCCCGACGAATCTGTCTGATAATCGAGTAGGGAAGATTTTCTCCCTACTCGTCGTGCCGGGGCGGGGCCGCTTTAGCGGCCATATTTCCTCTCCGCCCCGTGTGCATACAAAAAGAAGCCTTGAAAACTCAAGGCTTCTTTTTGTATGCAATGCCGCAGGCCGGAATCGAACCGGCACGGGAGATTAGTCCCGCAGGATTTTAAGTCCTGTGCGTCTGCCTGTTCCGCCACTGCGGCATGTCACACAGGGAAATGGATGGAGATGGATTCGAACCATCGAAGCGCGTCGCAACAGATTTACAGTCTGCCCCCTTTGGCCACTCGGGAACCCATCCACATATCTCTAAGAAACATTGCTATGATATCACAGCCGCGGTCAAAAATCAAGCCCCTTCTGCGCATCAAAAATCAATGGCTTCCTCTACCTTTCCCGCTTCCTTCAGAGGATGAACTACCAGCAAAATCCCGCTGTAGGCCTCCATGGTCAGAGATACCATTCCGTCTGTCACCTTGTAGACCAAAAGTCCTACATTATATCCTTCCGTGTTGGTCTTCATCACCCGGACAATTCTGTCCTCATCCTTAATCCCGATCTCCCACACTGGAATCTCTACCAAACGCTTCGTATGGCTGTTATTGACCACAATAACACATTTTTCCTCTCCTAAAAACCGTCCGTAACCGATAAGCTGATGTTCCGCCAAAAGCTGCTTTATAGAACCTCTGCGGAGGGCCTGACTCCACTTGTGCAGTCTTATCATATATTTGTGGAACTCAATAAGCTCCATATCCTCTTTCCCCCAGGGATAGGTTCGCCTGTTATCCGGATCGGTCCAGCCGCACAGGCCGGTCTCATCTCCATAATACACTGTAGGCGCTCCCGGCCATGTCATCTGTATGAGCACGGCTTCACGGAAAATACCTTTGTGAATCCCCTGCTCCGCCGCCTCCGGCCCCGCTGTCCCGATACGCCCTATGGTCCGGTTGCTTCGGGTCATAAACCGGCTGTGGTCATGATTCGACAGTTCGTTCATGGAAATCTGTATGGACTGGGTCTGCATCCTGCTCATATGATAGAACATGGAGTGAAAAAAGGCCTCTCCATTGCCATACAAGTTCTCGTTATACTCGTCGCTGTGTTTCTCCATGCCAGTGAGAAACCAGGTTACCGGCTCCATAAAGGCATCATAATTCATAATGGTATCCCACTGGTCTCCCATAAGCCAGCTCCTTGCATCTCCGTAATGCTCCGCAAGAATAATGGCATCAGGGTTAGCCTCCTTTACCGCCTTTCTGAAATCCCGCCAAAACTGATGGTTGAATTCCCCTGTATGACCCAGATCCGCCGCCACATCCAGGCGCCAGCCGTCTACGCTGTAAGGCGGGGAAACCCACTTTCTCCCAATATTCAGAATATACTCATATAATTTGGAGGACCCCTCATAATTTAGTTTTGGCAGGGTGTCATGGCCCCACCAGCCGTCATATTGGCTGTTATAAGGCCAGCTGCTCTGGTCATTGAACTTAAAAAAGGTGCGGTAAGGACTGTCTGCGGACACATAGGCTCCCGGCTCATAAGCGCCCTGTTTTTCATATATCTGTTCTCTGTCCATCCACTTGTTGAAGGAACCGCAGTGGTTGAACACACCATCTATAATAACCCGCATACCCCGGCGGTGGACCTCCGTCACAAATTCCGCAAAAAATTTATCGCTGGCCTCCAGATTCGCTGGATCTGCAGACCTGATCCCATACTTGGTGGCATTGCTGTTGTCAGAGGCCTGCTCCGATACCAGTTCTCCGCCGTCCTTTACAATCTTCCCGTAATGAGGGTCGATATGATCATAATCCTGGGTGTCATACTTGTGATTGGACGGCGACACAAACAGAGGATTAAAATAAATCACTTCAATCCCCAGGCTCTGGAGATAGTCCAGCTTATTCCACACTCCCTGCAGATCTCCTCCGTAAAAACACCCCACATCCATGGTGGAAGGATTCCTGTCCCAATCCTTTACCTGATGCACGGGCCGTCCGATATAGATGTATTCGCAGTCCAAAACATCATTATCCCTATCCCCGTTGCAAAAGCGGTCCACAAAAATCTGATACATCACCGCGCCTTTGGCCCAGCCCGGAGTATGAAATCCCGGTACGATCAGATAATCAAAATCCTCCTGGGCTTCGCTGCAGACCCCCAGGCGGTTGTAATAACAGCTTTCGCTCCCTTTCACAATGTGGAAATGATATCTTAATGTCTGGTCTGCCACGGTCAGCTTATATTCATAATAATCAAACAGCTCGTCCGATTCCATCTTTGTGAGAAGCTTCTCTTCTCTTCCTGCTTCCTGGTAATATACATAATCTATATTATCTCTGGCTGTTCTGAACCGAAGGGTTACGGTCTGCCCCTCATCCGGCTCCGCCGGAAGCCGATATTCTTCATTCTCATCAGCGAACAGCGCCTGTCTTATAATCTCACTGGGATTTTCGGCCTTCATACTCTGTTTTCCCTTCTTAACCTATTCTTACTGCAAATTTTACCCATTCCTATATTTTATATGATTCCCATGAATTATACAACTAAAAATTGTGTATAAATTTTATGATTTGTTTGTTGTATTTCATTAAGTAAAAGAGCCAGCGGGGTAGCTGGCTCTTTTAGGAGAAGGTATTTCGTTTCTTATGGGGTGTAGCAAAAACTATATAATGTATTGGGGGGGTTTACGTTAATTATAATATCATAAGCCTCTCAATAAACCAAGATCAACCCTGCACAAACTTAACAAAAATTCATAGTTGTTTTTGTGCATTCTGCTCATCTATCAAAACATCTGTTCGAATTCTTCCTGGCCGACCTTCTCTTTCTCTATAAGGGCTTCCGTACATTTGTGAAGAACGTACTCATGATTCTGTATCATAGCCCTGGCTTTTTCGTAACATTCGTCTATGATCCGCTTTACTTCGCTGTCAATGACCGCAGCCACATCCTCCCCATAATTCTTTGCATGACCGATCTCTCTCCCGATAAATACTTCATCGCCTTCCGTCTCATAATTGATCATGCCCACTTTCTCGGACATGCCGTATTTCACCACCATGGATCTTGCAATGGCTGTGGCCTGCTTAATATCCTGAGAAGCACCTGTGGTGATATCATCAAAAATCAATTCTTCTGCAATACGCCCTCCTAAGGACACCATAATATTCTGAAGCATCTTGCCCTTGGTGTTGAACATCTCGTCTTTCTCCGGCAAGGGCATGGTATAGCCTGCCGCCCCTGTTCCCGTAGGGATAATGGAGATGGTGTGTACCGGCCCCACATCGGGAAGAAGATGGAATAAGATGGCATGGCCGGCCTCGTGGTACGCTGTAATCCGCTTTTCTTTCTCGGAAATCACACGGCTGCGCTTCTCCGTGCCGATTCCCACCCGGATAAAGGAACGGTCGATATCCGACTGGCGCACATATCCCCTTCCTTCCTTTGCCGCCAGAATAGCAGATTCGTTGAGAAGGCTTTCCAAGTCGGCGCCTGTAAAACCGGCGGTGGTCCTGGCCACTCTTTCTAAGTTTACATCATCTCCCAAAGGCTTATCCTGGGCATGGACTTTGAGTATCTCCTCCCGTCCCTTTACGTCAGGCCGTCCTACCATAATCTTTCGGTCAAAACGGCCTGGACGCAGAATAGCCGGATCCAGAATATCCACACGGTTGGTCGCCGCCAAGACAATAATTCCCTCATTGACGCCAAAACCGTCCATCTCCACCAAAAGCTGATTCAGCGTCTGCTCACGCTCGTCATGGCCGCCGCCAAGTCCTGTTCCTCTCTGTCTGGCAACTGCGTCAATCTCATCAATAAATACGATGCAGGGCGCGTTTTTCTTGGCTTCCTCGAACAAGTCTCTCACCCTGGATGCGCCGACGCCTACAAACATCTCCACAAAATCAGAACCGGATATACTGAAGAAAGGAACCCCGGATTCCCCGGCCACTGCTTTGGCAAGAAGGGTTTTTCCCGTTCCCGGAGGGCCTACAAGAAGAATGCCTTTGGGAATCCTGGCTCCCACGCTGGTATACTTCTGAGGATTCTTGAGGAAATCCACCAGTTCCTCCAAGTCTTCTTTCTCTTCCCTTAAGCCTGCCACCTTTTTAAAGTTATACTTGCTTGCGTCTCTGCTCAGCCTGGCCCTGCTTTTGCCGAAGTTCATCATCTTGGCATTGGCTCCGCCTCCTGCAGCCCTGGCATTCATCATCATGAACACCACAACCAGAACTACACCGGACAGGAGAATAGGCAAAATCATGGACAGAAGATAACTTTCCTGGGGCACGTCACCCATAGTGCAGGCAATCCCCTGTTCCATCAAAAAAGACCGTTCTTCCTTTACATCAGCCACATAGACCCCCACCTGGCTCCCGTCTTTCATGGTCAGTATCAATTCTCCTGTAGGCGTCTCCCTGTTGGGACGGATAATTGCGGAATCAATATGTCCGCTCTGGGCCGCCTCCATGTATTCCTGCTGGGTCAGGCCTTCATCGCCCATACTTCCTGAGATGCGGAACACCAGAACCATGACTATCATCATAGCAAGCAACAGCCCCAGTCCGCTTATCGATTGTCGTTGTCTCAACTAACTGCCTCCTTACTGTTCTACTACTCCAATATATGGAAGATTCCTGTATTTCTGATCATAATCCAGGCCATAACCTACTACAAATTCATCGGGGATCACGAAACAGGTATAATCAACCTTCACTTGTTTTTTCACCCGGCGCTCTGGTTTGTCAAGAAGGGTGCACAGATGGATGTCCGCGGGATTCCTCTGTTTGAGAATCTCCATGAGATAAGCCAGGGTCCGGCCGGAGTCAATGATATCTTCCACAATCACCACATGCTTCCCTGCCAGGGGCTCATCCAAGTCCTTGATAATCTTTACCACACCGCTGGATTCGGTTCCGCTTCCATAGCTGGATACGGACATAAAATCCAGAGATACAGGCACAGTGATTCTCTTAGCCAATTCACAGGTGAAGAATACGCCGCCTTTTAAGATACAGATCAGATGTACTTCTTTCCCCTCATAATCTCTGCTGATCTGAGCTGCAATTTCGCTGATCTTCTTATTCACATCTTCTTCGGAAATCAAAATCCGAATCTTATCCTTCATGTTCCTTTCCTCCATCCATACTCACTTGTAAAATCCGCTTCGTCTCATCTGTCACTTTATAGAATTCGCTGATCCGGTATCCGACAATCCAAAGCACATGCTGGCCTTCTGCAAGAAGAGGTATCTTATCCCTGTCCTCCCTTGGAATCTTTGCATCAATCATAAATGATTTGACTGTCTTCTTCCTGCCGTCCTTTAATGTATAATAATCCCCGGTTCTCCTGGTTCTTACAGATAACGTACCTTTTATTTTATCATAATCAAACCATTTCGTATACTTGTTTTCGGGAATTTTCTGGTATTTTTCTCTCAAAATGTCTGCGGGGAAGGACTCCATGGTCAAACATACTTCTTCTTCCTTCTCTCTTTCCCTGTTCCCTCTCATAAGCCATACCACATCATATTCCTTTTTGGCTGTCAGGCCATAGGGCAGGCTGGCCATTCGTCCCGTCCCCTTTTCCGCCAGATCAAGGATCCGCCACACATGGGAGGAGGCAATATCTTTTCTGCATCCCGTCAGTTCTTTTATCATCTCCATAACCACATATCCTCTTAAGATCTCAGGAAGCTCTGTAAGAGCCTGGGCTTTTATACCCCGCCTTCCCTTGTCATCCCTGATTATTCTGTGTTCATGCCAGATTCTTTCGGCTTCCAGCTGAAAATAGGCGTCGGCCTGGCGAAGATGTTCTCCTGCTGACACGATATGCTGTACTGCCCCAGGATTGACTTCCCCGCAGATCATGGGAATCACTTTTCCCCGCAGTTTATTTCTTGTATAGTCCAGGGAGCCGTTGGTTGAATCTTCACAGTAATCAATTCCGTACCGCTCTAAATAATCCAGAATTTCCCTGCGGTCTGCCCACAAAAGAGGTCTTATAATATTCCCCCGAACCGGCGCCATTCCTCCCAGACCCCTAAGGCCGCTGCCCCGGAACAGATTGTGAAGGATTGTCTCCGCCTGATCGTCTTGATGATGGGCCACGGCAATGCGGGCATTGTCAAGGCGTGCGGCTGACTCCTGCAGAGCCTTATAGCGCAGGTCCCTGCCAGCCTCCTCCACACTGAGACCGTGTTCTCTTCCATATGCAGCCACATCCCGGTATACCACATGGCAGGGAATCCTCCATCTGTCCGACAGTTCTTTCACATACCCGGCATCGCGGTCCGCCTCCTGTCCCCTCAGCCCGTGATGAACATGGACCACCTGAATCTCAAATCCCATCCTCCGGCTCAGAGATGCCAGCAAATGAAGCAGACAGACCGAATCGGCGCCGCCTGACACTGCCGCAATTACATGGTCTCCCCGCTCTATCATATGATATCTTTTTATATATGCTTCTGCTTTTTTTTCCATCTGTATATCACCTGTTTCTTTTGTTTCAGCAGGGTTTCTTCCACACTCCTGCCGTGAGAACTGTCATATCATCCCGGTTCTCGCCGGAAAATGACCTGGCGAATTTCAAAATATCCTCAGCCATTTCCTGGGGATTCTTCCCTCCTGCCTCTTCCAGATATTCTTTCATCACCTGTTCCTTATTCTCTCCGGGCAGCGCATCCAAAACCCCGTCGCTGACCATGACTACCCAGTTATCCTCCCACAGTTTGTGGGACAAAAGCACGGGCTCCGCCTGACCCAGAATCCCCGCCGGCGCCTGGGATGCCTCCAGCAGTTCGACGCCCGACTCACTGATTACATAGGTAGCCACGGCTCCAAGCTTCATGGCATCCAAAACACCTGTGTAAAGATCAATGCAGCACAGATCAATGGTTGCAGGATGCTGCTCTTCCCCCGCAAGCAAAAGAATGGTATTGATCAGTTTTAAGGTGGCTCTGGGTGTGTATCCGGCCGCTAAAAGCTGCTCCGCCAGTTCCACCACCCTCTGGCTTTCCCTTGCTGCCTCGCCTCCGCTTCCCATGCCGTCGGACAGGCTCATAATCGCCTGTCCCGGTGTGCTTCTGGAAAACACATAGTTGTCGCCGGATACCTGCTCTCCGCTTTTGGCTGCTCTGGCCACTCCCCACATCACCCGGTAACTTCCCTCTTCCACAAACCGTATTGTGGCAAACTGTCTGTTTATAATGGCTTTGCTGTCGCTGGCCACGGTCCATGCCCTGTCCCCGAACACTTCTTTCAGAAGCTCCGCCGCTTCCCTGGACATCACACATTTTCCGTTATTTGTTTTCACTGTCACAAAGGCTTCTTTCCATTTATTATCATATTCCAATATCAGCATATGGTCAATCACCATATGGTGGCGCAAAAATATCCTCCGCATCATCGGCTCTGTCTGGTCCGTTACATCTACGGCTGCTTCCATCTGCCTGGCAAATTCTTCCAGCACCATGGCCAGTTCCCTGAATTGGGTGACCACCGTATCCCGGCTTTCCAAAAACCGGTTTTTCCAGGTCAGATTCATAGTCGCCCGGCCTAAATTCCGGTTCAGCTGTCCCACATAGTCAGCCTGATGCCCGCATGTCTCCCGGAACAATCTGGGCATATCGTCAAAATCAACATTTCCTTTCTGTTCAAATGACCGCAGAAGGTAATACAGGTAATAGCTGTCCTCTTTTTCACTGTCCGAATACAGATTGCATTTGCTGCAGTCACCACACACCATGGCCCCGGCCATCTGCAGAGCCGCAAGACCGTCTTCCCTGCTTAAGCTGCGTCCGCCGCTGATCTCCTGATCAAAAGTCTTGGCCAGAGTTTCCAAAGACCCTGCCATGCTGCTTAATTTCCTGGCTGTATATACATGGATATCCGCCATATCTCTATGGCTGTTTTTCCGATAAAACACAAAAATCCCTCCTGACTTTACATACAGGCTCTGTTATAAGTCAGAGACCCCCATATGCATTATACACAGTCAAAAGGGAAATATTTGTCAGATTTGCACTGCTTGTCCTGAAAATTCTTCGACAAATTCTGCGGCTACTGTATGGGCTTTAACAAAATCTCATCGGGATTTACCAGGCCCAGTTTTTCTTTTGCAACTTTCTCTATATATTCTTTCGTCTGGACATAGATCCTCTCTTCCTCCAGCTTCTGAGCCCGTTCTTTCTCTTCTTCCAGCTGCCTGCTCAGATTCTCCTCCCTGATCTGGTACGCCAGATCCTTTTCCTTTATCTCTGCACCACGGAAATTCACTACCACTGCCAGACTGATAACCACAAAGGTAATGCCTACCAGTGCCATCCGGTTCCCCAGGCGCTCTTTTCTCTTCCGTACAGCTCTTCTCGTCTCTCTCATCTTCTCACCTGCTTTGACCGATTCCCATGAGTTCTTATCTTCATTTTAAGCCATTCCAATCTCTTTTGCAAGTACTTTAATCCGGGGCGGCTCACCAGGTTCTGATACACGGCCATGCCAAGGATCACTCCGCAGATACAGAATCCCCGCAGATTCCCGTCGTTCTGCTCATACAGAAGGGTAAATGTCATGACTGCACAGTAGATACCGTAGATCAAATCTTCCGCTCCTACAATCCACATCTTATGAGGGCAGATCAACCGGAAGATCCTTACGCAGTCGTAGACCACAGTAAGTCCCACACCTGTACTTATGCTCATAAGAAACAGCCATGCTTCATAACGGATGCTGACGCTCATAAGCCCTCCTTACCGGAACAGCCGGTTAAAAAAGGATTCGCCGGATCTGCGGTAAGATTCATTGGAAGAATATACCAGACTGTCTACAGTCCCGTCCACATCCACTTCTCCCTTTTCCAGAGTGAGCCGGCTCACATGCAGGTCTTTTCCCTTCATCGTAAGGAGTCCCATATCCGTATCCAAAACCACCTGATTTTCATCAAAAGACACCACATCCCTGATTCCGGTAATGCTCAACGAGGACCGGTTCTGCATCATCAGTCTGTGGGGTCTCATGCCTGTCTTCTCTTCCATAAAAAAAGACCTCCCAATATACCTATGTTCCTGGTTAAGTATATTAGGGGGTCTGACAGATTATGCGTCAAAGATAACGGTAAAGCTCCTTGGCCTCATCTTTCTTCACAGTCTCCTGGACATCGAGAACTTCCACTTTCACAGAGTTGGTTCCGAACTGAATCTCTATGGTATCTCCGGCCTTGACATTCAAAGACGCCTTAGCCGGCTTGTCATTCACCAAAACACGTCCTGCATCGCAGGCTTCATTGGCCACTGTCCTTCGCTTAATCAATCGTGAAACTTTCAAAAACTTATCTAATCTCATATTACTATGCGTTCACCATGTCTTTTAATGCTTTTCCCGGTCTGAACTTCGGCGCCTTGGAAGCGGCAATGGTCATGGGCTCTCCTGTCTGAAGATTCCTTCCTTCTCTCGCTTTTCTCTCAGTAACTTCAAATGTACCAAAGCCCACAACCTGGACTTTCTCTCCCTTTACCAATTCATCTGAAACAACATCAACAAAAGCCTTGATGGCCTTCTCTGCGTCTTTTTTAGAAATCTCTGCTTTCTCGGATACTGCCGTGATTAACTCTGTTTTGTTCATTGAAATCTTCCTCCTAAATAGACCATGGCATTGTCACATGCCACTCTATATAACCATACTCAATTTTGTAGCTTTTTTACTATATCTTTTTTACTATGGTTTGTCAAGGTCTTTCCGCTTTTTCCTGCGCTTTTATAGCGTTCCACAGAGCTAATCCCTCCTCTACGGAGCTCACTTTTACATCACCGAATACATGGGGATGGCGGCGTATCATTTTCCGACATAATCCGTCAATGACATCGTCAATGGTAAAGGCCCCTTCTTCCCTGGCAATCTGGCTGTTAAGCATCACCTGCAGCAGAACATCTCCCAGTTCTTCGCACAGATTATCCATATCTTGGTTGTCCACGGCCTCATAGACTTCCTGGGCTTCGTCAGCAAGGCACTTCTTCAGGCTTTCATAGGTCTGTTCCCTGTCCCACGGACACCCCTCATCCGACCGGAGCTTTGCGATTATATCAGTTAAATCCTGAAATGAATACATGGCATTTTCTCACTTTCTTCCTTACTGCAGGCAGCAGCCCTTTCTCTCCCGGCCTTATGGATGTACGACTACCTTAATGGATTCTGCGCTCATCTGCATATGAATCGCATCATCCATATGCTCTAAGTCATAAGTATGGGTGATCAGTTTCTTTAACTCCAGCCTTCCGCTGTTAATCAGATTTACGGCTCTCTGGTGGGTGTCCGGGTTGATCATGGAACCGACGATGCGAAGTTCCTTTTTATAGACATCGAACAGAGGAAGGGGCACAGCGGCGTCTACACCGGGAACAGAGAACAAAAGAATCGTAGCTGCAAAGCCGGCTGCCGAGAATGCCTGCTCTACGGCAAAGGGCCTGCCCACACACTCAATCACCACATCTGCTCCGTCCCTTTTGCAGATTTCCTTAATTCTCTCAGGTACATTTTCATGGAGAGGATCAATAGCTGCGTCTGCACCTACCTCCATGCCAATCCTTCTGCGCATCTCTACGGGCTCACTTAAAATAACGGAAGACGCTCCGCAGAGCCGTGCCATCTGTACCATCATAAGACCGATGGTTCCGCCGCCAATGACAAGGACCACCTGTCCCGGCTGAATCTGAGCCTGGTCAATACCGTGTACCACACAAGCCAGAGGCTCCGCCATAGCCGCTTCATCAAAAGAGATGTCTTCCCGAACTTTAAAGCACTGGGTCTCCGGACAGACCGCGTATTCTGCAAAACCGCCGTTGACATTGACGCCAAGGGCAAAGAGATGTTCGCACTCCTGCTTTTTGCCCATGCGGCAGGGCATGCACTGATTGCAGTACATATTGGGATCCAGTGCCACATGGTCGCCGGGCTTTACGCTGGTCACCTCGGAGCCCACTTCCACTACCACGCCGGCAAATTCATGGCCCAGCACCACCGGCGGATTCACATCGGCGGAACCCTTTTCTCCGTGATAGATATGCACGTCGGTGCCGCAGATACCGCAGGCTTTATTGTTCACCAGGACATCACGGGGGCCTAAGGGACCAAAGGTCATGTCCCTCACTTCAAATTTGGGATTCTGGTCTGCGCCTACAAAAAAACTTCCTTTCATCTTTGTCTCTCCTTCACTTTATAGATTTTAATACCTCCGGCCTTTTGCAGAACATCTCATAAAACCGGGGCAGTTCGCTAAAGCACCATTTATCTACTTCTTTGATTTGTTTTAAACTGCTTGTCCGCATGTCAATACATGACTTTGGAACCACAACATCATTATATGCAATCTGCCTCAAAAAAGCAATGCCGTTTACGGTTTGACGAGTCAATCTTACCCTCCGTGGACAAGGGGACACACGCCCCAAGTACCGTCTTTTGGCGGCTGGCGGCGTTAGCGTCAATCGGCGTACGTCCAGTACGCCTCATTCCGCTGCCTTGCCAGCCACCAAATTCCGGCACTTGGGGTCCGAAGGAGTTTTGCGCCTCAGATTCGCGATTCTGCAAGGCACTGGAACGAGGTGTACTGGACGTACACCGAGCGACAGTAACACAGCAGAATCGTGAATCTGTGGTGCAAAACCGTGTGTTCCCTTGTTCACGGAGGGTATTCCCACAATAAAAAAGCACAGGCCGCTACGACTATACAAAGCCGCTTCTGTGCTTTTTCCATAATACTCCTTATAGCTGTCTGAACAGTTACATCACATTCTTTCCAAGAACTAAAAGCTCATAAGGCCTCATCCCATAGGATTCCTCCCCATCCCTCCAGCTGCCGGACCCGCCCCCGTCCATGTCTTTTACGAACCGGGAGTCACCGGCGGACAAGGCATAATTCCCAAGCAGCACCTCAAACCCCTTCCATTTCCCGTTTCCACGGATCCTCTGATTCCTGCCGTCCAGATTGCAGAATACCAGCATCTTCTGCTGGCCCAGCACTCGTTCATATGCTATGACCCTATCCGTTCCCGTCTCCAAAAATGAGATTTCCCCCTCCGAAATCACCGGATACTTTTTTCTCATGGCAATCAGCTTCTTATAAAAAGCAAGAATGGAATCCTCATCCTTCTCCTGGGCCTCCACCGTGATTTCCCCTCTGAATTCGGCGGACATGGGAAGCCACGGTTTTGCCTCGGAAAACCCGCCGTACTTTTCCCCGGTCCACTGCATAGGAGTCCTGCTGTTATCCCTGGACCTTGCCGCCAGGGTCTTAAGGGCTTCCTCCCTCGTCTCCCCCCGTTCCAGCAAAATCTTATAATAGTTCAGGCTTTCCACATCCCGATACCGGTCAATGGAGGGGTAATGGGCATTCATCATTCCGATCTCCTCCCCCTGATAGATGTAGGGAGTTCCCCGCATGAGATGAATCATGGCTGCCAGCATTTTCGCCGACTCCTTCCAGTAAGCCTTTTCATCTCCCAGCCTGCTTACAATCCGGGGCTGGTCATGGTTGCACCAGAACAGGGCATTCCAGCCGCCCCCTTCTTGCATTCCCATCTGCCATTCCACAAAGATTTCCTTTAATTTCTTGTAATCCGTATCCATAAGCGCCCATTTATCTCCATCCCTGTAATCCGTCTTCAGATGATGAAAATTAAAGCACATGGAAAACTCCCTCTCCTCCGGCGCGGAATACCGGATACAATGCTCAAGGGATGTGGACGACATCTCTCCCACCGTCACCAGGTCCTCAATCCCCGAATCCCTTACCAGTTCTTTCAGGTATTCATGGATACGGGGGCCGTCACTGTAAAACCTCCGCCCGTCTCCCTCAAAATCATCCTCCATCACCTCCGGCTTGGAGACCAGATTGATCACGTCAAAGCGGAATCCCTGAATCCCTTTTGCCTTCCAGAACCGAAGGATTTCCTTCAACTCCTCACGAACCTCCGGGTTATCCCAGTTTAAATCCGCCTGGGTCACATCATACAGCCGGAGATACCATTTTTTTAAGTGGGGCACATATTCCCACGCCGGTCCCCCGAATTTTGACTGCCAGTTTGTGGGAGCCTGATCCGGTGTTCCATCCTTGAAAATATAGTACTTCTGATACTTTTCCTCCCCTGCCAGAGCCCTCTGAAACCACGGATGATAAGTGGATGTATGGTTAAATACCATGTCCAGCATAATCCCCATGCCCCACTCTTCACTCTGACTCACCAAACGCTCCAAATCCTCCATGGTCCCAAACTTGGGATCCACGGCGCGGTAATCCGCTACGTCATACCCGTTGTCATTCTGCGGCGAAGGAAAAAACGGGGTCAGCCACAGATAATCCACCCCCAGCTCCCGGAGATAATCCAATTTCTCAATCACTCCGGGGATGTCCCCAAAGCCATCCCCGTTGGTATCCCGAAAGGATTTCGGGTATATCTGGTACACCGTCATTTTTCTGAAATCCGTCATTCTTTTATCCTCCCTTTTGCTCCAATATACTCCCGGAATACATTTCATCCACACCCGCCGCAATACGGCTCCTGCCATGCAGCCGGAACGGACTCCTGTCATGTGGCTGGAGCCTACTCTGGCTGCAAAGTTCTGTTCCACAAGCGTTCCTTTTCGTTAACCAAACCGGACTCTGTCAAGTCATTTGAATGCTACTATCGTTGTCTCATTTTCCTTTACATTCATTCCTGTATGGAACTGAATATCCCTGGCATTCCCCACATTGCTGATCACACAAACTGTCACGTCACGGTGGCCCGCAGCCTGAATCTTTTCCCGGTCAAACCGAATGAGAGCCGTTCCGGCACTGATCCTCTGGCCTTCCTCCACCAGATATTCAAATCCGTCCCCCTTCATATCCACGGTGTCCAGCCCGATATGCAGGAGAACCTCCATACCGTTATCCAGCCTTAATCCGCAGGCGTGGCGTGAATCCGGCATCAGAGCCGCAATCTGTGCATCTGCCGGTGCGTACAAAATCCCGCTTTCCGGAATAATGGCCATGCCGTCCCCCAAGATTCCCGCCGAGAAAACACCGTCCCCCACGTCCGCCAGGGGAATCGCTTTCCCAGACAAAAATGCCGTCAGAATTCCGTTTCCCTCCTTTTCACCGGCTTCCCTTTCCTCCATTACAGAAGCCATAACCCCTGCCGCCGCGCTTGTGCCTGCCCCTGCGGCAATCTCTGCCAGTTCTGCTGTCTCATTAACAGCTTCCGCCAGCTTCTTTTTTCCCACAGCCGCTGTCAATAAGAAGGGAACCCCAAAAGCGATCACCATGCAAATCCCAAAGCAAGCCATAAACTGAGGCCGAATCGACAGGATTCCGGGAACGCCGCCGACACCGATTGCGTTGGCCGTAGTCCCTGTGGCCACACATACAACAGCTGCCATGCCGGACCCGATCATACCACAGACAAAAGGAAATCCTCTCTTTAAGTTGACCCCGAAAATCGCCGGCTCCGTGACGCCAAGGTAACAGGAAATACATGCCGGAATATTCACCTCCTGGGCCTGGGCGTCCTTTCTCTGGAGCCATATCATCCCAAGAACCGCAGAACCTTGGGCAATATTGGACAGGGCGATCATAGGCCAAAGCATGGTTCCGCCGTAGTCCGCAATCAGCTGCAGATCAATGGCATTGGACATATGGTGGAGTCCCGTAATCACTAAGGGAGCATAAATCACACCAAACAATGCCCCGAATACAACCTTAAATGTCCCCGTAATTCCCGCAAACACCACTGCAGAAACCGCCGCTCCCACCTTCCAGCCTATGGGGCCCAGCACAAAGTGGGCAGCCATAACCGACAGCAGGAGACTTAAGAAAGGAACCACGATCATGGAGATCACCTGAGGCGTAATCTTCCGGAAAAATTTTTCCAGGTACACCAGAGTAAAGGCAGCTAAAATCGCCGGAATCACCTGCCCCTGATAGCCGATCATATTCACCTGGAAGCCTCCGAAATTCCACTTGGGAATATCCGCCGCAGCCGTCCCCGCCACCGCGTAGGCGTTGAGTAATTGTCCCGATACCAAGGTCAGGCCAAGGACAATCCCCAGCATCTGGGTGGTGCCCATCTTCTTTGTCACGGACCAGCAGATCCCCACCGGAAGCATGTGGAATACCGCTTCCCCTATGAGCCACAGGAAACTGTCGATCCCCGCCCAGAACTGGCTGATGTCGCATAAGGTCTTGGTGCCGTTCTCAAACAAATATAAGCTGTCAATGCAGTTCCTGAAGCCAAGGATTAAACCGCCTGTAATAATGGCTGGAATAAGGGGCGCAAAGATCTCAGCCAGGGCCGTGATCACCCTCTGAAGAGGATTCTGGTTTTTCTTCGCCGCCTGCTTCACCGCGTCCTTGGACACTCCCTCAATCCCCGCCGTCTTCACAAAATCATTGTAAAAATCAGCCACCGTGTTGCCGATAATCACCTGAAACTGTCCGGACTGGGTAAAACTTCCCTTCACCACCTTCATGGCCTCAATGGCTTTCACATCCGCCTTCCCCGGATCCGCCAGGGCAAACCGCATTCTCGTCATGCAATGCGAAACTGCCGCGATGTTCTCTTTTCCGCCTACCAGACGTAACAACTGTTTTGCGTCCTCTGCATATGTACCCATGCTACAATCCCTCCATATGTTTTACTTGTTTAAACATGTTTCTGTATTTTGTTATAGCATACTTGTTTAAACATGTCAACACTTTTTTCAAAATTTGTTTAAACAAGTCGTTGACTTTTTGATTCCCTCTTTTTATAATAGAATCATTCCACGATGCCAGGGTAAAAAGGTCATGTATGACATGTCTGCATGATGATTCATGACTTTGGAACCCGTAAAAGTATGAAAAAGCAGCCCGACAGGGAGGAAGGTGAAAAATATATGCCAAAATCAATATACGAAACGATTTACAGAGATCTAAAGCAGAAGATTGAAAACGATGTTTTCGCCTACCAGGAGCTTTTGCCCTCAGAAAATACCCTGATCCAGACTTACAACTGTTCCCGCAACACTCTCCGCCGGGCAGTCAGCCGTCTGGTAACAGACGGCTATGTGCAGACCATGCAGGGAAAGGGCGTCCGCAACATCTATCAGCCTATTGCCCAGACTGCCTTTACCATCGGTGAGATCGAGACCTTTCGGGAATCCGCCGCCAGAAACGGCCACCATGCCATCACGAAGGTTCTCCTGTTTACGGAGTTTTCCATTAACGAAAAGCAGGCCCTGTACACCGGTTTTCCTGCAGGAAGCGATATTTACTACATCCAGCGGCTTCACTATTTAGACGCCATGCCCCTGATTCTCAACCACAACTATTTCTTAAAGGAGGCGGTCCCCGGCCTCACAAAAGAGATTGCCCAAAACTCCATCTACGAATATCTGGAACAAACCCTGCATATGACCATTGTAAACAGCAAACGGGTCATGACCGTAGAGAAAATGACAGAGATTGATGAAAAATATCTGATGAAGGATGTTCAGGATTACAACTGCATGGCAGTCATCAGCAGTCAGACCTACAACAGTGACGGCATTTGTTTTGAGTATACCCAGTCCCGGCACCGCCCGGATTATTTCCGTTTTTATGACAATGCGGTGAGAAAATCCGTCTGATATATCATTTAAACACCGTTTTCATACCAGGTGCGCTGACTGCCATATTGAATTTTTCGGAAGCGGATTACCGTCCTCTGTGGGGATATTTTGTACGATAAAAAGCCTTGGCGGGTCAATCGCCTATAGAATAAAAAAGCACAGGCCTCTCCCACGATGCAGAGCTGCTCTTGTGCTTTTTGGTATTTATTTCAGAACTGTTATGAAGTTTATCCTTCCCAGGCCATCTGAATGTGTCAAGTATTCGCCAAAAATTTTTTGCTGATTTTATAGCTTGGCAACCAATTTAGAACGTTTTGTCTCTGGCACTTTCAGGGCAGCCATAGCCTGTTCAGCTGATAAATGAAGTGTTTCCATCAAGCTTCTCAGGTTTTGCAATAGTGTCTCCTCCTGTGTCTCTTTCGTTGCCTTTATTGTTGCCTCCTCTGCTGCTTTTATTGCAGTCTCTCTCTTCATATCCTCCCATGCCTTACACACATCTATCGTCTCCTCTCCGTCTTTTAATTCCAGTTTAACATTTACACATTGATTTAGCACATCAATCTCTTCCCGTCTCAATTTCTGAAAGTCTCCATTAATTATCCGATCCATCTTCTCCATATCATTGGCGTACTTAATAAAACCCAATACTTCTCTCAGCGATGAATGAAACTTTTTCAACTCTTCATCCGCCAGCCCCGCTGGAGCAATAAGATGAATCTGATAATCAGGAACCAGAGAAAGAATCCGTTCATCTGTCACATTCATCATCTCATGAAGGGAAGTGGGTCCGTCCCACTCATCCGGCGAAAAGAAGATCACCAACGTAATAACCGGTATCAGCTTATCCTCTTTATAAAACCCGGACAAGAACTCTCCCTTGCCATGCTCCTTATAATCTTTTGCCTTTCTATGGCTGTTAGCTGCCTCCTGAACCTGTTTTGCATAGTGTATGACATCATATACCAGATTTTTCACTGGCATAGCATAATGCACATCACTTTGATTCTCGATTCCCAGAAGCAGATATGCCGCATTTTCATCCTGCATAGCAGTGAGGCTTTTCATCACATCCCGGTACTTCTGCTCCGGCTCCCCTGCGCCATCTGCACCATAGGGAACTACAATTTCCGCAGTATCCAGTTCTCTCAGCTGGTCCGGCCGGATTACCTGCTGTCCGCCAAAGATGTAGTAATTAAATGCGTCCGCGAAGATCGTGTTCTGTTTCACATAAGCCCCTGTCACCGTGTCCTTACGTCCCAATCTTCTCACCTCCCTCATTCCAATCGTATCTCATTTTAATATGAGCCAATCCTGTTTCTCTTTCTGCACGCCGTACATACTCACTCTCTTTTATCTGCTTCCAGTATATCATACCGCCCATTTTCCTGCAATATCCCCCCTTTATCCGTCCAAAAACCACAAAAAAGCACAGGCCTCTCCCACGATACAGAGCCGCTCCTGTGCTTTTTGGTATTTATTTCAGAACTGTTATGAAGTCTATCCTTCCATCTGCCTTCCCAGAAATCCGGCGGCTGTTGCCACCAGCTTCACCTCCATATCGCCCATCTTCGCTTTCGCCTCCCTGCTTAAAAGCGCTACGCTTCCAATGGCATCTCCCTCGCAGATAATGGGAGCGATTGCCTGGGCCGTGATTCCCTCAATCTCCTCTGAGGTCAGGGGCAGGAAATTCTTGTCGTCTTTTGATGCCACCACCACATTTCTCTCTCCGATGGCATGCTCTAACTGCTTGCTGATGGTCTTTGCCAGCAGTTCCTTCTTAGAACCGCCGGACACCGCAATCACCTGGTCCCGGTCTGTGATGCACACCATAAGGCCGGTCGCCTGGGCCATGGCCTCCGCATACTGCCCTGCAAAGGCCGTCAGTTCCACCATAGGAGAATATTTTTTCAGAATAATCTCCCCTTCCCGATCCGTAAAAATCTCAAGGGGAGTTCCTTCTCGCAGCCGCAATGTTCTTCTTATTTCCTTTGGAATGACCACTCTTCCCAGGTCATCAATTCTTCTCACAATTCCCGTAGCTTTCATATCACAATTCCTCCATTTTGCTGTACTATGCTCCCGAAACCCTTTCATTCCGAAAGAACATTTTCTATCCGTTTCTGGAAGTTAGTATCTGTAGAATAAAGGAATTTATACGAAAAAATTTAATCCTGCCTCAGTTCCAGCTTGTCGCCGCATTTGGGACAATAGGCAAAATCTTCCTCTGTCTCATATCCGCAGTTTCTGCATATTCGCCTCCTGCCTGACATGGTCTGCCACTGTTCCCGCTTTCCTGCCCCAACCAAGGTCAGTTCATCAGGCCTGATGTCTGTCTGGTTTCCCCGGGCAATCTGCCTTCCTGTCTCGCAGTTCAGCTCATATACAGTCCCGCAGCAGGACATTTTAACAAAATATCTCTTTCCCCATTTTAATACCGGTATAAAAAACAGACTGAGACACATATAAGTCATAAAAACCTGATATCGCCCGTATGCGCCGCAGCTATTGCATATAACCAACTGATTATGTGCCAGCTGCTTTTGCCCTGAATTCACCCCGCAGATAAAAAACATGGTTCTCCCTCTCCGTTTGTAATCGTTCTTAATTGCATCATCGGAAATATTATATTATAATTTCAAATGAATTACCAGATATGATGAAAAAATTTGTGAGGTAAGTATTATGGCAATCAATCCTATGTCCATCATACCGCTGAAAGAACTCCTGTTTTAAAAAGACAGCAGGCGGATTCCCTCCGTCCTGCTGTCCCAAAATTCCTTTGTTAAATCCGCTTCTCAATCCATGCCAGAGCGTCGCCGATAACTTCATCTCTGCAGTATTCGTTGAATATCTCATGGAACAGATTCCCGTAAATCTTCATCTGCTTATCCTTGGAGGCGGCATGATCGAAGAACTCGTATGTATCCTTCACGCTGACCAGCCCGTCCTTCTCCCCGTGGAGCATGAGAACCGGATAGCCAAATTCCTTCTCTTTCTCCTTGAACCAGTCAAGACCCCTGCAGAGCGCATAGCAAAGCCCCGTGGTAAATGTCTTGGTATTATATGGATCCTTGCCGTACCAGTCCACTACCTCTGCCACGGAACACACCCCTCCGCCCAGTTCATTGGGAAGCTTCGTGTGGGGATCCAGTCCCTGAGGAGCTCCTGTGATCAGGCCGATGTTGTCATGGGTCAGGGCTCCGCTTGTCACAATACCGCGCAGTTTCTTATCCGGATATTTTACGCCGTAGAGAGATACGGTAAAACCGCCCATGCTGTGGCCCATAAGAAATACGGGAATATGGGGATTCTCTGCAATAGCCATATCCACCACCACATTGGTATCATCTAACAGCTCATTAAAATCTTCGTAGTAGGTCCTCTCTCCTTCGGAGCGGCCATGACCGCGGTGGTCAAACCGGTAGGTGCTGATTCCGGCTTTGTGGAATAAATCTGCCAGATAATCATACCTTCCCTGATGCTCGCAAAGTCCATGTACGATCACCAGCGCTGCCTTGGCATTCTCCATAATCTCCTTGTTCAGATACAGCTTCATGCCGTCGAATGACGAAATCATCTCTCCCATTGCGTAAACCTCCTTAATATTATGGTATGATACCAGGGTCAAAAGGTCTAAAATCCGATGCAATTTTGACCCCAACATCATGGTATACAGTTGCCCTGTGTGTTACTTATCTTAACAGTATACTATATTTTCAGAAAATTTTATATAGAAATTTTATAAAATTATTAAGTTCTGTGTTTTCCCCAAAAGAAGGCAGATGATTTCCTCCATAATATTTATTCTACCTCATAATATCTTCCGGAAAATGGCGGCAGTGTAAATCTCGTCATTCCATCCTGAGTTCCCATGGGGATTCTTTTTTCAGGTACTGCGTCATTCCCCCCATAGATATCCCTGTTTGTATCCATAAGAAGTTTCAGCCCTTTGGCATCCGGCACTTTCACCTCATAATCCTTCTGAACGGAATCCGAGAAATTAAATATGGCCACAATCCTCTGATTTGCCCCTCTTCTCTCAAAAACATAAATACACCGGGTCTCCTGGTGGCAGTCCAGCCATTGAAAACCTTCCCTGTCATAATCCTTTTGCCAGAAAGCAGGATTCTTTTTATAGATACTGTTTAAATCCTTCATAAAACGGCTGAATGCATCATGGTTGGGGTATTTTAAGATATCCCAGTCCTGTTCCCGTTTTTCATCCCATTCCCTCAGCTGCCCCAGTTCACTGCCCATAAAATTAAGTTTTTTCCCTGGGTGAGCATACATATACAGGTAAAAAGCCCTGGCCTGGGGAAACTTCATGTCGTAATCCCCATTCATCTTTTGAAGAATCGTGGCCTTCCCATGGACATTCTCGTCATGGGACAGGGGGAGAAGATAATTCTCCTGATAATAGTACTGCATGGAAAAGGTTAACTTGTGGTATTTTTCCTTTCTTTCCCCTGTGTCCGCCTGAAAATAAGACAGGGTATCATTCATCCATCCCATATCCCACTTGTAATCAAATCCGAGGCCGCCTTCCTGCACCGGCTTTGTAATGTCCGGCCTGGCAGTGGAATCCTCGGCGATCAGTACAGCCGATGGATGGCGTTTTTTCAGTCCCTGATTCAAATTCTGCAAAAACATTACCGCCCCTTTATTCTCCCCCCTGGCCGGATTGCCCTGCCAGTAGATCATATTGCTGATGGCATCCATTCTGAGACCGTCAAAATGAAATTCCGACAGCCAGTAATTTGCCGCCGACTGGAGAAAACTTCTCACTTCTCCCCTGGAATGCATAAAATTACAGCTTCCCCACTCGCTCTGCCCCACATCCCGGTTGGGATATTCATATAAGGCCGTGCCGTCATAATTCCACAATGCATAATCATCCACGGCAAAATGCACGGGAACAAAATCCATAATCACACCTATCTCATTCTCATGACACCGTTTTACAAAAGCTTTCAGCTGCTTCGGCGTTCCGTATCGGGAGGTGGGGCTGAAAAATCCCGTAATCTGGTATCCCCAGGATTCATCGCAGGGGTGCTCCGCCAAAGGCATCAACTCCACATAGTTGTATCCCTGTTCTTTCAGGTAGGGGATAAGGCGCTCTCCCAGTTCTTCATAATTATACCAATCTTCTGCTTCATCGGAAGGCCGCTTCCAAGAACCTGCATGAATCTCATAGATATTCACAGCCTTGTCCCTGCTTATGCTCCGCTTCTTCATCCATGCCTCATCATCAAAATCAAATCTGTCCTTTTCACAGATGAAGGAAGCGTTGTGAGGCCTCACTTCCATCTGCCTTCCGTAAGGATCGCTGTGATCCCTTACACCCCCGTCCGCTCCTGTAATCCGATACTTATACATCTGCCCCGGTCTGGCGTCCCTTATGCGGCACTCCCAGAAATTCCCGTCATGGATCTTCTCCATGTCCGTTCCCTGCCAGCCGTTAAATTCTCCGATGACCTGTATCCGCCTGGCTGCCGGCGCAAAGGTACGAAACACCGCTCCTTCTCCCTCCCGGAATGCACCTAAAAACTCATGGGCCTGAAATTCCGTTCCTGTATAAAATCCATAAAAATCCATAATTCCCCCTCCAGGTTTCCTGTCCTTACAAAGTTTCTGGACATTAGTTGTTTTTCCTACTATAATTGATTATAGAAAAAATCACCTTGCCAGACCACAGACAATTCTTCCTTCTGGTGGGTTAACCAACGAATTTTTAAAAATGTCGGGGAGTTTCCATATGGATTTACGAATTACCAAGACCAAAACTGCCATCATCAATGCATTTCTGTCACTCCGGTCTAAAAAACCTTTAGAAAAAATTACGATCAAAGAGTTATGTGAACAAGCCATGATTAACAAATCCACCTTTTATTCTCACTATGGGGACATTTATGAATTGTCGGATATGCTGGAGACAGAGGTAGTTCTCTCAGTGATCCAGTCCATGGACCATCCGGAATATATCTTTGAGAATCCGGGAGAATTTACTAGACAGCTTTTTTTCGGCTATCTGTCTCAGGATAATCTGATCCAAATTCTTTTCTCCGACAACCGCAGCAGCCGCCTTGTGTCTAAAATAGACCGTGCCGTCAAGGAACTGGCCTTTGAAAAATACCCTCAGTTCCGGTCTCAGCCCGCCCAGAATATTGGTCTCACCTTTGCCATCTACGGCGGATATTATGCCTATGCGGAAAGCCGCAATTACGACAGAGATACGGTGATCTCTATACTGGGAGAGATCATCCGCAAGATCGGGGAGCTGTTAACGCTTCCCGAAGACAGACTGAATTGATCTTCTTCCTTAAGCAAAAGACAGGCGGGCCTGTCACTCTCTGACTGTTCCCGCCTGTCTTGCCACTGCCGCCGCTTCCCTGGCAATCTCCAGTTCCTCATTGGTTCTGATCACCAGAACATTTACCTTGGAAGACCTTTCGGAGATTCTCACCGCTTCGGCCTGCTCTCTGTTTTTTAATTCGTCAATGGTAATGCCTAAAAATTCCAGATAACTGCAGATCTCTTCTCTGATATCGGAATCATTCTCACCCACTCCGGCAGTAAAGACAATGTTGTCCACACCGTTCATGGCCGCCGCATAACTTCCTACATATTTGGCCACTTTGTAGGCGAATATCTCCCTGGCCAGGGCCGCTTTCTCGTTATATTTAATCTCCGCATCCTTCAGTTCTCTGAAGTCGCTGGAAAAGTTCTTGGATATGCCCAGAACTCCCGACTCCTGATTCAGAATGGCCATAATCTGGGGAAAATCCAGGTTCTCCTTTTTGGCCAGAAATTCCAGGGCCCCCGGATCCACATCCCCGCACCGGGTTCCCATGACAAGCCCCTCCAAAGGGGTAAATCCCATGGAATTATCAATGACTTTACCATACTTCACCGCACTGATGCTGGCGCCGTTGCCCAAGTGGCATACAATGGTTTTCACATGCCTTGGATCCTGTCCCATAAACTGCGCGGCTCTCTGAGACACATACTTGTGGCTGATGCCGTGAAAACCGTAACGGCGGATCTTATATTTCTCATAATACCGGTAAGGAAGCCCGTAGAGATAGGCCTTTGGTTCCATTGTCTGATTGAAGGCCGTGTCGAATACTCCCACCATGAGAGTATCAGGCATCAGCTTCCGGCAGGCATCTACACCGATTAAATTAGCCGGATTGTGGAGAGGAGCCAGGTCGTTGCACTCTGTCATGGCCTGAATCACCTCGTCCGTTACCACCACGGAACCGGTAAACTTCTCTCCGCCGTGAACCAGCCGGTGGCCGATCACATCAATCTCCGAAAAATCACTGATAATTCCGTGTTCCGGGTCAACCAGAGCATCCAACAGCCTGTGAACCGCCTGTGTATGGTCTCTCATGGATACCGACTCTTTTATGGATATTTTGTCTGTCTTGTAGGTAAAGACTCCGTCGATTCCGATGCGTTCACAGAGTCCCTTCACCATGGCCTGCTCGCTTTCGGAGTCAATAACCTGGAATTTCAGGGAAGAACTGCCGCTGTTTATAACCAGAATCTTCATATTCTGTCTTCCTCCCGCCATTTTTTATATATCTCCTTGTTGTTCCGCTTGCACTCATACATGGCGGCATCCGCCGTATCAATGATCTCTTTAAGAGTCCTGGTCTCCTCTTCACCTCTCACCTCTACCACGCCATAGCTGAAGCCATGGACATTCTTTTTATCCGTGTAGCTTCTGAACTCATCCATGGCGGTCTGGAGTTTTTCCAGAACCACCTCTTTTTCCGTGGTCTTTAAAATCAGGCAGAATTCGTCTCCCCCAACCCTTGCAAACACGTCTGTATTTCGGAAGTTCTTCTGAATCGTGTGGACAAAAAGACGAATGTAGTTATCGCCTGCCGCGTGTCCATACTTGTCATTGATGTTCTTTAAGCAGTCCAAATCCAGGTATCCCAAAACGATCCGCTCTTTGTCTCTTAAGGTTTTCTCCATATATTCCTCAAAATATATCCGGTTATAAATGCCCGTCAGAGCATCGTGATAAGCCTTGTCTTTTAAGGAACTGGTCCGCAGCTTCTCATCTGTAATATCTTTAAGGATATGGGCATTGGCTCTCCTGTTCTGCCACTCCAGGGGAAATGTGGTGATTCTGTAATAACGGTGGGCACCGTCACTGATCTCCCATCGGTTGTCCTGATCCTCCTCATCCCACTTAATCAGCTTGTTGCGAAACGGCAGACGATGCTCGCATATATCGCAAAATTCCGGGTCCTCGGCTTCCTCCTGCCCTTCTTTGCGCTTATTGCAGTACACAATCTCCCGGCTCTCCGCATCAACAACAAGTATCCATTCGTTTTGCTTTCTTGTCAGCTCCAGCAGAAGTTCATTATAATTGTGTACCGTCTCGATCTGCTTTTTGATCTCTTCCTGTTCTTGTGTGAGCTGGCTGTCTCTCTCTCTCATCTGGCCGATTATGGTATTAAATACCTCTGCAAACTCCCCCAGCCCCTTGATCTCCTGAGAATAATCCCCAGCCGCCACTTGTTTTGCCTGCCATATGATATGTTTTAACTGGGCCTGCAGCTCTATCAAATTCTCACATAAAGGATTCTCTGGGGATGGAATATCCCCTGACAGCTCTCCTCCGGCAACAGCCGCGGAAAACTTGAGCATCTCCTCCACCCATTCCTGCAGTCTTTGAAGATTGCTGCTCTCAAAAAGCAGCTGAATATCATTTTTTTTCTTATCTATCTCCACTCTGTTTCTCACCATACACCTTCTTAATTCCCCAACTGTTCTTTCCGCCTGCCGATACCACGATTGCCGTAAGTCACGAACAGAGCCCCGGAAAATCACAGTTCTTCCGGATTCGCTTCGCTCATCAAATGGTCCGGCAGATGCCTGCAGGACCGCCTGACTCTGCCCTTTGCGCACATTATACCACATTCTCCTACAGCAGAAAAGATTTTATTTTTTATCCTTTGGGAATTAAGCAGTACAGTCTCTTTTGTAATCATTTCATTCAGCTCATAAAATCAAAGAGGCTCATCTGCCTTCCATTGTTCCAGGCGCTGTTTTTCTGCTGCGCTGTTTCCTTTTCTAACATTGCGTCCGGTACACGTTCCAAAAATTCCGACATGTCCCCTGACGTTGTTATAATCAGTTCTTCTTTTGCCCTGGTCATGCCAACGTAGAGAACTCTCCGCTCTTCATCCGCATCCCTGTTCTTCCCCTTAAATTCCAAAGGAACCATGCCTTTTCTCACTCCATACAAAAGAACCGCCGGAAACTCCAGTCCTTTCGAACCATGCATGGTCATAAGGGTCACGGAGTCTGACGTATAGGTCTTTCCCCCGCACCTTTTCAAGTCGCTCTCCTTTCCAAATGCAACAGCTTCTATCATCTCCCCCATGGTCTTATAAAACACTGCCATGCCTGAGAGCTTTTCCATATCCTTATCATCCAAAAGCCCCATATCGTCCCTCCAGGACTGCCAGATCGTCTGAGGCTTCCCTTTCTTACACAATTTTCTGTATTTCTCTGCCAAGGTCTCATATACACATTGTGAGACCTCGTTTTCCTCCAGCTTCCATAAAAGCCTGAGACATAATCTTCGCGACAGACAATCCCCGGTATTTAAGACGCTTTTAAAAAATCCCAGGCTTCCCCGCACAGTATCTGCTTCCAGAAATTCTTCTTTTCCCACGACTACATAAGGAATTCCCTCTTTTTTCAGGCACTTTTCCAAAAGTTCTGTCTGGCGGTGAGTGCGGTACAGAACCGCAATGTCCGCAAAACTTCTTGTCTGTCTGGTGTCCGGAGTGAAAAATCCCGCCTGGGCGTCCAGCATATCAATTCCGCCCACAAGCCGGTTAATCTCCTTTGCCACGAATATGGCCTCACTCATTTCCCCCTGAGCCTGTACAAGACGTACGGGAAAACCGGGGCCCTTCACAGGCTTTAAGGTGTCCCCGTTACCTCCCAGTACCTGCTGCGACAGGGTAAGGATCTCCGGTGTGGAACGATAATTCTGATTCAGACGGATGATCTCTGCCTTTTGCTCTTCACAAAACTGGTGAAAACTGCCGAACTTCGCTCCTCTGAATCCATAGATAGCCTGGTTCGGATCTCCGATTATAAATACCTCCCGTCCCCCCTTGCTCCATGCCTGAATCAGCTGATACTGCAGAGGGCTGATATCCTGAAACTCATCCACTAAAAGATAGGAAAATCTTTTGGACTGCCTGCCAGACAATTCCAATGCCCGCAGCAAAAGATCGTCAAAATCCACTGCATTCATGGCGGCAAGACGTTCTTCATAAATCTTCACGGCCTGGTCAAGTTCTGACGAAGAAAAGCTGCCCTCATCCGCCAGGTCATGGTCTTTGTCCATGTGAGTCCTCCGCTCTGATATGGCCTGACGCAGTTTTCCAACATTCCCTTTGATTCCCAATTCTTCAGCCGCTTCCCTGACGATTTCCATCACTTCCCCTTCGTCTGCAAGGACAAAAGACTCGCCCTGCTGTTTCAGGAGTTCATGGCTGATGGAGTGAAAGGTGCCGATCTGCATATTTTTTACAGCCTTTCTTCCTCCCATCCGCTCTTCCAGGCGGCTCCTCATCTCCTGGGCCGCTTTATTGGTAAAGGTAACGGCTGTGATCTCCGACGGCTTTACCTTACGCCTTTCAAGAAGGCAGAGAATGCGGGAAACTAAGGTTCCTGTCTTGCCCGTGCCGGGCCCGGCTATTACTGCAAGTCTTGGTGCGATGGACTCAATAGCCTCTAGCTGCTTCTCATTAGGTTCCATGTCTATGGATTTACCCGGTTTTGCTGCCTCTTTCATATCTCCGTGAACAGTCTGGGAATTCATATCCCCCTCCTGCCGCTCCCGGACCTTAAGACCAGTCTCTGCCTTCGTCTCATCCTGACCTCCTGGTCCTATATCAGCCCGCCTGAACATGCTCATCTGACCGTCCATGGACTCTAATTCTGACGGCTCAAAGAGTTTTATGGTTCCATACTCCCCGTCGAACCCCGGAAAACGCTGTACCTTTCCCTGACGCAGTCTCCAGATTCCCTCCGCCACAAAATATCCGGCCTTCCTTTTGATATCTTCCGGTGAAATCAATCTTAAAATATCAAATTCCGGACCCAGACTTTTCACCATGTCCTCGTACTTTTTCTGAACCTTCATACTGGCTGCAGAATAACCGGTGGAAGCGGCGATCACCTCCGGCAGGGGAACCAGACTCTCAAAAGGCCTGCCGTCGGCACGCTTATATCCCTCTTCCCTGTCTGCCAGCTGCTGGATTCTGTGGGACACTCCCAGAGTCAGCTTTTTGTGGCAGACCGGACATTCGCCCCCATATTTTTCCGCTTCCCTGGGGCTTAAACACAGATGGCATTTGCGGTGGCCGTCAAAATGGTATTTTCCTTCTTCCGGGAAGAACTCAATGGTTCCTGCCAGGCCTTTTCCCCTCTGAATCGCTTCATACAGCCCGTCATAAGACATCTCTATATCCAGCAGATTAGCTTCCCGCCCCAGTTTTCCGGGAGAATGGGCATCAGAATTGGAGATCATCTGCAGATGATCCAGAGCCGACAGCCGCCAGTTCATAGGCGGATCCGAAGAAAGCCCTGTCTCTATGGCATGAATGTGAGGAGTCAGATCTTCAAAACACTCCTCTATGGTATCGAATCCGGAAAAGGCTCCGAACATGGAAAAATGAGGAGTCCAGATATGAGCGGGAACAAAAATTGCTCTTGGACAGATCTCCAGGGTAATCTCTAACAGATCCCGGCTGTCCAGCCCCAGAATGGGACGGCCGTCGGAATGGATATTGCCGATGGTCTCTAATTTTTCCGATAATCTTTTGGCATCTGCAAGACCTGGAAGAAGGATTACATTATGCACCTTCCTCACCCGCCCGTTTTTCTTGTAGATGGAGCTGATCTCTCCGGAGATCACAAACCTGGGACTTGTCTTTCCCAATATATAGTCTTTCAGCTGCAGTTCCTCTTTTAATTGATACAGCCCTTCTTCTGCCGGGGTCAGCTTTTCCTCCAATTCACTGCGCCATGCCGGATGGGTAAAATCACCTGTCCCTAAGAGATCAATTCCTTTCCTTCTTGCCCACATGTCAAGATATTCCGGCGTACATTCCCTGCTGGTTGCCCGCGAATACCGGGAATGAATGTGTAAATCCGCTATATACATGGTCTTGCCCTCCTTAGAAATTTACTTTTTATCGAATTGTTAACTGTTTTGTTTTTATAGTTGACATTCTTTTTACAGCATGATATATTCTTCTTGAACAAATTCACCGCCTGTACAAGGCAGTTTTCAGAAAGGATATTTTTATGAACTCTGTATCTTCACAATCTGCAGCAAAGAGTCAGACAATCACCACACGGGAGCTGGTTTTAACAGGTATGTTTGCCGGTATTCTGGCTGTTATTTCCCAGATCTCCATCCCCCTTCCCACAGGAGTCCCCATCACCATTCAGCTTTTTGGGATTGCCCTTACAGGGACTGTTCTGGGTTGGAAACTGGGCTGTATGGCAACTTTGGTTTACATCCTTCTCGGCGCCATAGGTCTTCCCATCTTTGCTAACTTCCAGGGCGGAATTCAGTGCCTTGCAGGTATGACGGGAGGTTATATTCTGGCATGGCCCCTTATGGCAGGCTTATCAGGGATACATATTAAGCATTCCAATCCTTTTGTAGTCAGAATGTCCTCTTTTATCCTTGCTCTTACAGGGCTAATGATTGTTGAGTTCGCAGGGGCTTTTCAGTGGTCTCTTCTCACATCGGAGATGTCGTTTAAGGCCATTATAGCCTACTCTTTTGCAGCATTTATTCCCAAGGATATGGTTATCACGATTCTGGCTGTCATCCTAGGAAAACGGATCCGCCAGTCATTAATAAAAGCCGGCTTCCTCCAATAGGAAACCGGCTTTTCCTCCTTTTAATTCAGCTGCAGAACAATGTCTCCGTCCTTGGTACAATAATTATCTGCAGACCGCAGCCATTCTCTTGTCTCCGTGGTCCTCCATTGGCCGCCTTCATTATCCCACAGCCACTGAGGTGTGGGCCACAGGCAGATCTCCGGAGAAATAGCGTCATACACTTTCTGTCCGACTCCGTTCTGGCCATGGTGCGCCACCTGAACAATATCTGACTTTAAATGATCCTTGGCATCTCTTAACAGCTGATTCCCGCCGTCAAAACCCATATCACCTAAAAACAGTATCTTCTGTCCGCCTGCTTCCACTGAATAGACCATACTGCTGTTGTTAATGGGATCACTGAACATCTTATACCGGCTGTTAACCACGGTAACGCGGATGTCTCCGGCTTCAATCTCATACCCTTTTCCAATGGAATCACATATCATATCTTCCGGAAGGCCTGACAGTGCATCCATGATAGCGAATACGGCAGGGGCTTCATCCGGTGATTCCTCTTCATACCAGCTGAGAGGGGCAAAGGAATAGTAAATCCTGTCTATGTTAATCTCGTCTCTTCGATTCTCCAAAATATAGTGCAGCGCGCCTATATGGTCCGAGTGAGGATGGGTAATCAGCCAGGCATCTACATTGCCGCCTTTTCTTTTTATAGCATCCAGAAGATATTCTCCGTCTTCCGCCCAGCCTCCGTCGATCACCACAGTACTCCCGGTTTCCGAATGAATAATCACACTGAGCATCTGGGCATCCCTGTCATTGGACAACATGGTCAGTTCCACAGCTGATGTCTGAAACTCTTCCGGCTCTTCTTCCATTACCTCAACCTGAGCATATGTCTCTTCATTGTCCGGGTATTCTGGAACCGGGCCTGCAGGCCCTGTAAACGTCATGGCTGTACTCATAATCGCTGAAACCATAATGCTTTTTATCATCTGAAATCTCCCCCTGATGTAAATTCCATTTTCATTCTATATCAGGTTTCAAATTTCGTCAAGTATAACCGTTTTACCCTATTCCGTCAGCTGTCCCAGCTTCTCAAGAATCTCTTTCGCCTTCTCCATCATCTTTTTGCTGTCGCGGTTTTTTCCAGTCTTTTCCTGATAAAACAATCCCGTCTTTTCACCTGTCTGCATCTTAAGGCTTCCTTTATATTCGGCAATCAGTTCCGGCATTTGTGCCGTTCTCAGCCTTGCCTTGGGATACATGATCATGCGTATCTCCTGACGGTTAATATTCACCTCCGTCACATAAGCCTGATGAGCAAGGGCTTTTAAATACGCGATCTGCAGCAGATTTTCCACAGTTTTGGGCAGTTCCCCAAAACGGTCTATGAGTTCATCCTGCATATCCATATATTCTTCTTCATTCTCTATGGCAGAGATCCGCTTATAGATATCCAGCTTCTGATACTCGTTTTTAATATAACCTGCCGGAATATAGGCATTGATATCACAGTCCACCACAGACTGGAAATCCTCTTCCTCTGTCCGCTTTCCCTTGAGAGCCTGAACGGCCTGATTTAAAAGCTTGCAGTACAGATCGTATCCTACTGCCTCCATGTGGCCGTGCTGCTCTGCCCCCAGCACATTGCCTGCGCCTCTGATCTCCAGATCGCGCATGGCAATCTTGATTCCCGAACCAAGTTCCGTAAATTCTCTGATGGCCTGGAGGCGCTTCTCCGCTTCTTCTTTCAGCATCTTGTCCCTTTTATACATCAGGAATGCATAAGAGACCCGGCTGGAACGCCCCACGCGCCCCCGAAGCTGATAGAGCTGAGACAATCCCATGCGGTCAGCATCATGGATGATCATGGTATTGGCATTGGGAATATCCAGTCCCGTCTCAATAATGGTAGTGGATACCAGCACGTCAATATCACCGTTGACAAAATCGAACATGATCTTTTCCAGCTGTCTCTCCTGCATCTGTCCATGGGCGAAGACTACTGCGGCGCCCGGAACCAGTTCCGATACATGGAGCGCCACCTCCTCAATGTCATGAACCCGGTTATAGACATAATACACCTGACCGTTCCTGGCCAGTTCCCGGTTAATGGCCTCCCTGACCATCTCATCATTGTATTCCATCACATAGGTCTGAATAGGGACCCGGTCTACGGGGGGCTCCTCCAATACGCTCATATCCCGGATTCCTACAAGACTCATATGAAGGGTTCTGGGAATAGGCGTGGCTGTCAGAGTCAATACATCAATATTAGCCTTCAGCTGTTTGATCTTCTCCTTATGGGCCACTCCAAACCTCTGCTCCTCGTCGATAATCAGGAGTCCCAGATCTTTAAACACCACGTCCTTTGACAGTACCCTGTGTGTACCGATCACCACATCCACCAGCCCGCGTTTTAAATCCGCCAGAGTTTTCTTCTGCTCCGCTGCCGACCGAAACCGGGACATTAAGTCCACCCGAACCGGAAAGTCCTTCATTCTCTGGACAAAGGTATTGTAATGCTGCTGGGCTAATATGGTTGTGGGCACCAGATACACCACCTGCTTTCCGTCCTGAATGGCCTTAAAAGCCGCCCGGAGGGCGATCTCTGTCTTCCCATAACCCACGTCCCCGCAGATCAGACGGTCCATAATTTTTCGGCTCTCCATATCCTTTTTGGTGGCTTCTATAGCATCTAACTGATCGTCGGTCTCCTCATAGGGGAATAATTCCTCAAATTCCCTCTGCCACACGGAATCTCCGCTGTACCTGAACCCTTCTGTTTCCTGCCTTGCGGCATAGAGTTCCACCAGCTCTTTTGCGATCTGTTTCACCGCGCCTTTTACTTTGGCTTTTGTCTTATTCCATTGTTCCCCGCCCAGTTTATTCAGTTTGGGAGCTTTCGCATCGGCTCCCGCGTATTTCTGAATACCGTCCAGCCTGGTAGCCAACAGGTACAAGTTACCGCCGTCTGCATATTCGATCTTTAAGTAGTCCTTTACCACCCGATCCTGCTCGATCTTCTCGATTCCGCGGTAGATGCCCAGGCCGTGATCCTCATGGACCACGTAATCCCCTACGGACAGTTCTGAGAAACTTTGAATCTTCTTTCCTTCATAGGAAGTTTTTTTCCGCTTCTTTTTTTTCCTGGAAGCGCCGAACATATCGCCTTCGGTGATTACCACAAATTTAATCTGAGGATACTCGAAGCCCCGGTGAAGATTGCCGTAGGTCACCAGTATCTCTCCCGGCTGCACCTGGTGTTCTTCGTCGTCGGGGCAGAAGGCGCTTAATTCATATTCCCGCAGTTCCCCGGCAAGACGGCTGGCCCTTGTATGAGAGGCGGACAAAAGAATTACCCGGTACTTCTCTCTCTTCCACCGCTTCAAATCCTTGATTAAGAGTTCGAATCCATTTTGATAAGAATTAATACTTTTCGCCTGGATGCCATAACGGCTCTTTACAGTCATCCCGGAAAGCCTCTGCTCCAGCCCTGTCACCATGACCGTACGGTCCGTCATAAGGCCGGCCATGGTCTCCTTTACAGAGTATAAGAGGCTGGTCTGCTCCGGAAGAAGATATCCCTTTTCCAGCCGGTGGATCATGCTCTCCCGAAACTCCGCCTCTACGGTTTCCCCTTTCTCTTTCAGCCTGGCCGGTTCATCCAGAAAAATAAGGGTATGGTCACGGGGAAAATACTGCCGGAACGATACGGTATCTTTGCAAAAATAAGTGAGATAGCTGTCCAGCCCGCTGCTGACATAGCCTTCCTCCACCCCTTCTGTAAATTCTTTTATTATGGAAGAGATCCTATAGGCTTCTTCCGTCTTCCTCTGATCCCTCAGAATCTTTTCCTGCTTCCTGGCTTCTTCTTTTACTAATTTCAGTCCTTCATCCAGCTGCTCTTTTGTCAGCGCCTGCTCCGATGCCGGATACAGGACCACAGAATCCACCTGCTCCACGGATCTCTGGCTTTCCAAGTCAAAGGTTCTTATGGAATCCACCTCATCATCCCAAAGCTCAATGCGAAAAGGCAGCTCTTCAGTCAGGGGAAACACATCGATAATTCCGCCTCGTATGGAAAACTGTCCCATGCCGTCTACCTGAGCCATGCGCTCATATCCCAGGGCAACCAGCCTCTGCCGCCACTCGTCCGTATTGACTGTCTCCCCCTGTCTCACAGTCAGGATCTGTTTCTTCACGGCATCTAAAGGAAGGAGATGATCCATAAGCCCGTCCAGCGTAGTCACCACCACCCCAAAACGGTCTTCAATGAGATGCTTGAGAACCAGCATCCTTTGCTTTGTCAGAAGGTTGCCGTGGATATCCGCCGTGTAAAAAAGAAGGTCTCTGGAGGGGTACAGCCATACCTGATCCTGAAAGCATCGAAAATCCTCATAGATCTCCTTTGCTCTGGAATCATCATAAGTTACCACCAGTTTCCAGACAGACTCATCTCCCGTCTCCTGCATCAGATGTACTTTCTGGGAGTCCATGCAGCCGCTGATCTGAACCGGTCCCTGTCCCCGGTTCAGAGCCTGATTCATCTCCTCATACTCTGCCAGTTCTGTCAGTGGATTTACAAATACCCTGCTCATGCGTTCCCCTTTCCGCCTCTCACTCCGCCTTCTTTTTTCCGTTAAACCGGTTCATAGCCTCGTCGATTCCCTGACCTACCATAACTGCCACCGCCTCCGCCGCCTCTTTATATGCCTCTCTCATGGTCTCTCTCTCCCCCTGGGAAAAATGACTCAGCACATAATCCGCCAGATCCATGCCCTTAGGCTTTTCTCCGATTCCCACCTTTACCCGTGGAAACTCCTGGGTTCCCAAATGGGCGATAATATTCTTGATTCCGTTGTGGCCTCCGGCGCTGCCCTTCCCCCGAATCCGTAACTGGCCCGGCTCCAGACTGATATCGTCATATACCACAATAATATTTTCCGGTTCCGCCTTATAGAAATCTGCGGCTGCGCGAACACTTTCTCCGCTCAGATTCATATAAGTCTGAGGCTTTAAAAGTATGACTTTCTGTCCCTCCAGCACGCCTCTGCCGCACAGCGCCCTGTGCTTTTTCTCATCTGCGCAGATACCCATGCGGTCCGCCAGAATATCAATCACCTCAAAGCCTACATTATGCCTTGTATTCTCGTACCTGCCATCCGGATTACCCAGTCCTGCTATAATATACATAATTAGTCTGCTCCTTATTCAAACCAGTGATCATTATTTATACAGCACATTAAGCGTTAACAAACCATCCCTGGGAGGACAGATGCTAACGCTTTATAAGTTTCATTATTTTATCATAGATTTGAGGAATTTAAAAGCCCTAACATTAGAATATAAGAATCTGGACCTTTTCCTACTTCTGTGTTTTGCGTATAAAGCTTTCTATGGCATTCCCGTCGGCATTGGGAAGGGCTGTTCCCAGAAGCTTTGCATAGGTGGGAGCCTGGTCAATCAGACGCCCCCTTTTCATAATCACCTTTTCATTAAAATCCGGCCCTTTTGCCAGGAACACAGGCTGTGGTCCTTTGGCTGGAAGATATCCGTGGGTGGCTTTTCCGTAGCGGTAATCCGCCGAGTCATGATTCTGCACAAGGGGGCGGTTAATCTCATCGCCAAAGGAGGTATAGCCATCCGTCTCTAAAACAAAGGAAAAAGGACCGGCTAAATGACAGGCTCCCGCCTCACATTCAGTTAAAACCTGACTGATTCCATAGATCCCCTCGTTCATTATATCGCAAAGCAGCTTATAAGTCTTTTCATATATTCGCCGGTCCTTTGGGTTCTTAAGATAAACCAAAGCCGACATTCCTCCGGATGCACACCATGCATCCCAATCTTTTAAAGACCCGTCGCCGTGTTTTCTTATGAGCCCATGATCTGCCAAAATCACATTAGGGTTTATGACTCTTTTGGTCTCCATCTGCCCATGATCGCTGGTGAGTACCAGATTTGTATTGTCCAGCTGTCCTATATCTTTGACAGCTTTCATAATTTCTCCGATCCATTGATCCGTTTCATGAAGTCCCTGCAAAACTTTGTCATTAAAAAGTCCTGTCTCGTGGCGGTATCCGTCAATATTGGCAGGGTGAAGAAAGATCACATCAGGGCCATACCGGCGGATAATGTCGCAGGTACAGTCTACAATAAACCGCTCCGTATCCGGATGCCTGCGAATCTCATTGCTTCCAATATGTCTTTCCACAATATCCAGCACTTCACTGCTGGATCCCATCCGTCCCCAGGCTTGTCTCGGCGTATCTGACGGTCCCTGAGTCCAATACTCGTCGATCAGATAATCAATAAACGGATGATTGCCCGTAACAGGCCAGAAAACAGATGCCGTCGTATAACCGGCTTTCTTTGCCGCAGAAAAGATATCTTCTTTCCATTCCACAAAGCTGTAATCCCATCTCCACGGCTGAGGCAAAACACCGGGCTTAAACTGCCCGTTTCCTGTAACCTGATGTTTATCGGGCCACACTCCTGTAGCCATTGTGGTATGGCAGGGATATGTAGTAGTGGGATAAACCGAATCAACCCTCTCAATCATGCATCCGCCTTCAAGATATTTCTTATAATTAGGGAGCTCTTTAAAATACTCCATATCTTCCCATACCATGGCGTCGGCAGAGAATACAATCAGCTTCTTTTTTCTTTCCATTATCCCGTTTTCTCCTATTATTTTCTGTCTTTCCTACGATTTTACCGCTCCTGACATCATACCGCTGGTAATGTATTTCTGAGCCAGAATATAGATAATAAAAATCGGTATTAACGTAAGGGTCAGTCCCGCAATAAGGTAATTCCACTCCGTACCGCTGGTATTCTTAAACATATTCAGATTTACCGTCAGCGGTCTCAGTCCCGAATCGCCAATCATAATGGAGGGAAGGAGAAATTCATTCCAGGACCACAAAAAGTACAGCACTGACACGGTCATGGTTGTTGGCTTAACAAGAGGTAGCACAATCCTGGTCATGATCTGGAAAGCATTGCATCCGTCGATCGCTGCTGCTTCTTCCAGTTCCCTTGGAACGCTCTTTAGAAATCCCGTGTAGGTCATAACTCCGAAGGCGCTGTTAAACCCTCCATGAATCAGGATCAATCCCCAAAAGGTGTTGTTCATATGGAATTTGGTAGCCATTACAGAGATATAGACCATTACCGTATGAATGGACACCAGCTGCCCTAAGACAAAGAAGAGATAAAACCCGTCGGAAAACTTCCCTCTAAGATGGGAAATGCCATAGGCCGCCATATAACTGACAATTACTGACAGGAAGACCGTTCCCACTGCGATGACTGCCGTGTTGCGGAAGGATACCCAGAAATTCATCAGTCTCATGGCTTCCTGAAAATTATGCAGATATAGGGTTTTCGGAAAAGACAGGAAAGAAAGCATAATCTCCCGATTGGATTTAAAGGCGTTCATTACAATTAAAAATACAGGCATCATAAACAGAATCCCGGCCAGAAAAACCAGTGTGCCCTGAATCCAGTATCTTCTCTTTCTCTTTCCCATTGCTTTCACAACTGAACCTCCTTTTTTCTTGTAAACCTCAGCTGGATGCATGTAATTGCCATTACGATGAAAAACAGAACCACTGATTTGGCACAGGCATACCCCATATTGTAGGTGGAAAAGGCATCCTTGTATATATTCAGCGCAATGGTATTGGTCACGCCGGCAGGACCCCCGCCTGTCATGGCATACGGGATGTCAAAGGACTTAAACGCCCCGGCAATTGACACAAACAGATTAATGGTTATGGTGGGCATCAAAAGGGGAAGCTGAAGCAGGATCACCTTTTTAAACCCTGTACATCCGTCGATCTCCCCGGCCTCCAGAATATCTGCAGAGATATTCTGGAGACCGGCCAGATACAGTACCATCAAAAATCCGGAACCGGTCCACACAGCTGCCGCGACAATGGTTATAAACGCCATGGAACCGCTGCCGAACCAGCTGATTGACGCCATTGATTCCAAACCTGCCGCTGAAAAGATTTTGGGAAGCACATTGGTAAATAAAAAGCACCATATAAAAGCTACCATAATCCCGCCAATGGTATTGGGCATAAAAAACATGGATCTTGTAAAACCCTTGGCAAAAACATTTTCGTTCAAAAAATAGGAAATGGCAAATGCAATAATATTGTTCAGGGTAACCGTTACAACGCCCAGCTTTAATGTAAAGAAAAGGCTGGTTAAAAATTGCTTATCATGAATCAACTCTGCGAAATTTTCAAATCCTGTAAAATTCCTTTTTGCCTTAATAATGTTCCAGTCATAAAAAGAGGACGGTACTGTGCCGAAAAACAGGGGGCCAATAAGAGCCAGGCAGTAAAGGCAAAATGCCGGAATCAACAGAGCCAGATAAAATCTGGTGTTTTTCTTATAAAATGCTGAGGACACAGGGCCACCTTTTCCTTTCCTTCTTTATTCTGCCAGTTTCAGGATCTGCTCATCCAGCTGGTTAAGAATCTCCTCCTGGCTGCTCATATCCGCAAAATATCCCTGCACTACGCCTTTAATAATTTCCATGGCTCCAGAATTCAGCTGGTTGGATATTTTACCCATAGTCTTTCCGTCTGCTATATATTGGGATGCTGTCTGGTAGAAGGGCTCATTTACAACATTCTGCATTTTTACCGGGATACTGGGCATGGCTCCTCCCACATCATCCAGCATAATAATTGTCCAGTTCCTTACCCCATCCGTATTATCAGTAATATATTCCAGTACTTCCAAAGCTTCCTGTACGTGTTTTCCATTGGGATTTACAACGATTCCAACACCTGTATTGCACATGATCTTTGATTCCTCCGGGTTGTCGGAAATCGGAATGGGAAGCATGCCCAGCTGAATATCCTGATTTACTTTCCTGGCAGACCGCAAAGCAAATTGGCCCAAAAAGATCATGGCTGCATCGCCGTTGGCAAATGAATTATATCCTGCCGAGGCATCGGAATCCATATAATTGGTCCCCGAATTTTCCTTCATCAAATCAATAAACCGAAATACTTTATCTACACCCTCCTGAGTGAAGGTACTATTTCCCGCATTCATGTCATCAATCCATCCAGGCAGGCGATCCTGCATAGCAGCCGCATAAAGGGCACAGAACACCTGCTCACAGGTCCAGGAATCTTTGTAGGTCGCGGCAAAAGGAGTGATTCCGCTGGCTTTTAACTTCTCACACGCATCCTCTAACTGAGAAAAGGTTGTTGGAAGTTCCGTAATCCCTGCCTGCTCAAAAACGTCTATGTTGTAAAACAGTCCCCAATATTCCACGGTACTGGGATAACCATAGATCTTCCCATCATAAGAAACCCCTTCTTTTGTGCTGTCATAAATCTTAGATGCAAAAGGCTGATCGCTTAAATCCAGAAGATACCCGTTTTTTGCATACTGTTTCAGTTCACTGTAGGGATTGAGATAAAACAAATCCGGCAGATCGTTGGCTACTGTCTTAGCTCCTAGATATTGGGCATAATCATCCGCCTGAATCTCCACTTTAAAATTGATTTTATCCTGGGAATTGTTAAATGTATTCTGGGCTTCCTCCAGGGCAGCCGCACTGGAAGAGGTCCACACTGCCAGAGTAATATCTACCTTATCCGTACTTTTGCTCTCCTCCGGAGCCTGGCTGGTCTGGTCCGCCTGATTGGTCTGAGCCGGCTGACCGGCTTGTGTTGTCTGAGTACTGTCAGATGACGGCGAACTGCATCCTGCCAATCCTGCCGTCATGGCAGCTGTCAGAAAAAAGGCGGTTATCATTTTAATTTGCTTGTGCATATTTTTCCTCCCGTGTTAATATTCGTTTACAGTTTCATCAAAGCGCTTTGATTCTGCATGTATTATATCATTGATGGCAAATAAGCCATTTTATCTTATTTTTACCTTTTTTCTCTATTTTTTACATTCCATTGTTTTTCCATTTGGAAACCTGTATAATGTCATATAACTCAAAAATGTTTCTCAGGAAAGAGAGTCTCCTATGAAAATTGCCTCTTTTTACAATAAACTTTCTATCAAATATAAGTTCCTTATACCTGTTACTCCCATTCTTTTAATCAGCTATTCTATCATTTTAGGCTATGTAGTCTACACGTTTCAAACCGATACGAAAAAGGCCCTGCAGAATCAAATTCAAAAAAACATATGTGATCAGATTAACTATTTCAATAACTACCTTTACCAGCTGAATAAAGAAACGGACAATCTGATCTATGGGGATCTTGTTCAGAACCGCCTGCTTTCAGCCGACGGCGAATTCCTCGGTGTATCTGACGAAATCCGGGATAGTATCGGCTTCGATAAATATCCTTTGAACCTTTATCTGGAAGATTGCAATTCCAACCTCTATGTCAATAACGCAATATATTTTTCCACCCAGGAACAGTACCTCCGCAAAAGATCCCTCCTTGATCAGTCTGCCCGGAATCTTCATGGAAAAATGTATTTCCATTATTTTCCTGACTCCCCGTTTACCATTACCATGGCCAGAACCGTGTACAAACTGGATGTGGATAATATTGACCAGGAGATCGGCTTTTTTATGTGTGATATTAATGTATCCTGTTTTTCTGATATTTTTGGATATAATAACAGCCAGGAAGCCGTCTCTTACATCCTGACAGATGATCATAATAAAATCATCGTCAATACCAGCGCTTTTCCCGACACTGCTTTTGAAGAAATGGCTGCTCAGCGTCATTTTCCCGTCGAGAAAAGGGGCACCAATATTTATAAATACGGCACAAGCTCACCGCAGCTGAAAATCTATGTCATGATAAATGAAACCCTTCTTTATAATCACACCTACCATGCCTTTTTTATTCAGCTGTTTATGATTCTCATGTCTCTCTGTCTGGTTGGGGCTGTTATTTATTTTGTGGTCTATACCATTGAGCAGCAGTTTACTTCCTTCATTCAAAAAATCGCCAGCACGAACCAGATTGATTCACATGCCTATATTACGGTTACCTCCTGCGACGAGTTTGCAAAAATGGCTCAGGTCTATAACGATATGCTGAAACGAATCAACCATTTGATTCAAACGGTTTATGAACAGAAGCTGCTGGCCCAGCATGCGGAACTTGAGGCTCTGCATTCCCAGATTAATCCCCATTTTCTTTATAATACCCTGGACAGTATCAGCAGCCTTATTGATCTGGAACGGCCCCGCGACGCTCAAAAAGCCCTTTCTGCTCTGGCAAATATTATGCGCATGTCCATAAAAGGGCCGGATATCCTAAGTATCGGGGAAGATATGGCTTACATCAACGAATATCTGTTTATCCAAAAAATGCGTTTTCAGGGTAAAGTCGTATTCTGGGTTGATGTCCCCCAAACATTATTTCCCTATTCTATCCCCAAACTGTGCATCCAGCCTCTGATTGAAAATTCTCTGATTCATGGAGTGAACAATATGCTGGATGGCGGTCTGGTGGCGGTCTGCGGGGAGGAAACAGAAGATTGTATCCGTATCTGCGTAAGGGATAATGGTACGCCCATTCCTGATTCTGTCTGTGAAAATCTTCGCCATCCTGATGTTTTTGGCTCTCAAAGTCTGGGACTTATCAGCATCCAGAGGAGAATTCAGATGATCTATGGAGACAGCTACGGACTGGAGATACAAACATCCATAACAGGCGGCAACCAGGTAACCCTTGTGCTTCCCAAACGCAGGAAAGAAGGTGCAGGTTTATGAAACTTTTGATTGTAGATGATGAAGAACTGATCCGTTTGAAACTAAAACACATTGCCAGCCATCCCTCTCTGCATTTTCATTCCATTGAGACGGCCACCAATGTCTTTGAAGCCTTGGATTCCATCAAAAAAGAGGTTCCCGCCGTTATTCTGTCCGATATCCGTATGCCTCAGAAAAGCGGACTGGACCTTGCCAGATATATCCATGAGCAGAATCTGCCTTCCAAGATCATTCTTATTACAGGTTTTTCCGATTTTGAATATGCAAAGGCCGGAATTGCCTATCAGGTATTTGACTATATTTTAAAACCTGTAGATGAGGATGGAACCGTATCCGTTATACACAAAGCACTCCATCAGTACATGGAAGAGCAGAAGCATCAGGAACTCTATCAGTCTTTCCAGAACTATTATGCATCTCACCAGGAAGATATCCGGAGACAGATTATCCAAAGGCTTTTGTTTCATCCCCTGTCCCTGGAACCGAAAAAATTTATGAACGATATGGTGCTGCTTGATTTTCCCTTTCATCATTATGAACTTATCGGCTGCCGCCATCAGTCCAGGAATAACAGCCGTTCCCTGAAAGCGGAGCTTTTTATTTCTTATGTGTTGGAAGACTGTTTTACATCTGTTTTGGGGAAATCATCCCTCCTCTACTCCCACGGAAATATTCTGTTTTGCATCGTTCCTCTTTTGCAGGGACAGAGGGAATATTTAGACGGACTCCATGACCGTCTGGAACAGGCCATGGAAGACTTTGCCAGACAATATCACCAAAGAATTAAACTTGGAATCAGCAGGACAGGCTCATCTCTCCCGGAGCTGGACCAGCTTCGGGAACAGGTTACGATCTGTCTGAATTATCCGCAGATGCAGTCGGAAGTCGCTGTCTATTATGAAGATCTTCCCATTTCCTTTAATAAGCTTTTGACGGTTAATTCAGAAATCAGCACTATGCTCCATCTGCTTCAGGATAAAAACAGGGAAGCCTTTTTGGCGTCAGCATCCTCATTCCTCCGTTTTATCAATAAATATGGAGACAATTTTCAGCGGCAGGCCATTAATCTTTTGCTGTGCAATTTATCTCTTTGTTTTAACGGTCTGGATTTGGACCCTGCCTTGCTGCACCGGCTCAACAGCCATATTACCGACTGTCTTCAAAACCTGGACATATTAAGCCATGATACCGAAAAAATCTTATCCTGGCTGGAAAATCTTTATGATGAATTCACCCGTATGGAAAATCAATCGGGAAGTATTCTTATTGAGCAGATCAAGTCTTTCATCTACGACAACTTTCATAAGCCTTTGGGACTGACGGAAATAGCTGACCATCTCCACCGCAATCCTTCCTATATCAGCCGCTTTATTAAGCAGCAAACCGGACAGAACCTGACCCAGATCCTAACAGAAGTTCGTATGAGCCATGCCAAGACCCTTTTAAAGACCAGCAATATGAAAATAGCTGATATTGCTCAAAAAACAGGTTATCCCAATCAACAATATTTTAACCGGATCTTTACGGAACAGGAAGGTATGTCTCCCTCGGATTTCCGCAAGATCACCCAGGCCTTTAAAAACAGATAACCTTGCCCAATCCATGGGCCGGTGATATAATGTCCATGTGGCGCTGTCCATGCGCCGCAGACAAAATATGAGGAGTGATGATATGAATCCTGACAGCAATCAGTTTGATGTGATTATTATCGGCGCCGGCCCATCAGGGATTTTCTGTGCCTATGAATTGATTCGTCAAAAACCCGGCATGAAGATTCTCATGGTTGAAAAAGGGCGTCCCATAGAGAAACGTACCTGCCCGAAACGAACCACAAAAGTATGCGTGGGCTGCAAGCCCTGTTCCATCACCACGGGTTTTGCAGGAGCCGGAGCCTTTTCTGACGGAAAGCTCTCCCTGTCCCCGGATGTAGGCGGGCATCTTCCGGATATCTTAGGCTATGACAAAGCAGTGGAACTCATTAAAGAGTCGGATAATATCTACCTGAAATTCGGCGCCGACACCAATGTTTACGGTGTGGACAAACAGAAAGAAATTGAAGAAATCCGCCGGAAAGCCATCAATGCCAACCTAAAACTTATTGAATGCCCCATCCGTCACCTGGGCACGGAGGAAGGGTATAAGATCTATACAAGGCTTCAGGACCATCTCATAAGCCATGGTGTCAGGATGGAATTCAATACCATGATCACGGATATTATCATTGAAGATAATCAGGCAAAAGCCGTGGCAACAGACAAAGGGGACACCTATTATGCTCCTGAGATCGTGGCGGCTATAGGCCGGGAAGGGTCTGACTGGTTCAGCCATATCTGCAAAAATCACGGCATTGAGACGGAAGTGGGAACTGTGGATATCGGCGTAAGGGTTGAAGTCCGGGACGAGATCATGGATTTTCTCAATAAGAACCTTTATGAGGCCAAGCTGGTGTACTATACTCCCACCTTTGACGATAAGGTGCGTACCTTCTGCACCAATCCTTCCGGTGAAGTGGCCACGGAATATTATGAAAACGGCCTGGCAGTGGTCAACGGCCATGCCTACAAGTCCAAAGAATATAAAACCAGCAACACGAACTTTGCCCTGCTGGTATCGAAAAATTTTACAAAGCCTTTTAAGACTCCCATTGAATACGGCAAATATATCGCACGTCTAAGCAATATGCTCTGCGATGGAAAGATCATGGTTCAGACTTTCGGAGATTTTCAGAGAGGACGCAGGACGACAGAGGAACGTCTCTGCCGGAACAACCTGATTCCCACCTTGAAGGATGCCGTTCCGGGAGATCTTTCCCTGGTATTCCCTCACCGGATTATGGTAGATATCAAAGAGATGCTTTTAGCCTTAGATAAAGTAACTCCGGGTATTGCCAGTGATGAGACTCTTTTATACGGAGTGGAAGTCAAGTTCTATTCCAACAAAGTGGTGGTAAATAAAGATTTTGAGACCAGTGTACTGGGCCTTCGTGCCATCGGCGACGGTGCATCCGTAACCAGAGGGCTTCAGCAGGCATCGGCTAACGGCATCAGCGTGGCCAGAAGTATTCTTGCCGGGTAAACCTGCATGCCGCCCAATGGGCGGCGGGTCTTTTAAAGTAATGAGCGCTTAACGAACAGATCAGGGGGGATTTCAAATGACAATCGTTGTTACTATGACAAAGCTTCTCTTTGCCATGGCTGTGGGATTTTATCTGAACAAAAAAAATATTCTGGATGTGGAGACAAGCAAAAAGCTTTCTGCCATGGTGGTTAATCTTACGTCTCCGCTTTTGATCATCAGCTCCGCCGGAAGTGTGGCGGGAGGCAGCCAGGGGGATATTCTCCTTATGCTGGTGGCCGGGCTCTGCCTTTATGCCTCCTTTCCCCTTCTCTCTTTTCTCATGGCCAAGATGGTTCATGCGCCGTCAGGCTGCAGAGGCGTCTATCAGTGCATGTTAATGTTTGCCAATACCGCATTTATGGGATATCCGGTGGTTCAGGCATTATACGGCGAAACGGCTATCTTTTATACTACGATTTTTAATTTTGGATATACCATTCTTTTCTATACATACGCCTCTTACCTTCTGGACAAGGAGGGCGGGAAATCTTCCCGATTTAATCCTAAGCGGCTGATTAATATCGGGCTGCTGTCAGGCCTCATCGCGTTGATTATTCCGTTTTCCGGCATTACGCTGCCCGGTATTATCATGGAGCCATGCAGCTTTATCGGAAGCGTGACTACGCCTCTGTCCATGCTCATCGTGGGAAGCAATATGGCCAACTATCCTCTCCATGATATATTCAGCGAAAAGAGGATTTATGTGGTGACTGTCGTCCGGCTTCTGGCCATGCCTCTTCTCACAGCCCTGTATATGAGTATGATCACTGACAATGCGCTTCTTATCTGTATGGCTGCTATGACAATCGGTATGCCTGTAGGATCCATGGTGGCCATGGCCAGCAGCCAATATGAAAAGCAGGCCCGTATCGGCTCCATCAGCGTGGTTATGTCCACGATCTGTTCCATGGTCACAATTCCGGTTTTAGCCGTCATCTTTAAATTGTGGTTTGGGGTATAACATAAAGCCTTTCTTTCAGCTGTGCATATAAAAGACAGCAGATGGCTCCTTACCTGCTGTCTTTTTTCTCTTTATGGACTTTCTCATCCAGCATACTTTTAAATTCCTCTTCTGTCAATGGCCGCCCTGCTTCCATACACCGGGTAAACAGTGCGGCAAAACATGCCGCTCTTTCTCTTTCGCAGGAAATCCTCTTTTTCACCTGGGGCCGGCATTTCTCCAGAAAATCCAGGATTTCATCAAAAGATTCGGGAATCCACTGATTCAGATGCTCCTTTATATGGATTGCCGCGCTGGGACTGGCTCCCTCTGTGGAGATTCCCACTGTCAGTTTTCCTTTTCTCACCAAACCGGGAAAGAGAAAGCTGCAGGCTTCTTTATCATCCACCACATTGATCAAAATATTTCTCTCTTCACATATTCGGAAAATTCGACGATTCAATTCTCTGTCGTCTGTAGCCGCAATGACAAAGTACTTTCCGTCAACCATATCCTCAGAAAATGGTTTTCTTAAAAGAGACAGTTCTTTTATCTCTTCTATCTCCTCCAGAAAGAACGGAGCCGCCACAGTCAGCCTAGGACCGTAGGGCAGCAGTTTTTCAATCTTTCGAAGCGCAACCCTGCCGCCGCCTGCAATCAATCCCTCTTTATTTGACAAATCTACAAAAAACGGAAAATATCCCATACACCAATCCTCTGTCCATTAAATCACATTCTGAGGCGTCCCCCTCATCCATTGTTTTATATTTTCACAGACAATTACCGCTCTCTTCTCAAAGGCCTGCCTGGACGCAAATGCAACATGAGGTGTGGCAATCAAATTCGGGCAGCAAAGCAAAACGTGATCCGAAGGCACAGGAGGTTCCATCTCAAATACGTCAACCGCCGCGCCTGCTATGGTTCCATTCTTTAATGCCTCCGCCAATGCCGTGCTGTCCACCACAGGTCCCCTGGCCGTGTTGATCAGGACAGCTGTCTTTTTCATCTTTGCCAGCTGAGCCTTCCCTATAATTCCCCTTGTCTCATCATTCAGGGGGACATGAAGAGATACGATATCACAGGTTTCCAAAAGCTCGTCAAAAGACACAAAGCTGACTCCCTCCAGGTCTTTTGGGGTTCTGCTGAAAGCATATGCCTGACATCCGAAGGCCTGGGCAATACGGAGCACACGGCTTCCGATGGCTCCGGCTCCGATAACGCCGAACTTTTTTCCTTCCAGTTCACAGCCTACCAGGCCGTCTTTGGTTTTCTCTTCTCTCACGGCTTTGTCGCAGGCCATTATATTCCTGGCCAGATCAATCACAAAGCCAAATACCAGGTCAGCCACTGCCGATGTGGAATATCCTGCGCAGTTGCAAACCGTAATCCCTCTTTCTCTGCAGTAATTTACATCTACATGGTCAACTCCCGTAAATGCTACACAGATCATCTTCAGATCGGGGCACTTGGAAATCACTTCTTTTCCATACTTAAAATTGGACAATACAACGCAGTCAGCGTCTTTGCTTCTCTCAATCAAAGCAGCCGGATCCTCTGTCCTGGTGTCATAATATACTGTCTCCGCACAGTCTCCCAAAGTTTCTTCCACCATACCCTTTAACTGTTCCTGGGGAATTCCCAGAGGCTCTAAAAATGTCAGTTTCATCTGCTTTTACTCCTTTGTATGTTCTTGTCTTTATTGTATTATAAAGAATTAGCCCGGTCAACTATGATAACCGCTTTCATATGCTTTGGAGGGGGCATAAAAACGGCGGCCTGCGCCGCCGTTTTTATTAATTCCCCATTATGATGCTGCTTCACTCTCCAGTGTTGTTGTCTCATATTTATCAAGTATAACTCTTTGGATCATATCCCGGGTTTCGGAATTAATCGGATGGGCAATATCACGGTACTCTCCATCCGCTGCCTTCCGGCTCGGCATTGCAATAAACAGCCCTTTCTCTCCCTCGATCACTTTGATATCGTGAATCACAAATTCATTATCTAGTGTGATCGAAACTATAGCTTTCATCTTTCCCTCTTTCTCAATTCTTCTTACTCTTACGTCTGTGATCTGCATTTCTTTCCCCTCTCTGTGTTGCCTTGGCTTTCGCCTATAACGTGTAACGCTCGTTCTTCTCCACCACAATTTTAATATTGTCCGGGGTCCCAATGTATGTGGTATTCGCCCGGATCGTATCCCGGCTCTCTACAATGCAGTTTTCTATCACCGTGTTGTCCCCTATATAAACGTCATTCAGGATAATAGAATTTTTGATCACACAGTTGTTGCCCACATAGACCTGTTTAAACAAGACGGAACTGTCTACCACTCCATTGATAATGGTTCCACTGGAAACCAGGCTGTTCTTTACATCAGCACCTGGGTTATACTTGGCAGGCGGAAGATCCCCTACCTTAGAATAAACCTCCGGATACTGGCGGAAGAAATAGTCCCTCACTTCCGGCTTTAAGAAGTCCATATTAGTCTTATAGTAGGACTCAACGGAAGCGATGTTGCTCCAATAAGTGTCTAATTCATATGCATAAATTCTCTTTATATTCTTATAGCGTACCAAAATATCATTGACAAAATCGTATCTGTCCTCCTGGGCACAGCGCTCTAAAAGCTCGATGAGCTGACGCCGGCGAATGATGTAGATACCGCAGGAAATGGTATTGGATTCAGCCATCATAGGTTTCTCCTGGAAATCCATGATCCGTCCGTCATCGCCGGTCTGCACAACACCAAATCTGGTAATGTCTGTCCCGGCAGGCATAGTCTTGCAGACTACCGTGATGTCCGCCTTCTTCTCAATATGATATTCCAATACTTTGCTGTAATCCAGCTTGTAAATACAGTCACCGGAAGTAATCACTACATATGGCTCGTGACTGTTTTTCAAAAATGTCAGGTTTTGATACAGGGCGTCAGCAGTGCCGCGGTACCAGTCGTTATGTTCAGCCGTAATCGTGGGCGTAAACACAAACAGGCCTCCCTGCTTTCTTCCAAAATCCCACCATTTGGAGGAATTCAGATGTTCGTTTAAGGAGCGGGAGTTATACTGGGTAAATACCGCCACATTCTGAACATGGGAATTGGACATATTGCTCAGGGCAAAGTCTATGCTCCGATAACTTCCGGCAATAGGCATGGCCGAAATGGCTCTCTTGTTGGACAATTCCCGCATTCTTTTGCTGTTGCCGCCTGCTAAAACTATACCAATCGCTCTCATCTTGCGCCACCTGCCTTCATAATGTAGTCTCCGCTGGCCAGCAGGCCGTCCGGATAGTCTTCTGTCGTGGTCTCGCCTGAAATTGCCGTGTTCCTGCCGACTTTTACATTGTCGGGAATCACGCTGTGCTCCCCGATGGTAACCAGGTCTGACTGATACACTTTCGGGTCGTATTTGTTCGGAGCAACTTCTCCTACACCGAGCTCTGCGCCCTTGCCGATCACTACATCTTCTGCAACAATGGCTTTCCTAAGAATGCTGTTCTCTCCGATCACACTGCCTCTCATGATAATAGAGTCCTTGACCACCGCACCCTTTCCGATGGTCACACCGGCGCCGATAACGGAATTGCTCACCTGGCCGTAAATTTCCGTTCCTTCGCCGATAATACTCTTCTCAATAACAGCGTCTGCAGAAATAAACTGAGGCGGAATGATATCACTCTTGGTATAGATTCTCCAGTATTCTTCGTAAAGATTGAATTCCGGAATAATGTCAATTAACTCCATATTGGCCTCCCAATAGGAGCTTAAAGTTCCTACGTCTTTCCAGTAACCATTATATTCATAGGCAAAAATCCGCCGTCCCTGACTATGGCAGTGGGGAATCACATGCTTGCCGAAATCACAGCTGGGAACTTCGGAAAGCTCAATAAGAGCTTCTTTTAAGACCTTCCAGCTGAATATATAGATGCCCATAGATGCAAGGTTGCTTCTTGGGTTGGCGGGCTTCTCTTCAAATTCGGTAATGCGGTTCGTGTCGTCGGTAATGACAATGCCGAACCGGCTTGCCTCCTCAATAGGCACAGGCATGGCAGCAATGGTGACATCCGCATTATTTGCCTTGTGGTACTCCAGCATAACCTCATAATCCATCTTGTAAATGTGGTCACCGGACAGGATCAGAACATATTCCGGATTGTACTGTTCCATGTACTCCATGTTCTGGTATATGGCATTCGCCGTACCGGTATACCAATCGCTGCCCTTGCTTTTTTCGTACGGAGGAAGTACTGTGACTCCGCCAACGTTCCGGTCAAGGTCCCACGGAATTCCGATTCCGATGTGGGTGTTCAGACGCAGCGGCTGATACTGGGTCAATACGCCGACAGTATCAACACCGGAATTGATGCAGTTGCTTAAGGGGAAATCTATGATTCTGTACTTCCCGCCGAAAGATACTGCTGGTTTTGCAACTTTTTGGGTTAAGACTCCAAGACGGCTGCCTTGTCCCCCCGCCAAAAGCATGGCGATCATCTCTTTTTTAATCACGTTATCACCTCTTGCTGTATATTTTCTGTCGGGCAGTGGGCTGGGCATCAGTCAGGAGCCGGACCGCGGCGCTTCGATGGTGGCTTGTGGGGCCCTCCATAACCGGGGCCGCCGGGCCTTTGGCAAGCTTTTCCTTGAACGCAGGATGGAAGGGGAAATGCCTTCCTGACAAACGCGTGGATGCTTGGCTCTTGATGACGGGCTTGCGGGTGCTTCTTTGGGGTGATCGGGAGGGGCGAGAAAGAAGCGGGAGGAGCTGGAATGCTGATTTTCTGCGGGCTCGCTGACGCTTCGCTTGGGGGAGGACTGGGGGACTTCCGCTTTGGATGTCCGCAGTGCCTCGCTTTCGCTTCGCTCCGGCTCGGTCACGGGCTTCGCCCTATCAAATGTATCAGAATTATTTTTTCTTATGTGCAGACACAACAAAAAAATAGTTCCGCCACATTTGGCACTGCTCATTGCTTACGTGGACATTATACCACACATTTTCGATTAAGTGAATAAATTCTTACTATATTCTTCTTATTTTTCAACGTTTTTACGACATTATGCTGTAATAAATTGCTCTGTTTTTGTTTTTTCTGCATATTGTATTTTTTTATCTCACAGAAGACCTTGAATCGGTGAAAAAAATAAAGTATAATCGTCACATATGTATTTTCAAAAAAGGAGATTATTATGGATTTAGTAACTGTCAGAGAGATTTATAAGAATAGAGTTCTGTACCTGGACAAAGAGATTTCTGTTGGAGGATGGGTCCGGAGTATTCGGGATTCCAAGGCTTTTGGGTTTATGGTTCTCAGCGACGGCTCTTATTTTGAGACCCTTCAGATCGTGTATCATGACACCATGGAGAACTTTGATGAAGTCAGCAGACTTAACGTGGGGGCTGCCGTCATTGTGAAGGGAACTTTAGTGGCTACCCCTCAGGCAAAGCAGCCTTTTGAGATTCAGGCCGCACAGGTTCTGGTCGAAGGACCTTCTGCTCCTGATTATCCTCTTCAGAAAAAGCGCCACAGCTTCGAGTACCTGCGGACCATCTCTCACCTTCGTCCCAGAACCAATACGTTCCAGGCTGTGTTCCGGGTCCGTTCCCTTATCGCTTATGCCATTCACCAGTATTTCCAGGAGAGGGATTTTGTCTATGTGCATACTCCCCTGATCACTTCCAGTGACTGTGAGGGCGCCGGAGAGATGTTCCAGGTAACTACCATGGATTTAAACAGTATTCCCAGAGCACAGGACGGCTCTGTGGACTTCTCTCAGGATTTCTTCGGGAAGCCAACCAGCCTCACGGTAAGCGGACAGTTAAACGGCGAGACTTATGCCATGGCTTTCCGCAACATCTATACATTCGGGCCTACTTTCCGCGCTGAGAATTCCAACACGACGCGTCATGCAGCGGAATTCTGGATGATCGAGCCGGAGATGGCTTTTGCTGATCTGGATGACAATATGGCTCTGGCGGAAGGCATGTTAAAATACATTATCCGCTATGTGCTGGAACACGCGCCGGAAGAAATGAATTTTTTCAACCAGTTTGTGGACAAGGGTCTTTTGGACCGCCTCCATGGCGTTCTCAATTCTGAATTCGGCCATGTGACCTACACAGACGCCATTGGGATTCTTGAGAAAAATAATGACAATTTTGACTACAAGGTTTACTGGGGCTGCGATCTGCAGACAGAGCATGAGCGTTACCTGACGGAGCAGGTATTTAAGAAGCCCGTATTTGTTACAGATTATCCAAAAGAAATCAAAGCCTTTTATATGAAGCTTAACGATGATAATAAGACTGTGGCCGCCATGGACTGTCTGGTTCCCGGTATCGGAGAGATCATCGGCGGAAGCCAGCGTGAAGACAGCTACGACAAGCTTATGGCCCGCATGAAAGAGCTTGGACTGAAAGAAGAAGATTACGGTTTCTATCTGGACCTGCGCAGATACGGCTCTGCACGCCATTCCGGTTTCGGACTGGGATTTGAGCGCTGCGTTATGTACCTTACGGGCATGTCCAATATCCGTGACGTGATTCCTTTCCCAAGGACTGTCAACAACTGTGAGTTATAATTCCAAGTGACTGACCTTACAGCCGCCGGCTCCATTTTCCAATGTGAAAATGTGTGCCGGGGGCACATATTGATTCACATGATACTAGGAGGAACGAGATGAAATTTATCCACACTGCCGATATCCACTGGGGTATGACTCCGGACAGTGATAAACCCTGGACCAGAGAGCGAACCCAGGCCATTAAGGATACCTTTTCCCAGATTGTGGCTAAGACACGGGAGACGGAAGCGGATTTCCTGTTTATATCCGGCGATTTGTTCCACCGCCAGCCTCTGCAGAAAGACTTAAAAGAGGTGAACTACCTTTTTACTACCATCCCCTCTGTGCACATCGTCATCATCGCAGGCAATCATGATCGTATCCGCAGCAGTTCGGCTCTTCTCAGCTTTTCCTGGTGTTCCAATGTGACTTTTTTTATGACTGATGAGATGAGCAGCGTCTATTTTGAGGACTGCAATGTGGAGATCCACGGTTTCAGCTACACCACACCGGAGATTCGGGAAAACCGGGTGGATCATCTGACCGTTCCCATGGATGAGAGAATCCATATCCTGATGATTCATGGCGGAGATGCCAATCACCTTCCCTTTGACAAAAGCGCCTTGGCTGCTTCCGACTTTTCCTACATCGCTTTGGGACACATCCATAAACCGGAGATCCTCATTCCTGATAAGATGGCGTATCCGGGTTCTCCCGAACCCCTGGACAAGACGGAGACAGGGGTCCACGGCATTTTGTCCGGGGAGATCAGCCGTGCTTCCAAAAAAGTCACTTCCCTGGAGTTTATCCCTCTGTGCCGGTCTCAGTACATTCCCCTGGCAGTCAACATCACTCCGGCCACTACCAACACGGAACTGGAGCTGAAGATTTCCCAGGAGATTGAGCGGCGGGGACGGCATCATATCTATCGTTTCCGCATTCGGGGCATGCGGGATCCGGCCATGGAATTCGATCTTGACAATCTTCTTTCCAAATTCCGGATCGTGGAGATTATGGATGAATCGGAACCCCAGTATAATTTCAGCGCCCTTTTTGCCGAGCACCCCAGCGATATGATCGGGTTTTATATTCGGGCCCTCCAAAGGCCGGAGATGAGCGCTGTGGAAAAAAAGGCTCTTTATTACGGAATCAACGCTCTGCTTCATACCACTGACGAAAGGAGTTGACCATGAGATTTATCGAACTTCAGATTAAAAGCTTTGGAAAATTTCATGACTGTGTTATTCCTTTTCACGACGGGCTCAATGTGGTATACGGCAAGAATGAGGCCGGCAAATCCACGATTCACACCTTTATCCGGGGCATGCTTTTCGGCATACAGCCTCAGAGAGGCCGGGCTTCCAGGAATGATCTGTACAGTAAGTATGAACCGTGGGAGAACAGCGGGGCCTATGAAGGAGCTCTGCGCATGGAACACGGCGGTCACATATACCGGATTGAACGAAGTTTTCAGAAGACGAAAAAAGAACTGGTCATTATTGATGAAACATTAGGCAAATCCCTGCCTCCCACCAAGGCCCTGCTTGATCAGCTGCTGTGCGGATTAAGCGAGACGGCCTACAATAATACCATCAGCATCGGCCAGTTAAAAAGCGCTACGGAAGCCGGTATGGTATCGGAGTTAAAGAACTACATTGCCAACATGAATACCACCGGCGATATGTCTCTTAACATTACCCGCGCCACGGATTATCTGAAAAAGCAGAGAAAGCGCCTGGAAGCTCAGCTGGTTCCGGAAGCAGCCAGGTCCTACACTTCTCTCCTTAGTGAAGTCAAGACTCTGGAGAAGGAGATCTCTTCTCCGGAATATGAAAATCAGCTTCCTGCCTATCAGAAGATGAAGACAGATACCCGTTCGGAGATAGAGGCAAAACAGGCTGAAAAGGAAAATCTGCTTCAAAAGGTGGCCAGAGGCCGGCAGGTTCTGGCACAGAATCAATTTTCCGATATTCCTTCCATACAAAGTTATCTTGAGAAAACTCAGGATGTATATAATGACTATGAACTTGCCAAAGATGCCTGTGATAAAAAAATATCCGTTTTTTTCCGTGCCGCAAGCTTCTTTCTTGCCACCTGCCTCATTGTATGCGGCGCCTATTTCTACTTCCTGGGAGAATGGAACCCTGTCACAGACCTGCTGTGGAATTATAACATCAATTTCCCAGAAACCGCAGTTTTTATAGTGATGGCATCTCTTGCCGCATTCCTCTGTCTGGCCGGGTTCTGGTCTCTGTGGAAAGGCAAGCGGATTCGAAAAGAGCTGGCTTTATCCTCCCAGCTGCTTACGGAATCTTTCACCCGCCATTTGGGGGACGGCGCCATCTCCGAGAAAGCCATGGACGCATTCCAGGCGCGGATGGCCGAGTTTCAGAGGCTCAGCGCCGCTATGGATAAATCCGACGAAACTATCTCTCTTCTGACCAAGGAGATCAATTCATTACAGGAAAAACAGAATAATTGCAGTGATGTCATAGAGAAACAGCAGAAGCTTCAATGGGAGTTAGAGAAAAAGCTGGAACTTTTATCCAACTATAAGACTCAGATGGAAGTGCTTCGCCATACTCTGGCGGAGAATGACCGGCTGTCCCAGGAGATTGCCGCCATCGACTTGGCCCGTGATACTATGACGGAACTGTCCGCCTCCATTCGTGATTCCTTTGGCCTGTACCTGAACAAAACCGCATCGGAACTGATTGACGGCATCACCGGCGGCATCTACACAAGCATAAGCATAGATGAGAACCTCAACGCATTTATGAATACGCCCAACCGGTTAATCCCTCTTGAACAGGTCAGCAGCGGGACTATGGATCAGATCTATCTGGCTCTCCGCTTGGCGGCTGCCAGACTGATTCAGAGCGGTCAGGAAGAACAGATGCCCCTCATCTTTGACGACAGCTTTGTCCTGTACGACGAGGACCGGCTGAAAAGCGCTCTCAAATGGCTGCAGACGGCCTATACCGGACAGATCATTATCTTTACCTGCCATCAGAGGGAAGCACAGATGCTGACTGCTAATCAGATCCCCTATCATCTGATCAATATATAACCTGCTTCCCCTCAAAAAAGCGAGGCGTCTTTCGTGAAAAAGATACTTACCTATTACCTTGCCCCATATTACCGGCCTATGGCAGTGGGATTTTCCATAAAATTTACAGGAACCATTCTGGATCTCCTTCTCCCCTGGACCCTGGCCCATATGATTGATTATGTAATTCCTACGGGACGTCGGAGTGAAATCTTTCTATGGGGCGGATTCATGGTTCTGTGTTCCGTATTGGCCGCGGTCTTTAATATAACAGCCAACCGCATGGCCTCCAGAGTCGCCAGCGATACCATCTACAAGGTCCGGGAAGACTTGTTTGCCAAGGTTATGTACCTGTCCCATGAGAATACGGACCGGCTTACCCGTCCTTCCCTGATCTCCCGGCTCACCAGCGACACGTACTATGTTCATCAGATGCTGGCCCGCATCCAGCGGCTGGGGGTCCGCGCTCCGATTCTTCTTATCGGCGGTGTGGCTATGACCATGATTCTCGACCCGATCCTTGCCTGCGTGCTTTTGGCCACCATGCCGCCCCTTGCCCTGGTGGTTGTTTTCGTGTCCAAAAAAGGAATTCCTCTTTTTACGGCTCTTCAGTCAAAGGTCGACGGATTCGTCCGTTTGGTCCGGGAAGATATCGCCGGAATCCGTGTGATCAAGGCGCTGTCAAAGGAAGATTATGAGAGGGAACGATTTGATAAGATTAACCGGGAAGTGATGAACGCGGAGCGAAAAGCCAATATGACCACGGCTGTCAGCAATCCGGCCATGAACATATTCTTAAATCTGGGGCTGGTAAGCGTCATTATAGCCGGAGCCTGCCGGGTCAATGAGGGGACCTCAGAGGTGGGAAAGATTCTGGCCTTTATGACGTACTTTACTATTATTCTCAATGCCATGATGTCTATCTCCCGCATGTTTGTCATGATATCCAAAGCATCCGCTTCCGCAGGCAGAATTGTTCAGGTCCTGGACACCAGGGATGAGAGGGAACCCGGCACCTTCTCTTCGGACAGCAAAGAAACACCAGACACCCAGGTTCCCCACGTCGAATTCGACCATGTCTCCTTTTCCTATCACAAGACACGGGACAATATAAAGGACATCCATTTTTCTCTCATGCAGGGAGAAACTCTCGGCATCATCGGTTCCACAGGCTCCGGCAAAACTACGATCATCAATCTTCTTATGGGGTTTTACCAGTCATACCGGGGCAATATCCGCATCAATGGCCAGGATATCCGTACTATGGACTTTGAGAGCCTGCGCCATCGTTTTGGGGCGGTGTTCCAGAATGACGTAATCTTCGAAGATACGATCTTTGAAAATATTAATATGGGAAGGAATCTTACCCATCAGCAGGCGGATCAGGCCCTTGGGTATGCAAGAGCCTGGGAATTCGTAGCTGAAAAAGGCGGACTGGACAAAGAGCTGGATATAAAAGGCGCCAACTTAAGCGGCGGCCAGAAACAGCGCATCCTCATTGCCAGGGCTTTGGCTGCAGGGCCGGAAATCCTGATTCTGGATGATTCTTCAAGCGCCCTGGATTACAAGACCGATGCCGCACTGAGACAGGAGCTGAAAGACCACTTTCAAAATACTACCTGCATTATCATTGCCCAGAGAGTCAGTTCTGTCATGAATGCAGATCATATTCTGGTGTTGGAAGAGGGAGAAGAGATTGGATACGGCAGCCATGAACATCTGATGGAACACTGTCCCATATATCGTGAAATCGAGAACTCCCAGATGGGAGTTTCCCAGAGCGCTCAAACATAAAAAGGAGGACCACTTATGGCAGGCCGTGGAAGGACCCGGAATGACGCAAGCATGATTCCGGATGAGAAAGCCATAGAAACCATAAAAAAGCGAAAAGGAGCCATTGTCCGCCTGGGAAAATACCTGTCCAGGCACTGGTTCCTTTTGTCCTTAGCTCTTATTATGAATGTTGTGAGCAACTCCCTGGCCCTTGTGGGACCCATGCTGTCAGGCTACGCTATTGATGCCATTGAGCCCGGACCGGGCCGGGTCGATTTCTCAGCCATGTTTTATTATGCTGCCTGGATGGCCCTGTTCTATGTAATATCCGCAGTATTGTCCTATGTTCTTGCAGTACTGATGATCCTTATAAGCCGAAAAGTGTCATATCGCATGCGGAAAGATGTTTTTGACAAAATGCTGTCTCTGCCTGTGGGCTATTATGATACTCATCAGACCGGCGACTTGATCAGCCGGATCTTTTATGACATAGACACAGTCAATGAATCTCTGTCCACGGATCTGGTGCAGATTCTGGGAACTGTCATTACAGTGGCCGGTTCTCTGTATATGATGGTTGCCATATCTCCCCGGCTGGTGCTGGTATTTGTTTTCACCGTGCCTCTTTCCGGTTTTGTCACCCGGTTCATTACCTCCAGGACAAGGCCTTTGTTTAGGAAACGTTCCGCCAGTCTTGGGCGGCTCAACGGTTTTGCCGAGGAGATGGTGTCCGGGCAGAAGACGGTCAAAGCTTACTGCCAGGAACCCGACGCCATTCAAAGATTCCGCCGAAAAAACCGAGAATCCGTGGAAGCCTACTACAGGGCGGAATATTATGGAAGCATCGTGGGACCCATGGTGAATTTTGTCAACAACCTGTCCTTGTCTCTGGTAAGCGTCTTCGGCGCTTTATTGTTTATGGCCGGAAAGATGTCCATAGGGCAGATTTCCTCCTTTGTGCTGTATTCCAGAAAATTCTCCGGCCCTATTAATGAAGCAGCCAACATTGTCAGCGATCTCCAGTCTGCTGTTGCGGCGGCGGAAAGAGTATTTAAGCTTATGGATGAGCTTCCTGAACAGGGGGACAGGCCGGGAGCAATGGAACTGGAACCGGGAAAAGGTCATGTGGAGATCTCCCATGTGAACTTCGGCTACACGCCGGATAAGATTATTCTCCGTGACTTATCCCTGTCAGCCAGCCCCGGCAGCCTTACAGCTATCGTCGGGCCTACTGGCGCCGGTAAAACCACTCTTATCAATCTTCTCATGCGCTTTTATGATGCCCAATCCGGTCAGATTCTGGTGGACGGAAAAGAAGTCCATGATCTTACCCGCAAAAGCCTGCGTCAGGCCTATGCCATGGTACTTCAGGATACTTGGCTGTTCTATGGAACAGTATATGAAAATCTGTCATACGGAAGGGACGATATTGCCAGGGAAGATGTAATAAAAGCGGCAAAAGCCGCCCGGATTCACAACTTTATTATGGGGCTCCCTCAAGGATATGATACGGTTCTTCTGGAAGACGGCGCCAATATCTCCAAGGGCCAGAAGCAGCTTCTCACCATCGCCAGGGCTATGGTTCTGGATGCCGGCATGCTCATCTTGGACGAAGCCACTTCCAACGTGGATACCCGCACGGAAACCCGGATCCAGGAAGCCATGAAAAAACTTATGAAGGGAAAGACCTGTTTTGTTATCGCCCACAGGCTCTCTACCATCCGCAACGCGGATCTCATCATTGTAGTGGATCAGGGACAGGTGGCGGAACAGGGCAGCCATAAAGAACTTATGGAGAGGAAAGGGTTTTATTATGAGATGTATGAGGCGCAGTTTCACTAATATTTCTTTAAAAACACCTCTCTGACATATCCCCCATATTTTTCCTTAATCATCATGGATTTATATCCCTGACTTATAATATTATTTCGGCTGTAGCAGTTATCCGGGTGAACAGTACACATGAAATACCGAAATCCTCTTTCTCTCAGATCCGCCTCCGCAGCCTCCATGAGACGTTTCTGCAGCCTGTGTCCCCTGCATTCAGGCAGCACAGCCACAGAATCCATATGAACCACCAAAGAAAGCTCCTCCTGAGGCAGCCCCATGTCATATCCCATATTGCTCTCATGAACTCCCGGCACTACAGCCATAAATACTCCGGCCACAGCGCCTGTTTCTTCCTCAACAGCTTTATATCCCTGTCCCTGCCCTGTAGTCAGCATCCTGTAAGTATATTCTGCGTTGTCCGCCACATACCATTCTTTTTTGGCCATAGCCTGCCAAACGTTCTGAATAATATCGGCAAAAATCTTATAGTCCTCACACACGGCCTTCTCGATTCTGAATTCTCTGTCCCCCATCTCAGCTATTCCTCCAGTTCAGTCGGTGCAGATGTCCTTCTGTGGTCATCTTCTCAAACCCATTCTGCCGCAATGCTTCGTAGAGCACGATTGACACGGCGTTGGACAGATTCAGGGAACGAATCTCCCCCCACATGGGAATCCGCACACAGGTATCTTCATAATCTACCAGAATCTCTTCGGGAATACCCGCGCTCTCCCTGCCGAACATGAGATAACAGTCAGGTTCATACACAGGTTCCGTATACACCTGTTTTGCCTTGGTGGTCGCCATATAAAGCTTCGCACCCGGATTGCGCTCAAGAAAATCCTCAAAATTGCAGTACACGATTACTTCCAGCTTATCCCAGTAATCGAGACCAGCCCTTTTTAAAGCCTTCTCATTGATCTTAAAGCCCAAAGGTTCAATAAGGTGAAGCCTTGTGTTGGTTGCCACGCAGGTTCTCCCGATATTGCCTGTATTGGCAGGCATTTCGGGTTCAAACAGTACAATATTCATATTACGCCTTTCCATCCAGTCGTCTCACAAACCGCTCCATTCTTCCGAGAGCTTCTTTCAGGTTCTTCAAAGAATACGCATAAGACACCCTCAAAAACCCCTCTCCGCATACCCCGAAAGCTGTTCCGGGAACCACTGCCACCTTCTCTTCATGCAAAAAGCGAGTGGCAAATTCATCTGATGTCATTCCAAACCGTTTTATACTGGGAAATGCATAGAAAGCCCCATTGGGTTCAAAACAGTCAAGTCCCATCTCTTTAAAAGCGTGAAGCACATACCGCCGTCTCTGATCATAGGATTCCCTCATCATCTCCACATCAGAATCGCCGTCTCTCACGGCGGAGATAGCCGCATACTGGCTGGTGGTAGGCGCACACATGATTGCAAATTGATGAATCTTAAGCATCTGTTCCTGAATAATATGGGGAGCAGCCGCATATCCCAGCCTCCACCCGGTCATGGCATAGGATTTGGAGAATCCGTTGATGAGCACTGTTCTCTCCTGCATGCCGGGAAGGGAAGCTATGGAAACATGGCGTTCTGACCCAAAAGTCAGTTCACAGTAAATCTCGTCAGAGAGCACAAACAAATCGTGCTCCTGAATCACCTCTGCCACTGCCTCCAAATCTTCCCGCCTCATGACAGCCCCTGTAGGGTTGTTGGGAAACGGCATAATCAGTATCTTTGTCTTGTCTGTAATCTTTTCACGCAGCTTTTCGGCGGTAAGGCGGAACTGATCTTTTTCTTCCAGCTCAATCACCACGGGCCTGCCTCCGGCCAGAACCGTACAGGGCAGATAAGATACAAAGGAAGGCTGCGGAATCAGCACTTCATCTCCCGGATTCACCATGGCTCTCAGGGCAATATCAATAGCCTCGCTTCCTCCCACTGTTACAACAAGCTCCTTATCCGGATCATAGGTAAGATTACATCGTCTTTTTAGGTAATTGGCAATCTCCGTCCTCAGTTCTTTTAATCCCGCATTGGAGGTGTAAAATGTCCTTCCTTTTTCCAGGGAGTAGATGCCTTCCTCCCGGATATGCCATGGAGTATCAAAATCCGGCTCGCCTACGCCAAGAGAAATGGCGTCCTTCATCTCGCTGACAATATCAAAAAATTTGCGGATTCCCGACGGCTCTATGTTAACGATCACATCTGATAAGGGATTTCTCATGGAGTAATCAACATCCTTTCATCCTGAACCTCCTGTACCAGTATAGTACCGTGGTCCTTATATTTTTTCAGTACAAAGTGAGTGGCCGTGCTCAGCACGGAATCCAGAGTGGAAAGCTTCTCGGATACAAACTGAGCTACCTGCCTCATGGTCTTTCCTTCAATAAATACAGTAAAATCGTAGGCTCCTGACATAAGGTACACGGCATTGACTTCGCTGTACTGGTAGATGCGTTCCGCAATCTTATCAAATCCCATGCCCCTCTGAGGCGTCACCTTCACCTCAATCAGAGCTACTACTTTCTCATCACTGGTATTATCCCAGTTAATCAAAGTATGATATCCGCAGATCACATGTTCCTTTTCCATGTCCGCAATCTCATTAGCCACAGCCACTTCGCTTTCTCCTAAAAGAACGGCCAGATCCTTAATGTCAATTCTGCTGTTCTTCTCCATGACTGCCAAAATCTTTTCCCTCATTTGCCTTCCTCCTCATAATATGATGTATTTCATCTTCCCTGGGCCGCTCCAAAAATCCCCGTACGTCACCATAAAAAATCTCCCGTTTAATTCCCGGCTTTATGACGCCGATAACCGCAGCCTCAATTCCTGCGGCCTTAAGCCTTTGCACCAGATGAAGACCGTTATCCGCTGCCGCCAGCACGCACTCTTTACTGTAAAGGCGATATGGATTTAAGTCATATGTTTCGCAGACCTCTATGGTCTCCTGTCTCACCAATATCCGGTGGAGGTCTACCTCAAATCCTGATTTGTAGGCCCCTGACAGATTCCAAAGGGCGGTAAAAATACCGCCCTCTCCAACTTCTTCCCATTCTGTCGCTCCATATTCCTGCCATGGTACGGAACTGCTGTCTATTGCAGCAAAAGACGTCTGCTGCATCTTTCTCACATATTCCCTGGAAAACCGGGCCAAAAGTTCCGTCTCTCTTTCTCTCGCTATCCTTCCTGAACCCTCCCATCCGGCATACCCGGCCATAACCAGATCCTGTCCGGCAGTCAAATATCCCCTGGGTTCTCTCTCTATTAATCTCATCATTGATCTCTATGCTCCCGGTCCATCCGGATTCGGAATGACTTCCCCTGCACTGTCAGCCGGGGGAGGCGGTATCATACCGGGACCGCCTTCTGTTCCTGTAAAAGTCCCGGACCCTGCCGGACTCTGCGGCTGTGTTTCCTCCGCCGGAGGTGTCTGCGCCGGTACGGTCTCCGCCGGGGCAGGAGGAGCCTCCGGTCCAACCCGGTAAATCGCTTTCGAGGCGTTGTAGGTATCTGTGTGCAGAATGGTTTTCTCCGTCTCCACACCGTCCACATAGACGCACTTCCACAACCTGGACTTTAATCCTCGGTGGGAGGACTGAACCCGTACTCTGGCGCCTGGCGCGAGGGAAGGGTCTACCTTGGTAATGGGCTCGCCGGGATCCTGGACGCTTAAGGTCTCTGACTGAAACTTTATGGTTCGGTTAGAAGGCCTGGTCTCCTTTCCATATATGGTAAAAGTCAGTGTCCTTCCGCTGGTTCCTCCCTCCACATAGATGGGAGTATCGTAAGGGTTGGTCACCTTAATGTCTTTGTATGTTCCTGCTATGGCAGCGTCATTGGACGGCGGCACATAGCCTACGACCATAGAATGATTCTGCCTCTGCGTAATCTCCAGTTCTGCATACAGCGCCGCGTTATACAGCGTAGTGGCAATCTGGCACACGCCGCCGCCTATGCTGTCCACTACCTGACCATTTTCGTAAGCTGAGGCCGCTGCATAACCGTTGGCTCTGGTAAAGGGCTGCATACACTCATAACCGGACAATGTCTCCCCCGGCATCAGAACATGGCCGTTGATCTTAGACGCTCCTACCCGAAGATTCGTGGACCTGGCCTGACCGCTGCTGCTGAAATCTGTGGAAAAAGTTCCAAGGACATCCTGAATCTGAGACAGCATCTCCGTAGTCTTTACCGGTTCTGTAACCGTCACCGCCGCCTGAGCGGATACAGGATTCTCCAGGCCGTCTGAAATCGCCTGGTCAAGAGCTGCCGTGGTCGTCTCCAGATCAATGGCTATCCCTGTCTGGGAGGGAGTCACCACAAACTGGCCGTTCTCCCTTGTGATGGATGCATCCTGAGCTTCTCTCACAAAGGGGGCGCACTGCTCTTTTACAAAGCTTGCCACAGCTTCATCATCCACTTTCAGATCCAACTGCAGATCCACAGGATTCCGGCTCAGATCTTTCTGTTTCATATATCGTTTTATAATATTACCGGTCTGGTACTCTTTTACAGCCTCCTCCACTACATCGGTGTTATCCCAATGAAAGCCCAGGCTTTCCGCTGTCGTCTCCACTAGGTTTCCGTTGATGTCCAGGCTGATGGTCTGACCCGACAGACCGGCCACATAATCTTCGATCTTCTGCTTTGCTTCCTCCGTCTCCAGTCCCCCCAGATCCTGTCCTCCTGCAGAGAGGCCTTCCGGCACGGCTGCCCATGCCGATACCGGCATAAAGCCCAGGAATAGGGCTGCCAGACCTGCTGTCCATATCCATTTTTTCATAATCTCTCCTCGAACCAATTCCTGTACTCCCTAATAAGTCAGAGCGCTTAAAACCATGGGAGCCACCATGGCCAGAACTAACAAAATAACGATAATAGAAGATACGATCTTCCGGTTCTTTTTATTATTAAAATCAAACATCATCTGCTTTCACCTCTTTATTATTCTTCCGTGATGTGCGGGTTACCAATATCACTTCTGTCAGTCCATGACCTCCGAACCCTTGTACCATTTTATGATATTTTAGCCGTTCATGCAAGTCTTCTTTTTGCCTTTTTCAGGCAGAAGGCCAAAAATACGTACCATATCCTCAGAAAAGGGCCCCTCGATCATAACGGCTTTGGCATTATGACTTAAAGGATCCCGATTTTTGTAGTCAAAGAGCACCAGGCTTTTGTCCCCCATGGCCTCCACATGAGCCATTTTGCTTATCTGGCGGGAATCGTAAGATTCATATCCTTTCAGATATCGGGGATTTTTCTTTTCCTCAATGAAAAAATCTCTGATTTTGGTGTGATACTCTTTTTGATTTCCTGCAAATCCGGGACGGCTTTTCACATTTTCCCGCAAATACAAATCATATATCAACAGATCTCTATAGATTTCCTGCACCTGTCCACAGCAGTCTTTTAAAAAATCATAGAGAATCTCATATCTGGCGAGACGGCTGTGGTTTATCTGCATCAGTCCATGGCTTTCGTAGTAGTTCCCTATGGCTTCAAACATGTCATAAGGTGACTTCCATAACCGTTCCATCTCTCTCAAAGTATACCCAAACTGACCGCTGTTATAGTATACTTCCACCATTTCTTCCACAGTTTTCAGACGAAGCACATGTTCATAGCTAATCCACCTGTTTGAGAGAACCTCGTAGGGAGGTTCCTCATGGCAGATCAGATCATAATGTTTCGCCATTTTTTCCATGTAAGAGCCTTTCAGCACTTTCAAAAATCCCAGCTGCAGCTGATCCGGCCTCATCCTGTATACGTCGTCAAAAGACTGCCTGAAACTGTCAAAGTCCTCCCCTGGCAGACCGGCGATAAGGTCCAGATGCTGATGAATATTATGGAAGCTTTTTACTTTAGCCACCACTTCCTTCAAGCGGTTCAGATCCATGGTCCTGTGAATCTCTTTTATCACATCCTCGTTCGTAGTCTGAACTCCTATCTCCAGCTGTACGAGTCCCGGACGCATCTGTCTTAAAACTTCCAGCTGCTCCTCATCAATCAAATCTGCGGAAACCTCAAAATGAAAATTAGTAATCCCGTTATCCTGCTCCAGCAAATAGCTCCAGACAGCGAGACAGTGGCTCTTCTTACAGTTAAAGGTCCGATCCACAAATTTTACCTGGGGCACCTTCCGGTCCAGAAAAAAGGCCAGTTCCTGTTTTACCAGTTCAAGACTTCTGAAGCGCACCGACTTATCTATAGATGAAAGACAGTAACTGCAGGAATAGGGGCAGCCTCTGCTGCTTTCATAGTAGATAATCCGATGTTCCATACCTTTCAGATCTTTATAGGGAAATGGAATCCGGTCCATAGGCAAAAGCGGTCTGGCAGATGCGGCGATAATCCGCCCTGAATGACTGCGAAAGACGATTCCCTCTATCCTGCTCAGTTCCTCCTCGTCTCCTGCCCTCTCATAAAAGTCTGTCAGCTCAGCAAAGGTCTCCTCTCCTTCACCGGCTATGATTCCCCTTACCTCCGGTTCTTCCTTGAGTATCTTTGCAGCATCATAGGATACTTCCGGACCGCCCAGCCAGATAGTCACCTGAGGAAGTACTTTTATAAGATCTCTGGCCAGCTGCCTCACATACGGAATATTCCATATATAGCAGGAAAATCCTACCATATCCGGTCTTCTTCTATAGATATCCTTAAGAATATTATCGGCCTGATGGTTAATGGTATACTCCCCGATTTCTATGGAACAATTCCTTCCTCTTAGTCTCTTGTCTCCATAAGCTTTAAGACTGTATACTCCCAGATTGGAATGAATGTATTTGGCATTGATGGCCACCAGCAAGACTTTCATGCTCATTACCTCTTTTATCAGACTTCCAGAATATGATAACCTGCTGCCTTTGTCAGCCTGTTCATAATCGCCTGCCCCAAATGCTCCTTTGAAAAGCTTTCCGAGTAAATGTATTCCACGCCAAGGCTGTCAAATTCCCTCAGCACCCCGAACAAATTGCGGGCAATGGTCTCCTCCTTGCTGCGCTGGCCCAGACTCCGAATTCTCACTTCCTCTGGATAGCGGTCATAGGTCTCGTCAGTGCAGATGATACCGACCTCATGGCCCTGAGCCCTTTTCTCAAGAGCCATGTTTGCGATAACATCCACCACTTTATCACTTACGCTCTGCTCTTTCCCCTCCACCAGCATAAGTTCCGCTTTCGGCGCATAATGGCGGTACTTCATCCCAGGCGCCTTAGGCTTTATCTCCGCTGACATGGGCTTTGCAACAGCCGGATCCACAGCCACCTGGCCCACGGTGTCACAAAGCATCTCCAAAGTAACGGCTCCCGGTCTTAACAGCATGGGAACGGAGCCTGTCACATCCACAATGGTTGACTCCACTCCGATTCCCACAGGTCCTCCGTCTACAATCATCTCGATTCTCCCATTCATATCCTCATAGACATGGTCTGCCGTGGTGGGACTTGGCCGGCCTGATGTATTGGCACTGGGAGCCGCTACGGGTACTCCTGCCAGCTCGATAAGGCGCTTTGCCACAAGATCACTGGGCATCCGGACGGCTACTGTATCCAGACCGCCTGTGGTCTCATAGGGCACAGCAGAACTCTTGGGAAAGATCAGGGTCAAAGGACCGGGCCAATAAGCTTTCATCAGCTTCCTTCCGGCCTCAGGGATCTCCTTTACCAGCACTTCCAGGTCTGACCGCTGCCCGATGTGGGCAATCAAAGGGTTGTCCGAAGGCCTCCCCTTGGCAGCATAAATCTTTTTTGCCGCTTCCGGGTCCAGAGCATTGGCTCCCAGACCATAAACCGTTTCTGTGGGGAAAGCCACCAGGCCGCCTTTTCGCAAAATGGCCGCACCCTCCAGCAGCTGGTCATCCCGAATAAGGGCTCTGTCTATTATAACGACTTTTGTTTCCATTTATCTTCCTTCTTTTCTCACTGGTTTTAATTGTAAATCATTATACACAAACCCCAAGGGGATTGCAACAAAGGCAATGGTTCTTTTTTTTCGGCTTTCCGATATACTTTAATCAAGAACTCTCCGCGGAGCAGTCAGTGAATCCAAAATTCAAGAACCGGACATCATTTACAAAATCTTCTCTGCCTGCAGGTGCAGAGCTGTTTATGACCCTTCTTCTTCTGTTCCTGATCTACCATATGGCCCGCCATGCAGCTATGCTGACATCCGCCGTCCCATCCTCGTCAGCATCCGCCCGCACCAAACCTGTGGTTGTTCTTGATGTCGGACATGGAGGATGGGATCCCGGAAAAATAGGCATTGACGGAAGTCTGGAAAAAGATATTAACCTGCAGATTGCCCGAAAGCTGAAACAATACCTGGAATCCTCCGACGTAACTGTGGTAATGACCAGGGACAATGACTATGGGCTTTACAGTGAACATGACACCAATAAAAAATCAGCGGATATGAAAAACCGCTGCAATCTGATCAATGAAACCTCCCCCACCCTTACGGTCAGCATCCATCAAAACAGTTATCATGAAGAATATGTAAACGGCGGCCAGGTCTTTTACTATAGGAAATCGGAACAAGGCAAAGAACTGGCGGAAATCCTGCAAAAACGTTTTTCCTATGTCCAAAAGGACGGCAACACCAGGACTGCCAAAGCCAATGATAATTACTATCTTCTGCTTCATGTCCGCTCTCCTATCGTCATAGTGGAATGCGGATTTCTAAGCAATGCCAACGACACGGCCCATCTGACTTCACCCGAATATCAGGATCGCCTGGCATGGACCATTCATATGGGCATCATGGAATATATCAATACCCGTTAAAGGAAAAGCGGAAGCTCCTTCAGGGCTTCCGCTTTTCGTTATAATCTACTACCGCATCCTCCACAATCTCATTCAGATACATGCAGAGAATACTGCTGTGGTCATACTCCTGCCACTGCTTATAAGCTTCACTGTCTATAATAAAATCCTGAATCTTATAGGCGCTGCCTGCCACTGCATGGACATTGGCCGTTCCATAAAGATCAGCCATATTTCTTATCTGTTCCGGTCTCAGTTCTTTGCCTTCCAGTTCCTTCATAGCCTCTCTGTAGAAAACATCCTTGAGAAATTCATTGGCATATTCATCAAAGTTATGAAGATTCCTGTCCGGATTGTTTCGCTCCTCCGCCCAGGCAGTAATATTCGTCTTCCGTGTCTGATAATAATAATGGTCAGGCCCAAAAAACTGCAGAACACCGTACTGGCAAGGAAAAATCGACAGCGCAGAGGTGACGATCTCGTCTATGAAGTACTCCTCCGATTCCTTATAATGCTGTACATGAAGATGGCCGCTTAAAAACAGCCCCACTCCCCAGCTGGAAAGTTTTTCCTGCAGATCTTCACTGTGTTCAATGGTGCAATCGTCTTCATAGATTCTGCTCTCATCCAGAAGATTATGATGGGATACTGCAATGACTCGGCGATCATCATTCCAGGCCTTCTCCAGTTCTGTGTCAATCCACTCATAAGTGCCGGTGCGGATCATCCCTCCTACCAATGCGCTGCCTTCGTATTGGCAGCTGTCCAGCATCAAAAGCCAGGTCCCGTCTCTCAGTTCATAGATGTAGCTGAGGGAATAAGGATCACGGCTCATGGCTTCGCTATAGCCAAAATCCTCATAAATCCTGGCAAACTGTTCAGGGCTGGTGGTCTCCCCAGGAACCACGCTGCTGCCTTTATAAACCGACGCCTTGGAGTTATTAATATCATGGTTTCCCGGAATCACGACCACAGGAATCCCTGCCTCTTCCACCCTCTTAAGCTGAAGTGCAAGGGCCTCATGGCTCACATACTCCCCATTCAAAGTCAAATCCCCTGACAAGATCAGGACCTGAGGACGTCTGGCTATGACTTCTCCCAGAAACGCATCGGTTATCTCCCACACATAAGAAACCATCTTCCCGTCTTCGTTTCGTGCCATTTCACTGAATGCATTTCCAAAATCCGTCAGTTCCTTGGCCAGGTAGTGAATATCCGAGGCGATGACAATCTCCGGATTCACTGTGTCTGTCTCTGTGGGCAGCTCCGGAAGCTTAAGGGGCGCAATGGTCGTCTCTTCCGGCGGAAGCCATGGGGAAGACGGTCCTGGGTCCGTCTCCGCACCGGTATCGGTTTGGGTCTCAATAATTATATCCGCACCTTCTGCGGCAGCATCCTGCTGGTCCGAATAAGAACATCCTCCCAACAGCACTGCGCCTGCCCACACTCCAAATAGTATCCATATCTTTTTCATCCTGCTTCCTCTGTCATTCATTTACTTTCACAATGTCCCAGATCGACGCCGGCTCAAACCCAAGTTTCCAGCAGCCTACACCAGCCAGGTCATATTTTTTTATCAGATCCATCTTCAGACCCAGGGAAGTCTCTTCTTCCATCCATATCTGCTTAAGTCCTTCCTCTGTCTGAAGTTCCCCATAGTACTGCCCAAGGGGCTCCTGCCAATACAGTTCCACATCATTTTCCTCAATCCACTTCTTCGCGCCTTCAATTCCCAGAGCCGATGATGTGGTTTTGCCGTCCTTCTCCGTCCAAACCCTTGTATAAAAGGGAACTGCATTGATTATCTTCTCATGGGGCACGTCTTTTAAGGTATTCTCAATCCCGTCTTTCACATAAGAGTAGGATGCTACAGAACCGGCCTCACCGCCGGCATAATGTTCATCATATCCCATGACAATCACATAATCCGCCACACGTCCCTGCTCTGCACGGTTATAAAAGAAATTATGACCTGCCGGCACATAGTTGTCTATGGATAAAACGACCTGCTCCTTGCGGCACGAAACGGAAAGTTCCCGGATAAACTGAACATAATGGGGGCCTGCAGAGGGCTTGATCCCTTCTATATCCAGGTTGATCCCATCCAAGTCGTATGTCTTCACATCTTCCATAAGGTTGGCGATCAGTTTCTTACGGACGGATGTCTGGGCAAACAAGATCTCCGAATTAACATTCTCACCCATGTTGAAATTGTCCAGAACGGCCCAGACCTGCATTCCCCTCTCATGAGCCTTATCTACATAACTGCGGTCCGCATAAGAATGATAACTGCCGTTATTGTCTGTCAGGGCAAACCAGGTAGGAGCAATTACATTAACCCCTTTTGTATTGGCAATGAGCTGCTCCATAGCGCTGTTGGCGTCCTCATGGGTCACCTGATGCCAGGCCAGGCACACCTTTTCTTCCATAGCAATGTTGGTGTATTCGGGAAGCTTTATGGTACACGGGTTCTCTCTCATCTCCATTGCCCTGACGGCATTGTTCTTCATGTAGCCTGTAAACCCATCCTCTGTCCTGACTTTAGACCAGTCCTTCGACTGTTCCAGAATCACAAATTCCCTTCCTTTTTCCACATATGTAAGCACCGGACTCTTGATGTTCCCTTCCACACGCACTGCCGCAGTTTTAGCTGTACTTCCCCACTGCATCGTCTGCCAGCGATTATCCATATATACTCTCTTATGTTCTCCGTCACTGTAGTTTTTAATATCCACCGCCGTATAGTTATTGACCAGTGCCATGGAGAGATAGATCTCGTCTCCTTCCGCAAGCAGAAGGGGCATTCCCGTACTGCCGGCAGTACGCTTATCTGCGTAGACGACAGAATCCGGAAGGGTATACACCAGCAGCTTCTCCACATTATCCCAGTAAAACTTCTCATTCAAATAACTATTAACCCATTTCAGAGGCAGATAAGTCTGGCCTTCCCTGGTAATCCCTGTGGCCTCCTGTATCTCCTCATTCAGAAAAATGGCGGTCTCCTCCCCGCTGACTCCCAGAACCTGGGCCAGATCCGCCGGTTCCTTTGACGGGATATACCTCTGCGCCACTTCCCACACAATAAATGCCATGATCAAAATGATAATCAGGCCAATGGCGATCATCACCGGAATCCTTTTTTCTCTCAAGATTCCCCCTCCTATTTTATCCATCACATATTTACTCCTTAGTATATCATATTTTTACAGGGGAACATCTTACATTTTTTTTAATTAGGCCCTATCCGCCTGTCCGGTCCATATATGGGGAAAGCAGGCACCGGCGGCCTGCTTTCCCCTGTCTGCAAAAGATATCTTTTTTCCCTCCCGCTCCCGCCCCTGTCCTTTGGCTGCAGGCTGAAACTGGTATTCTCCGGGGCTCTCCTTTTGTTTTATCGATTGTAGACCTTATCAAAATGGATCTCTTTCAGGGTTCCGTCTTCCACTCCCACATAATCGCACATATAAAAGGAACCGTCATCCCGAACCTGAAAGATCTTATTCCAATCTTCGTCTTTCGGCTCCTGCCCATCAATATACACAGGAACTCCTCTTGATTCGAATCTTTGAAACCCCTCCACATACTTTATCTGTTCCTTTGTATCATACTCTTTCATCTGTCCTGCTCCTTCTCGTCCTCACCCGTGGCTCATTTCTTTTTCTTTTCAGAAGGCCTTGTCGTGACACATTACCTGAAAAAGAATGTCTCTGGATCGCCGTCTCTCCCCATTCCATCAGTTCTCTTGTAACTGTAAAAGCATCTACTGAAAGAGGGACTCGTAAGATTTTCGGTTTCCGCCGTTTATTCCATTCTATTCTGGATTCCTCGCTGCCAAACACAGTAAAGAATTGCCAGTTCTCCTTTATTCGGGATTCCTCCCATCCTGCAAGCTCCCCAAATGCCTCCATCTGCCACTCACTGAAAGACATCAGGATCCATACGGCATGACACCTGATAAATTCCACATAGGACTTTTCCTCTATCGTACCAAAATCAATGAGTACCTGCTGATATCCTGCGTCCACACATTCTATCAGACAGTCTGCACCTGCCAGAGGGTAATAATCCACCCCCTGGATCCGATAGCAGTCTTTTTCTTTCTTCTGCCCTGTGCACAGCTTTCCAAAACGGCTAAAATCCCCATGATTGTTCCACTCCAGCACTGCCGTCCTTCTCCCGCATGCACCCTGCAGATAATTGGCCAGCATCAAGGTCAGGTGTGTAGCTCCCATCCCTCTTGCAGCCCCGGCGATTCCTATGATATGGGGCCCGCTGTCATTGATTCTGTAGCGTTCCTTTGCAAATCTCATCATATCCCGCCGCTTTTCTCTTTAAGCTCCTTTCTTCCCTCTCCCTTTTTCCGGCGCCAGAACCATCTTCATCAATTCCTGAAAGAACACCGTGGCGTCCCTTCCAGGTTCCCATGGACTGCTAAAATCGGGCACCTGAAAACATCGCTTTAAGGAGACTTCTTTTGGTCGGTCCGGTTTCATGGCTTTTATTGTCCGATTATAAAGCACACAAAATCCCGGACAGTTTCTTAAGGCCCTGACTGCCTCCGCCCCGGCCTCCTGTTCCCACCATTTTCCTCCGTGTACCAGCCAGACAGCAGTCACATCCACAGCTTCCCGCACTTTTTTCCATTCTGTTCCATAATCGCGGACAACGATAGGGTATTCCGTCGGCTTCAGGCGTACAGCTTCCCCATACCAGGGTTTCATGGCTGTCTTTTTTATCTCATAAATCCCATAAGAATCCATAGGGCTTTTGCTTCTAAGAGCCATAGCGCGTATGTCGCCTGAAGGGTTCCATTCTTCATAAAGTGCTCTTAAGCCTGATTGGTTAAGATATCGGGTCAAAGCGATAGCAAGATGTGTTGTCCCCGCTCCATGACGGCTGCCGGCCAGGGCCAATATAAGAGATGATGATTGATTTTCTTTGAAAACACCTGTTTGAGAATACAGAGTTTCTAATTCATGTTTTAATTCCTGAATTGACTGATAGCGCTGTGCCCCGTCCTCTCTGACACAGACATTGACAATCCGCCCAAGAGCGCCTTCCATGGCTTTGCCGGTCTCTCCCTCCCTCACATGTCCCTCTGAAAGATAATATAGAAGGGCTCCGATCTGATAGATATCCGTATAGATTCCCAAGGTGTCTCCCGTCTTTTGTTCCGGTGCGCAAAACCCCGGAGTACCGTAACGGGACCGTGACCGATTGGCTTCATCCATGTTTTCTACCTGATCAAAATCCATCAGCTTCACATGTCCATGGCAGAATATCAGATTCTTAGGCTGTAAATCCAGATATAAAATAGGGGTTTGTCCTGCTGAATGCAGGTAATGTACCAGGTCGCAGATTTGCACTCCTATGCGGAGCACCGCTTCCTGATTCAGATGGCCCTGGTCCTTAACCAGGCCATAGAGAGTATCTCCTTCAAGATATTCCTCAATAAGATAACAATATTGACAATCTTCTTCCAGGTCGTATATAATAGGAATTCCGGGATGACTTAAAGACGTGAGAATCAGCGCCTCTTTCTTAAACTGCTTAAAACTTGATGAAGCCTTGGATACCCGCTTAACCGCCCGGTATTCCTTCAGTTCCAAATGCATCGCCAGAAATACGGTTCCTCTTCGTCCCTGCCCTAATATACGTACCAATTGATATTTTCCAAACAGAATGGTGTTCTCGATCGACTCACCTCCTTTGTCCAATATCATCTCTTACTTGGTATCTTAATATAATTTTCCTCTTTTGGCAATGGTAAATTTTATTTTCTATTAAATTTTTGAAAATTTTTTTACATAGGAATTGCTATTTGGCTGTATTCTATAGTATATTATTATTGATATATTTTTTTCTTTTATATAAAATTCGATTTGATTGAAAAGGAAGTGATCCTGTATGAAAATAGAGCGTATCAATGAAAACCAAATCCGCTGTACTCTTACCAGTTTTGATTTAAGCGCCCGCAACCTGAATCTGGGCGAGCTGGCTTACGGCAGTGAAAAAGCCAGGAATCTTTTTCGGGAGATGATCCAGAAAGCGTCCAACGAAGTGGGATTTGAGGCGGAGGACATCCCCCTTATGGTAGAGGCCATTCCTTTATCTAATGAAAGTGTTATGCTTGTCATCACCAAGATTGAAGACCCGGAGGAATTAGATACCCGTTTCTCCAAATTCTCACCTTTCTCCGATGATACGTCAGATACCCTGTCTCATCTGGCCAGCGAACTATTGGAAGGTGCAGAAGGGCTAAGCAAACTGCTTGGCGATTCTCTGGCGTCTGTCCTTTCCAATGCGGCGCCTTCGGACGGGGAGAATAAGGAGAATAAAGAATCGGCCACCCCTATACGTGTCTATTACTTTGACAGCTTAGACAGAATATCAGAGGCAGGCAGGGCTGTGGGGAACCTTTATGATGGTGTCAACACCTTATATAAAAAGCCGGATACCAGCCAGTATTATCTGGTTGTCAAGAATGAAGGTTGTGATTCCCTGGCTTTCAGCCGGGTATGCAACATACTTGCGGAATATGCCGTTAAGATCCGCCACGAATATGCCAGTGAAGCTTATTATGTGGAGCACTATGAAGTAATTTCTCAAAATCGGGCGCTTCAGGTATTTTCTACATTCTGACACCTTCGTTTTCGAACCTATGTAAAAGGCCGCCTGCATGGCGCAGGCGGCCCCTTCTTTCTCACGGCTCTTAACGATCAGCCAGAACCTCATTCATCTTGGATACCAGATCATCACAATCAATTCCGTGAACATAACATGCCTCTTCTAAGCTCTCGCCCTGAGCGGACGGACATCCTAAACAGTGCATTCCGGCACCCATCAGCATCTGCGGAATCAGCTCGTCCATCTGGACTAACTGGCCGATTAACATCTCTTTATTGATCTGCATGGGTATTCCTCCTTTCCATGTACTGAGTACTACTATAATACTTTTTGGGATTTTTAGCAAGAAGGTTTCGTTACATGAGTAAAATTCCCTTTTCCATTGCTTTCAATTTTAAACAATTGCTCCTGCAATTTCCTCTTGAATATTCGTGAGTTATGGTATAAAATGATTACACATGTATAGAATATAAGGAGGTAATTATTATGGCACGTGTTATTAGTGATGCTTGTGTAGCTTGTGGTACCTGTGAAGGTGAGTGCCCGGTAGGCGCTATCTCTATGGGAGATGGACAGTATGTAATTGATGCTGATTCCTGCATCGACTGCGGCGCTTGTGAAGGTGCCTGCCCAACCGGCGCTATCAGCGAAGCTTAATTCATATCACGCAGATACTTAAAATGCCTCTTCCCAGATGGAAGAGGCATTTCTTTTTTGAAAGGAGAATCTATGGGAAAACCATTAATCGGCCTGACTCCCGGCCACAATGAAGACTCACAGGATATAACCATGCGTCCCACTTATTTCCATGGGCTGATCTCTGCCGGAGCCATTCCGATAGTTCTTCCTTTGCAGGCATCTTCCCATGACTACGAACAGCTTACAGATACCCTGGACGGTTTTGTCTTTACCGGCGGGCCGGACCCCCACCCTTTTCTTTTCGGCGAAGAGACTCACAGCCAATGCGGCAGCGTATCCTCCCTGAGAGATGCCATGGAGCTTTCCCTGCTCCCTCTCATTATAAAAAAGGGCAAACCTATCCTTGGGATCTGCCGTGGAATTCAGATCATCAATACAGGACTTGGCGGCGACATCTATCAGGACATCCAAAGCCAGTATTCCTGTTCCCAAAAATATTCCTTCCCCATAGCTCATAAGCAGCCTTATTCTTATAAGACGCCCTCCCACACGGTAAGTCTGACCCCCGGAAGCCGTCTGGAGCAGATCTGCCGAAGCCCCGTCCTCCGTGTCAACAGTATGCACCATCAGGCCGTCAGAAATCTGGCTCCAGGTCTTTCAGCCTGTGCCCTGGCTCCTGACGGCCTGACGGAAGCTTTGGAGATGCCCGGTTATCCATGGCTTGTGGCAGTACAGTGGCATCCCGAATATCTTTGGGAAGATGATCCTGCCGCTGCCCGTCTCTTTGCTGATTTTGTAAAGGCCTGCAAAAATTAAAACATCTTCTTCCCGCTTTTGCCGAATTTTTTCTTCTTGAAAAACGGAACTTTCGTGGCAGCTGCCTCCGCCCGTCCTTTTCCCTGTTTCTGATACGCCCGAATGGTCTCGTCCAGCTGCCGGAAACGTTCCTCCTCCTTCTCGTCACTGACTCTCATGAGATATTCCACTTCTTTTATTACTTTGTCCGTCACATCTTCACTTACGGTGTTGCTGACCTCCCTGGTCAGTCTGTCCAGATTGGCGTCAATAGCCCGTCCGATAATATGGTTCATAACGCTCTGGAAACGGGCCATTTTCTCCGCATTGACCTCCAAAGCCTCCCCCTTGCGGCGAACTGCCTCCATCTCCCGAAGCCTTGTATCTTCCGGTCTCCTTCCGTTCTTTGGAAGGGACGCTATGGGCGTTGTTCCCTCCTGAATGCGCACTCTTGGCTGTTCCCCCGCCGGTTCCATAAGTCTTACCTTGGACTGCTCTTTAGCCTTGCTTCTTACCCCTTCCCCATGGCGGCTTTTCACCTGCTGCTCTCTTACGGGTTCCGGATTCTGAGGTCTGAGCTGACCTTTTTGGCTTACCGGTTCCGGGGCCTGAGGCCTGGATTGTCCTTTCATACTTTCCGCCTCCTGTGTTTTCGGCTGTTCCATAGGTTCTGACACCCACACCTTTTCTGATTCTCTCACCTGGCCTTCATCCCAAGCTGCTTTCATATCTTCCTCCATATAATCTTCGGTGATGGTAATATCTTCCATGGCACCTGTCATTTTATTCAGGGCACTTTTGATTGCCTTCAGCTGGTATCCTTTTTCCTTCAATTCTTTTATCTTGCGGAATAAACGGATATGGTACTCCGTATAATAGCGATGTCCCATGTCATTTCTGGGGATGTCCAATTCCAGTTCATCCTCCCAGTACCGAAGGACGTGGGATTCCACATCCACTTTTTTTGAGGCATCTGATATAAGATAATGTACCTCAGCCATAACATTCTCTCCTTTTGTCTTGGGATTTCATACTTTGCCGCAGATGAGCAGACACACGGCCTGTCCCGCAACGGCCCAATTTCGCATTCCTTATAACATCATATGAATTGAGAATGAATATTATGCCAGAAAATTTAGCCTAAAATAAAAAAACCGCCCTACGACGGTTTTTAGTAGGACGGTTTTGTCGCATTGGCAAACTTGGTATACTGAGGCATCCAGACCAAATTCACTGTGCCGATAGGGCCGTTGCGCTGTTTGGCGATAATCACTTCCGCCATATCTTTCATATCCGAATCTTTGTTGTAGTAATCATCTCTGTATAAGAACATAACAACATCTGCATCCTGTTCGATGGCCCCTGACTCACGGAGATCAGAAAGCATAGGTCTGTGGTCGGTTCTCGTCTCGCAGGCACGGCTTAACTGGGACAAAGCCACTACAGGTGCCTGCAGCTCCCGCGCCAGCGCCTTTAAGGAACGGGATATCTCGGAGATCTCCTGCTGCCGGTTGTCGCTGCTTCTGCCGCTTCCTGACATGAGCTGGAGATAGTCAATAATCACCAAGCCAAGGCCTTGTTCCAGCTTGGCTTTTCTGCACTTGGAACGCAGTTCTGAGATAGTAATTCCCGGCGTATCGTCAATAATCAGTTTGGAACCGCCGATGACTCCCACGCCTTCCACCACTGCATCCCAGTCCGAATCCGTCAGCGTACCCGTTCTAAGCTTTTGGGAATCTACATTGGATTCCATGGACAGCATTCGATTCACCAGCTGTTCCTTGGACATCTCCAGACTGAATATCATACAGGGAATCCCTCTTCTCACAGATACGTGATCCACCACATTCAGAACAAAAGCGGTCTTTCCCATGGAAGGTCTGGCAGCTATGAGGATAAAATCTGACGGCTGGAATCCCGATGTCTTATAATCCAGATCAATAAATCCCGTGGGAATGCCTGTCACAGTCTCTTTGGTCTTGGAGGCCTTTTCAATATTCTCAAGTACATTGAGGGCTACCTGGCGGATCGGGACAAAGTCGCCGGAATTCCGGCTTTGGAGCAGGTCAAAGATCTTCTTCTCCGTATCTTCCAAAATCGTCTCCAAGGGTTCCCGTCCCAGGTAGCAGTTGTTGGCGATCTCCTCATTCACTTTTATCAGTCTTCTTAAAACAGCTTTCTCCCGCACAATATTGGCATAGGATTTTACGTTGGCGGAGGTGGGAACCATAGTGATAATATCCCTGACGAACTCCAGGCTGCTGACCTCCGGCGGAACATCTTTCTCCTTTAAACGATTCTGAAGGGTCACCAGATCTACCGGTTTCCCTTCATTAAACAATTCCACCATAGATTCAAACATCACACCGTACTGGTGCTGGTAAAAGTCCTCCGGAACGATAATCTCCGATGCCGTGATGATAGCCTCCCGGTCCATAAGCATAGCGCCTATGACTGATTGTTCCGCTTCTATACTGTGAGGAAGAACCCGCTTGATCAGGGCCTCTTCCATGTCTTCACCATTTCTTTCGTCTTTTTATGCTTCCGCCACCTTTACCGCCAGTTTCACCGTTACGTCGCGGTGCAGTTTCACGGGCACCTCATGGGTCCCGAATGTCTTAAGGGGCTCAGGCAGAACCAGCTTCTTTTTATCAATATCAAGGCCTAACTGCTCCTGGATCGCTTTTGCGATCTCCTTTCCTGAGACGGAACCGAATGCTTTGCCGTTATCGCCGGCTTTGATGGAGAGAGTCACTGACGATTTCTCAAGTTTCGCTCCCAGCTCTCTGGCCTCCGCCAACTGCTCGGCTGCCTTTTTCTCCTCATTGGCCTTCTTCAGTTTCAGATCGTTTAAATTCTTTGGCGTGGCCTCTACCCCCAGCTTTCTGGGAAGAATAAAATTCCTTGCATAGCCTTCGTTGACCTTGACAATCTCACCTTTTTTTCCCAATGACTTTACATCTTCTAATAATACAACCTGCATCTTAACTCACTTCTCCCTTCTCAAGCATCTCCTGGATGGCTTTCTTTACTTTCTCTCTGGCTTCTTCTATGGTAGCCCCCGGAAGCTGGGCTCCGGCAATGGTCCTGTGGCCCCCGCCTCCTAACCGCTCCATCATCACCTGAACATTAACCTCGTCAATGGAACGGGCGCTGAGGTATATGGTTCCGTTATATTTGGACATGACAACAGATGCCTTGATTCCCTTAATCTCCAGCAGTTCGTTGGCTGCCTGCGCTGCCACAATCGTGGGATTCTCGATACCTTCTGACGGACACACGCTGATGGCAAAGGCTCCCTGGTACACGTCCGCCTGGCGGACCGCTTCCGCTTTCGCCTTGTAATCCACCATCTCTTCCCTGAACATCTTCCTGACTCTTGTGATGTCAGCACCGCTTCTTCTCAGATAAGCCGCCGCCTCAAAGGTGCGTACGCCTGCCTGGTTATTAAAGTTATTGGTGTCAATCACAATGCCTGCATACATGGCATCGGCTTCCTGGGGCTTTACTTTGATTCCGTCTCCGATGTACTGCAGTACTTCCGCAACCAATTCACAGGCAGATGAGGCATAGGGCTCCACATAGGAAAGAACGGCATTGGTAATGATCTCGCTGCTCTGCCGGTGGTGGTCCAGCACCACGATGGTTTTAGCCATGCGCAGCAGTTCCGGTGCATCCGTAATGCTTGGACGGTTCACATCCACTACCACTAAAATCGTATTGGCATCCACTAATTCCCTGGCTCTCTCTCCCGTGAGAAACAGATCATCGGGATAATCCGGATTGTTCAGGAAACGCTCCATCATAGGACGCACGGAGGATGTGACTTCATTGATAACAATATGTGCTTTTTTATTTAAGGAGGCGGCAATCCGGTAGATGCCCACGCAGGCGCCAAAAGAATCCATATCTGCCAGTTTATGTCCCATGATCAGCAGACGGTCTTTTGTCTCCATCAGCTCCTGAAGGGCATGGGCCTTAACGCGGGCCTTGACACGGGTGGTTTTCTCCTGCTGCTGAGACTTGCCGCCAAAATACTCAATCTTTTCCCTGTCTTTCAGAACAGCCTGATCTCCGCCGCGGCCCAGAGCCATATCCATGGCCATGCGGGCCAGTTCGTAATTCTGGGCATAAGTGTCACCGTTCATGCCCAGGCCTATACTCAGGGTCACAGACATCTCGTTGCCGATGTTGACAGCCTTTACTTCTTCCAGGATGGAAAAACGCTGTTCCCTCAGCTCTTCTACGTATTTTTGTTTTATGGCGAAGAAATACTTGTCTTTCTCCATCTTTTTTACGATGCCGCTCATCCGGTTGATATACTTGCTGATCTTCCGGTCAATTAAGGCCATAAGGAGGGAACGGCGCACTTCCTCCACACTGGCCAGGGCCTCTTCGTAGTTGTCCAGGTAGATTAGTCCTGATACCATCTTCTGGTCGTCTACCTCCTGGGTCAGACGGAGAATCTCCGTCTCATCGAAAAGATATACGGTTATTAAAGGCCTCGCCTCCGCTACCAGATTCAGACCTGTATCCGGGTGCAGGTCTTCTTTCTCTATGATGATCGGTTTTAATTCTATACGGTAGCAGTTCTCGCCGAAGATACTGTGGATGCGGGTGTCTTCCCGGAGTTCTGAAAGCTGTTCCTTTGTGATGTCAGGAAACATGGCGGGAAGTGTCTTAATCTTTCCTTTTTCTGCCTTTATGATCTGAGAAAACTGGGCATTCATCCACAGAAGGCTGCCTGTCTCGTCTGCAATGGCATAGGGGATGCTGAGATCCATCAGAAGCTTCTTCTGAATCCAGGCATAGTCACCTGAAAACTCTATCATCCCGGCCATAATGCCCTTTCGCTTATAAACGTATAGAATAAGAGCTATTGCAATGTAGAGGATCGTAAAGCCAAATACGGCAAGTCCGGCTGTGGTGTTGATAACAGCTACCACAATATTCATAATGATGATTAAAACGGAAAGTAATAGGGGCCACTGAAGGTATATGCCTAGCTGTCCTGTTACCTTTCTTTTTTCTTTCATCTGGTATATTCTCCTTTCGAATGTCAGGAAGAGAGGGTCTTGATGACGCTTCGCTTATCTTAACTGACTGGGGGCAGGGCGCGGGCGATGGCGCTTCGCTCCATACCCGATAAAGCGGGGCACGCTGTCTCACTCACGGGCATTCGCCCTATCAAAAAGGCCAGATAAAAATCTGCTTACGTGCAAGCACGACGCATCTTTTTATCTGGCCTTTTTGGCACTGCTCATTGCTTACGTGCACATTATACCACACTAAAACAGTATAATTCAACCACTAGTTGCACTGCTTCTGTCTGTACGATGAATGGACGTTACTGTTCAGGTGAGTCTGCGCGGTTGCTTACGCTATGACTGACCACTCTTTTTCAAAAATGTGATTCGCATATTCGAAAATAAATCCATCCATCTTTTCAATCATTGTTTCGACGGATTCCACATGAGTTATCTCTGAATATATATTACAAATTTTTGTATGCCATCTCTGCGTATCAGACATCTTTCCGTTCTTTAAAACATTTTTATCCATAAAGCTTTCACAACTTTTTCTGCATTTCTGAAGATAATCTAAAATATAATCCCAAACTGTTCTGCTTTCATAAATTTTATAGATCTGGGCATTCGGATTATCGGAAGAAATAAAATTCATCTTCGTTCCATTTTCATAACATTGCATAATTTTACTAATGTTTTCCACTAGCTTTGGAAAAGGGAATTCCTTCTGCAAAGCATTCCACTCATCATTCCAACGTTTCGTAAGCAATGATTTCTTTTGACCTTTAAAACAGCTTCGGAGAGTTTCCACAACAAAAGAAATCCTGATGATTAACGCTGAATCATCAATATTACCAACTGTTTCCAGAAATGATTCCAAATACTGCCGAGGATTGAGATTCAAAGCCAAAATACTGATCAAATCTGCATAACATTCGATCATAATATCAATAATATTATTAATTACCATATCCAGATAATAATTTGGCCCTCCGATCAAATCAAAGATTGCCTGATCCCAAACTTTCCGGCTGGGGGGTAGGGCTCTCTGCAGCTTATCAAGACTCTGCTTAACCGATTCCGTTACATGTTCATAACTTACATTACAAAAATAGTTATCTGAAGTTAATACACTATTTCCTTCAATAAAGCTGTTAATTAAAATAGAGTATAAGTTTTCGGAATTATCTCTCAGTATATTATAGAAAATATTTTTAAAATTTATTTTCATATAACGAGAATGATACCGGGGAATCTCCTGACTGCCGGCATAATATCGTTTCTCTTCTGTCTCAAATATATTTAGCAGAAAAGCTTCCCATTTTTGGGCGGCCTCATCCGTCCTATACAGCTTTAGACCATCATTGCTCAGTAATTTGCGAATAATCTCTTTTACAATTATCGCCTTAGCATGTTTATACCTTAATTTTCTTCTTCGGATATTCCCTCCTACATAATGACCGACTTCATGTCCAAGAATAATCATCAAAACCTGAGGATTAAATAAAAGCTGTTCTGAAATTTTTATCAGGACTACCCTGTCGCCGGGCAGTGTGTCCGGGTAAATGACTACCGATTTCGTCTGCCTTTCAAGCGATGGGCACAGTAAGAACTTATACACATGTTCCCCTTGACTCATTGAATTGTATAATTTGGTAACGGAATAAATATAGGAAGAATAAAAAGCCTCCAATTTATCCGGCAAATAGTAGATTCCCGCGTTAAAATCCGGAGCCTGAAAGAAATTGCGATCAACAGCATCCGAACTTTGTATTAAAATGTTAATAGAATTTAAAAATTCTAAATCCGTATTTTTCCTGTCCTCCAGTCCCACTTGATTCATAATTTTAAGAAACAACTTTAAGGGTTCGCGGATAGAAATAAAAATATATCTGGGGAAATCCGTGCGTTCAAACTTATCAAGAGAATTCAACAGCTGAAATAAGGTTTTGCAAAGTGCAATTTTTCTCTGATAGTCAGACAAATACTCGTCCTTTTCTGGAGTCTCTGAAGGCCAAAAACGTTCTATGATTTCCTTAGAAGTTTTATATATCATATCTTTTATAACCGGATATGTCTGGATTTGCAATACATCAGGTATTGGCCCGCAAAATTTCAGCAATGGAGGCTGTTTGAAATAATCAAGCGGCAATTGTGTATGAATACTGGTAACTACGCTGTATACGCTACTTCTGTAAGTTTTATGTTCGTCTAACAAAAGTCCTTTTTGGTTTCCTTTGTATAAGGGAAGAAGTTTTGACCAGGGAGCGTTTTCCCAGACTATAATATCATCATCATTCCCAAGATTCTGAAACGGAACCAGTACATCTCCCAATAATTCCGTTAAATTGTCATACAGATTTTTCACAGAACCAGGGGACTTTTCAATTACATTAAAAGTCACTTTCCCCGCTTCTCCGCCATATTTGCTGAAATCCTCCGTCTCATCCAGTATTTTTTTAGAGAATCCCGCAATGGAGAAGCTGTAATTTAGTGTCAGGTTTTTTCCATCATGAGTATGATAAATATTATCGGCATGGTGAAGTTCACTTATTATACGTTGTCCCGTATCATAAAGGCTTGTCCTTAAAAGCAATATCAGATCAGAACCATCCAGAGTCATATAGGTTATGGCCTTACAATCCGGATAATTTTTCACAATCATCCTTTCCACATATCTCCCCCATCGTCCCATATTGAAACATTGCTCTTTATACTGCAATAAAACCACAAACAAAAAGGGATTCTGCATATCTTGAAAAAAGGCGCTGTCGCTTATTGCTTCATATGGCTCCTCTGTCCGAAATGCAAAGAGTATATAATTGCTGTAAATTCCCTCTAGTTGACTTGACTCTGTTGCTAACTGTTTCCAAATATTAATAAATGATGTTTTTGTATCTTCCTTAAAAATATTATCCCTTATAATGATTCCGTCCCTCTCTCCTAAGGCCACAAAATCACAAGTGATTGCTTTACCTGTCGACGGGATCTGTTTGTTCAGCAGAACAATAGGTCTGCAAATATTCTTCTTTTCCATATTTATCAGTTTCTCCCCCATTTTCTCAATCCAAAATATGTATTATATAAGCCAGCTGTTTTGGCATCCTTTTCAGCCCTGAGGAAAAGATATGTCCGCCATATCTTTAAATGTGTAATATCCGGAAGTTCTTGATAACTGTCACAAAGATAATACAATAAAATATCACTCTCCGGTGTATTCATCCCCAGTCCGTCTATCAGGGGATCCAAATATCCTTTTTGTAGCATATATGTAAATAATGGTTCCACTGTATAGTCACATCCGTATAACAGTTCTAATAAAATACCTGCGGCCTGGCTCAGAAGCCCATAGTATTGACAACAGTAAACCTCTGCGCTTTTCCTGTCAAATACCTGATCTAATATGGCAAAACCGGAATCACCCGGATACATGATCACAGCAGTTATAATGCCTAGCTGAGCGGATAGATATTTAAGCCTGCATTCAGAATCAATAGTTTTCCTTATCTTATCACCTATCTCCTTCATAAGTGTCAATACAAAATGATTCTTGATTTGTTCAGGCAGTTTGGTCTCGTACAGACTCGCAGTCCCTATGCCTTTTGCTATTTCATAAAAGAGCAGAAAATTTGCTCTGACAGATATATAGGCAGATTCTTCCAGCATCTGCCTATATATCTGCCGAATTAAACATCTTGTATCTATATCTTTAGATTCACCATATAGAACCTTTTTTGCAAAGTCAAGTTTATCTTTATCCGCTTCCCCATGAAGCCATTGCCTTAACTCTTTTAAAACTTCTTCAGATACTAAATTCATTTGTTCGTCAGAGTTAAATATCAGCGCCATATGCTTAAACTCTTCTATCGTAACCCAAAGCATTGAAAGGAACATAAATAATACAGCTATTCTCAATGATAAAACAGCCAAAACAAACACAAACAAAATAATTCTTATGATTATATTTTTATTGCGTTCAAAAACACCGTTGTATTTTTTTATGTACATTTCTTTGAATGTAATCCCGTATCTCTGACGGCTTAAGTTGTTAAACGAGAAATAAACAGACGCAAAAAACAAGCTGGCAACAGAAATGGAAACACCTGTCATAGATTTTCCCATCTCTGAAAGGTTGGAAAAAAATATATAAATGCTTGTTAAAATCACGCTTGTGCCGTTATTAAAGCCAACTGCATTGGTTGGAGAAGCGACCGCTGCATTGGCTGCTGCAATATTTGCTCTGAGATCATACCAGTAATTGAATCCAATGCACAAGAGATTAATAACAACCGCAATGACCAGCACAGTATATAGTTTTTTGCTGTCACTTTTATCCACCTTCTCACCCCGTTTCTCAAACGTATAAAAAAGACCGCCAATCAAACCTTTCACTGCAGTAATGACGCAGATGCAAGTTTTTAAGACGGTCTCAATAGTTGGTTAAATCAGTTGCAGTCATCATCATCCCCGATAAAGTTCAATTCATGGGGACTGAAGTGGAAGTTTGATTGTGAGGGGACACCGATATCCGCGTTAATGATACCTGACACCGATTCTTGCTGACTCACATACTCCCGTATATACGTTTTCTCTTGATCATAAGAGATTTGTCCTAAATAGTGTCCGGAGTCAAGACTATTCCCACTCTTGGATTCCGGATGTCGTTCACGTCCTATCATATGCCCCTCCTTACTTGCTACTATTATCGTTATTAAAAAATCCACTCTGTGTCCCCTAAAGATCAGAGTGGATATAGACTATTTCCATTCTATCTTATCTTATTTAAATTGTCAATAGCATTATCCAAAAACCGCAAACTGTTTATCAACTCGTAACAGTTTACTCTTCTGCTAACTCAATATATTATATGATTCCCAAATCCAAAAGTTGCCCCGAACCGTAGTTCGGGGCAACTTTCTGATCTCTTGGAATTTCTGCTTCTTCTATTCCATTGTATATGGCATAAGCGCCACATGGCGGGCTCTCTTGATCGCTACTGTCAGAGCTCTCTGATGCTTTGCACAGTTGCCGGTAATTCTTCTGGGAAGAATCTTACCTCTCTCAGATACATATCTCTTTAACTTGTTTGTATCCTTGTAATCAATTACGCCGTTCTTCTCGCCGCAGAATACACAGACTTTTTTTCTTCTGCGCATACCGCCGCTTCTTCTTACTTTCGCGCCATCCGCCTTGTCATTTTTATTGAATGCCATGAGCTTGTACCTCCTTCATCATTCTGACTGCCAAAAACAGCAGTTCCTTTTAGTTAAACGGAAGTCCTTCGTCCTCGACTCCGTCCGGAATATTCATAAAACCATCACCGATTGCGCTGGATGGAGCTGGCCTGGATGCCGGCTGCTGATAATTGCCGCCCGGATATCCTCCCTGACCTCCGCCTGACGCATTCTTGCTGTCTGCAAATTCCTGATCGTCTATAATAACCTCAGTCGTGTAGACCTTCTGGCCCTCTCTGTTGGTGTAGCTGCCCGTCTGAAGTCTGCCGGATATAAGAACCCTCATGCCCTGACGGAAATACTTCTCCGCAAACTCTCCTGCCCTGTCAAACGCAACACAGTTAATAAAGTCTGCGGTCTGCTCACCGCCTTCCTGGCTTCTGCGTCCTCTTCTGTCCACAGCCAAAGTGTATCTGGCGATAGCCATGGAACGCTCTCCCTGGGAATATCTCACTTCCGGGTCTCTGGTCAGTCTGCCCATTAAGATTACTCTGTTCATACGATCACTCTTCCTTTATCGATTATGCTTCCTGTCTTACGCATAAGTATCTGATAACCGGCTCCATGATACGAACGTGTGCTTCCACTTCGTTAGGACATACGGAATCAGACTCGAACTGGATAAAGTAGTAGAAGCCTTCTTTCATCTTCTGAATCTCGTAAGCAAGTCTCTTCTTACCCCATTCATCAACATTGGTCACTGTGCCACCGAAACGGGTAATATATCCTTTTACCTTCTCAATGGCTGCGGCTCTCTCTTCATCTTCGAGCTTTGCGCTAAGAACAACAGCTAATTCATATTTGTTCATAGTTTCTTACCTCCTTATGGTCTCCGGCCCCCGCTTTCAGTGTCGGGAGCAAGGATTAATGTGTCACGGTTTAATATTTTAACAGATATTTTCCAGAAATGCAAGAAAAAAAATAATCGTTTTTTGTTGATTTTTGTTGACGCGGCATCCATTGTAAGGTAAAGTAAACTTTGTAAAGTGGTTTTTAAAACTACATTTTCTCATTTTACCGGGGGGATATTATTATGGTACAGATTATTACTGATTCTTCTTCTCTTTACACTCCGTCACAGGCCCGTATGGCGGGCTTTGAATCCATTCCTCTGTGCGTCAGCATCGGCGACTTCCACTGGAGGGATCTGGATATTGATATGGACGACTATTATAAAAAGATAGGGGACGGGCTTATTCCCACCACCTCCCAGCCTCCTCTGGGGGATGTTCTCCATGCTTTTAACACCCATTTGGATTCTGAGATTATCAACATCTCTATGGCTGACGGTCTGTCCGGAACTTACCAGACAGCCTTAAGCGCCCGGGAAATGGTGGAGCACAAAGACCAAATCACGGTATTCAACAGCCGGACTCTCTGCGGCCCTCACCGCTACATGGTCCAGAAGGCCCTCAAGATGAAGGAGGAAGGATGTTCCCCTTCGGAGATTCTCGCCTGGCTTAATCAGGCAGCCGGGAAGACGGAGTCATTCCTTATTCCTCAGGATTTCTCTTTCTTAAAAAGGGGAGGCCGTCTGACACCTCTGGCAGCCGCTACGGGTTCCGTCCTGAAGCTGAAGCCTATTATGAAACTGACACCCGATGGAAAAAGACTTGATAAATTCGGAGTAAAGCGCACCATGGCCTCCGCTGCTGAAAGCATTATCCAGCATGTAAAGAAAAAGCAACTGGGCCGGGAACACCTTCTGTATATCTCCCATGCCAATGCCATAGAAGATGCTGTCAAGATTAAATCCATGTTCGAACAGACTTTTAAGGAACTGGAAGTTCAGATTCTTGAACTGAGTGCTGCCTTCGTAGCCCAGGGAGGCCCAAGATGCGTGGCAATTCAGTATATAGAGCGATAGTCCTCCTACCTTTTCCTCACTCCCCGGCAGTTCTTCTCCACCAGTTTTCGTTCCACCATAACCTGATGATCACACCCAAGACATCTGAGGCGGAAATCCGCTCCCACCCGAAGAATCTCCCATTCATGGCTTCCGCATGGATGGGGTTTTTTTAATTTTACGATATCTCCCACTTCAAAAACCATCTTATCACCTCTGCTGCAGAATTTCTTCTATAGTGTCTAATTCATCCTGTGTAAAAGCCGCCCCTTTCAGGCTGTCCATGCTGTTCTTAAGCTGCGCCGCGCTGCTGGCTCCTACAAGTACAGACGTAACCTGAGATTTTCTCAAGACCCATAAGAGGGCCATCTGAGCCAGTGACTGTCCCCTGCTTTGGGCAATTTCATTGAGCCTCCTGACCTTTTCCAGCTTTTCCTCGGTCAGGTAGCGTCCCTGAACGGTAGTTCCCTGTCTGGAAGCCCTGGAACCTTCCGGGATGCCTTTCAGATATCTGTCTGTCAGCGCCCCCTGAGCCAGAGGACTGTAGGCTATGCAGCCCACACCCGCTTCTTCAAGGGTGTCCAGGAGGCCGTCTTCCACCCAGCGCTCGAACATATTGTACCTTGGCTGATGGATAAGACACGGCGTACCGTTCGCTTTAAGAATTTCTGCTGCCCGTCTTGTCTCCGGCTCCTGATAATTGGAAATCCCCACATATAAAGCCTTTCCCCGGCGCACCATGTCACTGAGCGCCCCCATAGTCTCTTCCAAAGGCGTCTCAGGATCCGGTCTGTGGTGGTAGAAGATATCCACATAGTTAAGGCCCATGCGCTTTAAGCTCTGATCCAAACTGGCTGTCAGGTATTTTCTGGAACCCCAGTTTCCATAAGGCCCGGGCCACATGTCGAATCCGGCTTTTGTGGAGATCACCAATTCATCTCTGTATGAAGACAGTTCATTATGTAAAATCTTCCCGAAGTTCTCTTCCGCCAGTCCCGGCGCCGGATTCCCATAATTATTAGCCAGATCGAAATGGGTGATTCCGTGGTCAAAGGCCTGAAAAATAATCTCCTTTTGTTCCTCCAAAGTCTTCTCCAGGCCAAAATTCTGCCATAGTCCCAGAGAAATTCTGGGGAGCATCAACCCGCTTCTTCCGCATCTGGCATAACTCATCTGTTCATACCGATTATCTGCCCCTATGTGCATATTATCCCTCCTCCTTAAACACTTCTCCAATGGGTTCATGGATCACCAGGTCAGCATGGGCATCCCGGACCGTGGCAGATTTGTTAATGAGAACCAATCTGCTTCCTTCATAATAGTCGATGAGTCCTGCCGCCGGATACACCGCAAGAGAGGTGCCTCCGATGATCAGCACATCCGCCCGGCTGATATATTCCACCGCCTTCCTAAGAGTCTTTTGATCCAGCCCCTCCTCATACAATACCACATCCGGTTTGATTATTCCGCCGCAGCTGCACCTTGGCACACCCTCGCTGCCTGTCACTGCATCCAGACCGTAAAATCTGCCGCACCGCTGGCAGTAATTCCGATGGATGGAACCATGAAGTTCCAGAACTTCTCTGCTCCCCGCCATCTGATGCAGACCGTCAATGTTCTGGGTAATTACCGCCTTTAATTTCCCCTGCTGTTCCAGCCTGGCAAGGGCTCTGTGGGCCGCATTGGGCCTGGCTGTCGTCACAATCATTTTGTTTTTGTAAAAGCGAAAAAATTCTTCCGGATTCCGCTTATAAAAACTGTGACTGATAATGGTCTCCGGCGGGTAGTCATATTCCTGATTATACAGACCGTCCTGACTTCTGAAGTCCGGTATACCGCTTTCCGTTGACACGCCCGCCCCGCCGAAAAACACAATATTGCCGCTTTCCTCAATCCATTTCCTCAATGTTTCCCGCTCTGTCATCCACCCCTCTCCTTTCATACAATCTCATCCAGAAAAACCTTTTTCCAGAGATCAATCTCCTGCCACCAAGGCGTACCTTCCCCCGCCGGAGTTGACGCCTTCTTTTTGATGCCTGATTCCTGCTGCCCACAGTCAACTTCTTCCAGGCTCTTATACCCGAAAAGCCATTGAGTCAAAAGATGAATTCCTATTTTCCCGGTTTGATCTCCCAAGCCTGTCCTCGCCTCCGTCTTTACAGCCCGGGACTTTTCCTTCCCTATCGTCCAAAGAAACACCCCGTTATTCCACGGACACAAGGAATCCTCCACAGAAAGAACCACTTCCAGCCGGTCAAAAGGGCTGTCCTTTTTCAGACGCATCAATCCCAGACATTTCTCCAAATCCGTGATTCTGGCCATAATGGCCGGTGTCTTCTCTTTCTTATCTTCCCGGTATTTTCTGCCGCACAGAAGCATTCTCTGCTCCCTCTCTTTGATTCCCCACCAGCACCGGATTCCGACGGTTCTCCCCTGATCGCAGAGAAACTCCATCTGCCCCTTCTCGCTTTCAAGCTCCGCCAGCAGCCGTTCAACATAAGCTTTATCCCGAACTGCAAACACCTCATATTCCTGCTCAAGCCATTCTTCCATCCACCGGGCCGCCTCCCCGCTGTCCTCCGGCCCGACTTTCTCTTTTATCAGTCTTCTTTCCGTCTCTTCCGGCACCGCCCAGTGCTCCTGATCGTAGATATAGGCAAAGCCAAAGGGTTCATAGATTTTTCTGTTGGCAGGCATCAGATAGCAGAAGGGCATTCCTTCTCTGTGCATATCTTCCATCATCCCTGTCATCAGCATCCGCATAAGCCCCTGATGCCTTTTATCCTTTACCGTGGCCACTGCCACAATATAATCGCTGTCCGCCACACATCCCTTAAGCCATAATTTGTATGGATTTCTCTGAACCATGGAAATAATTCTTCTGCTGTCTTTCTCTCCTTCCCATGCAGCCAAAATCCGATTATCTTTTGTTTTCTCCCTGTAATAATAGGCCAGAAACTCCGGTTCGTCTTCCGGAAAGGCCTCTTTCCAGAGGGGAATGGTATCCTCCTTTTCCTGCTGTGCCAAATATCCGGTTAACATCATATCCGCTCCTCTCCGCCCGCTCCCCCGCCCCGCAGAATATGGAAATTCATTCCGGGCAGTCAGCCTGTATGCAGGGGACATCACATTATACTACGCCGATTTGTCTCTGGACAATCTTATACTTTCTGGCAAACCCTACAGGATTATAAGACATCTTGGCCTGTCTCAGCCCTTCCAGTCCCAGATCATCCTCCCTGTTTATCAATACTGCATCCGGGAATTCATGAACCAGGAACTGCTGGTTAATAAACTGATACAGCCCCCGGATCTCCGGGTTCGCTTTCTCAATGTGGATAACAGCCATTTTCTCCAGTGAATTATAGCTTCCTATAGAAAACGCCTCCATATTGCCATCAATATAGATACCGCCCATGCGGACATTGAGATTAAAACAATTCTTGAGGATCTCATGAATCCCTTCCACCTCATAGTCCAGTTGTTCCTCCACATCACTGCCTTTTTGCTCCCTCCACAAATCCAAAAACTGCCATACATCCTGCCGGTCAGAGCAGCACAGCTTCCGATATTCGCAGCGTCCTTCATATTCCTTTATAAAAGCGTTTACATGATTTTTTTTCTTGTGGAGTTTCTTTCCCGAAAGGTTCCGCATGGCATCTCCGTCGTAGAGATAATCTTTTGAATCCTCCTGCTCTGTCACCTCATATTTTTCAGGATCCAGGTCCAGGTATTTTGTTCCTTCCTCATCTGCTAGGAAAATCTTTAAAGGCAGGTGAAGCTCTTCATTAAAATAGTGAACAATTTCAAAAAAGTAATGATGCAGTTCCTCTTCCCGGCACATAGGCAGAGCCGAAAATGCTTCCCCGTTCAAACTCATTCTCCATTGGATCGCCCTCCCGTCACTGACGGCAAAATTTACATTATAGTATTTCTGCCATAAAAAACTTTCCAGACAGGCGCTGTCGCATGTTTTGTTAGGCCTCAGACTAAAATAGGGTTCCATCATATCAATATCTTTTGCCCTTACGGGACGAAAATCCAGACTCATAACAGTTATCCTTTCTTATGTCATATTACATCTCCCACATCCGTGTACTTTCTTAGTATACCACAAATCACCCTTTTTCACAAATCACCGGTCTGACCGTTTAGCCATTCCTGAGCCTCCCTCAGTCCTTCCTCCGTAAACGGAAAGGTTCTGGCAGTCTTATCCTCATCCGGAGTCGCATCAGAACACGCTTCTCCTTTCCAGAACACAGCCGCCAGCCGTTCTCCTTCCTCTTCGCTGTTCTGTCTCTCAAGCACATACCGCAGCAAGCCGTCACTCCCCGTAAACCGGCTCTTCCTCAACAACGGAATCCCCATAATCCCCGACAAATCAATCATATCCATTCCCCTCCTCCCTATTCAAAAATAATCTTAATCATATTTTAACAAAAAACAAAAAGAATGTACCAATAAATTAAAAGAAAAGCAAGACAAACCACCGGGGGGTGGTGTATAATGTCCACATAAGCGAAGAGCAGTGCGGAAAAAGGCTGATAAAAAGATGCGTTATGCTTGCATAAAAGCAGATTTTTATCTGACTTTTCCATAGGGCCGAAGGCCCGTGAGCGAGACAGCGTGCCCCGCTTTATCGGGTTTGGAGCAAAGCGGAATCGAGCGCCACTGCGGAGTTCCCCCTGCACTTACTACGGATCAACTCCCTGCCCCCCGCCCCTCTCTTCCACCAAAAAATAATCCCATCGGAGGTCTTCACATACATGAGCAAACCACACACCTATACTCTAACCACCATCCTGACCCTCGCCACCCTGACCCTGTCAGGATGCGCAGTCCCATCCTCAACCCCCGCCCCCTACCCCGACACGCTCACGGTCCAGACCACAGAGCGCAACGTCATCACCGTCCAGAGTTCCGAGACCATAAAAGCCGTACCTGACATGGCCCAAATCCGTTTCGGCATCTCCACCCAGGCCGAAGACGCGAAAACCTGTCAGGAAAAGAATACAACCGATTTAGCCCGTGTAATTGACTTTTTAAAAAGTTCCGGAATTCCTGACAAATCCCTTCAAACCTCCACCTACGGCATGAATCCCATCTATGATTACACCTCCGGCCGCACTGCCGTAGGATACGAGATGCAGACCAGCCTCACGGTATCCGACATCACTATTGACCAGGCGGAAACCCTTCTCGGCGCCTGCGTCGACAAAGGAATCAACAATATTGACAGCGTCTCTTATCTGTCCAGTCAGTATGACGCCTGTTATGAGGAGGCCCTGACCAAAGCCATAGAATCAGCCCGCCAGAAAGCCCAGGTTATAGCGGATGCCGGCGGATGTACTTTAGGCAGCATAGTCCGTGTGGAAGAACTCTCATCCTCCCAGACCGCCCGCTACGCCAACTCCTTTATCGAAAAATCCATGGCTTCCGGATCCGTGGCCGACACGATCATGGAACCCGGTCAGCTAAACATCTCCGCCCAGGTATCCGTGGAATTTGCCATAGAATAACAACACAAAAGCCGGCAGCTTAAAGCCCTGATCTTCGCTTTTTGCTGCCGTCCCTTTCACGCCTTAACACATTCCATATTCTTTTGCCCGCTTTAACGCCGACTCAATCACCTTATCCATATCATAATACTTATATTCAGCCAGCCTTCCCCCAAAAATCACCCGTTTTTCCTGGGCTGCCAAAGCAGCATACTGCTCATACAGCTTCTGGTTCTTCTCATCATTCACCGGATAATAAGGTTCCATCCCCTCCTGCCAGTCAGCCGGATACTCCCTGGTAATCACCGTCTTCGGCTGAGTCCCGAACTCAAAATGCTTGTGCTCAATAATCCTGGTATAGGGTGTCTCCCGATCCGTATAATTAACCACAGCCACTCCCTGATAATTATCCTGATCAATCACTTCCGTCTCAAATCTTAAGCTGCGGTATTCCAGCTTTCCAAACCGATACTCATAGTAAGAGTCCAAAGTGCCCGTGTACACCACACGCTCTCCCAGACTGTCGTAATGCTCCTTATGCTCCAGATAATCCGCCCCGGTCTCAATATCACATCCCTCAAACAATTTCTCAATAACCGCATTATACCCGCCGATAGGTATTCCCTGATACAGATCATTAAAATAATTGTTGTCATAGGTGTATCTTACAGGCAGGCGCTTAATAATAAAGGCCGGCAGTTCCTTGCAGTCTCTGCCCCACTGTTTCTCCGTATAGCCTTTTACCAGTTTCTCATATATATCTTTTCCCACCAGACTGATAGCCTGCTCCTCCAGATTCTTTGGCTCCCCCTCCACACTCTTCTTCTGTCGGGCAATAATGGCCCTGGCCTCCTGAGGTGTGGAGATTCCCCACATCTTACTGAATGTATTCATATTAAAGGGCATATTATACATCTCCCCCTTATAATTGGCCACGGGGCTGTTGGTATACCGGTTAAATTCCACCAGGCCGTTGACAAAGTCCCACACTTCACGGTTGCTGGTATGGAAGATATGCGCGCCGTATTTATGCACATGAATCCCTTCTATATCCTCACAATAAATATTTCCGCCTATATGATCTCTTTTTTCCACAACCAGACAAGTCCTGCCTTGCTTTTTAGCCAGATAGGCCCATACCCCGGCAAACAGTCCGCTTCCGGCCAATACATAATCATATTTTTTCATCCCTCGCTGCCTCCTTGTTCTTTTTCTTTGAAACCTCATATTTTTTTCCCGTCAGTACTGCTATGGACCGTTCTTTTACCATATAAGTTTTCTGGTCTTCCAGACATGGTTCCTGTCCTGTCTCATAATGCCCGTTTACACCGCCAAGACTTGTATCTATCACCACATGCCACCTGCGGTCCTTTGGCAGACGTGGCAGTCCGAATTCGTGGTTCTCCCAATGCATATTGTACATGACAAAGAAATAATCGTCGCTGCTTCCGTCAGATTTTTTCCCATAGTCCCCGCAATACAGGATTCCCAGCTGTCTGCGGAAATTTTCATATTCGGGTCTCCAGACTTTTACGCCATGAAAAGATACATCCGGATGTCCGCAGGCCATATAATCCATATTCAGGGCTTTCTTCTCCATATGAAATACAGGATGGGCTTTCCGAAAACCAATCAAATATTTCGCAAACTCATATATGTCGGCATTGGTCTTCCTCTGATTCCAATTCAGCCAGGAGATCTCATTGTCCTGACAATAGGCATTGTTATTGCCGGACTTGGAGTTGCCGAATTCATCTCCGGCAAGAAGGAGAGGTGTGGCCTGGCTTAAAAACAAAAGAACCATGGCATTGCGGATCTGCTTACGCCGGATGGCCGTCAGCTTTTTCCTTTTTGACGGCCCTTCCAATCCGCAGTTCCAGCTGTAATTATAGTCGCTTCCGTCCCTGTTGTCCTCGCCGTTGGCCTCATTGTGTTTCCGGTCATAGGACACCATATCCATCATGGTAAAACCATTGGTATTGGCCATGTAGTTAATGACACCATACTTGTCAGGGTTTTGACTCACCCGCATCATAAGGGGACGGATCTGATCTTCATCGCCTTTCAGCACCCGGCGCATGTCTGTCAGAAAACCATCGTGATACTCCGCCAGATGTTTTCTGTTTCCCGCCTCCACCCCCTGCCAGGTAGTGGCAAACAGCTTCGTACGGCTCAGGTACGGATCTCTCCCGATCAGGTCTGCAGGCCCATGTCCTACCAGATGAATTCCGTCCACATGATATTCCTGTACCCAGAATCTGACAATGTCAAGAATGGACGCAGGACTCTCCTCCCCGCTAAAATACAGTTCGATAATAAGTTCCATGCCCGCCTTATGAATCTCTTTTACCAGGGTTTTCAATTCATAGACCGGCCTTTTTCTCTGGCCGCTGCTGTAAGAGGTCTTTGGCGCATAGTAATAACCTCCCGTATATCCCCAGTAATTCAATCTCCCCGTAGGTTCGGGACCTTTTTTCGGCGCTCTGGGATTCCACTCGCTTTCCTGAACCAAAACCTCCTGAAATTCATTAACCGGCATTAATTCTATAGCTGTAGCTCCCAGCCCTTTTATATAGGGAAGCTTTTCCATCAAGGCCCGGAAGGTTCCCTTTCCCCTGACCTTAGAGGAACTGTGGCAGGTCATCCCTCTTACATGACATCGGTAAATAATGCTTTCATGGAAAGGAATATCCGGCGCCTCATCTCCCTCCCAGTCAAAATTTTCACCATACAGCGGAGATTTCATCACATGTTTTATATTTTCCGGATCTCCCCACTTTTCCCATCCGGTAAACTGCCGGCCGCAGGGGTCAGGCCTTAGGCAGCCGTCTATCTCAAAACAGTACATGGTCCCACGGGGCCACTTTCCTTCCACCGTTAAGTTCCATACGTCTCCTTCCCTGTCCTTTGGCGCCATGGGAATCTTTATATCCGGTTCCTCATTTCCATTTTCAAATAACACCAGACTACAGGTTTCAGCAGATGATATAACTGATACATGCAGTTTTTTATCCATAACCGTAATTCCTACGGGATATCGCCGATTTTCTTTTGTCAAAACGCGATACTGCTCCAATGTGAATCCCCCTTTATCCTTGGCATTCCTTAAGTCTGTAAGTTACCTGCGGCAATTTGCTCTGCCAGGTCATTAAGATACATCCACCTTTCCATTTTGCCTTCCAGCGCCGCCTCTTTCTGCTCTTTCTTTTCCACTAATTCCTTGAGCTTTATAAAATCTGTAGCCGCTTCCTCTATGGCTTTATCCAGTTCCTCCACTTCCGTCTCAAGGGCCTGTATCTCATCTTCAATTACTTCCCAGTCCTTTTGCTCCTGGTAAGTAAATCGAAGTTTCTTAGGCCTGCTATTCTTCTTATCCCTGCCTTTGCCTTCCTGAGAACACTTTTTCTCTGCTGCTCTCTTGGTATCACAGGGTTCATCCCTGCCAGGATTCATCCTGTCATAAGCCCCTTGATAGTCAGTATAGCCTCCTTCATATTGTGTCACTTTTCCCTGACCCTCAAACGCAAAAATCCTTCTCACAACCCGGTCCAGAAAATACCGGTCATGGGATACGGCAATGACAATCCCCGAAAAACCGTCAAGATAATCTTCCAAAATTGTCAGTGTGCGAATATCCAGATCATTGGTCGGCTCGTCCAAAAGGAGTATATTGGGGGCTTCCATAAGAATCCGCAGAAGATAGAGCCGCCTCTTTTCCCCGCCGGAAAGGCGGCTGACAGTTGTATGCTGAACAGACGGAGGAAATAAAAACCGCTCCAGCATCTGGGAAGCGCTGACGCTTCCGTCTCTGGTCTTCACATACTCCGCCGCGTTTCTGATATAGTCGATTACCTTCAGGCTTTCGTCCATATCCTCATTTTCCTGGGAAAAATATCCGATCTTTACCGTCTGCCCAATCTCTATCACTCCGGCATCCGGCCTGACCCAGCCTGCGATCATCTTCATCAGCGTGGATTTTCCGCTTCCGTTAGGTCCGATAATCCCGATTCTGTCATCCTTCAGAAATATATAATTGAAATCCTTAATCAGAACTTTTTCTTCGTATGCCTTGTACAGCCCCTTAATCTCCACCGTAGTCCTTCCAAGGCGGCTGCTCACAGACTCCAGCTCCACTTCTTTGTCAAGTTCCGGCCCTTTCTGATCTCTTAAGGCCTCATACCGCTGAATATGAGCTTTCTGCTTGGTAGACCGGGCCCTGGCGCCTCTCTGCATCCATGCCAGTTCCACCTTAAGAATCGACTGGCGTTTCCTCTCGGTGGCATTTTCCATGTCAAGGCGTTCTGTTTTTAATTTGAGATATCCTTCATAATTTGCCTGATAACTATATAATTTACCCTTGTCCAGCTCTGCGATACGGTTGGTGACGCTGTCCAGAAAATACCGGTCATGGGTAATCATGAGAATGGCGCCTCTGAATTTTTTCAGGTAATCCTCCAGCCATCCGGCCATCTCGCTGTCCAAATGGTTGGTAGGCTCATCCAGTATCAGCAGATCCGTGTCCGACATAAGAGTGCTCACCAGGGCCACCCGTTTTCTCTGCCCTCCTGACAAGGTCTCCACTTTAGCATCAAAGTCAAAAATTCCTACTTTCGTAAGCATCATCTTTGCCTGGCTTTCCAAATCCCACGGATGCTCATGGCCCTCATTGTCTCTGACAATACTCTGTAAAATTGTATCTCCCGGTGTAAACCTGGGATTCTGCGGAAGATAGCGCATATCCAGATTCCGTCCCCGGACCACTGTCCCCAGGTCCGGTTCCTCTAAACCGGCCACAATCTTTAAAAGCGTAGACTTCCCTGTTCCATTGATTCCAATCAGGCCGATTTTCTCGTTCTCGTTGATACTGAAATCCGTATCGTCAAACAAAAGCCTTTCCGTATAAGATTTTGTCAAATGCTCTGCGGTCACTAAGTTCATGATATCACCAGCTCCACGGGACAATGATCCGATCCCGCAATCTCTGTATGAATCGCCGCACTGACCAAACGATCTTTCAAACCTTGGGACACACAGAAATAATCAATGCGCCACCCTGCATTTTTCTCTCTTGCCTTAAACCGGTAAGACCACCAGGAATAGATCCCTTCTGCATCTGGGTTAAAATAGCGGAATGTATCAATAAACCCGGACGCCAGGAGTTTTGTAAATTTTTCCCGCTCCTGATCCGTAAACCCCGCGTTGTTATGGTTGGTTTTAGGATTTTTTAAGTCAATCTCCCTGTGAGCCACATTGAGGTCGCCGCAGAAAATCACGTGTTTTTTCTCCTCCAGCTTTTTCAGATATGTCAAAAAGTCATCCTCCCACTTCATACGGTATGGAAGTCTGGCCAGCTCGTTCTGAGAATTAGGAGTGTAACAGGTGACCACATAATAATCAGGATATTCAGCGGTTATGACCCTTCCTTCTTTATCATGTTCTTCCATCCCTATTCCGTAAACAACAGAAACCGGCTCCTCTTTTGTAAAAAGCCCTGTCCCGGAATACCCTTTCTTTTCCGCATAATTCCAGTACTGATAATACCCTTCCAGAGGAAGATCAATCTGACCTTTTTGAAGCTTGCTTTCCTGAATACAGAAAATATCCGCATCCGCCTCTTTAAAATATTCTAAAAACCCCTTTCCCACACAGGCCCGGAGTCCGTTTACATTCCAGGAAATCATTTTTTTCATAACATGTTCTCCCTTCTTTTTTCACACGGTTTCAGTATAGCACATGGGGGATAAAAACTGCAATGAAGAATTGGTCTGTTTCCTGCGGCGCTTTGTATAGATTAATAAAGCAAAGTTTTCAACGCAAAATACTTTATTTTATTAAGTTTTTTCTTAATATTATTTTAAAAAATCATTTTTTCCCCACCCTATTTACCCTTTTCCACTTTCGTGGTATGCTCCACTTAGCAGACCACAATTCTGCGGACTTTATCTGTGGTATTTTATTACATATGGGAGGCATATTATTATGAGAATCGAAGCGGATTCCATCGGAACCATGGAAGTCCCCGTGAAGGCGTATTATGGGGTACAGACTTTAAGAGCAAAGCACAATTTCAATATTACCGGACGCCCCCTCCATCCGGTCTTTATCACCAATTTAGCCCGGATCAAAAAGGCCGCTGCCATGACCAATATGGCCGCCAATGTGCTGGACGAAAAAATCGGAAAAGCTATCCTGCAGGCTTGTGACGAGATCATCGCAGGCAAGCTCCTCAACCAATTTATCGTAGACGCAATCCAGGGCGGGGCCGGAACTTCCGCCAACATGAACGCCAATGAAGTCATCGCCAACAGAGCCATTGAGATTCTGGGCGGAGAAAAGGGCGATTACTCCATCGTACATCCCAATGATCATGTCAATATGGCTCAGTCCACCAACGATGTGATTCCTTCCGCCGGGAAACTGACGATTCGTGAACTGCTTCCGTCCCTTGTAAAGGAGTTAAAGCGCCTTCACAAAGCCCTGAACGAGAAAGCTGTGGAATTTGACGATGTGGTGAAAATCGGGCGGACCCAGCTGCAGGATGCAGTTCCTATCCGTCTGGGCCAGTCTTTTGAGGCTTACGCCGCTGTTGTGGAGAGAGATATTCACCGTTTGGAAGATCTTGATGAAGATCTGAGGATGCTCAACATCGGAGCCACGGCTGTGGGAACCGCCATCAACGTTAACCCTGTATATCTGTTCCACATTATCAAAAATGTTAACCTGGTCTGCGGCACCAACTGCTATCAGGCCGAAGACCTCTTTGATGCCACTCAGAATCTGGACGGCTTTGTACATATCTCATCGGCCCTTAAGACCTGTGCCGTCAGCTTATCCAAGATCTGTAATGACCTGCGGCTTTTGTCCAGCGGCCCCAAGACCGGACTTGGAGAAATCAATCTTCCTCCCAAGCAGAACGGTTCTTCCATCATGCCGGGTAAGATTAATCCCGTTATCCCGGAAGTAGTCAGTCAGGTCGCCTATAACGTAATCGGCAATGACGTGACGGTTACTTTGGCAGCTGAGGCCGGACAGCTGGAGCTCAATGCCTTTGAGCCGGTAATCTTTTATAATATCTTTGAATCCATTGACACTCTGCGGGGGGCGGTTCAGACTCTGACAGACAACTGTGTCCTGGGCATCACTGCCAACCGCGACCGGTGTGAACAGCTGGTGGAATCCAGCGTTGCCATCGCCACGGCTTTATGCCCTTACATAGGCTATAAAAAATCGGCGGACATTGCCAAACAGTCCCTGGAGTCCGGCGTCTCTGTCCGCGACTTAGTGCTTCAGCAGCAGCTTATGACGCCTCAGCAGCTGGAACAGTGCATGAACCTAAAGGCTCTCACACTGCCCGGACATATGGCGGAATACAGAAAGATGTAATGCCATCCGGCACTTTCCTGTAAAAAGCCGGAAGAAGTATCCTCTTGTCAAGAGATGCTCCTTCCGGCTGATATTTTATCTGTTTAAAGTTTCGGGCAACCCATTAATATGTAAACAGCTGTACCCAGTATCCCACTCCATTGGCATTCTGATAGTATCCCACACCGATCGTAGTATAATTCTTATTCAGAATATTGGCCCTGTGTCCCTGACTGTTCATCCATCCGTTCATCACTTCCTGAGGCGTTCTCTGTCCGTAAGCAATATTCTCTCCGCTTCCCATGTACTTTACCCCGCTTTGATCCAAAGCTGTGCTGTAATTGCTTCCGTTGGGCCTTGTATGTGAAAAACTCCCGGTGATCTCCTGAGCCCTCACAGCGGCAGCGGCAGATACATCCGAACTTTCCGTTACCGGAGACAGGCCTGCTTTGGCCCTTTCTTCGTTGACCAGGCTGATCACCTGCTGAATGTAAGTCTTTTCCTGGTCCGTGATCTGACCTCCGGTATTTGGAGTATCCGGTTTTTGAATGCCTGTGCCAGGTTTATCAGGATTCGGAATGACCGGCTTCTGGGTATCCGGATTTTGGATGTCAGGAAGCTGGATGTCAGGAGGCTGGATTCCCGGATTCGGAATTTCCGGCTTCGAACTATCCGGACACTCAGAAGAACCTGGGTAATTGGGCCCCGGAAGATTTGGTATAAGGATATCCCCCGATCCCCCCGGACAATCAGGTATCGGGGAGTCACAGCCATATGAAAAACAGTCAGGAATCATCTGACGCAGAATCTGCTCCATAGAGCCGCATCCGTTTCCTGTTCCCCAGGAAAAATTATTTTCTGTATTACATCCGCTGTTTCCCAATGAATTGCCACAATCTCCTCCTATGACATAGGTTCTCACTGCCGCCTGAGATGTCATGGTCATAGTTCCCGTCATGGCTACTGCCGCTGCCGCGTATAATGCAAGTCTCTTCATAGTCATCTCTCCTGTCTGTTACAAATATTTTACATTTCTGTTACAAATTAATATTAACATACAGATGATGGGAATTCTACAGGGGATTATTGGTAATTGCAAATCTTTGCAGTTTCTGGCATTAATTATATTGAAGCTGCAGAGCAAAGAGGGTACATATCTTGTTGCGAAAGCTTATAAACCATATTATAATGATTAATAAGAGTGATTTTTGCACAGCTGCAAACAGCGTGTTCTGATTCACATTATAGAGGAGAAATGCTTATGACGGGGAAAGTATATGCACTGTCAGATCTTCACGGGCATTATGAAGCCTTGCTGGCCATGCTCAAAAAGATTGCATTTTCTGACAGTGACAGACTGTATATCCTGGGGGACTGCAATGACCGGGGCGAAAAAGCCATGGAGATCTACCATTTCATCCAGCAGCATCAGGACAATATCTTCCTGTTAAAAGGGAACCATGAACTGATGATGAGAGACTTTCTTATGAAAGAAGACTGGGCCTGCCCCCAGGGAAGAATCTGGCAGTGCAACGGCGGAGATAAAACCATGAAACAGATGGAAAAGTTTCTGCAGAAAGACTGCTGCAATAAAAAGGATTTTGAATGCAGGAGAAAAGAGTTCCGCACCTGGCTTATAGACTACATCAACAGCCTTCCCAGTTATATTGAGGTCAATGTAGGCGGTCAGGCTCTGGTGCTGATTCATGCCGGCATCGACCCGGAACGCCCTCTCCATGAGCAGGACGAGGAGATCTGTGCCTGGATTCGGGAATGGTTCTACATGTCTCCGGCACTGAAGGGCAAAACCATTATCTTCGGCCATACCCCCTTGTGTCATCTAAACGGCGGAGAGAATTTTAATGTATGGTTCGACCCTTATTATCACGATAAGATCGGTATCGACGGAGGACTTGGACCATTTGACAACGGACAGCTCAACTGTCTCTGTCTCAATGATATGTCGGTAACCGTGATCAGAAAAAAAGACTTAGGCGGAGAAAAGGAGGCAGTGTAATGGATGTGCTTTTGTCCAGAATTCTTAAATATCTTAACGGGGCTCTGGTATATGATGATTCTTATAAACTGTGCACCTATATCGTGGATCATTACCTGGAGATGGAATCCATGACAAAGGAAAGGGTCCTTGAGGAGACCGGCATAGACGAGAAGAATATGGATGATTTTATCGGTCGTCTGGGCATAGGGTTCAGCTGGGATGTCTTCCATCAGACCTTTGTCCAGCACCACCTTACCCGCTTAGATCAGATTCGCGGGCGGATGATCGGACTGAGGGCTGACAATCTGGTAAAAAATATGGAGAAGGATATGTCTGACGAGGTGATGCTTCATTATATCTCCACAATCTGTGAACAGATCGACTGCCATAAAAGAACTGTTATTATCGGCGCCCTGTATCCCATGTCCATAGCTGTGGAATTCCAGACAGACCTGATTACTTTCGGAAAAAATGTGGTACAGTTCCATAATTATGACCCCGCCATGAAATTCTCACCGGACGACATGCTGATCTTTATCTCTGCCACCGGGCGGGCCATGAAAGGATTCCTTACTTTCCGCGACGACTTAAATCCCGGCGCCGCCACCAGCCTGCTCATCACTCAGAACCCTATATACACCAGAGAGGAGCATAAGATCAGCAATTTTGTCCTGCGGCTTCCCGGAAGATATGACGGATTGAATTTCAATTATCAGCTGATGCAGATTTTTGATCTGCTCCGGATTCAATATTATCAAAAGTATTATTTGGGAGTGTAACATACCATTTATCAAAACAGGGGGAATATACATATGAGTCAACCATCAGACAATGCTTTGGTCCGGCAGTTCCGGCAGTGGGTTCTGACCCAGACAAGTTCCGGCTACAAACTTTATGTAAATGAAAAAGATGAATCCGTTATCGTGGTTGAGACCGATTACTGCCGGGGTGAAGTCACGTTTTTCCCTATGGACATTATCCAGCTCAGTGTATTGAATCTGGTAAGCAACCGGCATGAATTCTATCTTCATTTTCAGATGCATACCTTAGAGCATGCCATGAAACTTTTTGGAGAGATGCTGGAGAGCGTTAAAGAGCTGACTGTGAGACCGCCTGTCAAAGTTCTTCTGTCCTGCACCAGCGGCCTGACCACAGGGTTCTTTGCCCAGAAGCTCAATGAATCCGCCGAACTTCTGTCTCTGAATTATGAGTTCACGGCTGTCTCTTACGGCAATCTCTATCATGTCGCCGGCCAGTATGACATCATTTTACTGGCCCCTCAAATTTCCTACATTTATGAGAAGGTTCAAAAGATCCTGCCTGACAAAAAGATCTATAAGATTCCGCCCAAGATTTTCGCCACCTATGATGTCAAATCCGTCTTTACTGACTTGGAACCCCTCATATGTCCGGAAAAAGTCTCCCACCGGCCCCATGTAAGGCAGCTTCCCCTAAAGCAGCAGCTTAAGCCTCATGTTCAGGTTCTGACCATTGCCCTGATCCGCGATAACGACCATTTTCTTCTGGCCTCCAGAATTTACAATGAGCATAATGATATTACCTTTGATGAAGTCAGTATCAAGCCCAAGATCTGTATGGAAGATGTGTGCGATATCTGTGATACGGCCTTTGCCATTTACCCGGATATACAATTGGTAGGACTGTCTATGCCCGGAATTATTGATGAGGGACGCATCACGCTGCCTACTCAGGGATTCCATGAAAGCGATGTGCTGGACTCTCTGTCCCACAAGTATTCCCGCAAATTCATACTGAGCAATGACGCCAACTGTATCGCCGTAGGCTATTATGCTTCTCAGGACAAGTACAATTCCGTGTCCTTTTTGTTCCAGCCCTATATCGGCTCAACAGGAGGGGTAGGCAGTATCCACAACGGCCAGCTCATCGAAGGATACAAACATGTCGCTGGGGAAATCCAATATCTTCCCATTATTATGGGTTCTCAGGATCCCTCCCTGCGCATGACTCCTGAAGGTTCCCTGACCTGGGTCGCCCAGTCCCTGGCTGCCATCATTTCAATTCTTGGACCTGAGATGATTCTTTTGTCCTGCAAGCTCATCGTAGAGGCAAAAGCCCTTGTTCATGAGGTCGGACGCTACATCCCAAAACAGTACATACCTGAAATCATTCAGATTGACAATGTCAAAGATTATATGATGCTGGGGCAGATGATCCTCTGTACAGAGGCAATGGAAAACCGCTGATCGTGTAAAAAGGAGCCCGTCACACGTCTGTGACTGCTCCTTTTCGATTCTTAATGCTTACCCCTGTTTTTCTCCCTGAACTCTGTATTCGTCTCCGCTTCCATCTCCCTTCTGTAGGCTTCACGTACATATTCCCGTTCTGTCCTGGGACTTTCCGCCGCGTCTCTCAGATCAATCCAGTGAATCTCCTTTTCCGCTGCAGACACATGGGATTCTCTCTGTTCCGGAACCTCTTCCGGCACATGCTCCCCTTCCTGCGTTCCAGGGGACTCTTCTCTGTCTTTTTCCTCTTCCGCCCGTATTGCCGCCTCTTCCTTTTCCGGTTCGCCTCTCAGCTCTGCCCTCTTCTCTTCTGTCTCCTCCGCTTTTTCCTCTGCTGTGGGAAGATTCGCGTACTGGCTGCTGCTTTTAAACCTTAACTCTGCCTCCTGTGCTGCCTTTATCTTGGCATTCTCCTTGAGAAGGAGCTGCATCTTGGCTCCTTTTGGAATATTCGGATTGTTGGCTATCTCCTTTGCAACAGCCATCTTGGAAGACAGATAGGTCATCTTCAGTGCATCCACATCCTCTTTTGTTTTGCACCTCTTTAACTCTTCCTCATACCGTTTCTGCTCCGCCTCAATCTCTTTGGCTTCTTTGTATGCTTCCGGATCATGGTCCCGTAAGTATTCCAGCTCTTCTGCTGTCAGCTTCTTGCCGTTTTTCAGCTTCATGTATATGGCAGACTTGTCTTCTTTCGCGTTCTCCCGAATCTCTTCCAGCTGCCTTCTGTAATGGTCAAGTTCTGAAGTCTTCTCATCCGACTTTTTTGTATAATTACCGCTTTCTTTCTTCTGCTTCCAGTCCATGGTCATCTTCATGGTTCTTGTATACTGGCTGACACTGCCGATCATGGCAATTCCCATATACTCTCCCTCCTCGTATAATAAGTTTGCAAGCAGGAAAAACAGCTTACAGACTTATTCTTTTTTTGATTAGACAGAAGGATAATTCTAAACATCCTTTCCGAAGATTCTTCTTCAATCATGCTGGTTTATCCATTCTCTGTCTATGGGTTAATAAGTTACTTTATAGTCATGGCCCCAGATGTTACAATAAGGTTCATAAGAACTGTAGCTATGGTCACTGCTCTGTCGCTCCAGCAAAGCTTATGCTATTGCCAAGAAAGCATGCAGCCCTAATGCTACGCTAAGACTTATTACACAAATGCTGCATCCTGGTATCTAGCCACCAGCAGGGTATTTCTGCCAGGTAATGCTCATAACGCGAGGTTTAGGGCGGCGTAGTGATCTGGGACAAGCCATGATTACTCTTCTTCATTTTTATTGAAAGGTGGTGATGATCCGTGAAAGAACCTATTGATTACCTCTCAACACTGTTTGTTGGGATTGACATTGCATCCCGTATTCATGTTATTTCTGCACTTGATTTCAATGAGAAGTTCTACATCAGGATGAAACCCGTAGAAAACACTCAGGAAGGTGCAGTTCTTATGGAACAGATGATCTCTGATGTGTTAGAGCATAACCATCAGTTCAAATACGTTGTTATCGGTATGGAATCCACTGGTTTCTATGGCGTCCATCTGGCTAATTATCTTTCTGCCAGTGACCTGCTTGCGCCATTTTCTGTCAGGGTTTACTGTCTCAATCCAAAGGAAGTCAAGAACTACAAGAAGTCCTTTAACGACATCGGAAAGAACGATGGCATTGATTCCTATGTGATCGCTGATTTTGCCCGCGTAGGACGTATTGCAGTCAAACCATGGCGTGGTTCCCAATACCTTGCCCTCCAGCGTCTTACCAGACACCGTATGCACATCACTGAATGTATCGCAAGGGAAAAGACTTACATGCTTAACAACATTTATCTCAAGTTCAGTGAATACGCATTACTTCGTGATGGGCAGCACCCATTCGCAAACAAATATGGTGCCACTGCTGAAGCCATTCTTACTGAGTACACTACGAACGAAGATATCGTAAACTCATCAGTAGAAGACCTCGTCGCTTTTATTAACTCTAAGAGCAGAGGGCGTATTGCTGATCCGGAAGAAACAGCAAAAATCTTACAGGCTGCAGCCCGCAACTCATACCGGCTTGATAAATGCCTCTATGAGCCGCTTACTATCTCAATCGCTTCTTCCTTTAACTGTATCAGTTCCTTTGAAAGAGAACTCAAGGCGATTGATAAGGCAATCCTTCAAACAGTTCAGGGACTAAACCCTGACGAGTACACGGTACTGAATTCCATTCCCGGAATTGGTAAAGTTTATTCAGCCGGTATCTTAGCCGAAATGGGTTCCATTAAGGCTTTTCCTAATGCCAATGCTCTTGCAAAATACTGCGGTATCGTCTGGAACGATAATGACTCTGGCGACTTCGTAGCCGAAGACAAACACATGAGCAAGGCTGGCAACAGATATCTGCGCTACTACATTATAGAAGCTGCCGGAAGTGTAGTAAGACACTGTCCTGAATACAAAGCATTCTATGACAAGAAATATGCTGAAACCAGAACACATCAGCATAAACGAGCACTCGCGTTGACTTCCCGTAAATTTATACGTCTGCTCTTCGGTCTGCTGGACAAGGGCCAACTCTACTCTCTGGAAAAGGGTAGGTAATCCATACTGCACGTCGAACTTACGTTCTTATCAGGCCGTAGGTCTATTAAGGTTACCCTTTTTTACCCTTTTCCAGAAAAATCTTTTTCATTTTCCTCTTGACATATTACCAAATTGCTTCCTGAAAACATGACCTTTCGGCCCGGTTGCTATACAAATTGATTTTTTTCCGGATCGTATCTGTAGTCAATTTGGCCCAGGCAGCTTTCAATATGGTTCTCATCTAAATTAAGAGCGGCGCAGCATTCGCTTAAAGAAGGGTAGAAATCTCTTAGCTGGGTGTTCAGATAGCTTAAGAGCATGGCAGGGTCTTTGGGAATATGATTCATATGTCCGTACCTCATTTCTAAAAAGATTTATTCTTAGTTTACTCAAAAATCCCCAGTATATCAAGAATAAAATTTATTCTTTCCGCGCATACTGCCACCATGAATACAGCATATAAAATAAGAGAGGCAGGAAGAAATTTTTTTAAGTGCGGAGTTGCGGGATGGTGTCTGGAAGTGCTTTTTACTTCCGCCGAGTCTTTCGTCCTCCATGACTGGCGTCTTATGGGAAAGACATCTCTTCTCATGTTTCCCATCTATGGCATGGGGGCTCTGCTGGCTCCCATTGGGCAGATGGTGGATAAGTGGCTCAGTGTGGGACCCGCAAAGGCACTGGCGGTTCAGGATAAGATTATGCGTCACGGAACTCTTTACATGGTGCTGATCTTCGTGGCGGAATACTTGTCCGGTTTGTGGCTGCGCGCCAGAGGAATGTGTCCCTGGGATTACACCGGACGCCATTCCAATATCGACGGACTCATCCGTCTGGACTTCGCTCCTTTATGGTTTATGACAGGACTTTTATTTGAACAAATTACAAAAAAGAAAGGCGCATAGACTTGCATCTGCGCCTTTCTTTTTATATAATAAAAAGATGAAAACAAAAGGGACAACAGGTGAAAAAAATGCTGAAATTTATTCTGGTAGCTTCTATGGTGATTCTGTTTTTAATCTTTAGTATTCCGATCCTCATAGCAGAGAACTATATAGGGAAGAGAAATCCTGAGAAGAAGGGCAGGCAGAGTCTGTCTATTGTCCGTTTTATGTTCCGGCGGATTCTGAAAGTGGCGGGAGTACATATTACGGTGAAAGGGATTGAGAATATCCCTGAGGATCAGGCAGTGCTTTATGTGGGGAACCACAGAAGTTATTTTGATATTCTGGTGGGCTATACCACAGTTCCCACTCCCCTGGGCTTTATGGCCAAGAAAGAGATGGAGAGCATTCCTCTTTTGTCTGACTGGATGCGCAATGTGAATTGCCTTTTTCTGGATAGGAAGAATATTAGGGAAGGGGTAAAGGCGATTCTGGAAGGTGTTGCCAAGGTAAAGGCGGGAGTCTCGATCTGGATCTTTCCGGAAGGAACCAGGAACGAAGCCGAGGATTATCTGGAACTCATGCCTTTTAAGGAAGGGAGCCTTAAGATTGCGGAGAAGACGGGATGTCCGGTGATTCCTGTGGCCATTACGGGTACGGCGGAGATATATGAGAGTCATTTCCCAAGGATCACCTCATCCCAGGTAACCATTGAGTTTGGAAAGCCGTTTATTATAAAGGGTCTGGAGCCGGAGAAGAAAAAGTTTGTGGGGGCCCATACCAGGGAACTGATTATTGATATGCTTAAGGAAGAAAAAAGACTGAGAGAGGGAAACTAGATGGATTTGCTTAAGATCAGAGATCAATTGGATGTCATAGACAAAGAGATCGTCCGGCTGTTTGAAGAGAGAATGGCGCTTGTGAGAGATGTGGCGGCGTTTAAGATCGAGACGGGAAAGCCGGTTTTTGATAAAGAGAGAGAAGGGGCTAAGATTGCCTCTGTCCGGGAACTGGCTCATGGAGAATTTAATGAACAGGCCGTGGAGGAGCTGTTTACCCAGCTTATGACCATCAGCCGCCGGTTCCAGTACAGGCTTTTGGAGGAACATGGACAGACGGTACGGCTGGGGTTTAAGCAGGTGGACCATCTCCAGATGAAAGGTGCGAAGGTAGTGTACCAGGGAGTGGAAGGGGCTTACAGCCATGGCGCTGCTCTTGCTTACTTTGGGGATGAGGCGGACGTCTATCATGTAAGGACCTTTGAAGATGCCATGAGAGCTGTGGAATCAGGGGAAGCGGATTTCGGAGTGCTTCCCATCGAGAATTCATCGGCAGGAGCCGTCAGCGACAACTATGACCTTCTGCTGCGCCATGACAATGTAATTGTAGGCGAGATCTGCATTCCGGTTAACCATATGCTTCTTGGAATTCCCGGAGCGGCCCTTGAGGATATCAGAACGGTTTATTCCCATCCCCAGGCGCTGATGCAGTCAAGCCAGTATTTAAATGCTCATCCCCAGTGGCAGCAGTTCAGCGTGGCCAATACGGCTGTGGCGGCAAAGAAAGTTCTTGAGGATCAGGATATGAGTCAGGCGGCTGTGGCAAGCCATGTGGCAGGTAAGCTTTACGGCCTTGTGCCTCTGGCGGAGGGAATCAACCATAATAAGAATAATACAACCAGGTTCATTATTCTGGCCAGGGATCATATCTATTGTAAAGACGCGGCAAAGATCAGTTTTTGCTTCGAGCTCCCCCACAAAAGCGGAACCCTGTATAACATGCTGGGCAATTTGATCTACAACGGGGTCAATATGCGGATGATCGAATCCCGCCCTATTCTGGGAAGAAACTGGGAGTACCGTTTCTTTGTGGATATAGAAGGCAATTTAGGCGAGCCGTCCATAGAGAACGCCTTAAAAGGCGTGGCGGAAGAAGCAGCCAATATGAGAATTCTAGGGAATTATTAGGGGGCGGAAAGACATATGAATACAAATCAGTTGATTATCTACCGGAATTTTAAGTATCAGCGGCTTTTTGACGATATGGCCCAGCTTTTATTCGGAACCAGGGAAGGAGAACTTGCACTGGATCCCTGCGCCCTTGCCAATGAGCTTATTGAATTGGCGGCAGAATATGGGTTCGAGGGGAATTTGTGGCATTGTTTTCTGGCTTTCTGCTTGGCCAATCATGAGAACGCCTACAGCATTTCCTGCGAGATCAGAGGAGATCAGGGCGGAACTTTGTCACGTCTTGCCAGGCAGGATTTTGCGCTGATCTGGCAGCTGTATAAAAAGGATATCCGGGTGCTGGACAAACTGGTGCCGGAAAGTTTTGTATGGTCGGAGCTGGCATCCTTTGAACCTGCAGTCGGTTCAAGTCGGATCTTCAACCGGAGAATCAGGGATCGGATCATAAAACTTTCCCTGTCGTTAGCGGAGGCGGAAAGCGTGGAAGCCTTTGCCCAGGCTGTAGGGGAGTTTTACCGGGAATTCGGAGTAGGTAAATTCGGACTCAACAAGGCATTCCGCATTGAGGAAGACCGCCATACTGCTTCGATTGAGCCTGTTGTCAACGTGGAACATGTCTATCTGGCTGACATCATTGGCTATGAGCTTCAAAAGAAAAAGCTGATTGAGAATACGGAATGCTTTATTCAGGGAAAGGCAGCCAACAACGTGCTTTTATACGGAGATGCCGGAACAGGCAAATCCTCCAGCATTAAGGCGATCTTGAATAAATATTATGACCAGGGTCTGAGGATTATCGAAGTCTATAAGCACCAGTTTCACGCCTTGTCCTCCATTCTGGAACAGATTCAGGACAGAAATTACAAGTTCATCATCTATATGGATGATTTGTCCTTTGAGGAAAGCGAGCTGGAGTACAAATACTTAAAAGCCATTATTGAGGGCGGACTTGGCAGAAAACCCAAGAACGCGCTGATTTATGCCACTTCCAACCGCCGCCACTTGATTCGGGAAAAGTTCAGCGACAAGAGGGAACTGGACGACGAACTTCACACTAATGATACGGTTCAGGAAAAATTATCCCTGGTGGCAAGATTCGGAGTCACGATCTACTTCGGCTCCCCGGACAAGAGGCAGTTTAAGCAGATCGTAAAAGCCCTGGCGGAAAAACACGGCGTCACCATGCCGGAGCAGCAGCTATATGAGGAAGCCAATAAGTGGGAACTGTACCACGGGGGCATGTCGGGAAGAACGGCGGTGCAGTTTATAACCTATTTAATAGGGAATATGTAAGAACTGAGAAGGGAGGAATACCTATGGCCGCACAATTATTTGCAGCCATTGACGTAGGCTCTTTCAAACTGGAACTGGGAATCTACGAGATTACCTCGAAAAACGGCCTGCGTCAGGTGGAACATTTAAGGCATGTAATCGCTTTGGGGAAAAACACTTACAGTACAGGGAAGATCAGCTATAAACTGGTGGACGAGATGTGCCGGATCCTGGAGGAATTTGCAGGGGTAATGAAAGCCTACCGGGTCAGCGACTATCGGGCCTATGCCACGACAGCTATGAGGGGGGCGAAAAACAGCCACATCATTCTGGAACAGATCCGGGTGAGAACAGGAATTTCCGTGAAAATCGTCAGCAATTCGGAACAGCGCCTTTTGACTTACAAGGCTATTGCCATGAAGGAGGCGGAGTTTTATAAGATTATCCAAAAGGGGACGGCTATTGCCGATGTCAGCTTCGGAAGCATGCAGATTTCTCTGTTTGACAAGGACAGTCTGGTAAGCACCCACAATCTGCCTTTGGGAGTCATGCGCATCGGAGAGATCATGTCAAAGATTCCCACGGACACATGGATGCAGCAGCCCCTCATTGAAGAAGTGATTGACAAAGAACTGGCCAACTACAGGAAGATGTATCTGAAAGATCGGGACATGAAGAACCGGGACATTAAGAATCTGATTGCCATAGGGGAACTGGTGCTCTATCTGGCAAGAGACGAGATCAATAACACGCGGACGGACCGCATCAGCGCCGCAGACTTTATGAGATATTCTGATCAGCTCCTTCATATGTCCTTGGATCAGATCGAAGAGAGATTCGGCGTCAGCTCCGGATACGGGGCCCTTCTCATACCTGCAGCCGTTATTTTCCGCCGGGTAGTGGAACTGACGGGAGCGGAGATGATATGGATTCCGGGAATCCGGATGTGCGACGGCATTGCCGCCGAGTATGCTCAGAGCATTAAAAAGATTCAGTTTGTTCATGACTTTGACGATGACATTCTGGCGGCTGCCCGCAATATGGCAAAAAGATACCGGTGCGGAGGAAGTCATGCCCAGTGTGTGGAGAAAATGGCTCTTCTCCTGTTTGACGTGATGAAAAAATATCACGGACTGGACGGGCGGGACCGGCTGCTTTTGCAGATTGCCGCCATTATCCACGGCTGCGGTAAATTTATCAGTACCAGAAATACAAGCGCCAGCGCCTACAATATTATTATGGCTACAGAGATCATCGGTCTGTCCCATCAGGAGCGGGAACTGGTAGCCAATGTAGTCAGAAGCAGGGGAGAGGAATTTGACTATGTGGGTGATGACACCAAGGTCGCCAAATTAACGGCCCTTCTGCGTCTGGCCAATGACCTTGACAGAAGCCATAAGCAGAAAACTTCTGTCTGCCGCATGGCCGTAAAGGGCGGAGAGCTGGTGATCACCGCCGGGTATGACGGGGATATAAGCCTGGAGCTTCTGGCTGTCAGTATGGCGGCAGACTTTTTTGAAGAAATTTTCGGTATCAGACCGGTACTGAAAAAGAAGGGGAGGGGTTAAGTCGTGGCTGAGATTGATTCACAATACACGAAATATGAAAATTATGTTAATCGGGAACTGAGCTGGCTGGAATTTGATTACCGGATATTGGGGGAGGCAAGGGATAAGACTCTGCCGCTGTTTGAACGGCTGAAATTCTTAAGCATCACCGCCTCCAATCTGGATGAGTTTTTCATGGTCAGAGTAGCCTCTCTAAAGGATATGGTTCACGCCGGATATACAAAGCCGGATTTGGCAGGGATGAAACCGGAGGAGCAGCTTAAGAGAATTGAGGAAAAGACTCATGAACTGGTAGAACTTCAGTATTCTACTTATAACAGGTCTCTTTTGCCTGCCCTTCGTCAAAACGGTCTTCGGATTGTGACGCGGCATGAAGATTTGACGGAGGAGGAAGGGAAGTATGCAGATCAGTATTTCAGAACCAGCGTTTACCCTGTGCTGACTCCCATGGCAGTGGATTCTTCCAGACCCTTTCCTCTGATCTACAACAAGTCTTTGAACATTGCTGCTTTGGTGAAGGAGAAGGAAAAGGATGAGCTGGACTTTGCTATGGTTCAGGTGCCAAGCGTTCTGCCCAGAATCGTAGAGATTCCCGGAGAGAAGGAACGTGTAGTGATTCTTCTGGAGGAGATCATTGAGAGAAACATGGCTTCCCTGTTTGTAAAGCATGAGATTTTAGCCGCCCATCCCTTCCGAATTATGAGAAATGCAGATCTGTCCATTGATGAAGATGAGGCGGAGGATCTGTTAAAAGAGATTGAGAAGCAGCTAAAGAAGAGAAGATGGGGGGAGGCCATCCGTCTGGAGATAGAGGATAACGCGGATAAGCGCCTGTTAAAGCGCCTGAAAAAGGAGCTGGATATTCATTCCGGCGATATCTTTTCCATCAGCGGCCCCCTGGACCTGACGTTTTTGATGAAGATGTACGGGATGGACGGGTTTGACCATCTGAAATCCACCAGATACACGCCACAGCCGAACCCAGCTTTTATGAATGAGGATGACATATTTACCAATATCCGCAAAGGGGATATTCTTCTTCACCATCCCTATGAGTCCTTTGATCCGGTAGTGGATTTTGTGAAGACTGCGGCCAAGGATCCTCAGGTTCTGGCCATTAAGCAGACCCTGTACCGCGTCAGCGGCAATTCTCCTATTGTAGCGGCTTTGGCCGAAGCGGCGGACCAGGGAAAGCAGGTCTTTGTTCTGGTGGAACTGAAAGCCCGTTTTGATGAGGAAAACAACATTAACTGGGCCAAGACATTGGAGAAAGCAGGATGTCATGTAATCTATGGGGTTTTGGGGTTAAAGACCCATTCTAAGATTACCCTGGTGGTGAGAAGAGAGGAAGACGGAATCCGCCGCTATGTCCATCTGGGCACAGGCAACTATAATGATTCCACGGCCAAACTCTACACGGACTGCGGAATTCTTACCTGTCATCCCCAGATCGGGGAAGACGCCACAGCCGTGTTCAATATGCTGTCAGGATACTCGGAACCTCTGCAGTGGAATCAGCTGGCAGTGGCGCCTATCTGGCTGAGAAAGCGGTTTTTGAGAATGATCAGGAGAGAGACCGATCATGCAAAGGAAGGAAGAAGAGCCAGAATCATCGCAAAAGTTAACTCCCTGTGCGACCGGGATATTATTGCGGCTCTGTATGAGGCATCCTGTGCCGGGGTAAAGATTGACCTTATCGTCAGAGGAATCTGCTGCCTGAAAGCCGGGGTGGAGGGCTTAAGCGAAAATATTACGGTTCGTTCCATTGTAGGCAATTTCCTGGAGCATATCAGGATCTTCTACTTTGAGAACGATGAGTCTCCGGAGATCTACATGGCAAGCGCTGACTGGATGCCGAGGAATCTGGACCGCCGCGTGGAGATTATGTTCCCTATTCTGGATGAGAGTCTTAAGGAGAAGGCTATGCATATTCTGGAGGTTCAGCTTGAGGACAATATGAAAGCCCACGTTCTGCAGCCCGACGGAAGCTATGCCAAGACGGACAAACGGGGAAAAACCCGCGTATGCGCCCAGCAGCAGTTTTGCGAGGAGGCTATGGAGGCAGCCAGAAGGCAGAGGGAATCTGGGGAATCGGAAAATCACAGGGTCTTTATTCCCGTAGAGGGAGAACCGGTCTGACTGCCGCCGCTGCCTGGCGGTGAAGTTTTAGGATAATCGTTCCATAACTTGAAGTACAAGGGAATTTGTCAGAGATTCCCTTGTATTTTTCTAATGAAAAAGTAAGGTAAAACAGTCGGTTATATGTTATACTGTTCAGGAAAGATGAGTTTAGGTTTTGTACTGTGCGGAGAAAGACCCATAGAAGAAGGAGGAGGAACATCTATGTCTCAGATCAGCATTCTGGTAGTAGACGATGAGAAAGAGATTGCGGACCTGGTGGAGATTTATCTGGTCAGCGATGGCTATAGAGTATTTAAAGCGAACAATGCCCAGGAAGGGCTTGATATTTTGGAAAAAGAGGAAGTGCATCTGGTGCTTTTGGACATTATGATGCCGGGAATGGACGGGCTGGAGATGTGTAAGAAGATCCGGGAGAACAACAATATTCCTATTATTATGTTAAGCGCCCGCTCCACGGATCTGGATAAGATCCTGGGTCTTGGAACAGGGGCCGATGACTATGTTGTGAAGCCCTTCAATCCCTTGGAACTGACAGCCAGGGTGAAGTCTCAGCTGCGCCGCTACACTCAGCTGAATCCCAACAGCGGTCCCAAGGAGGCCGACAAGAACGAGATTGCCATCAAGGGACTGGTCATCAACAAGGATAACCATAAGGTAATGGTATATGGGGAGGAGATCAAACTGACCCCCATTGAGTTTGACATCTTATATCTTCTGGCATCCAATCCGGGAAAAGTGTTCAGCACGGACGAGATTTTTGAGAAAGTGTGGAATGAGAAGGTTTACGAAGCAAACAATACGGTTATGGTACATATCCGGAGACTTCGGGGCAAGATGAAAGAAGATACCAGACAGAATAAGATCATCACCACTGTGTGGGGGGTAGGATACAAAATTGAAAAATGATATGAGCCGCCGGTTTCATACGAGGGTAATCACCAATATTATTTTCAGTACCATCTTTGCCTGTCTTGTAGATCTGTTTCTGGTGACAAACTTAAGCATGCTTGGAGAATATGCGGTGAAACAGGGGCGGGAAGGGTCTCTGGAGGCAGTGTTTTATCATCCGGATTCTATCATTGTGCTCCTATATGTGCTGGCCGGAATCGCTACCTTTTCCATCACTTTTTTGCTTCTCCAAAGAAGTTCCATGAATTATATCACCAGCCTTTCCAATGCCATTCGGAATATATCGGAAGGCGATCTGAATACGACTGTGGAAGTGGTGGGCGATGATGAATTTGCCGCCATGGCCGCCAATCTTAATAAGATGGTGGAGGATATTCGTCGGCTCATGGAAAAGGAGAGAGAGTCGGAACGCACAAAGAATGAGCTCATTACCAATGTGGCTCATGACCTGAGGACGCCTCTGACTTCGATCATAGGCTATCTGGAACTTTTGTCAGGACCCACAGAGCTGCCAAGGGAACTGGAAAAAAAATACATGGATATCACGTATACCAAAGCAAAGCGTCTGGAAAAACTCATAGAGGATCTCTTTGGCTTTACGAAGCTGAATTACGGCAAGGTCTCCATGAAGATAGGCAAGGTGGATATTGTAAAACTGTTAAGTCAGCTTTTGGAAGAGTTTTATCCTAATTTTATGGATAAGAATCTGGCATATGAGCTTCAGAGCAATGTGCCGGCTAAGATCATCAATGCCGACGGCAATCTTCTGGCCCGATTATTCGACAATCTGATTAACAATGCCATTAAGTACGGCGCTGAGGGAAAGCGGATCGTGGTAAAGATTCATGCCACGGACACTATTGTGACCATCTCCGTGACAAACTTTGGTTATGTGATTCCAAAAGACGAACTTCCCCTTATATTTGATAAATTTTACAGAGTGGAACAGTCGCGTTCCACCAATACAGGAGGGACAGGTCTGGGACTTGCCATAGCCAGGAATATTGTGGATATGCATGGGGGAATCATAGGAGTGACCAGTGATTTAAACGGCACCGTGTTTACTGTCAGGCTTCAGGTTGACTTTGATATCAACAAAGAAAATTTCGGAAAACTGGGGGAGTGACATGAGTATTAAAAAGAATGTATGGACAGGGCCGCTGATTCTGCTGCTGGCCCTTTCTGCCGTTATGACCTCATGGGCGGCCGGCGGCCAAAAGACGGAACATGCAGAGACAGGCGGCGCTCTCACTATGGACGTGACATACGGGTATGGCAACAAGGCTAAGGGCGGCAGATATGTGCCTCTGGATTTGCTTTTTGAGAATCATGAGCAGAAGCGGTTTGCAGGGAGTCTTCAGGTCCTTGCCATGGAATCTGACTATGAGGTGTATCAATATGATTATCCCCTGGAGATTAACGAAGGGGAAAGCCTTGAAAAGCACCTCTACATTCCCATGGGAAACCGCTGGGATCAGCTGTTTGTTTCCGTTGCGGATTCGGAAGGGACGCAGGTGTTTCACCGCCGTCTGAAAATGGATTTCAGCCTGGACGTGCCGGAACTGTTTGTAGGAGTCTTAAGCGATACCCCGGAACCCCTGGTGGCAGGATGGGATGGGGTGGGTGTGGATCATGGAATGCTGAGAACCAGAGCCATTACCTTTGACTGTGAAAGTTTTCCCCGTAATAAATTGGGACTGGACATGATTGATGTGATGCTCATTAGCAATTTCCGCGTCAGAGACCTGTCGGAGGAACAGAGTCAGGTTCTGATCGAATGGGTTCGGGGCGGCGGAACCATGATTCTTGGTACAGGCATGAGGGTGGATGACACCCTTGGCCGGTTTGCACCGGAACTTTTGGAGAAGATGTATGAAGAACCGGAAGAACGCCGGATTGACATGGGAGCAGGTTATGGACAGGACACGCCCCAGAAGGCATATCTTACGGTTCCCTGTGTGGAATTTGCCCTGACAGGAGGCAATGTGATTATGGCAGGCGATTCTCAGGCCATTTTGTCTTCTGTGACTTACCGCAAGGGAATTATTGCGGTTGCAGGATATGATTTTGTGGATATTGCCGGGTTTTGTCAGCAGAATCCCTCCTATGTGGATCAGCTGCTGACCGGGGTTCTTGGAGAAAACAGGATCAATACCCTGGCGGAATCCATCTACAGCGGCAATTCGGGTCAGTACTGGTCTGTTCGTGATATGATTAACACAGGCAATGTAAAGCGCCTTCCCAATATGGGGCTGTATACCATGGAGATTGTGATCTATGTGTTCTTGGCTGGCGTGGGCATTTATGTTTTTTTAAAGCAGAGGGAGCTGACTGAGTATTACCGGTTCAGCGTAGTGGTTTTGTCCGTGGTGTTCACCATGATTATCTGGCTTATGGGAAGCAAAACCAGGTTCCACGACACGTTTTACACTTACGCCCGCTTTCTGGAGACGACTTGGGATACGGTCACTGATACTACTTATATGAATATTCGCGCGCCTTACAGCAAGCCTTACGAGGCGCATCTGGCAGCCGATTATTCGGTGAAGCCAGTGACCCAGAATTATTACGGCACGGGAAGTTCAGGGGCAGCCCCTTCCTTTACCGGGGCGGAGGACTATAAAGTCAGGATCGGTTATAAGCCGGAAGAGACCGAACTGCTGATTCAGAATGTACCGGCATTTGAACCGAGATATTTTCAGCTTGACAAGGTTGCGGCCAATACCCAGGAAGTGGGGTTTGAAGGCAGCATAGAGATTGACCGGGGCAAATATATAGGAACCATTACCAACCATTTTAAGGAAAAGCTGGAAAACTGCGTAGTGCTTTTATACGGAAAGCTCATCTATCTGGGAGATATGGAGCCAGGTGAGACATGTTCCATTGATGACCGGGAGGTCTTGGGCTATCCTATGAATCACTCTTATGAGGTGGCATCCTACTTATCAGGCGAGGACACCTTTAGGAGAGCGGACATCAGCGATGACGCCTATGTGGAGGCTGTTGGCAAGACCAACCTCTTTGCGTTTTATCTGAATAATTTTATGCCTGACTATTCCCCCAACGCAAAGGTGGTGGGAATCTGCAGCCAGGAGGATGAGGAGAAAGGGCATCTTTTGAAGACAGGGGAGGCAAGTGGAAACACTGTGGTGGCCTCGGATATTAATATTTATTCCAGCGATGAGGCGGTAATTTATCGTTCAGGACTCATACGAACTCCCGGCGTGCTGGGAGGCAGCTACGATTCAGGCAACAATACGCTGTACGGCGCTGATCCGGTGACCCTGGAGTATTCTTTGGGCAATGATGTAAGAATAGAGAAAGTGATATTTCAGTATGTCTCAAAGGTGTTTGTGGCAGGAAAGAAGAACAATGATCTGAGCCTTTTTGAAGGAAATATCTATTTTTATAATCACAGTACGGGGAAATATGACCTGATGGATTCCATGAAGCTGGAGTATGAGGCCTATGAATTGGTTCACTATCTTTCTCCGGGCAATACCATTACGGTCAAGTATGTCTATGAAAATATGACGGACTACAACTGGAATGTCCTGCTTCCTATGCTGAGTATTGTGGGGAGGGAAGACTGATGCTGAAGATCGAGGGATTAAAGAAGATGTACGGGCGTGCCACTGCCCTTGACGGACTTTCCATGCATGTGCGGGAAGGAGCTCTGTATGGATTTGTAGGGCCCAACGGGGCAGGAAAGACCACTACCATCAAGATCCTTACAGGGCTTCTTCTCCCTGATGGCGGAAGTGTGACCATAGACGGCGCAGATGTGGTGAAAGACAGAGGGAAAGTCACGGAAAGCATTGGATATGTGCCGGATTTTTTCGGTGTATATGATAATCTGAAGGTATCGGAGTATATGGAACTGTTTGCCGCCTGCTACGGTCTCTATGGGCTCAATGCCAGGAGACGGACGGAAACTCTTTTGGATCAGGTAGGACTTGGGGAGAAAGAGGACTACTATGTGGATGGACTGTCCAGGGGAATGAAGCAGCGGCTGTGCCTGGCCCGGGCGCTGATTCACAACCCGCCCATTCTGATTATGGATGAACCAACATCGGGACTGGATCCGAGAACAAGATATGAGTTTAAGGAGATACTTAAGGACTTGAGAGAACAGGAGAAAACCGTGGTCATCAGTTCCCATATATTGTCAGAATTGTCAGAGATATGTACGGATATCGGCATTGTGGAGGAGGGGAAGATGGTGCTGGAAGGCGCCATGGATGATATCTTAAGCCAGATCAATGTGCGGAGTCCGCTCATGATCTCGGTATACCGAAATCGGGAAAAAGCTTTGGATATTTTAAGAAATAATTCCTATGCGGAGACCATTACCATACGTCAGAATGACATTATGGTGGGATTCACCGGAGACCGGGAAGAAGAGGCTGCTCTTTTGCAGCAGATGATACAGGCAGGGGTTATGATCTGCGGTTTTATGAGGGAGAGAGGAAATCTGGAGTCTGTGTTTATGCAGATTACGGATCATGAGGAAGGGAGGGTTCTGCTTCGTGAAGATTAATCCGGTATATCAGCAGGAGAGCAGGATAAGTGCCAGGTCTTTCAGACTTCCCTTGATTATTCTGCTGTGCAACAGTATTTTGGCTCTGGTGGCTCTTCTGGATATGTATTCCATGATCAGCCAGGTGAAAACCACGGCGGAGATCCAGTATTCCAGTTTTTTGAGCCTGTATGTATTTGCGGCGGGCATGGAGTTTGTGCTGCTGCTTTTGATTGTGCCGGCTCTTACTTCCGGGAGCATCAGCGGAGAGCGGGAACGGCAGACTCTGAATCTGCTTTTGACTACCCGCATGACTCCGGGAAGTATTGTAATCGGAAAACTTCTTGTGAGCCTTTCCACAGTGTTTTTGCTGATCATATCCAGTTTTCCCATATTATCCCTGGTATTTATCTACGGAGGAGTCACAGTGACGGATATGATTGTGCTGCTCTGCTGTTTTTCTTCCACGGCTTTGTTGGGAGGATGCATAGGGCTCTGCTGTTCCTCGGTCTTTAAAAGGTCAACCATCGCGACAACGGCCAGCTACTGTGTTATGGCTTTTCTGGTGTTCGGAACCATGGCTTTGTGGCGTCTGGCATCTGCCATTGGAGGAACAACGCAGGGGAAGGAAGGGCTGGCTTGCCTGCTGCTTGCGAATCCGGCAGTGACTTTCGGCACTGTCATCAAGAGCCAGGCAGGTCACGTAAGGCGAATCCCTTTCCTTGAAATATGGGCAGAGGGATCGTCTGTCAGTCCTCTGATCCCGTACTGGCTGGCTTTCAGCATGGCCGTTCAGCTTCTGCTGGCCTTTTTATGTCTGTGGATTGCCATTGACCAGGTGAACCCCAGGAGGAAAAGAAGATGGAAGATATAACTTTGATCCTGGAGACAGGAAAGCTTGCAGTGGGGATTCTGCTTTTGGGAGGCGGCGTCTTTACATGGTATCGGGTGAGAAAACAGGTGAGAATTGTGTCAAAGGCAATATTCGGCACGCCATCCCTGAAAGAAGGACTGGAGCATCAGGCGGACATTCTGGCTGAAAATCCCAAATCCGTGTCCGGCATGACAAAGCTGTGCCTTCCCCAGATCGAGGCGGACTTCCCCGAATTTCACTGGAATCAGTGGAAGCAGAAATGTGAGAATGTGCTGAAAGCCTATCTGGCGGCCCTGGAGCGGCAGAGCAGTGATTATATAGAACATGACTATGAAGAACTGAGAAGACAGGCAGCTCTTCAGATTGAAGATCAGAAACGGCGGGGGGTCACAGAGACATACAGCCAGGTGAGGATTCATCAGACGGAGATCGCCAGATATCAAAAGGAGGCGGGGCTGTGCATGATAAAGCTGCAGTCGGCAGTGGAGTATTATTATGAGGAGAAGAAGGACGAAGTCCGGACGCCTCAGGGCCCGGTCAGGCAGCAGAACAGGTATAACATGGAGCTGGTCTATATTCAGGACATAACAAAGGTGAAAGACTATGCCACAGTATTGGGCGCCACCTGTCCTAACTGCGGTGCGCCTATTACAAAGCTGGGGAGCAAGTTTTGCGAATACTGCGGAACCGGGGTAATCCCTATCGACATACGGGTGTGGAAGATTCACCGCATCGAGAAAGAATAAGGGTTGATTCCCGCCGACGGCGGGGTTGTTGACTTAAGCGCCTGAGGACGTTATACTCAAAGCAATTACATATTGTACAAGGAGGAGTGAACATATGGGAATTTTAAAAGCGGCGGGAATGGCCATAGGAGGAGCGCTGGCGGACCAGTGGCTGGAAGTCATTGAGGCGGACAGTATGGGGGATCAGACTGTCTTTGTGAAAGGCGTGAAGATACGCAAGGGTTCCAACACCAAAGGGACAGTGGATACGGTTTCCAACGGTTCCGTTATCCATGTTTATCCGAATCAGTTCATGATGCTGGTAGACGGCGGCAAAGTGGTGGATTATACGGCGGAGGAAGGTTACTATACGGTCAATAATTCTTCTCTGCCTTCTCTGTTCAACGGTCAGTTTGGAGATGCGCTGAAGGATTCCTTCCAGCGTGTAAAGTATGGGGGAAGTACGCCTACTCTGCAGAAAGTATTCTTTGTCAATCTCCAGGAGATCAAGGGAATCAAATTCGGCACCCGCAATCCCATTAATTATTTTGACCAGTTTTATAATGCGGAGCTGTTTCTGCGGGCCCATGGAACGTATTCCATTAAGGTGACGGATCCCCTGAAATTCTATGAGGAAGTGATTCCCAAAAACCGGGATAAAGTGGAGATTCAGAGTATTAATGAGCAGTACTTAAGCGAATTTCTCGAAGCGCTCCAGTCTTCCATCAACCAGATGTCCGCAGACGGCATCAGAATATCTTATGTGTCATCCAAAGGGCGGGAACTGGGCAAATACATGTCCGATACTCTGGATGAGGACTGGACTCAGATGCGCGGTATGGAGATTCAGTCCGTGGGCATTGCCAGCATTTCCTATGATGAGGAATCCCAGAAACTGATTAACATGCGCAATCAGGGAGCCATGTTAAGCGATCCCGGCATCCGGGAAGGTTATGTCCAGGGCGCCGTAGCCAGGGGCATGGAAGCTGCAGGCTCCAATGCCAACGGCGCTATGGCCGGATTCATGGGCATGGGTGTAGGCATGAATACGGCAGGAGGATACATGGCCGGGGCATCTAACGTGAACTTCCAGCAGATGCAGATGAATCAGGGAATGACAGGCTATGGCCAGGCGGCTCCGGGCTATGGCCAGCAGGCAGCACCGGGTTACGGCCAGCAGTCCTCACCCCAGACGGCAGGTTATAATCAGGGATATGATCAGCAGCCCCGGCAGGCGGCTCCATCAGCGGAATGGACCTGCAGCTGCGGTACAATAAACACCGGGAAATTCTGCAGCGAATGCGGCAGTCCGAGACCTGCAGCCGGCCCATGGACCTGTAGCTGCGGTACGGTAAATACGGGAAAGTTCTGCAGTGAGTGCGGGAAACCGAGGCAGTAAGAGATGGCGACAGTAAGTTTAAAATGTCCTAACTGCGGCGGCGGGCTGCAGTTTGACCCTGCCGTCCAGAATTATGAATGCGAATACTGCCTTTCCAGGTTTACCCAGGAAGAACTGGACAAGATGGTGTCCAAGCTTCAGGAAGATCCAGAAAGAGTGAAGGATGCCGGGAAAGAAGAGGAAGACAGGGCTGGGGCGGTGATCTATTCGTGTCCCAGCTGCGGCGCGGAGATTGTAACAGATGAGACAACGGTGGCTTCTTTTTGCTTTTATTGCCAGAATCCGGTGATCCTTAAGGGAAGGCTGGAGGGACAGTATCACCCTGACCATATTATTCCTTTTGCTGTGGATAAGGAGCAGGCTGTCCGGATCTTCCTTGACTGGCTGAAAAAGAAGCGGTATGTGCCGGCGGATTTCTATGGGCCGGAACAGATTGAGAAGATGACCGGTGTCTACTTTCCATACTGGATGTACAGCTGCCAGATTGAGGGAAGTTTAGAAGGGGAGGGAACCAGAATCCGTACCTGGAGAACAGGGGATGTGCAGTATACGGAAACCCAGAAGTACGATATATCCCGAAAGGGCAGGATGTCAGTGGACCGCGTGACCAGAAACGCTCTCAAAAAAGCAGACAAAAAACTGGTAGAGGGAGTCATGCCTTTTGACACCAGGAATATGAAGGAATTTTCCATGGGATTTTTATCCGGTTTTTTCGCGGAAAAGCGGGATATGGAAGAGAAAGAGTTTTCTCTTGATGTGGAAAAGGAGGTCAGAGAGTTTGCGGCCGATGCTTTAAGGAGCAGCGCAGGGGACTACAGCAGCATCAGTGTGAGAAGGAATGAGGCAAGGATTGAGAATCCCAAGTGGGAATATGCCCTTCTTCCTGTGTGGACACTGACTTACATAGAGAAGAAGACAGGGAAACTATATTATTTTGCATGCAACGGTCAGAACGGCAAGGTCTGCGGGAAACTTCCTGTGGACTCAAGAAAATTGATGATTCTCTTTGGGGAGATCTTTCTGCCGCTTCTGGCGGTTCTTCTGGCAGTGGGGTATATGATATGAGAAGACCATGGTGGACGGCATGGATGCTGGCCTTTTTGTGGTGCCTGCTTGCCGCAGGCAGCGCATATGGAAAAAGCGGGGAGGTTCCCCATGCTTCTGACGAAATAAGAGTTTATGACATGGCAGGCCTTTTTAGCGATGAGGACAAAGAAGGATTCCAGGAGGAGATCGACCGCTTTCGGGAAGAATGGAAACTGGATCTGGTAGTAGTGACCACCCAGGATGCAGAAGGGAAAGACAGTACAGAGTACGCCGATGATTTTTATGATACAGGCGGATTCGGCCAGGGCGGTGGGAAAGACGGAATCCTGTTTCTTATAGATATGGATAACCGGGAGCTGACCTTTTCCACCTGCGGGAAAGCGATCCGCATCTTTACGGACGACAGAATCGAGGATATGCTGGACGGCGTATATGAAGGGGCTTCCCAGGGAGATTATAAAGATTGTGTCCGCGTATTTTTAAGGGATGCAGAGCAGTACTGCAAAGCAGGTATCCAAAAGGGGCAGTATAATTACGACACAAAGACAGGGAAAATCAGTGTCTACAAAAGCATCCAGTGGTATGAAGCCCTTATGGCCGCTGTGGTGTCGGGGTGTGTGGCAGCAGGCGTTTGCCTGGGGATAAAACGCCAGTACGGCATGGAGGAGAATGAACGGAGGCTCAGGAACCAAAATATGGCATACAGAGCAGACGCAAGATTCCTGTATGACAACAAGAGTGACAGGCTGGTAAATAAGTTTGTCACCAGCCGGGTAATACCGAGAAGTACGGGAAACGGGGGAGGAGGCGGTCATTCTTCCTCAGGGCGCAGTTCAACCCACCGTTCATCTGGCGGACGCAGTCATGGAGGAGGGAGCAGAAAATTCTGAAGGCGTCTGGTAAATCCCCCCAAAAGATGGTATACTTATCGAAAACCAAGACAGAGGACGAACAAATGGATGCGATTTTACTGGCAGGCGGCCTGGGCACCAGGCTGCGCAGCGTGGTGAGTGACAGGCCAAAACCTATGGCCCTGATACAGGACAAACCATTTATGGAATATGTAGTGCGGGAACTGGCTGTGCAGAAGATTACCCGGATTATTTTTGCTGTGGGATATAAAGGAACCATGGTGGAAGAATATTTCGGGGACGGAAGGAAGTTTGGCGTGGAGGCCTTCTATGCTTATGAAGAAACCCTGCTGGGAACAGCCGGAGCCATAAAGAACGCAGCCCGGTGCATGAGAGGGGAGGAAGCTTTTGTTTTGAATGCCGATACCTTTTACAGAATGGATTACATGGGGTTAAAAAGGCAAAAGCAGGAGCAGGCTCTCGATATGGGTCTGGTGCTCCGGAAGGTGGAAGATGTGTCCCGGTATGGACAGGCAGTGCTTTCCTGCGGCATGCTTACGGCCTTTAATGAGAAGACCGAGGAAAAACGGCGGGGAACTATTAACGGCGGAGTCTATCTCATGTCAAAGGAGCTCATTGACCAGATTCCGGAAGGAAAGGTGTCTTTGGAGAATGACATGATTCCCAAGTGGCTTTCAGAGGGAAAGCGGCTGGGCGGATTTGTCAATGACGGGTATTTTATTGATATCGGAATACCGGAGGACTATTATCGCTTTATGGATGATGTAGAGAAAGGAGTTCTCACATGGTAATCAGAGGAAGAGCGCCGCTGCGTGTCAGCTTCGGCGGCGGCGGAACGGATGTAGCGCCTTTCTGCCAGGAACAGGGCGGGGCGATTATAGGAAGCACTATCAATAAATATGCATATTGTTCCATTGTACCCAGGGAGGATGACCAGATTATCGTCCATTCCCTGGACTTTGACATGACGGTCAAGTATAATGCAAAGGAAAATTACGTCTATGACGGCAGACTGGATCTGGTCACTGCGGCACTGAAGGCTATGGAGATCAATCAGGGCTGTGAGGTGTACTTGCAGTGCGATGCTCCTCCGGGATCCGGTCTCGGAACCTCGTCTACCGTTATGGTAGCTCTTCTCATCGCCATGGCCCGCTGGAAGGGAGCGGAGCTGGACAGCTATGCCCTGGCGGATCTGGCTTACCAGGTGGAGAGGGAAGACTTAAAGATCGACGGAGGCTATCAGGATCAGTATGCCTCCACCTTCGGGGGATTTAACTTCATTGAATTTCACGGGAGAAACAATGTTGTGGTCAATCCCCTGAGGATTAAAAAGGATATTATTCATGAACTGCAGTATAACCTTCTGCTTTGTTATACGGGAAAGATTCATGTTTCGGCGAATATTATTAAAGACCAGGTAAACAACTATAACAAGAAAGATCCCTTTGAGGCCATGTGTGAGGTGAAGGCTTTGGCCTATGCCATGAAAGACGAACTCTTAAAGGGCAATCTTCACAGCTTCGGAAAACTTCTGGATTACGGATGGCAGAGCAAAAAGCGGATGAGCAGCAAGATCACCAGCCCTCAGATTGACGAGCTGTATGAGGAGGCTTTGAAGGCAGGGGCTTTGGGCGGCAAACTTCTGGGCGCCGGCGGCGGCGGATATCTTCTCATGTATTGTCCCTATAATGTGAAGCATAAAGTAGCCGCCCGGATGGAGGCCGCGGGAGGACAGCTGGCGGACTGGAATTTTGAGCTGAGAGGAGCCCAGGCCTGGACAGCTGACAGGGACAGATGGAACTATGGCTCTGTGAAAGTACAGCTGCCAAACGGTGAATATGAATTCCGGCTTAAAGGTTAGATTATGGACAAAGTCGTATTTTTAGACCGGGACGGAACGATTAACCAGGAGGTAAGCTACCTGTACCGTCCCAGGGATCTGGTTCTTCTGCCGGGGGCGGCAGAAGGAATTGCTCTTCTGCGCCGTGAAGGATTTCGGATCGCGGTAGTGACCAACCAGGCAGGCATTGCCAGAGGATACTATACGGCGGAGCAGATGCACAGACTTCATGAGTACCTCAATGAACAGCTGAAAAAGCAGGGGGCGCAGATTGACTTTTTTTATTACTGTCCCCACCATCCGGTCCACGGAATAGGAGAATTCAAAAAGAAATGTCTCTGCAGAAAGCCCGGCATCGGCATGTTTCAGATGGCTGAGAAAGACTTGGATGTTGACAAGGCACATTCCTATATGATAGGGGATAAACGGATTGACGTCCAGGCAGGGCATAATTACGGGATACCCGGAATTTTAGTGAGCACCGGTTACGGTGCTCAGGAACGGGCGGAGAATATGGAGCGGGGAGAGGAACCATTTTATGATTTTTACGCGGAAACTCTTATGGACGCAGCAGAATATATTATCAGGGAAGGGAAACATAAGAATGAATGAGACGGCTTATTTAGAAGAGCTCATAAGCAGATACCCGGTTTTGGAACCGATAAGGGGATCTGTGATGGAGGCATATGAGATTTTGAAAGAGTGCTTCGAGACAGGACATAAGCTGCTTTTGGCAGGCAACGGAGGAAGCGCGGCGGATTCGGAACATATTGTGGGAGAACTGATGAAAGGGTTTGTAAAGCGGCGCCAGGTGCCAGAGGATATGGCTGGGAAAATGGAACGGATTGATGAAAAAGCCGGAAAGGAACTGGCCTTAAAACTACAGGGCGGTCTTCCGGCTATTGCCCTGTCAGGGCATCCTGCCCTTTCCACGGCATTTTTAAATGATGTGGAGGGAGAACTGATCTATGCCCAGCAGGTATATGGTTACGGGCAGGAGGGAGATGTGCTTTGGGGAATCTCCACTTCCGGCAATGCAGCCAATATCCATTACGCCGCAGTGACGGCGAAGGCCAAGGGGATGAAAGTGATCGGCCTTACAGGAAAGGACGGCGGAAAGATGGCCGGGTATTCCGATGCGGCGGTGATTGTTCCGGAACAGGAGACCTTTAAGATTCAGGAACTTCATCTTCCTATCTACCACGCCCTGTGTCTGATGCTGGAGGAACATTTCTTTTAAGTGAGGGGTACAAGCTTATGGGATTTCATACATTTGCCATCTGCGCATACGGAAAGTCGCCTTACCTGGAAGCATGCATACGGTCCTTAAAGGCTCAGACCCTTTCCTCAGAGATTATTTGTGTTACATCCACTCCCAGTGACTGGCTGGAAGGGCTTCTGAGCCGGCACGACATACCTCTTTTTGTGAGAACCGGAGAAAAAGGAATCGGCAATGACTGGAATTATGGGGTGGAAAAAGCAGAGGGGAGGTTTGTCACTGTCACCCATCAGGACGATCTGTATAACCGGCATTATGTGGAGGAGCTTAAGAAGGCTTATGAGCGCTGGCCGGACATGTCCGTATTTATGACGGACGGAGTTCTCATAAAGGACGGGAAGCTGACAAGGGGAGGGGCGGTGGAAGCCGTGAAAAAGGTGCTGCGTCTTCCGTGGAGGTTCAGGGGCCTGTGCCATCTGCCTGCTGTGAAGATGAGCGGCCTGATCTTTGGCAATCCGGTTATGTGCCCTTCCTGCAGTTACGGGAAAGACAGGATTTCCCTGCCTTTGTTTTCGGATCAATATGATTTTGTGCTGGATTGGGATTGCATGCGGAAGCTGGCCCTTAAGGGGGGAAGATTCGTTTGCGTCGAGAAGCCCCTTCTTTACTACCGGGTCCATGACGGGGCGGCTACGAAAGCCTGCATAAAGAATCACAAGAGAGAGCGGGAAGAGCGGCAGATGTTTGAGAAAATCTGGCCCCGCCGGCTGTCCGGCGTGCTGATGAGAGGATACAGTCTGGCCAGCAGGAATTACGATTGATTATAAGGAAATCCGGAGGAAGTAACCAAAATGGAGAAAAAAGGAGCCGGTATGTGGCAGTATCGCTGGAAGGATGAGGTGATAACTGCCGGCCTCTTATTGGCTTTTGCGTTTTTTATTAATGCGGGGATTCAGATCAAGGGATTGTTCATGGACGATCTGTATCTGTGGTCCTGTTATGGGGAACAGAGCTTTCGGGAGTTTGTATTTCCTATGGGAAGCACCAGGTTCCGATTCCTTTATTATCTGGTGGCGTATCTGGAGCTTGGGCTTGTAGGACACCATGTAACCTGGTTCGTCCCAATTAACGTCATATTGAATGGGGCTGTGGCTTACACGGTAAGCCGGTTTGGAAGGAGACTGTCCAACAACAAGGTCATTGGATTTCTGTGCGGATTCCTATATCTGCTTTCCAGAATGTCGTATTACCAGATCGCCCAGGTATATGGTCTCATGGAGACATTGGCCTTGTGGGCCGCTATTGGAATCCTGTGGTGCTTATATACCTATATCAATGAACCGCGGGAGCGTCAGGATTATTTTTGGGCGGCATGCGGACTGTATTTTGCGGTATGTTTTATCCATGAGAGATATATGGTGCTGCTTCCGCTGCTTTTTACGGCGCTTCTCATGAAACGCCGCTGGAAAGTGAGAGAATGGATAATACCTGCTGCTCTGTTTGCCGTGATACAGCTGATTCGGTTTTTGACCATTGGGACCGTGCTGCCTGCGGGAACCGGCGGGACAGATGTGGCGGAGACGCTGAATGTTCGTCAGGCCATAAAGTTTGCCATTCACCAGGTGTGCTATTTATTCGGGATTAATATGGGGGAGGCATATTTAAGCGGCCTTTCCTGGCATGAGACTTCCAGATGGGTCAAGGTTCTCATAGCAGGGGCAGATGTAATCCTTCTCCTGATTATGGCGGCTTTTGTGGTAAAAATCATTCAGAATAAATGGGAGCGCAGCATGGTCCTGAAAAACAGTCTGCTGTTCTTTCTCTTTATCGGTGCATGTATGGCATGCTCCAGCGTGACAATCCGGGTGGAGGTCCGCTGGGTTTATGTGTCCATGACCGCAGCGTGGCTGTGGCTGGCTTACATGTGCGGAATTATCGCCAGGCCGTCGGCAAGGAAACAGGAGTCTGTGCTTTACCGGCTTCCGGATTACAAAAAAGCTGTGGTCTGTACGGCTATGGTGCTTTTTTATACTGTTCTTATGTTTCCTGTGGAAAGGTATTACAGAGATAAGTATCCCAACTTATATTTCTGGCACAATCAGCAGAGGTACAATTCCCTGGCGGAAGAGACTTATGAGAAATATGGAGATGCCGTTTTCGGCAAAAAGATCTATATTTTAAAAAATGATTATGAAGTCAGTGATTTTAATGCCAGTACATTTTTTAAGGTGTTTGATAAGCACAGGAGAGCGGAAGGGACTGAAGTGATCTTTGTGGACAATATCCGGGATTTCGGACAGGTGACCAATAATATGCTGGTGCTGCGTGAGGATCCGTCTTTTTATGCCTATCAGGATATCACGGAGGCGGTGCGCATCTTAAAATGCGAGTCTGTCTACGGATATTACAGGGACGGATGGATGGATGAGAGCGCAAAGCTCCGGGTAATGGCAGGACACAGCGGCATCATACATCTGCAGCTTATGTATCCGGGAGCCATGGAAGGGACGGAGAAGTCCCGGATCTATATGGATGGGGAATTGGCGGAGACTGTGGATATTGTGGAAAATATTACTCATATAGAGCTTACGGCAGCCCCCTATGATATAGTGGAACTTGATTTTGAGAATAATTTTAATCTGGAAGACGCCCAGGAACAGCGGGGAGAGAAGCGGTTTTCCATGATGGTGCAGATTACGGCGGATTAGGCGGAGATATGGATGAAAAATAAGATATGGTATTATGGTTTGCCGGTGCTTGGTGTGCTTTTTGGGCTGTGGTATGTGAAACAGGCTTTTGTGGATGTGGTCTATTCCGACTATATACGTCTTGTGAACAGTTATTTGCCGGATGTGTGGAATCCCCGGAAATTTTTTGTGGGTGATATTCTCACAAGGATTCCCCTTAACTATGGGGCCAGGATTATTAACGTGATATTTTTTGACTACCGTATCCGGTTTGATCAGGTTTTGGGAGTAATTTCCCTGGGACTTTCGGCAGTTTTGCTGGCTTCCTACGCCATAAAGAAAAATATCGGCGCATTGTGGTTTCTGTGTCTGATGGCGGTCATGTTCAGTCTGAATAAGTGGGAGATGATGATCAACGGCAGCGGCTGGATTCATTTTTTTGCCTTTGCCGGGTTTTACTATCACTATCTGGTACTGGAGCGGGTGTGGACCGGATGTCAGAAGAAGGGGGATCACAGAAGGCTTCTGCTTCTTCCCTGGGTGCTGACTCTGGCCGTGGCAGGGCCTTACTGCGCTGTCTATACAGCAGTGCTTTGGCTCACATACGGGCTTAAAGCGGGAATGGTATGGATGAAGGAAAAGCGGTGGAATAAAGATTATCTGGCTTACGCAGTCAGTTCGGCGGTTCCTCTCCTTTTGTATATATGGAGCAATTCCTGCGTAATAGACGAACCCAAGGGCATTGCGGAGGTTTCTTTTACGGAACAGCTTCTAAGCACTCCCGGCTATTTTCTTCGCTTTTTCATCAAATCCTTTGCATCCATGGCAGTGGGGGTGGAATGTGCCGAAGCGGCTTTCCATACCAATCTGCCATATCTGGCCCTTGGACTTATGGTAATCGGAAGCTATGGTGCAGCCGTGGTGCTGTACATTCGCTGCAGACTCTATGAGAAGACCGTGTTTCCTCTGATTCTTATGGGCGCGGGAATTTTGAATCATGTGCTGATTCTGCTGTCCCGCTGGGTTTATCTGAATGAGAACTATGGAATGTCCTCAAGATATGCCCTTCAGTTTCAGACAGGAATCCTGGGGATAATCCTTACCTTTGCTTTGGCCGGCCGGGGGATGAAAAAGGGAAAAGCCGGTTTCAGGGGAAGAGCGGCGGTTCGGGCTGTGACAGTTGCCGTCACGGCAGTGATTCTTGGGGGAAATATCTATACCACAAGGGAAGAATTGAGGAAAGCCCCTGCAAGAGCGGAATATTGTGCCAGGAGGGCGGAGATTGCTCTTGACTTCGAGAATCGGACGGACGATGAACTGAGGGAGAATTTTGAATATCGAACCGGCAATCCCCAGAGCGGTCAGGCGGTCAGGGAGGCTTTGACGATACTGAAAGAAAATCATTTGAATATTTTCAGATAAAGGGGAGCAGCGGGCGCCGCTGTAAAAACAAGAGGAGGGAAGATTTAATGAAAGTAGTACTTTTAGCCGGCGGGTTCGGCACAAGAATAAGCGAGCAGAGCCATTTAAAACCCAAGCCAATGATCGAGATCGGCGAGAAACCCATTCTCTGGCATATTATGAAATACTATTCCGAATTCGGTTTCCATGATTTTGTGATCTGCCTGGGCTATAAGCAGTATGTGGTAAAGGAATTTTTTGCGGACTATTTTCTCCACACGTCTGACGTGACCTTTGATTTGGCCAACAACACCATGGAGGTTCACAATAATTATTCGGAGCCATGGAAAGTGACATTGGTAGACACAGGACTCAATACCATGACCGGGGGACGGATCAAGCGGATTCAGCCTTATATTGGAAAGGAACCCTTTATGCTGACATACGGAGACGGAGTCTGTGACGTGGATCTTCATGCCCTGTTAAAATTCCACAGGGAGCATGGAAAGACTGCCACCATCACTACTGTGAACATTGCGCAGCTGAAAGGAGTTTTGGATATCGGGCCGGATCACAGGATTCATTCTTTCAGGGAGAAGAAAGAGACGGATGCCAGCTTGATCAACGGCGGGTTCATGGTGATGAATCCGGAGATTTTTGATTATCTTAAAGATGATTTTACAGTGTTCGAACAGGAGCCTTTACAGAGACTGTCGGCGGAGGGGCAGCTTATGGGTTATCATCACAGCGGTTTTTGGCAGTGCATGGATACCCAGCGGGAGATGAAAAAGCTGGAGGATCTGTGGCAGAGCGGAAAAGCTCCGTGGAAGATATGGAAGAACTAGGAGGTGCAGGAGGATGGAACAAACGTGGGAGATGTTTTGCGGTTTTTACAAGGGAAAGAGGGTGCTGGTCACAGGGCATACAGGCTTTAAAGGTTCATGGCTGTGCCGGATTCTGACAGATATGGGAGCAAAGGTTACAGGATACGCGAAAGAGCCGCCTACTAATCCCAGCCTGTTCTATACAGCCGGCATTGATAAAACCATGAACAGTGTCATAGGAGATATTCGTGATCTGGACTGCCTGAAAAAAACATTTGAACAGACTCAGCCGGAGATCGTGTTTCACCTGGCTGCTCAGCCTATTGTGAGGGATTCCTACAAAGACCCCGTCTATACGTATGAGACCAATGTAATGGGCACGGTGAATATGCTTGAATGCGTCCGATTGACTCCCTCCGTGAAGTCTTGTCTTAATGTGACGACAGATAAGGTCTATGAAAATCGGGAGTGGGAATACGGCTACCGGGAATGTGACCCCTTGGACGGATATGATCCCTACTCCAACAGCAAGTCCTGTTCCGAACTGGTGACGCACAGTTATATTAAGTCCTTTTTTGGAGATAACCGGTGCAGAGTCTCCACTTCCAGAGCCGGCAATGTCATCGGAGGCGGTGATTTCGCCAATGACCGGATCATTCCTGACTGTATCCGCGCGGCTGCCCTGGGGAAAGATATCATTGTCCGCAATCCACACTCCACCAGGCCTTATCAGCATGTGCTTGAGCCCCTGTCCGTCTATCTGACCATAGCCATGAAACAGTATGAGGACCCCTCTTACGCCGGATATTATAATGTGGGGCCCGATGACAGGGACTGTATCACCACGGGGGACCTGGCGGATCTGTTCTGCAGGTCATGGGGAGACGGGATTCGATGGATTGACCAGTATGACGGAGGGCCCCATGAGGCATCGTTTTTGAAACTGGACTGTTCAAAGATCAAGAAGGTATTTCACTGGCAGCCCCGCCTCAATGTGAGACAGGCTGTGGAATGGACTGTGGAATGGTCCAGGGCTTACCTGAAAGGGGAAGAGATGCTTGGAGTTACAGATCGTCAGATTCATGATTTTTTTGCGTGATAACCAGGAAAAGAAAGGATACAAAGATGTTTGAGAACAAGACAGAGGAACAGGCAAGACAGGAAATATTGGAACTGACAGGGGAGTACTGTGAGCGGTTTCATCGGAAGAAGGCATATAAGGCGGGGGATAGGATTCCCTATGCTTCCAGGGTTTATGACAAGGAAGAGATGATGAATCTGGTGGACAGTTCCCTGGAGTTCTGGCTGACCTCCGGCCGTTATACAGAGGAATTTGAGAGTAAGATGGCCAAATACCTGGAAGTGACGTACTGCTCCCTGGTGAATTCCGGTTCTTCCGCTAATCTGCTGGCTTTTATGGCTCTGACCTCTCCCCTTTTGGGAGACCGCCAGGTAAAACGGGGAGATGAAGTCATTACTGTGGCGGCAGGTTTTCCCACTACGGTGGCGCCTATGATCCAGTACGGAGCCGTACCTGTATTTGTGGATGTGACCATCCCTCAGTATAACATTGACACAGACATGCTGGAGGAGGCTTATTCGGAAAAGACGAAAGCCGTGATGCTGGCCCACACCCTGGGCAATCCCTTTGACTTGGGGAAAGTAAAGGCATTCTGTGAAAGACACAATCTGTGGCTGGTGGAAGATAACTGCGACGCCCTCGGAACCAGATACACCATAGAAGGAAAAGAAAAATTTTCCGGAACCATAGGAGATTTGGGCACATCCAGTTTTTATCCGCCCCATCATATGACTATGGGGGAGGGAGGCGCCGTCTATACTGATAATCCTCTGCTTCACAAGATCATCCGTTCCTTCAGGGACTGGGGCCGGGACTGCGTCTGTCCCTCAGGACATGACAATGTGTGCGGCCATCGTTTTGACAGACAGTACAAGGAACTGCCTTCTGGGTACGACCACAAATACGTGTATTCCCATTTCGGGTATAACTTAAAGGCCACGGACATGCAGGCAGCCATCGGCTGCGCCCAGCTTAAGAAATTTCCTTCCTTTGTGGAGCGCCGCCGCCATAATTTTGACCGGCTTTATGAAGGGCTCAAAGATATGGAGGATAAGCTGATTCTTCCAAAAGCAGCGGCAAATTCTAGACCCAGCTGGTTCGGGTTCCTCATTACCTGCAAAGAAGGAGTGGACCGGAATCAGGTGGTACAATATGTGGAGAGCAAAGGCGTTCAGACCAGAATGCTGTTTGCGGGAAATTTGACCAGACACCCTTGCTTTGACCAGATGAGAGAGACAGGGGAGGGCTATCGGATTGCAGGAAGCCTTGCGAATACGGACAGGATTATGCGGGATACTTTCTGGGTGGGAGTGTATCCGGGTATGAGTGACGAGATGATTGATTATATGGCTGAAGTGATTAAGGAGGGGGTATATGGAGGAGACAAAAGAGCTGGAGCCAGTCCACAAGGCTAATTTAAAAATGCTCAAAGAGATTGACCGGATCTGCCGGAAATATGGAATACGATATCAGCTGGACGCGGGAACTCTCATCGGAGCCGTGCGCCATCAGGGATTTATTCCCTGGGATGATGACGCAGATGTGGCCTTTACCAGAGAAAATTACGAGAGATTTGCGAAAGTGGTGAGAAAAGAGCTTCCCAGAGGGATGAAGCTTCTGGAACCGAATCAGCTTCGCAGCGGGGAAGGGTTTTATGATTTTACTCCCCGAATTGTATATCTAAACAGCAGCACCCATGACGACGGGCCTGAGATGCAGTATTACGAGGGAAGGCTGAATCATCTGTGGGTGGACCTGTTTATTCTGGATACCCAGCCGGAATGCAGAGTGAAGGCGGCGCTGGTGAAAGGACTTCACACGCTGATCTACGGTTTGGCCATGGGGCACAGGTATGAACTGGATTATTCAAAATACGGCGCTGGGGGAAAAGCTGTTGTGGCTGTATTGTCCGCCGTGGGGAAAAAGATGCCTATGAAAGTCATCCGCAAAATGCAGTATGCCCTGGCGGTAAAATATAACAAGAGCAAAAGCAGCCTTTATTATTACAGCAATTACCAGCCGGATTATCTCTATGTGACCCTTGAAAAGCAATGGGCTGATGAGACGGTGGAGCTGCCTTTTGAAGATACAAAACTCATGGCGCCGGGTAACTGGCATCAGGTATTGACACAGATTTATGGAGATTATATGGAACTTCCGCCTGTTGAGAAAAGAGTGCCAAGCCATTCGGGCAGGCAGATACAGGTGACGGGATAGATTGGCAGAAGGCAGGGGATCGAGGAATAAGATCATGAAAAACGTATTATCAGTCGTAGTGTCCGTTTACAACGAAGAAGCGGTTCTGGAACTGTTCTATAAGGAGGCAAAGAAGGTTCTTGACAAAATCCCCTGGGATTATGAGCTCTTATTTGTCAATGACGGAAGCACGGACAGAAGCCTTGAAATTCTTGAAGATTTGGCGGATAGGGACTCTTGTGTAAAGGTAGTTGGCTTCTCCAGGAATTTTGGCCATGAATCGGCCATGATCGCGGGGATTGATTACAGTAAGGGAGACGGGATTGTCTGTATGGATGCGGATCTGCAGCATCCCTTGTCCTGCATTCCTTCCATAATCGAGAAACTGGAAGCAGGATATGAAGTCATTAACATGGTGAGGACAAAAAACGAATCCGCCGGATGGTTTAAGAATCTGGCCTCGTCAGCCTTCTATAAAGTCATCAATATGCTGTCGGATGTTAAGTTTGAAAGCAATGCCTCGGATTTTTTTGCAGTCAGCAGGAGAGTGGCCGGAGTTCTCAAGAAGCATTACCGGGAAAAGGTGCGCTTTTTAAGGGGATATGTGCAGAATGTGGGATTTAAAAAAATCACGATTTCTTACGAAGCGGGAGTCCGGGCTGCCGGGAAAAGCAAATACAGTATCAGGAAGCTGGTTCAGTTTTCCGTCAATACCATTGTCTGTTTTTCCAATCTGCCTCTGAAATTAGGGATTTACGCAGGAGGAATGGCTGCTGCCTTGGGGGTTTTGGTGATGATCTATACCCTCTTTACCAGAGGCGGGGCTCCCAGCGGGTATGCAACCATTGTGGTATTGATTTGTTTTATGTTTGCCATTTTGTTTGTTCTCGTGGGAATTATCGGAGAGTATATCGGGATTTTATTTACAGAGTTAAAAGACCGGCCGGTTTATATTGTGGAAGCAGAAAAAAATATAGAGAAATTGTCAGAATAAGCATTAATTTGTAGAAAGAATGTAACAAATAAGGCGATAGATCGCCCTATTTTCTCATAAGTTTCGGATACACTATCTAAAAAAGGAGATAGTGAATGAGAATTTATGAGGCGACCAATATAAGAATCAACGAACTGCGGAAAGAAAGAAGACTGTCGGAATATGCTTTGATTTATCAAGCCGGTATGCCTGCATCAACGGTAAAAAGTATTCTCCATGGAAAAAGCCAGAATCCGGGTATTGTCAATATTAAGAAAATAGCAGAAGGTCTTGGAGTTACTATGCGGGAATTTTACGATTCAGACATTTTTGATGAATTAGAGCCCGAAGACTAAAAGGGTGATAAGATGATTTTGATTCGTGGAGGCAGGGTCGTAGATCCTGAGCGGAAACAGGAACAGACAGCGGATCTTGTAATAGAGGAGGGAAAGATTGCCGCTGTTGGGAAGTATGAAGATGACGGAAGCTACGAACAGGTGATTGATGCTGCCGGCTGTGTGGTGGCCCCTGGGTTAGTAGACGTTCATGTACATTTCCGGGATCCGGGTTTGACCTACAAGGAAGATATAGAGACAGGAGCCAGGGCTGCCGCCGCCGGCGGATTTACTACGGTGGTCTGCATGGCCAACACAAAGCCCCCTGTTGATAATGCAGAAACGCTCCGCTGCATCCTGGAAAAAGGGAGACGGACAGGAATCCATGTTCTGGCAGCTGCAGCTGTGTCTGTGGAGATGAAAGGACAGGAGCTGGTGGATATGGAACTGCTGAGAGAAGAAGGAGCAGCAGGCTTTACGGATGACGGAATTCCATTGATGAATGGGAAACTGCTTTATGAGGCTATGAAACAGGCCGCCAGGCTTCACGTTCCTATAAGCCTTCATGAGGAGGACCCTGCTTTTATCGGGAACAATGGGATTCATCACGGCACGGTATCGGAGAAACTTGGGATCTATGGCTCCCCGGCAGTGGCAGAAGACAGCCTGGTGGCCAGAGATTGTATGATTGCACTTCATACAGGGGCCAGAGTTAACATTCAGCATATCAGCTCCGCCGGCGGTGTGGAGGCTGTAAGGCTGGCCAAGAGTATGGGGGCAGGGGTAACGGCTGAGGTTACGCCTCACCATTTTACTTTGACAGAAGATGCGGTTCTTAAGTATGGGACTTTGGCGAAAATGAATCCGCCTCTCAGGACGGAGCATGACAGACAGGCATTGATTCGGGGACTTCAGGACGGTACTATTGATATCATCGCCACGGACCATGCCCCTCACAGCAGGGAGGAAAAGGAAAGACCTCTTACAGAGGCGCCCAGCGGCATTACAGGCCTGGAGACATCTTTGGCCCTGGCTGTTACGGAGCTGACGGGCAAAGGATATCTGACTATTCCTGAGCTGATGGAAAAGATGAGCCTGAATCCGGCCAGACTTTATGGACTGGACTGCGGCAGGATGGAAGCCGGAGCTGTGGCGGATCTGGTGATCTTTCATCCGGAAGAGGAGTTCATTGTACAAAACTTCCGCTCCAAGGCAGTGAATTCGCCTTTTACAGGCTGGAAACTGCGGGGAAGGGTACGCTATACCATCTGCAGCGGGCGGATTGTATATGAAAATAAGTGAAAACCGGGATGAATCAAGCAAAAACCTCTTGCAAATTAGGAAATTTCATGTAAAATAGGATTGATATTACAAATGGGGCCTCTTGTTAAGGACCCCATTTTTACGGTAATCCTCTGACTGTGGGAATGTCAGAACAAAGTTGGAAAGGTGAAAGAGATGATTAGTGCAAACAATGTAACACTTCGTGTAGGCAAGAAGGCATTGTTCGAGGATGTGAACATTAAGTTTACAGAGGGTAACTGCTATGGTCTTATTGGGGCCAACGGAGCTGGTAAGTCTACTTTCTTGAAGATTTTATCCGGTCAGTTGGAGTCCACAAGCGGGGATGTGGTGATTACTCCGGGCCAGAGACTGTCCTTTTTGCAGCAGGACCATTTTAAATATGATGAGTATCCCGTATTAGACACCGTAATTATGGGCAATCCCCGTCTTTATGAAGTGATGAAGGAAAAGGATGCCATTTACATGAAAGAAGACTTCAGTGACGAGGACGGAATCCGGGCGGCGGATCTGGAAGCGGAATTTGCCGAGATGAATGGCTGGGAGGCGGAGTCAGATGCTGCAAACCTCCTCAATGGCCTCGGCGTGGATACGGAGTATCACTATACTCTGATGAAAGACCTGGTGGGATCACTGAAGGTGAAAGTTTTGCTGGCCCAGGCTCTTTTTGGCAATCCGGACATTCTTCTTTTGGATGAGCCGACCAACCATTTGGATCTGGATGCCATCGCCTGGCTTGAGGAGTTTTTGATTGGCTTTGAGAATACAGTCATTGTGGTTTCCCATGACCGCTATTTCCTCAATAAAGTTTGTACCCATACGGCGGATATTGACTATGGCAAGATCCAGCTGTATGCGGGAAACTACGATTTCTGGTATGAGTCAAGTCAGCTCATGGTCCGCCAGATGAAGGAGGCGAATCGGAAGAAGGAAGAGAAGATTAAGGAACTGCAGGAATTTATTCAGAGGTTCTCTGCCAACGCTTCCAAGTCAAAGCAGGCCACTTCCAGAAAGAGGGCTTTGGAGAAGATTGAACTGGATGATATCAAGCCTTCCAGCAGAAAGTACCCTTATATTGATTTCCGCCCGGCCAGAGAGATAGGCAACGAGGTACTGACTGTGGAGAATCTGTCAAAGACCATTGACGGCGTAAAGGTTCTGGATAATATTTCCTTTATTTTAAACCGGGAAGACAAAGTGGCTCTGGTGGGGCCTAACGAGCAGGCCAAGACCATACTCTTTAAGATATTGGCCGGGGAGATGGAGCCCGATGAAGGCAGTTATAAATGGGGCCTGACTACTACTCAGTCTTATTTCCCGAAAGACAACACAGCAGAATTCAGCAACGAAGATACGATTGTGGAATGGCTCACACAGTATTCTCCTGAAAAGGACGCCACCTATGTGAGAGGATTTCTGGGAAGAATGCTGTTTGCGGGAGAGGACGGCGTGAAAAAGGTAAAGGTGCTGTCAGGAGGCGAGAAGGTCCGCTGCATGCTGTCTAAACTCATGATCTCCGGCGCCAACGTGCTGATGCTGGATGAACCTACGGACCATCTGGATATGGAGGCCATTACAGCTCTGAACAACGGCCTGACGAAATTTCCCGGTGTTCTGATCTTCTCATCCCGTGACCATCAGATCGTGCAGACCACTGCCAACCGGATCATGGAGATCGTGGGCGGGCAGCTGATTGACAAGATTACCACATACGATGAATATCTGGAAAGCGACGAGATGGCCCGCAAGAGACAAGTATTCACCATCAATGTAAAAGAGGACGAAGGCATTACAGAAGAATAAGACGGATCATACCGCAGGCTGAGAAAAGAGTCTGCGGTATTTTTGGCGTTATGAATGCTTCCCTGACTGTTCCTCCAGGTAAAGGGATGCATCTTTGAAGAAGCTTTTTACGATTAAGAGGATAATAATCCCCACAGGAAATGCGGCAATAATTGAGACGGACTGGAGATTGGCCATAGAGCTGTCCGAGAAGATCAGGGCAATGGGAAGGAGCATCAAAAGAACTGCCCAGAATAATTTAACATTCTTGTGAGGCTCCCTTCCATCAGGAAGCTCCTTGTAGGAGTACGTGGCGGCCACCATGGTCAGAGCGTCGAAAGAGGTGGCATAGAAGGCGATCATGGTGAGGGCCAGAAGGATAAGGCCTGCCTGTGCCAGAGGAAGGGTATCCATGATCTTAAGGATCACCTCATAAAGATCACCGGAGTTTCGGTATAATTCCATGATATCCAGACGGCCTGCGGTCTGAAGGCCTAAACTGTAGTTTCCCAGTATAATGAAGGAAGTAAAGGTTCCGGCAAGTCCATAGAAGTACCCGCCCAGAATTGTCTGACGGATCGTCCGGCCTTTGCTTATGGTGCCGATGAAAAACGGCGTGGCCACACACCATACCATCCAGTAAGCCCAGTAGAAAATAGTCCAGTTCTGGGGGAAGGAGGAGGACCTTAGGGAATCCGTCCAGGTGGATAATGCGATAAAATTCTGAGCCAGATTTCCCAGGGCAGTAATACCTGTTTCTATGGTATAGCGGATCTGTCCTCCGCCGATCAATACATAGGCCAGAAGGGCAAAAAAGAGGTAAGTACAGGAGGAGGCCAGCCTTGCTATGCCTTTCATGCCGAAGTATACGGTGACTGTATAGGTGACACAGATCACCACCAGGATAAAGATGGTCGTCCCATGGCTCTGAGTCAGTCCCAGAACCCTGCTGATGGCGCCGGACAGAAGAGGGGTTGCCAGGGAAAAGGTGGTAGCTGTTCCTGCCAGAAGGGCAAATACTGCGGTCAGGTCAATTAACTTCCCAGGAATGCCGTCTACATGTTTTCCAAGAAGAGGCCGGCAGGCCTCGGAATACTTCTGCTTACTGCGCCTGCGCACATGGAGCATGAAGCCAAAGGCTACTGCCAGGATCATGTAAAAACTCCATGGAATGGGGCCCCAGTGAAACAGAGGATATGTGGAAGCCCAGTCCTGCATGGCCCCCATCTCTGAGATCCTGGGTTCTTCTGCATAGAGAATCCATTCGCATAGAGAGTAGAACAGAATATCCGCTGCGAGCCCGGAGGTAAACATCATGGCGCCCCATTGAAAGGATGAATATTCAGGCTTTTCGCTTTCGCCCAGGCGGATATGGCCATACCTGGAGAAAGCGATATAGAGGGAACACAGAAAGATGAAAAGCCCCATGACAAGATAGCAGCTTCCCAGTTTGTCTCCCAGAAAATACCGGATGGATGCCAGTACATTCCCGGAGCTTTCCGGACAGAAGAAGAAGAGGGCGCATAGTAACAGGATGCAGACAAATGGAATGATGGTTGTGATCAGATCCAAAGGTCTGTTTATGGGCGGATTAGGTTTATTGTTCATGGCAAGTTCCTCCAAGGTGTTCAAAAAATGTTATATTTAAATTATATTGAACATCATAGCACTGAAATCCATAATTGGCAAGAGGAAAGTATGAAGATTTTCTAACTTTTTATAAAAACCCCTACAAAAATATCAGGTTTTCCGATATAATACAAACGTCGTAAACAAGGAGGAAAAAAGATGAAGAGACGGATTTTCATGTTGCTGGCAGGTCTTTGCCTGTTATGCGGCTGTACAAAAAGTAATATTGTTCCCAATGGCAATGGGTCTCAGTTTGATGATTTGCCTCAGCCCCAGGGCGGTGTGGTGTGGGAGCAGCTTTGGGAGGATTTTGATGATACTTATGCCGATCAGGCTGTCTATCCATTCATAGAGACCGTGAATGCCCAGGTGTCTTCTGATGAGAATATGCTGAAGTTCTTTCTGCTTTTGAATACAGCCATTTCACAGGAGGAGGCAGGAGCTTATGCCACTGAGGTGATTAAGGGATTTAACGATCTGGTGGCAGAGCAGAATACCAGTTATGCCCGTTCCGGCGAAGATTCCTATGGAGGCTTTGTGGAGAAATATGATGTCTATGTCATGGTCGGCATGGATGACAGCAAGGATGACAAAAGCACATGGATTTTGGAGGATTCGATTCCCGCCGGAGAGTATCGGCCTGTAAGTGCCGGGACAGAGGGATGAGATCAAAGTAAGTGCCTGCCAGTGAGTCTGATTGACTCCGGCAGGCACATGTTAGTCTACAGGCAATCCGCTGTGGTATGAATAGTTGCCCAATTCCTGCATCAGGGGTGTGAAATCCTGTTTTTCCACAGGCAATCCGCTGGTAATGGCCCCGTTGATCATGTGGTAGATGGTATGGCACTTGGCCAGACATTGACGGAACAGATCAGGAAAAGAGCGGGTGGAGGCCATCTGCCTGTTCCAGGGATTGCACCAGGTCTCGTGTTCCAGATTCAGACTCCAGCGGGGATTGGCCACCTGATCGGTTACCAGCTTCCGCGACGCCACAGGATTAGACAGGAAAATGGACTCGAAAAATTCAATGCTGCTTCGTTTCTTGCCGGAAGGGTCTGAAAGGGTCCGGCAGCCGAAGCGGAGAGCCAGAATGGACTGATGAACCATTCTGGGCGTCACCTGAAAATTATTCCGGTAAGAAATAGGATAATAAGTTTGGTTAATGCAGCCTGAAAGAAGGCGGGAGACAAACTGAGTCTCCTGACCGTTGAGACATATGGTAGCCGCCTGATTGAATTCAGAGGGCTTTTTCTTTTTGTATCTGCGCAGGAGCAGGGCATCAATATCATTCTCCAGTTCCGCGTGAAGGCCATGATGCTGAATGCTGGGATTATTGATGTCATACTGAATACGGCCATAGACGTAAGGGTGGCAGATGGAATCGCCGATGTAATGGCACACATATCCGCAGAAATAGGCAAGGGCCTGTTCGCGCTGCTGCCTGGATGCGATCTGAGACATCTCCTTTAGATAAACCTGGAAAAACTGGTTTACGTGATGCTCATGCATATAGGACCCTACATTGCGGTAATCTCTGTGCCGCAGAACCGGAATGTAGTAAAAGAATATATCCGGCCCCTGAAGTCCAAGCTGGTAGAGCCAGCGGTATTTGGAAATAATATGTTTTAACTGATTGGAAGGAAGATCATTATAAGCCTTCATCCCTAAAATGTAATGGGTGGTAAATCCGGGCATAGAGCACCTCCTTTTGAACACACTCTCCTTTAGTATACCATCTTTTTAAAACTGATAAAAGCTCTTATTTTGGAATAGTTTGAAAAATAAAGGAATAGATCATAAAAAAAGCATTGGGGCAGGCAATGATTCATCATCTGCATGGCATGGTATGGGGGCCTGTACTTTTGGGGCTTCTGCTCTTTGGCGGTTTGTTTTTTACATTGGAGTCAGGTGGATTTCAGTTTCGGGGGTTTGGAACATGGTGGGGAAGTACAATAGGAAGCCTTTTTAGGCAAAAAGACAAAAACCATGGGCCGGGACATACCGGACAGACGGATTCCATCAGTAAGATACAGGCTGCATGCACGGCTCTTGCAGCCACCATAGGGACGGGGAATATCGTAGGCGTGGCCTCGGCTTTGACTGCCGGGGGACCGGGAGCGATCTTCTGGATGTGGGTCTCCGCGGCACTGGGCATGATGACCGCCTATGCGGAGACCAGCTTAGGGATCGTTTACCGATACCGCGATGCCAAAGGACGGTGGATCTGCGGTCCTATGGTATATCTTGACCGGGGGCTTGGAAAACCGGCATTCAGTTTTCTGTACGGCATATTGTGTCTCATGGCCTCTCTGGGAATGGGCAGCATGGTGCAGTCCAATGCCGCAGCTGAGACCGTATGCTATCTCACGGGGGCAGCTCCCATACTGTGTGCGGCTGTCATTACGGGGCTGGTAGTCTTTGTGACTATAGGAGGAAAATATCGGGTAGCCTGGGTGGCCGAACGCCTGGTTCCCGTATCTGCAGGCATCTACATCCTGTTTTCCGCGGCAGTTCTGATTATATGCCGGAGCCGAATTATTCCTGCGTTTCAGGAAATCTTTGCAAGTGCCCTGCTTCCCAAGTCCATGGTTGGGGGAGCAGGCGGATACGGCATCGCCAGGGCTTTCCGATATGGGATTGCAAGAGGCGTCTTCTCCAACGAAGCAGGATTGGGAAGCCTGGCCGGCCTTCACGGAGCGGCGGAAGACACAACCCCCTCTGAGCAGGGAATGTGGGCTATGTTTGAGGTGTTTTTTGATACGGTGGTTATCTGTACCATGACGGCCCTGGTAATCCTCTGCGTTACGGGAGGAGCCGGGAATCCGGCAGGCGGTTCTTACGACGGAGCCGTTCTCACTGCCTATTGCTTTGAGGCGGTGCTGGGAGGAGCCGGCCGGTATCTGGTGTCCGGTTCCATGGTGGTCTTTGCATTTGCAACCATGATCGCCTGGTATTATCTGGGATGCCAGACACTGGAAGCGGTTACAGCTCAAATGAGCCGGTGGGTGAATATGACAGACAGCACGGTTCAGAAGATAAAAGCGGGATATCTGATTCTCTACGGGTATTCCGTATTTCTGGGATGCGTCAGCACCATGACGGCTGTGTGGGAGCTGTCGGATATCTGGAACGGACTTATGGCCTTTCCCAATATGGCGGCGATTTTGATGCTGCACAGCCATGTCCGATATCCTTAAGTGATTTTTTGCAAAGTACCTTGACAAGAAAAAAGGCAATGCAATATACTTTCCCTTGAAGGGAGAGAACAACATGGAATATATATGGCTGATTGCAGGATTTGTCCTGCTGATCAAAGGAGCGGATTTTTTTGTGGAGGGAAGTTCTTCCATTGCAAAACTTTTGCGGGTGCCTACGATTATCATTGGTTTAACCATCGTTGCTTTTGGCACCAGCGCCCCGGAACTTGCAGTGAGCTTGTCCGCCTCTGTGGCGGAGAATAATGACATTGCTGTGGGCAATGTGATTGGTTCCAACATTTTTAACCTCTTGGTGGTCATAGGAGCCTGCAGCATAGTGGCTCCGGTGGCAGTGGACAAGAAGGTTTTGTATGGAGATTATCTCTTTGGTATTTTTGTGACGGTTATGATGCTTGCTTTGTTTATGGCAGACCGGACCCTGAGCCGCTTGGACGGATGCATTCTCCTGGCGGTTTTTGGATATTTTCTGTTCCAGATGATACGGAATACCCTGGCAAGCCGTGCCCTTGGAGGCGTTTTGGACGGGGAGGACATCAAGGCGCAGAATCCGGTTAAAAGCGTAATATTTATTGGCGGAGGCCTGACGGCTATTGTGTACGGAGGCGATCTGGTAGTAGATAACGCCACGATTATTGCGGCTTCCTTTGGGCTGAGCCAGACTTTGATCGGACTGACTGTGGTGGCCTTCGGAACTTCCCTGCCGGAGCTTGTGACTTCTGTGGTTGCATCCAAAAAGGGTGAGGACAGCCTGGCCCTGGGCAATGTAATCGGCTCCAATCTGTTTAACATCCTCCTTGTGCTGGCGGCGTCAGCCTTTATCAGTCCGATGAAAGTAGATGTTTTGTCGATTTTTGACGCTCTTTTTCTGATCTTGTCCAGCTGTTTTGTATGGTATCTGGGAAAGACAAAAATGGCGGTTACCAGGCGGGAAGGACTCTGTATGCTGGGGCTGTATGCAGTATATACCGTATATATCATTGTGCGGTAGACATAAAAAATAAGAGACCGATACCGGCTGTGAAAGGTATGGGTCTCTTACTTTTATTAAGGGATAAAAGGGAGGAGAGCTGATAAAGTAACTTTATCAGCTCGAGTATTATGAAAAAAATCTTATAAGCACTTGCATTGGCTTATCAACCTTTGTTGTTGATAGTTATAGTATAGGCAGGAAACATGAAGAAATCATGTTCATTGTGTAAAAGGTTTTTGAATGTTTTTTGAATAAAATATGAACGCAGGCTATTTGCATTTTAAAACATTTTTATAGAATGAATCCAGCTGTCTCTTGGTATCAAATACCGCTACATACATCTGGTTGCCCATGGCTCCTGACAGCACATCGGGAATTCTTCCCACCATCCTCATGTTCTTTCCGTATTTTTCCATAATATCCTCATGACTCATAACAAAGTTTTTCCCGTCCCGCAGTCCTGCGAATGCGCAGTAGGCATGTTTGCCTACGGGTACGGTGGAGCGGCCAAAGGCAATCATATCGGCCCAGATTTTGTAGACATTGGTGCTGTGGGCAAAGTTAATCATATCCGGAGTGAAGCCGCCGCAGGGACGCATATTGACTTCCAGAGCGGTAATCTGCCCTTTTTTGCCAAGGCCTTCATGGTCTTTCAGAAGACGGAAGAACTCAAAATGAACGAAACGGCTTTTAACACCGAAACTTTTTACAGCGGCCCGTCCGGCTTCCCTGGTATCCGGGGCCAGTTCCTTTACGATATAATAGATGGAGTTGTCGGCATTGTTGACAATATCCATAATGGAGTTGGGAGTCACATTGCCGGTCTCGAATAAAGGCTCGCCGTCGGCGCCGATGACAGCATCATAAGAGTTCACCTCAGCGTCGATGAATTCTTCCATGATATAAGGAATATCGGGAAGTTTCCGCTCCAGAAAAGTCTTAAGCTCTTCGTCGTCAGAGAGCTTGTAGGTGTGAGCCGCTCCCACTCCGTTGTCAGGTTTTGCTATGACGGGATAGCCCACTGTTTTAATAAATGCAAGACAGCCTTCAAGAGTATCTACCAGATGATGGCGTGCAACCGGAATTTTGGCCTTGATATAGTATTCCTTCATCCGGGATTTAAATTTAATCCGCGGAATGTCTTCCACCTGAAAACCGCTGGTGATATGGAAATCCGTCCTCAGCTTTGCGTCTCGCTCCAGCCAATATTCGTTGTTGGATTCCAGCCAGTCTATGCGTCCATGCTTGAAAATAAAGAATGCGACGGCCCGGTAGACTTCATCTTCATTTTCCAGGCTGGTGACTTTGTAGTACTCGTTTAAGCTGTTTTTCAGCTCATCTGTCAATTCGTCATAAGGCTGATCGCCGATCCCCAGTACATTCATGCCGTTATTTTTCAGCTCATGGCAGAACTGCCAATAATTTGTGGGAAAATTCGGCGAGATAAAGATACAGTTTTTCATACTATGTCCCTTCCCTTCTTTTGTTTGAGATTGATATATTGGTGCAGTATTACTCTAAGAGGTACGGTACAAAATAAGTTACCTGCTTGTACCACCAGGGCCAGTCGTGGGCACAGTCATACCCCCAGTAATCTACCCACAGCTGGATGCCTTTGCTCTTAAGAATCCCGTCAAGCTGTCTGGTGGAATCAGGAATTTCCCATGGTCCCTGCCCCACGCAGATAATGCCTTTCCTTTGATTGTACATATCAATATATGGATGGTCAGAAGGCATGTTGGGAAGAAAATGAACCGGTGAGTTATTGTATACCAGCTCATTCATAAACCCGTCAAATCCATAGTCGGCGGTGTAGATTCCGCTGAGAGCCAGGACGCCGTCAAAAAGGTCCGGGCGGCGGAAGAACAAGGTGGCGGCATGGGTCGCGCCCAGGCTGCAGCCGAAGGTGATGATCCCCGGATATCCGTTCCATCCGTTGCGTTCATTGACTACGGCCCGTATAAACGGAACCATCTCGTCGGTAATATAGCGAACCCACTGCTCGTGGCGCCAGATGCGCCAGCCGGGATCGCCGCTTTTGTTGGACCAGGTTTCCTGATCTATGGTGTCGATTGCAAATACCATAACCCGTCCCGATTCGATCCAGGGAGACCATACATCAGCCATCTTATAATTCTCGAAATCAAAAAAGCGTCCGTCCTGACATGGAATAAAAAGCACCGGCCTTCCCCCATGTCCATAGACCTTGCATTCCATATCCCGGTCAAGGGCCGGGCTGTAATTTTTAAAATACTGCATTTCCATTGTGGTTTCCTCCTTCTAATGCTCTTTATAGAACAATGTCTCCATAAAAAACGGAATCTGCTGTTCCCAGCTGGCTTCGCAGTGTTCGCCGCCGGGAACAATCCGGCAGTTAACAAATATCCGGCGCTCCATAAGAAGAGATACAAGGTTCCCGAAACTGTGGATCATATTGGAATGATTGGCAAGCTCTTTTGACCCATAATCCATGTAAAGAGTGGTGTCAGGGTGAAGCCTTGCAGTGCGGATTAAAAGCGAAAGCCTGTCCGGATCCACCCAGAGAGAAGGGGAAAGGGCAGCGGCTTTGGAAAAATACCGGTTATACTGGAGCAATGCGTACAGGCTCATAAGTCCCCCCATGGAGCTGCCGGCAATAAATGTGTGCTCACGGTCAGGGCGCGTGCGGACCATACTGTCGATCTCCGGCTTAAACTTATGAATCATCCACTCCATGGTGATCTTGCCCCATCCGGGAATCTGCCCGAACTGGGGGTCCCGAAAGGTATAAGGGGAATATTCTTTCAGACGTCCGTGGTCGGGGCTGTGATTGCATTCCACTGCAGCGATGATCAGCGGAACCCGGTTTTCTTCCATGAATTCCTTCATGCCCCAGCTTTTGCCGTAAGTGGCGTCTGAATCAAAAAATACATTGTGTCCGTCAAACATATAAAGAACAGGATAATGTTCATCAGGTGTCTCGTCATAATAATCCGGAAGATACAGGTAGGCCTTCCGTGTTTCGCTGCCTGTCAGTTCCGGGATGGTGATATCCCACTTCTCTATCATACTTCCTCCCTATCCAGTGTGTTTAGTTTGTTGCGTTAAATATAGCACAAGAAAAGTCAAATATCAAGATTTGAATGATTTGTTAGTGCATAAGTTTAAAGTAATAAAATGGTAACATTTTGTATTGATTTACCGTTAAAATTATGTTATATTACTAAAATAGTTTGCTTTTCGATGCATCCGGCCTTATGGCCGTGCAAATAAATATTAAGAGGTGAGAGCATTATGAGAAAAAGAACACTGCGGGTTTTTGCCACTGCAATGGTCCTTTCCCTTGCCGCCAGTCTGTTTACCGGCTGCAGTTCAGGGAACAAACAGGGTAGTTCCGATACGACTCAGGGAGGAGCAGATACTACTCAGGCAGCGGGCGGCTCAGGAGACGCTTCTGGTTCAGGAGCAGCTTCCTCATCAGGTAAGGACACTCTGATTATCGTAACAGCCAATGAGACGCCAAGCGTAACCACAAACCTGCATAACGCAGTAGCCGGAGATTATCTGAACAGAATGACTCATAACTGTCTGTTCTATATGGATGAGAACATGGCTGTACAGCCGGATCTGGTTGAGAGCTACGAGAACCCCAGCGACACCGAGTGGGTATTCAAGCTGAAACAGGGCGTGAAGTTCCACAACGGCGAGGAGATGAAGGCTGCAGACGTTAAGGCTTCTCTGGAGCTTTGTAAGGTTTCCCCCGATGTTTCCCTGTACGGAACTTCCACCGGAACCATTGAGGTAGTTGATGACTACACAGTAAAGATCACCACAGACGGCCCTCAGTCCGGTCTTTTGATTGATCTTTGCCATCACGGCAACGCCATTCTTCCCGCCGCTCTGATCGAAAGCGGTCATGATTTCAACAAAGAGCCTATTGGTACAGGCCCATACAAGTTGACTGCGTGGAACAAGGGCGAGAGCCTTGAGTTTGAAGCATTTGCAGATTATTTCAAGGGCGAGCCTCCCATCAAGAAAGTGATCTGGAAGGTAATCCCCGAAGGTTCTTCCCGTACCATGGCACTTGAGGCAGGCGAGGCTGACTTAATCGTCGAGGTGGAGAACAACGATCTTTCCCGTCTGGCAGATAATTCCAAGGTAGCTGTTTTCAACGAGGGTTCCACTTCTCACAACTTTATGATGATCAACAATGAGAAGGCTCCTTTTGACAATGTGAACTTCCGTCGTGCCATTGATGCCGCCATTGACAAGAACGCGATTATTCAGGTGGCTTTAAACGGTGCAGGTACGGTAGCTGATTCCATGGTTCCGGACTGCTTCCCAGGAACGACTAACGAAGGCGCTCCCACCTATGATGTGGAGAAGGCTAAGGCTTACTTTGCCGAGTCCGGACTGAATGCGGCTGACTGCGGTTTTGCCCTGATCTGTTCCGATGATACCAAGCTTCGTGTAGGCCAGGTTATTCAGAGCTGCTTAAAGGAGAATCTTGGAATTGATATTACTCTGGAGTCCATGGACCTTGCTACATATCTTGATGTGACGGCAACAGGAGACTATGACGCTGCTATCGGCGGATATACCTCCAACTCTCTGCTGGCTTATGCACAGGGCGTATATCACTCCGATTCCATTAACGCTTCCAACAAGACCCGTACCAACGAGCCGGAGATTGACGCTCTGATCGAGAAGATCCAGGCAACCGTTGATCAGGCTGAGAATGAGAAGATCGTTACAGAGTTCAACCTTGCCATTAACGAACTGTGTCCTCAGGTTCCGCTGTACATGCGTAATAATGTCCGCGCTTACGATTCCGGTCTGGCCGGCTTCAATCTGAATGCAGGCGGCAATACGTACTACGACTGGATGAGCTGGGGAAACTAATCAATATGGTTTAACCTGCATTTAGACAGGGATCGGCCCCTGGCGGGGCCGGTTCCTTTTTTAAACTTAAGAAAGGAGGGGATCACACAGCATGATCAAGTTTATTATCAAACGTCTGGTGGCGCTGATTCCTGTTCTGCTTGGCGTTACCTTGCTGGTATTTTTTATCCTTGACCTGGCTCCCGGCGATCCTGCCAAAACCATTCTGGGCGAGCAGGCGCGTCCTGAAGACATTGCCGCACTGCGGGAGGAGATGGGGCTCAACGATCCGTTTATCGTCCGCTATGGCCGGTATATGTTCGATCTGGTTCAGGGAGACCTGGGAACTTCCTACAAGACCCGGGATCCCGTAGGCGAGGAGGTATGGGCCCGTCTTCCCAATACCATTACGCTGGCGCTGACCTCCACGGTAGTTGCCATTCTCCTTGCTCTGCCTCTGGGCATTATTGCCGCCATCAAGCAAAATACGCTGTTTGACGGTGTCAGTATGTTCATATCGCTATTGGGTATTTCCATGCCTGTCTTCTGGATGGGACTTTTATTGATTCTTTTCTTCTCCGTAAAACTGGGATGGTTCCCTGTGGCCGGTGCTGATCAGGGAATAAAGAGCCTGGTGCTGCCTTCCGTGGCATTAGGGTTCATGCACATGGCTGCCATCGCCCGTACGACGCGAAGTTCCATGCTTGAGACCATTCGTCAGGATTATATCCGTACCGTACGCGCCAAGGGACTTCCGGAACATGAGATCATTACAGACCACGCTCTGCGCAACGCTCTGATCCCGACTACTACGGTTATCGGTTTGCAGATCGGCCAGATGCTTGGCGGTTCCGTTCTCACGGAGAGTGTTTTTGCATGGCCGGGAATCGGGCGTTATATGATTCAGTCCATTCAGGGCCGCGACATTCCTTCGGTTATGGGCTGCATCATTATCTTTGCCATCGGCTTTGCACTCATCAATCTGCTTGTGGATTTGATTTACGGCTTTATTGATCCGCGTATTAAAGCGCAGTATAAATAGGAAGGAGGATAAAATATGAACAGTGTTTCTGCTGTAAAAGAAAATGAACAAATTTCTGTCAAGAAAAAAAGCCAGTTTGTGGATGTCTGGAAACGTCTCTGCCGCAACAAAACGGCTGTTTTGGGACTTGTGATCGTCAGCCTCTTAGTTCTGATCGGTATCCTCTCTCCTATCATTTTTGACTATGAGACACAGGTAATCAAGACCGATTATTCCAGCACCCTTCAGCCTCCGTCTGCGGAGCATCCTTTCGGTACGGATGAGCTGGGCCGTGACATTCTGATCCGTACCCTGTACGCCACTTCAACTTCCCTTTCTATCGGTATCGTCACGGTGATTGTGGCCTTGGCTGTAGGATTGGTGTTAGGTTCTGCAGCAGGATATTTTGGCGGTAAAGTGGACATGATTATTATGCGTATTATGGATATTTTTCTGGCTATTCCAGGAACGCTTTTGGCAATCTGTATCGTTGCGTCCCTTGGCAATTCCATTATGAATCTGATCATTGCCCAGGCAGTGTCCGCCACGCCTAAATTTGCCCGCGTGGTCCGGGGCGCCGTCATGACGGTCCGTGATTCCGAATACGTGGAAGCGGCCCGTGCCATAGGAGCCAAAGACACCACCATTATTTTCCATGATGTCCTTCCCAACAGCCTGGCTCCGATTATTGTTCAGACTACTCTGGAGGTAGCTTCGGTTATTCTTTCCATAGCCGGACTTTCCTTTATCGGCCTTGGTATCCCGGCTCCGAGACCAGAATGGGGCGCCATGCTTTCCGGTTCCCGTTCCTATATACGTGACTACAGCTATATGTGTATGTTCCCGGGACTTGCGATCATGATCACCATCCTTTCCCTGAATCTGTTGGGCGACGGTCTGCGTGATGCCCTTGATCCCAGACTGCGTTAAGGAGGTGCCGAGATGAGTGAAAATGCGAAAAAAGATTTAACTGCCGAGATCAAGGATCTGGTTGTGGAGTTCCGCACGGATTACGGCGTTGTTCAGGCTTTAAACGGCCTGGAACTGGAGATTGAAAGAGGTAAGACTCTGGGACTGGTAGGCGAAACCGGTGCCGGCAAGACGACTACGGGCCTTTCTCTCCTGCGTCTGATTCCAAACCCGCCGGGCGTTATCGTCTCCGGTTCCATCAAGCTTGACGGAAAGGATATTCTTTCCATGGGCGATAAGGAGATGCAGGCTATCCGCGGTAAGACTGTGGCTATGATCTTCCAGGATCCCATGACCTCATTGGACCCGGTTATGACCGTTGAGCAGCAGATTGCCGAGGTAATTAAACTTCATGAGGAAGGCGGACAGGCCGAGGCCTTAAAGCGGGCCAGAGAGATGCTGGAACTGGTAGGCATCCCCGGAAGCAGGGGCGGCGAGTATCCCCATCAGTTTTCCGGTGGTATGAAGCAGCGCGTGGTTATTGCCATGGCTCTTGCCTGCAACCCGGAACTTTTGATTGCCGACGAGCCTACTACAGCTTTGGATGTGACCATTCAGGCACAGGTTCTGGAGATGATGAAAGGTCTTCGTGAGAAATATAATACATCCATGCTGATGATTACCCATGACCTGGGAATCGTCGCGGAGATCTGCGACAAAGTTTCTGTTATTTATGCCGGCCGTGTCATCGAGCATGGAACCCTTGAGGATATCTTCAAAAATACCCGTCATCCTTATACGGAAGGACTTTTCAACTCCCTTCCCAACCTGGAAGACCGTCAGGCTGAGCTAAAGCCCATCAAGGGTTTAATGCCTGATCCCAGCAATCTGCCAAAGGGCTGTGCCTTCTGTCCGCGCTGCGATTATGCCATGGATATCTGCAAGACCGAGAAACCGGGCCGTACCTACCGCAGCGATACCCATTACGTTGAATGCCACCTGTATAACAAGGATAATATTCAGGAAGGGAAGGTGAAGAGCCGATGAGTACACAGCCGTTGCTTGACGTTAGAAATTTAAAGAAATATTTCAGCACGCCTAAGGGGATGCTCCACGCCGTTGACGATGTCACCTTCACCATTGAAAAAGGGAAAACCCTTGGTGTGGTTGGAGAGTCCGGCTGCGGAAAGTCCACAACGGGACGGGCGATCTTAAGGCTGCTTGAACCTACATCCGGTGAGGTACTGTTTGAAGGCCAGGATGTGGTAAAGCTCTCCAAGGAAGAGATGAGGAAAAAGCGTACGGAGATGCAGATTATTTTCCAGGATCCCTTTTCCAGCCTGAATCCCCGTAAGACCATCAGCCAGATTATTGCAGATCCCCTTAAGATCAATAAGATTATTACGGATCCGGCCAAACAGCTGGAGCGTGTGCGTGAGCTTATGGAGATTGTAGGACTTGCTGACCGTCTCATCAACACCTATCCTCATGAGCTGGACGGCGGCCGCCGTCAGAGAATCGGTATTGCCCGTGCGCTGGCACTCAATCCCAAGTTCATTGTCTGTGACGAGCCGGTTTCGGCTTTGGATGTTTCGATTCAGGCACAGATTCTGAACCTGATGAAGGAGCTTCAGAAAAAGATGGGGCTGACTTACATGTTCATTACTCATGATCTGTCTGTTGTCAACCACTTTTCCGATGATATTGCCGTTATGTATCTTGGAAAGCTTATTGAAAAGGCTCCCTCTGAGGAATTGTTTGCCAATCCGACCCATCCCTATACAAAAGCTCTTCTGTCTGCCATTCCGGTTCCGTCCCTGGATAACCGCAGAGAGAGGATTCTCTTAAAAGGTGAGATAACATCTCCTATCGAACCTCCGGCTGCCTGCCGGTTTGCAAACCGCTGTCCTCATGCCACAGACCGATGCAGGAATGGGGAGCCGCAGCTTAAGGAGATCAGGCCGGGACATTTTGTTTCCTGCTTTTTAAGTGAATAAGATCAGAATAATGTTACTGGGAGCTGACCATGTTAAGGAGTTTCTGCCTGAATGGCCGGCTCCTTTTTATTGCAAACAGACGGCGGATAGTATTGACTTTGCATAAGCGGGTTTGCTAAAATAAAGTCATTACACAAATATGGGAGGGTTAAGATGGGCAGCGAAAAGGAAATTTATCAAAAGCGTTTTGAAAAGCATCTGGACGAATTAAAATGGCTTTACATGGAATTGTATGATGCTCCTGAGATGTTTGATGAATTGTGCAGCACCATGGAAAAGGTGTATTGTGAGAGAAACGATTCTCTGAAAGCTCTGGATCTTGAGAGGGAGGCGGATCCGGAATGGTTTAAAGGCAATGACATGCTGGGAATGATGATTTATACCAACCTTTTTGGCGGCACGTTGAAAGGGGTGGAGGGACATCTGGATTATCTTCAGTCCTGCGGCGTGAATTACGTACACCTTATGCCTCTTATGGAATCTCCAAAGGACCGCTCGGACGGGGGTTATGCGGTGGCAGATTTCAGAAAGGTTCAGCCGGAGCTTGGAACCGTTGACGATCTGGAGCATCTGGCCCACAGCTGCCATAAGCAGGGCATGAGTTTATGCCTGGATTTTGTCATGAACCATACGTCAGAAGATCACGAGTGGGCCAAGCGGGCCAGAGCCGGTGAGAAGGAGTATGAGGACCGGTATTTCTTCTATGATACCTGGGATATTCCGGAGGAATATGAAAAGACTGTACCCCAGGTATTCCCCACCACGGCGCCGGGGAATTTTACCTGGCTTGAGGATTGTAAAAAGCATGTTCTGACTACATTTTATCCCTATCAGTGGGATTTGGATTACAGAAATCCAGTGGTATTTAACGAGATGATGTACAATTTCCTGTTTTTTGCCAATCTGGGAATTGATGTGATCCGTATCGACGCAGTGCCCTATATCTGGAAAGAGCTGGGAACCAGCTGCCGCAATCTGCCCCAAGTCCATACCATTGTGCGCATGATGCGCATGATCGGGGAGATCGTGTGTCCGGGCATTCTTCTTTTAGGCGAAGTGGTTATGGAACCGGCCAAGGTGGCGCCTTATTTCGGAACCGTTGAAAAGCCGGAGTGTCACATGCTGTACAACGTGACGACTATGGCTACCATCTGGCACACAGTGGCGGTTCAGGATATCAGGCTGCTTAGGAAACAGCTGGATGCCGTATATTGCCTGCCAAAGACCTATACCTTCTTAAATTATCTCCGGTGTCATGACGACATCGGCTGGGGTCTCGATTATGACCAGCTGGAAGGCTGGGATATGATGCAGGTTCCCCACAAAAAGTATCTCAATGATTTTTATACGGGCAAGGTCTGGGAAAGCTTCAGCCGGGGTGAACTGTACAATGACGACCCTGTGACAAAGGACGCCAGATTCTGCGGCACTACCGCATCCATGTGCGGTGTGGAGGCGGCTCTTGAGACGGAAGACAAAGAGGCTATGGAGCAGGCCCTTCGCCTGGATCTGACACTCCATGCCTTTATGTTGCAGCAGGCAGGGATTCCGGTGATCTACAGCGGGGATGAGATCGGACAGCTTAACGATTATTCCTACAAGGAGGAACCGGCGAAGGCAGTGGATTCCCGGTACGTGCATCGCTCTTCTTTCCGATGGGAACTGGCGGGGAAAGCAAAAGAGCCGGATACCATTCAGGGAAAGATTTTCAAAGGACTCAGACAGTTGGAGACCATAAGGGGAACTCATGAATCCTTTACAGCCCAGGCTCATGCAGAAACCATTGGCTGGGATGATGACTCCGTTCTTGGGATTATGCGGACCGGCGGGACAGAGCGTATTACAGGAATCTATAATTTCAGCAGAAGCGAGAAAACCGTATCCTGGATAGGCGGCGGCAAGAATCTGCTGACTGGGGAAGACGGCGCCCCGGAAGGGTACGTCACTCTGCCGGCATATGGATTTATCTGGCTGAGAGAAGAGATTTAAAAGAGTTTTATTTGCTAGAAACTGACAGAAAAACTTTTGCATAGATCAAAAAAAAGCATTCACAATAATGATAAGTCAGCAAAACAGGATTGTGGGTGTCAGGAATGCGGGATAATAAGAAAATCAGGAAGTGCATAAGAGTCATAGGAGTGTCAGGGGCGGTATACATGGTATTTCGGTATCTGCTGCCTCTGGCCGCTCCTTTTTTGTTTGCATGGATGACGGCTCTTGTGCTGAAACCTTCGGCTTATGCCATAGCAGGAAAGCTTAAGGTGTCATGGAGAGGCAGAAGTTTTGGGGTGCCGGCCGGGGTGGTGGGTCTGGCTGAGCTGGCGTTTCTTATAGCCTGGGCAGCCGGCCTGTTTTATGTGGGAGGGAAAAGGCTGTATGAGGAAGTGGCCATGCTGGCCAATCGTTTCCCGTGGTTTTTGGAACAGCTGGATCTGTATCTGACCGGAGTCTGCAGGCAGCTGGAGGGGGCTCTGTCTCTGAAACAGGATACGATGGTGCGAATGGCAAGAGACATGATACGAAGTCTCGTCAGTACCCTTAAGCAGGGCGTCATGCCCTATCTTATGGGAAATTCCGTAAATATAGCAAAATACTGTATTCAATGCTGCATTCTTGGGGTTTTATATATCATAGGAGTCCTGCTGTTTATTCAGGAGATACCGGCGTGGAAGGAGAAAACAGAAAGGTCTTTATACAGCCGGGAATTTGAGAGAATTGGAAGGCTCCTTCAGGAGACGGCCAACGCCTATCTGCGTACCCAGGGAATTATTATGGTTCTCACTTCCATTGTATGTATGGCGGGATTTTTTCTTCTGAAAAATCCCTATTATATCCTGGCCGGAGCGGGGATCGGGATTTTAGATGCTCTGCCCGTATTCGGAACAGGAACGGTTCTGATTCCGTGGACTCTTTTTTGCCTTCTGCGGGGCAGATGGGGACGGGGGGCAGCGATTTTTGCCATTTATCTGGTATGTTATTTTCTGCGGGAAATTTTGGAGGCCAGGCTGATGGCGAACCAGGTGGGGCTGACACCTTTGGAGACCCTTATATCCATTTATGCTGGTCTGCAGCTCTTTGGCCTTTGGGGATTTTTGCTGGGACCTTTGGGGATTCTCCTTGTGAAGGAATTTACAGCAGAAGAGTTGTAAAAGACAGGGAAGGTATGATATACTTTTGTTAAATTCAAAGGATAGGGGTGAAGGCTGCCATGGACAAGAAAGTGATAACAGATTCAAAAAACAAATGCCTATGTGTGGATGTAGGAGGAAGCGCAATCAAATATGGACTCATTGATTCTGATCTGAATCTGACGGGAAAAGGAGATATTCCGACGCCCCATGAGGGGGTGGAACCTTATCTCATGGCTTTGGAAAAGCTTTACAGAAGCGTAGAAGGACAGGTGCAGGGAATCGCCATGTCGGTTCCGGGAGTAATCGACAGCGAGAACGGAATCTGTATCAGCGGAGGCAATCTGGATTTTGTCAGGAACTTCAATCTTGCAGGTGAGATGACAAAGCGCTTAAGCGTTCCGGTGACGGTTATGAATGATGCCAAGAGCGCGGCTATGGCAGAGGCAAAGTGGGGGGCCTTATCCGACTGCAGGGACGGTATTGTCATTGTCCTGGGAACAGGCATCGGCGGAGCGCTGATCAAGGACGGAAAGGTTCATTTCGGCAGGAGTTTTGCCGCAGGGGAGTTCAGTTTTCTTACTTTGGGAGAGGATATGGATGAGCATTGTGATACCTGGGCAGGCCGGGCCGGCAATCCCAGGCTCCGCCGGCTGGTGGCCAATGCAAAAGGCATCGAGGATCCGGATACCATCGACGGCTTTGATGTATTTCGCTGGGCAGAGGAGGGGGATCCTTATGTCCTTATGGCCCTGAGCCAGTTTACCAGAAGTATCGCCCATATGATCATTAATCTGCAGATTATCTATGACCCCGACAGGTTTGCCATAGGAGGCGGTATCAGCAGACAGCCCTTGCTCCTTGAGTATATTCAAAAGAATCTGGATTATTTTTACACCCAGTTCCGCTGGCCAGGGCAGAAGGCGGATGTGGCTACATGTAAGTTTTTCAATGATGCCAATTTAATCGGCGCATACAGTTACTTTTTGAGCCGTTATGGAAATGAGGCGGAAAAAGGAAAGTAAAAGAGATGATGCAGGGAAATATGGAGGAATTTGAAAGACTGCAGGATAAAGAAAAGAACCGCCAGGCCCTATCCGGCCTGGCGCGGTTCTTTTTTGCGGACAAAAGTCATAATCATCTCATTGGTCAGGCTGTCTCTGGCGGGAGAGACAGGAATATCTTCTCTGTCGAACCATTGGGCCAGAGACAGTTCATGTTCGTCTAAAGTAATCTGTTCGTCATCACCTTCCAGATCACAGAAGAATCCCATAAGTACAGTGCCGCTGAAAGACCAGGGCTGGCTTTTATAATAGCGGATGTTGGTAACGGGAAGTCCCACTTCTTCCATGACCTCCCGCTTCACCGTATCTTCCAAAGTTTCGCCGATCTCTACGAATCCTGCCAGAAGCGCGTACTTTTTAAAGGTGCGGCCGGCATATTTGGACAGAAGAAGGCGGTTTTTATGAGTCAGGGCAATGATGACTGCCGGGGAAAGCTTGGGATATTCCATACTTTTGCAGACAGGGCAGAATAACATCCGTTCTTTTGCGTCTTTTTCCATAGGACTGCCGCAGCATCCGCAGAATCTGCGGGAGTGATACCACTGATACAGCTGATATCCGGTGATTCCCGCAAATGCCAGATGCTGCGGGTCGGCGAGACGGAAGACTTCCGTATTCTCCAGGGTAAAACCAGATAAAGGAACCGGATCAACATGGTCCGCCAGATAGAAACGGCAGTCGTCAATGGCAAAAAGAAAGGTAGCCTCATTCTGAATGCCCTGATTATGAGAGTTCAGTTCTTCAAATGTGGGAAAGACAATCTGATCCTTATGGCGCCGCAGTAATGTCTTGTGAGGTTCATAGTACAGCACACAGTCCCGGGGTCTGGGAGGAAGGGGCGTGTATGCGTTGCTGTAACGGTGGGGGGCAATATCCTGTATCATAATTCATACCATCCTTTGTGCGTTATGTAATTAGAGTATACCATATTTTTGAGGGGAAAAGAAAAAATTAATAGATATCTGCTTAGAAGGTTGACAATCCCTGGGATTTGGCGTAAAATCAGCATACATCAACAAGATATACCGGCGATGAAGAGGACCAGTAAGCCGACATACATCACAGAGAGAGGACCAAAAGCTGAAAGGCCCTTATGTCCCTGAAAGCCCAACCCACCTTGGAGCCCCGTATGAAAATACGGCGTATTCCGGCGTTAACGGAGCGAAGAGAGAATTGTCTGGGGCAGAGGAGTCCGGACAGTTAATCAGGGTGGTACCGCCGGATTTACCGTCATCCGGTCCCTTGTCACATATTAAGTATGGCAGGGACCGGATGACTTTTTGCTTTATAGATAATTGCGTTCTATAAAGCAAAACGCTCTGCTTAGGATCGCACTGCGGCAGAAAGGAATTATGTCGCTGAAGCGACCCGCCGCAGGCGGAGAATCCTGCGGAGCAGGATTCTTTTTTATTCCCGCGAAGGCAGCGGGCCGATGTCAAGGGGGGGGGGTGACTTTGGCCACTGACCAAAAAGAAAGGAGTTTTATCATGGCAACGGAGAAAAAACTGGTGGAGGCCATAACCTCCATGGACGTGGATTTTGCCCAGTGGTACACAGATGTGGTAAAAAAAGCGGAGCTGTGCGATTATGCAAGCGTGAAAGGCTGTATGGTGATCAAGCCTGCCGGATATGCAATCTGGGAAAATATTCAGAAGGAACTGGACAGACGCTTCAAAGAAACAGGGGTGGAGAATGTCTATATGCCCATGTTTATTCCGGAGAGTCTTCTTGAGAAGGAGAAAGATCATGTAGAAGGGTTTGCCCCGGAGGTTGCCTGGGTAACCCACGGAGGTTTGGAGCCTCTTCAGGAGAGAATGTGCGTCAGACCCACATCAGAGACCCTGTTCTGTGATTTTTATGCAAAGGACATTCATTCCTACAGAGATCTGCCGAAGCTGTACAACCAGTGGTGTTCCGTAGTAAGATGGGAGAAGACCACCAGACCCTTCCTGCGCTCCAGAGAGTTTTTATGGCAGGAGGGACACACAGCCCATGCCACGGCTAAGGAGGCGGAGGAAAGAACCGAGCAGATGCTTAATGTCTACGCTGATTTCTGCGAAGAGGTTCTGGCTATTCCCGTAGTTCGGGGCCGCAAGACCGATAAGGAGAAATTTGCAGGGGCGGAGGCTACTTATACCATTGAGGCTCTCATGCATGACGGAAAAGCCCTCCAGAGCGGCACCAGCCATAACTTTGGAGACGGATTTGCCAAAGCCTTTGAGATCCAGTATGCAGATAAGGATAATACCCTGAAATATGTCCATCAGACATCATGGGGCATGACTACCCGTATGATCGGAGCCATTATTATGGTTCATGGAGACGACAACGGTTTGATGCTTCCTCCCAGAATTGCTCCGGTTCAGGTAATGGTAGTGCCGATTCAGCAGAAGAAGGAAGGGGTTCTTGACAAGGCCTTTGAATTAAAAGACCGGCTCACTGCCTCCGGTTTCCGGGTAAAAGCAGATGACTCCGATAAGAGTCCGGGCTGGAAGTTCAGCGACTGCGAGATGAGAGGAATTCCCCTTCGTGTGGAGATCGGTCCCAAAGACATGGAGCAGAACCAGGCAGTACTGGTGCGGCGGGATACCCATGAGAAGATTACCGCAGCTTTGTCCGATCTGGAAGAAAAGGTGAAAGAACTGCTGGATACCATCCAGAAAGACATGTTTGAACGGGCAAAGGCCCATCGCGATGCACACACCTATGAGGCGGTGAACTACGAAGACTTTGTAAAAACCATCAATGAAAAACCAGGTTTTGTCAAGGCTATGTGGTGCGGATGCCGGGAGTGCGAGGATAAGATCAAGGAAGATACAGGAGCCACCTCCCGCTGCATGCCTTTTGAGCAGGAACAGCTGTCAGACACATGTGTCTGCTGCGGCAAACCGGCTGTCAAGATGGTATATTGGGGAAAGGCATATTAAAACCGGCCAAAGAGGTGAACATGTATGACAGAAGGAATCACGATTCCGCCCCAGGCCCAGTATATTATAGAGACCCTGAACAGCCATGGCTTTCAGGCTTATGTAGTTGGCGGCTGCGTCAGGGACAGTCTTTTAGGGAAGAACCCTGAGGACTGGGACATCACTACCTCTGCGCCGCCTTGGGCAGTGAAGTCCATGTTCGGCAGAACCATTGATACAGGCATTGCCCATGGCACGGTGACGGTTATGCGGGGGCGGGAGAGCTACGAAGTCACCACATACCGCATTGACGGCGAGTATGAGGACAAAAGACATCCGAAGAATGTGGTATTTACATCAAATCTGACAGAGGATTTAAAGCGGAGAGATTTTACGATCAATGCCATGGCTTACAGCCATAAAGACGGCCTTATTGATGAATTCCAGGGCATTTCAGATTTGAGAGAGAGAAAAATCCGCTGTGTGGGGAATGCCATGGACCGGTTTACGGAAGATGCCTTAAGAATCCTGCGGGCCATTCGTTTCAGCGCTCAGCTGGGATTTGATATCGAACCGGAGACCAGAGCCGCCATAAGGACTCTGGCTCCCAATCTGGTCCATGTGAGCAGGGAACGGATTCAGATGGAAGTGACAAAGATACTTTTAAGCGTTCATCCAAACCATGTGAGAGAGATTTTTGAGGATGGCATTGCTCCGTTTATATCAGAAGCCTTTGCCCGTATCCATTACCGGGACGGTTCCATTAGTCCTGATCTTCCCGGGCTGCGCCATCTGCGGTGGGCTGCCTTTTTGCGGTGGGAGACGGAAAAGGAGGCCGAACGTATTTTGAAAGAACTTAAGATGGACAATGCTACCATTGCCTCTGTGAAGCTTCTGATACAGTGGTGGAGAAAACCCATGGAAGCAGAGGAGATATCCGTCCGAAAAGTCATGAGCAGAATGACGCCGGAGGCCTATGATGATCTTCTTGTCATGAAAAAGTTTACGCCGGAGATTTATGAAGATTCAGAAGAGCTGGAACGAATTGCCCAAATCACACACTTAATCCGGAACAGAGGCGACTGCGTAAGTCTGAAAACCCTGGCTGTTACAGGCCGGGATCTCATCGCCATGGGAATGAAACCGGGGCAGGCCATAGGCGAGATCCTGGAGTACCTTCTTGAACTGGTACTGGCATATCCGGAACGGAATACGAAAGAAAGTCTTGTAAAGGAAGCGGAGAAAGCCATAAAAAAATTCACATAATCTTTTCCGCCCTCTCATACCCTAGAAGTAGCTATTAAAAGGGCGTTTGGAGGGGTGGATGTGAACGAGAGACATTTGGAGGCTCTGGCACAGTATGACATAGCTGTGGACAGTGTCCGCAAAGGGCGCAGCGGGTGGATCTGTGAGACGGGCCAGGGAACCATGCTTTTACAGGAGTATCGTGGTACAATAAAACGCCTGGAGTTTGAAACTCAGGTTCTGGGACAGGTCAGGCAGTCCGGCCTGCTTCAGGTTGATGATTATATCAGGACGACACAGGGGGAACTGATCTCTCTTTCTGAGGACGGCACCAGGCATACCCTGAAACACTGGTATACCGGACGGGAATGCAACATCAGGGATCACAGAGAGATGAGACAGGTGGTGGGAAAGATCGCCATTCTGCACCAAGTGCTGAAAAAAATTCCTCTTAAGGAAGAATGGAATTTAGGGTCTATTGTAGTGGAAACAGCCAGGCAGGAGATGGAGCGCCACAGCCAGGAATTGAAAAGGGCCAGAAATTTTATGAAGAGCAAGCGGAGAAAGACGGATTTCGAGAGATGCGCCTTGAGCAATTTTTCCATGTTTTTTGAACAGGCCCGGCAGGCCGTGGAGGGAATGGGACATCTGTCTCAGGATTTTGATACGGTATCTTCCTGCCTGTGCCATGGGGATCTGGATCAGCATCATATCTTAATAGAAGAAAAAAGCGTGGCGGTGATCGAATACCACAAGATGCATCTGGGGGATCAGATGAGGGATCTGTACCATTTTGTGAGAAAGGTTATGGAAAAACATGAATGGGACCAGGAACTGGGGCTGGAGCTTCTCACAGCATATGACAGAATGAATCCTCTCACTGACAGGGACCGGGAAAGTCTGTATTATCTGTTTTTGTATCCGGAAAAATATTGGAAGCAGATTAATTTTTATATGAATGCCAACAAGGTGTGGATCCCTGCCCGAAATCTGGAAAAGCTGAAGAACCTGGAGATACAGGCGGAGCAGAGAAATCGCTTTTTGTCCATTATAAAATGATAATCTTTCCTGTTGTTTGTCTTCCCTTTTTCCAAGTTTTGAAGTATAATAGAAGACAGCAAAATTGAAGGGGGTTTTTACAATGAAGGATTATAAAAAGATCTACGAAGAATGGCTGTCCAATCCATATTTTGATGAGGCAACCAAAGCAGAACTGCGTGCCATCGCAGATGATGAGAACGAAATTAAAGAGCGTTTTTATATGGATCTGGAATTTGGAACAGCAGGACTTCGCGGTATCATCGGAGCCGGTATTAACCGTATGAATATTTATGTGGTCCGCAGAGCCACTCAGGGCCTTGCCAACTACATCATCAAGCAGGGCGGCGCTTCCAAGGGAGTGGCGATTGCCTACGATTCCCGCCGTATGTCTCCGGAATTTGCAGATGAGGCTGCAAGGACCCTGGCTGCCAACGGTATTATGGCATACAAGTTTGAATCCTTACGCCCCACACCGGAGCTGTCCTTTGCTGTTCGTGAGCTTGGCTGTATCGCAGGTATCAACGTAACCGCCAGCCATAATCCGCCGGAGTATAACGGTTATAAGGTATACTGGGAGGACGGCGCACAGTTTACGCCGCCTCATGACAAAGGGGTTACAGAGGAGGTTCTGGCTATTGAAGATCTGTCTTCCGTAAAGACTATGACTGCATCCGATGCTAAGGCGGCAGGTCTCTATAAAGTCATCGGTGCAGAGATTGATGATAAGTATATCGCTCATGTAAAGGCGCAGGTGGTGAATCAGGATGCCATTCATAAGATGCAGGACAGCATCAAGATCGTCTACACGCCTCTTCACGGAACCGGCAATATTCCTGTAAGAAGAGTACTGAAAGAGATCGGTTTTGAGCATGTATATGTGGTTCCGCAGCAGGAACTTCCCGACGGAGAGTTCCCCACAGTAAGTTATCCCAACCCGGAGGCAGCGGAGGCGTTCGCCCTTGGTCTTGGTATGGCTAAGGAACTGGATGCAGATCTGGTACTGGCTACGGATCCGGATGCAGACCGCCTTGGGGTCTATGTAAAGGATTCAAAGTCCGGACAGTATATTCCCCTGACAGGCAACATGTCCGGCTCTCTGCTGTGTGAATATGTGCTGAGCCAGAAGGCTGCCAAGAATGCCATTCCGGCAGACGCGGAAGTAGTAAAGTCTATCGTTACTACCAACCTGGTAGACGCGGTTGCAGCAAGTTATAACTGTAAACTTGTAGAATGCCTGACCGGTTTTAAGTGGATAGGCCAGCAGATTTTAAAGGAAGAGAATACGGGCGTGGGTCATTATATGTTCGGTCTTGAGGAAAGCTATGGCTGCCTCATCGGAACTTATGCCCGCGACAAGGATGCGGTATCAGCCAGCGTGGCTCTGTGTGAAGCCGCCGCTTATTATAAGACAAAGGACATGACGCTGTGGGATGCCATGGTAGCCATGTATGAGAAGTACGGCTACTATAAAGACGCGGTGAAGTCCATCGGCTTAAGCGGCATTGAAGGTCTGGCAAAGATCCAGAATATTATGGATACTCTGCGCGGCAGCACTCCTGCAGAGGTAGGCGGATACCATGTGGAGTCCGCAAGAGACTATAAGCTGGATACCATTAAGGATATGGCTACAGGAGAAGTGAAGCCTACAGGACTTCCTTCCTCCAATGTTCTTTATTATGATATGAATGACGGGGCATGGATGTGCGTAAGGCCTTCCGGAACAGAGCCAAAGATCAAGTTCTATTACGGGGTGAAGGGGACTTCCCTGGAAGATGCAGACGCCAAGTCCAAAGCCTTCGGCGAAGCGGTACAGGCCATGGTAGATTCCATGATGTAATGAAGAAGATATGACTCGTGATTATTACTTTGATAATGTGAAAGGTGCCCTGATTACGCTTGTCGTAATCGGGCACTTTTTAATGCCAATGGATAAGACAAGGCTGACAGACAGCCTGATCAATGTCATCTATCTGTTTCATATGCCCATGTTTGCGTTGACTACAGGATATTTTGCGAAACATGTGTACGAGAATGGGCGGTACCGGACAGACAGAATATTCCGTCTTATCTGGTTCTATATTCTGTTTAAACTGTGCGCCCATGTGACAGAGAATCTGGCGGCAGGAACTCCCATAACGGGAAATATTGATTTTTTCAGGGAATCAGGAGCTCCGTGGTATCTTCTGGCCATGATTTGGTGGAATCTGTCCGTACCATGTCAGGCGGAGCTGAAGCCTAAGACGGTTTTGGCGTTAAGTGTTGCAGCAGGGCTTTTAAGCGGCTATCAGGATTCCGTGGGAAGTGTTCTGGCCGTGAGCCGTACCTTAACCTTTGCGCCGTTTTTTTACTGGGGATACTATTGGAACAGCAGTCAGGTGAAGGAGTTTCGCAGCAGCAGGAGACGGTTTTTGTTCTTTGCGGCGGCCTGCTTCATGGGGGCTGCAGTGATATTGGGCAATGACCATGTTCAGGAAATAAATGTGATCGTGTACGGGATGAATTACAGCAGGATGGCTCCGGCATTCTACCAGTGGGGAGCTGTAATCAGATTGGGCTGTTATGTTGGAGCTGCAGTCATGATTCTGGGTCTCATGGCGGTGATACCGAAGAAAAAGATGTTCTGGACATTTCTTGGACAGAGAACCCTCCAGATCTATATTATTCACCGTCTGCTCCGGGATATGATGGAATACGGCGGATTCTATGAAACAGTCACTTCCAGGTATCGGGTCAATGTGGCGCTGGTCGTTGTTCTGGCCGGGGCAGTGACCTTTGTGCTGGGAAATTCATGGTTTGCGCAGGGATTTAAGCAGTTGCAGAAAGTGCCGGATAAATTATATAACAGCTGGAAACAGGACCCGTAACTGTCCTGTCTCCAGCTGTTTTTACGGTACTATGATTCTTTTCGCTCCAGCATATCCCGAAGTTCCTGAAGTGCGCCGGCAAACCTGCTGGATGAGGCCGTAGGATTGCCTTTCAGAAGGCCTTTTCTGTAGAAGGACATGTGAGAAGAAAGTTTCCTGCGGGATTCCAGAAGATGATCGCGCTGTTCCGTCAGAGAACGGATGCGTTCAGCCAGCACAAAAGATTCTTTTCCGGCTTCGCGGGATAAGGCCGCCGCCTCTTCCCGGAGCTGGGCAGTCTGCCGTGTGACGGATGCTTTCAGATCTTCTCTGAACTGAACCGCCTGTTCCTCCAGTTCGCTGATGCGGTGTTTTGTAGTTGCTTTTAACTCTGCAACTTTCAGCCGGGTGTCATCTTTTAATTCGGCGGCCCGAACCCGTGTCTCGGATTTTAGGAGAGCCAGCTGAAGCTGCAGTTCTTCCATTTCGGATTTCATTCTGGACATGGCCTCAAGCGTACGGCCAAGAGCCAGAGCCTCTCTGGTGGACTGTATGACATCCGCGGCAAAGAAAGCGCTGACAATTATCAAAAAGGAAAACTCAACAACAGGATTCATGGACAGTACCAGACCTGCCACAGGTCTGTGAATTACTTCCGTGAGAAAAATCGTCAGAAATCCCCAGGCGATGGAGGAGGTAAGGCATATATATCCGTTCAGCTGAATTTTTTGATTGCTGTAATCCCAATATTTCATTTTAAATAACCGTTCCATCACATAACCGGTCACATACTCCAGGGCTGTGGCAGCGGCTACACCAAAGATATAGACCAGACTTAAATGATCTTTCACCGGAAGGGAGACCCACAGCATCATCACGGCTCCCGTTCCATATAGAGGGAGCATGGGAAGCCGGAGGAAGCCCCTGTTAACAAACTGTCCTTTTTTTATGGATACGTATGAGGATTCAAAAATCCAGCCGAAAAAACAGTATATATAGAAAAATGTGATCCAGTGATACCAGGAATAGGTGTACATAAAAACCTCCAATAGTAAAAAATATACATGTGCTTGTGCAAGTCTCTCTCTTTATCATAGCCATTTTTGGGTTTACTTACAACTATATTTTGGGGGAAAACCAAAAAGAAGACGGCCCCGCAAAAGCGGGACCGCTCCAAAGGGAATGGTAGGTATATTTTAGGAAATTGTTTTAGGGGGGCCTGTCAGGGTTGCCCCTGACAGGTATGAGTATGAAAAAGCTTTGTGATTTCAAGTGGTCTACTTGAAACAAAGGCCCGTTACCCTTTCGGATAACGTAGTTAGAGTATATAAGAAAAATGTGACTAAAGTGTGTACCCAAGATAAAATAAGGATAAAAAAAATAAAATAAAAAAAAACCCTTTAAAAACATCTGGAGATTGTATATAATAAAACCGATAATGTGGAATCATATGTATAAGCAGGAAAGACAGGAGGAAGCAGAGCATATGTTGATGTCCAATGACATTGGAATTGATCTGGGTACGGCAAGTATCCTTGTATATATTAAAGGGAAGGGCGTGGTGTTAAAGGAACCTTCCGTGGTGGCTATTGACCGGGATTCCAAGCGGATCATCACCTTTGGAGAAGAGGCGCGCCTGATGATCGGAAGAACGCCTGGGAATATTGTGGCTATCAGGCCCCTGAGGCAGGGGGTCATCTCTGATTACACCGTGACAGAGAAGATGCTTAAGTATTTTATCAATAAAGCCGTGGGCAAGAAGGCATTAAGAAAGCCCCGGATCGCCGTATGCATTCCCAGCGGCGCCACTGAGGTGGAGAGAAAGGCAGTGGAGGATGCCACTTATCAGGCAGGAGCCAGAGACGTATCCATTATTGAGGAGCCGGTGGCGGCGGCTATCGGCGCAGGCATTGATATTTCAAAAGCCTGCGGCAATATGATCGTGGATATCGGCGGCGGAACAGCGGATATTGCAGTGATCTCTCTGGGCGGTACGGTGGTAAGTACTTCCATAAAAGTGGCCGGAGATGATTTTGATGAGGCGTTAGTGCGTTATATGAGGAAGAAGCATAATCTTCTTATCGGCGAGAGAACTGCGGAGGAGATTAAGATCAATATAGGCGCGGCTTATAAGAGGCCGGAAGTGCTGACCATGGAAGTAAGGGGGAGGAACCTGGTGACAGGGCTGCCAAAGACTATTGTGGTAACGTCGGACGAGACCTTGGAAGCCCTAAGGGAGCCGGCTATGCAGATCGTGGATGCCGTTCACAATGTTTTGGAGCGCACGCCTCCGGAACTGGCCTCCGATATTTTTGACAGAGGAATCGTGCTGACAGGAGGCGGCTCTCTGCTCAGCGGACTGGATGCTCTGATTGAAGAGAAGACAGGCATCAGTACCATGATTGCCGAGGACCCGCTGACGGCAGTTGCAGTGGGAACCGGCAAGTTTATCGAATTTTCCCATGGGGGAGATTCAAAGAAAGATTTCTAAAAGGTGATGGCAGAGTACCCCTGCTGATGGCGGGGGTATTTGTTGTGCCGTGATTTATAAAGCAGCCGGAGGTGGAGACAAGTGGCGTCAGTGACGGGATTTGTAGAAAAAATCAAATATCGAAACGAAGATAACGGCTACAGCGTTCTCAATGTGTCTTCCGGAAAAGATGAATTTGTTCTTGTAGGTACATTCCATTACATAGATGAAGGTGAGATGATAGAAGCCAGAGGAACCATGACAGAACATCCCGTGTACGGAGAACAGCTCCAGGTGGAGTCCTATGAGATCAAAGCCCCAGGGGATACCCAGGCTATGGAACGGTATCTGGGCTCCGGGGCTATAAAAGGTGTGGGAGCGGCATTGGCAGCCAGAATTGTACGGCGCTTTAAAGGGGATACATTCCGCATCATAGAGGAGGAACCGGAGCGGCTTTCGGAAGTGAAGGGAGTCAGTGAGAAGCTGGTCATGGCTATAGCCCGTCAGATGGAAGAAAAGAAGGATATGCGCCAGGCTATGATGTTTCTTCAGGAGTACGGCATCTCCATGAACCTGGCTGTCAAAATATATCAGGAGTACGGTCCCAGAATGTATGGTATTATCAAGGAAAATCCTTACCGTCTGGCTGATGATATCCCTGGCGTGGGGTTTAAAATGGCCGATGAGATTGCCCAGAAAGTCGGTATCTTTACGGATTCCGATTACCGGATTAAAGCAGGTCTTCTCTACACTCTCTTTCAGGCATCCGCCCAGGGACATACATATCTGCCAAAGGAAGAACTGCTTTGCCAGGCAGCGGAACTTTTAAAAGTGGATGAGGATATGGAAAAATACCTTATGGATATGCAGATGGAAAAGCGGATTGTGGTAAAGACCGCAGCAGGTCAGGGGACAAAGGAACTGCAAAAAGACCGTTGCCCGGAATCAGAGGATACGCCGTCCTGCTGTCACCATGTCTATGCCGCTCCCTATTACTATATGGAACTTAACACTGCAAAGATGCTCCATGATCTGAACATCAGAGGTGATGTTCCGGAGGAAGAGATACGCAGCCGCCTTATGAGGATTCAGAAGGAAGAAGAGCTGGAACTGGATTCCATGCAGATGCAGGCAGTCATGGAGGCAGTCAACAGCGGACTTCTGATTATCACAGGAGGACCAGGCACAGGAAAAACCACTACCATCAACACGATTATCCGTTATTTTGAGTCGGAGGATATGGAGATTCTTTTAGCGGCTCCCACAGGCCGCGCAGCAAAAAGGATGACGGAGGCAACAGGCTGGGAGGCAAAGACGATTCACCGTCTCCTGGAATTAAGCGGAGGGCCGGGGGAGGAAGGAACGGTGAACACCCGGTTTCAGAGAAATGAAGAGAATCCCCTGGAAGCAGACGTTATCATTATTGATGAGATGTCCATGGTGGATATTCAGCTGATGCAGTCTCTTTTAAAGGCAGTGAATGTGGGTACAAGACTGATACTGGTAGGAGATGTAAACCAGCTGCCTTCCGTAGGTCCGGGCAATGTGCTGAAAGACATGATACACTCAGGCTCTTTCAACGTGGTAAAACTGACCCGTATTTTCCGCCAGGCAGCGGAAAGCGATATTATTGTAAACGCCCACAAGATAAACAGAGGGGAACAGATCAATCTTGGAAAACGCAGCAGAGATTTTCTTTTTATCCGTCAGGATAATCCGGAGAATATTATCAGCACCATGGTTACTCTCATGACAAAAAAGCTGCCCGGATATGTCCATGCAAAACCTCTTGACATCCAGATTATGACTCCCATGAGGAAAGGGGTGCTGGGGGTGGAGCGGTTGAATTCCATTCTCCAGATGCATTTGAATCCGCCGGGAAAAGAAAAACCGGAAAAGGAGGCAGGAGGCGTCATCTTCCGGCTGGGCGATAAAGTCATGCAGATAAAAAATAATTATCAGATTGCCTGGGAGATACGCAATAAGCATAATATCCCCTTGGAGACGGGAACAGGAATATTCAACGGAGATATGGGAATTATCCGTGAGCTGAATCTGTTTGCAGAGATCCTTACTGTAGAATTTGATGAAGGGAAGATGGTGGAATATAGTTTTAAGCAGCTGGAGGAACTGGAACTGGCTTATGCCATTACCATCCATAAATCCCAGGGAAGCGAGTATCCGGCTGTTATTATCCCCATCCACAGCGGTCCCAGAATGCTTATGAGCCGGAATTTGATCTATACCGCAGTGACCCGGGCCAAATCCTGTGTCTGTTTGACGGGAATTCCTGATATGTTTCAGTATATGGTAGACAACCAGGTAGAACAGCGGCGATACTCAGGTTTAAAAGAGAGGATCTGCGAACTGGAGAATTAAGAAAGGAATTTATGAAAAAATTACGTAAGATAACCAAAACAGCGGCGGACCTTTTCTATCCCCGCCGCTGTCCGGTGTGCTTTGACATCGTAAAGCCCATGGGAGAACTTATCTGTCCGGAGTGCGCGGGAAAGCTGGTTCCGGTGAAAAATCCTGTCTGCAAGAAATGCGGCAAGATGGTGAATCATGAGCGGACAGAGTATTGCCTGGACTGTGCGGGACGTGAGCGGACATTTGAGTATAACCTGGCTGTTTTTGAGTACAATGATCAGGCAAGCAGCTCCATGTCCGCCATAAAATATAAAAATAAGCGGGAATATCTGGATTTTTATAGGGAGGCGGCCTGGTATCGTTTTGGAAAGCGCCTTGCGGTTATGAACCCTGATGTGATTGTTCCCGTTCCCATCCATCCTGCCCGCCGGCGGGAGAGAGGCTTCAATCAGGCTGCCATTCTGGCCTTTGGACTTTCTGAATATCTGAAAATACCTGTCTGTGAAAAAGCGCTGATCCGATGGAAAAAGACTGCCCCGCAGAAAGAGTTAAGCCCCATAGAACGTCTGAGGAATCTGCGTCAGGCTTTTGAACCGGGGATTCTTCCGCCGGGAGCAAAGAAGATTTTGCTGATAGACGATATCTACACCACAGGGAGCACTCTGGAAGCCTGCGCCCAGATCTTGAAAATTATGGGTGCCAGGCAGATCTATACACTGACCCTCTTTATAGGAAGGGGAGCATAAAAATCTGAAAAACCCATTGACGTAGGCTTTTACATATGGTATAGTAAACGAGCGAATGGAAGAATATAGGTCTTTTTTTTTATGCTCAAAATTATCTTGTCCAGAAGAAGAAGACCCACACAACAACGAATTTGAAAGTGGAGGTGGAAGTCGTGCGCACAAGAATTACACTGGCATGTACGGAATGCAAACAACGTAATTATAACATGACGAAGGATAAGAAGACCCATCCTGACAGAATGGAAACTAAGAAGTATTGCAGATTCTGCAAGACACATACTTTGCACAAAGAGACGAAGTAATCAGGTTTAGTAAAGGACGTGAGATCATGGCAGAAGCAGCAAGTAAAGAGAAGACTCCAAAGACAAAGGCAAAAAAGAACAGCTTTTTTAAGGGGTTGAAGATTGAATTCAACAAAATCATCTGGCCTGACAGGGAGACTGTGGGAAAGCAGACAGCTGCTGTCGTTGCATGCTCCATTGCATTAGGTTTAATCATTGCACTCCTGGATCTGATTATTAAATTCGGTCTTAGTTTTATTCTATAAAGGCAAAGGTGAATCGTATGGCAGAGGCAAACTGGTATGTAGTCCATACCTATTCAGGCTATGAAAACAAGGTAAAAGTCGATATTGAGAAGACCATAGAGAACAGGAACCTTCAGGATCAGATCCTGGAAGTGTCCGTTCCCATGCAGTCTGTAGTTGAGATTAAAAACGGAGTCGAAAAGGCGGCGGATAAAAAGTTGTTTCCAGGCTATGTTCTGATTCATATGATTATGAATGATGATACATGGTACGTGGTGCGCAACACCCGCGGCGTGACCGGATTCGTAGGACCAGGTTCCAAGCCGGTTCCTCTTTCCGAGGAGGAGATGGCGGGCCTTGGCTTTAAAGCACCAGATGTAGTCGTAGGGTTTGAAGAGGGCGATACGGTGGTGGTGACTGCCGGAGCATGGAAGGATACCGTTGGCGCTATTAAGTCCATCAATGAAGGCAAGAAGACTGTGACCATCAATGTTGAGATGTTCGGCCGCGAGACACCAGTTGAACTTGCATTCAAAGAAGTGAAAAAGATGTAACTGAGAGTAACAAGTGGGAGGGACATCCCCCGACATTACCACATTATTTAGGAGGTGCCTAATTATGGCAAAGAAAGTAACAGGTTATATTAAATTGCAGATTCCAGCAGGAAAGGCTACACCAGCACCACCAGTTGGTCCTGCCCTTGGACAGCATGGCGTGAATATTGTTCAGTTTACCAAGGAGTTTAACGCAAGAACAGCGGATCAGGGAGATATGATCATTCCTGTTGTCATCACTGTATATGCAGACAGAAGCTTCAGCTTCATAACCAAGACTCCGCCGGCAGCCGTATTGTTAAAGAAGGCATGCAAGATTAAATCCGGTTCCGCAGCTCCCAACAAGACGAAAGTGGCAAGCATTTCCAAGGCAGAACTTCAGAAGATCGCTGAACTTAAGATGCCGGATCTGAATGCTGCAAGTCTTGAGGCAGCTATGAGTATGATTGCAGGTACTGCAAGAAGTATGGGAATCACCGTTGAAGAATAAGGCGGACGTACCCGAATCGTGGGAGGGCTATCCCCGACAACACCACTAGGAGGTTATTAGAATGAAAAGAGGAAAAAAATACGCAGAGGCTGCTAAATTAGTAGACCGCACTACCCTTTATGATACAGCAGATGCCATTGCACTGGTAAAGAAAGCTGCTGTTGCAAAATTCGATGAGACTGTTGAAGTTCATATCAGAACCGGCTGCGACGGACGTCATGCAGATCAGCAGATTCGTGGAGCAGTCGTTCTGCCTCACGGAACAGGCAAGACTGTAAAAATCCTGGTATTTGCAAAGGGCGCCAAGGCAGACGAGGCAGAGGCAGCAGGCGCTGATTTTGTCGGTGCAGAGGAACTGATTCCGAAGATCCAGAACGAAGGATGGCTTGATTTTGATGTAGTTGTGGCTACTCCTGATATGATGGGTGTCGTAGGACGTCTGGGCCGTGTACTTGGACCTAAGGGACTTATGCCTAACCCCAAGGCCGGAACCGTGACTATGGATGTAACCAAGGCCATCAACGACATCAAAGCAGGTAAGATCGAATACAGACTTGATAAGACAAATATTATTCACGTGCCAGTAGGAAAGGTTTCTTTCACAGAAGAACAGTTGGCGGACAACTTCCAGACGCTTATGGATGCCATCGTTAAAGCAAAACCAACTACTCTGAAAGGTGTATACCTTAAGAGCGTTACCATGACTTCTACCATGGGACCAGGTGTGAAGCTGAATGTAGTAAAATTAACAAATTAATTGGTTTTACTTTTGGGTTGACAATTCCTATATATTTGTGTTACACTGTGGAAGCACATTCGTGTGCGTCCATATCATCAGCTGACAGCTGACGAAAGTTTACAAGTATTGAATGCCGAAGACAGCAGGTGCCGCAAGGCATAAGGTGTAGACGCCTGCCGAGGATATATACAAGATTCACATTACGTGATTTGTAGATCTCTCTGTCTTTCGGGGCAGGGAGATTTTTTCGGATCTCAATACGACTAAAAAATAAGGAGGTAGATCATTCATGGCAAAAGTTGAATTAAAGCAGCCTATTGTTGCTGAGATTTCAGAACTTTTAGATGGTGCTCAGACAGCGGTTGTTGTTGATTACCGCGGTTTGACTGTGGAGCAGGATACCGTTCTGCGTAAGCAGTTAAGAGAAGCCGGAATCACTTACAAAGTGTATAAGAACACCATGATCCGGTTTGCTGCAAAGGGTACGCCTTTTGAAGCTTTAGAGCCCAATCTGGAGGGACCTACAGCGTTGGCCGTATCCAAGACAGATGCCACGGCGCCGGCAAGAATCATCGCTAATTTTGCTAAGACAGCACCAAAGCTGGAGATCAAGGGCGGTGTTGTGGAGGACACATATTATGACGCAAAGGGTATGCAGGTAATTGCCACTATCCCGTCCAGAGAGGAACTTCTCGGAAAGCTCCTTGGAAGCATCCAGTCTCCGATCACCAATCTTGCCCGCGTTCTCAACCAGATCGCAGAAGCAAAGGCATAATTGGCACGGCCGGTATGATTTTCCGGCGTGATTTTCTTAAGGAGCAGTACCCTGAATGGGTGCTGAGAGTTATTAGAAAATCAGCCGTTCGATGACCAAAGGGAATCGAACATCCCCATAAAAAAGCAGTGGGATGCCATATCCCCAGAACTGTTATATCACAAACCAATAATAATATACGGAGGTATTTATCATGGCAAAGTTAACAACTGCAGAGTTTATCGAAGCTATCAAGGAATTATCTGTTTTAGAGTTAAACGAATTAGTAAAAGCATGTGAAGAGGAATTCGGCGTATCCGCAGCAGCAGGTGTAGTAGTTGCGGCAGCAGGCGCAGCAGGCCCTGTAGAGGAAGAGAAGACCGAGTTTGACGTAGAACTGACTGAGGTTGGTCCTAACAAGGTTAAGGTTATCAAGGTTGTTCGTGAAGCTACAGGCCTTGGCTTAAAGGAAGCAAAGGAAGTAGTAGACAGTGCTCCGAAGGCAGTAAAGACCGGCGTTTCCAAGGAAGAGGCCGAGGATTTAAAGACCAAGTTAGAGGCAGAAGGCGCAAAAGTTACTTTGAAGTAATTATGACTCTTCTTTGCTCCCGCAATCTAAGGATGGGTTGCGGGGGCCTTTTTTGTTGGGGGGAGGATTCGAGAAGGTCCGTCCCGCGAGACTGCATTCTTGGAATGCTTTAAACAAAAAAGGCCGCAGGCCTGGGGATATTTTAAGAGGCGGATCCTCTGCCATCCCCTCAAACAAAAACACATGCAAAAAGGGCAGAACCGCAATGGTTCTGCCTTCCTTGTATTCAAGAAACTTTGTTGTGAAACCTGGTTACTTAACGACACAGACATTCACTGCCTGCATGCCACGATTGCCTTCAGCCATGTCGAAGGTAACCTTCTGCCCATCTTCGAGAGTCTTGTAGCCGTCAGCTACGATACCGGAAAAGTGAACGAAAACCTCTTCCCCGGTCTCGTCGTTGGTGATGAAGCCATAACCCTTAGTTGCATTAAACCACTTAACTGTACCTTTATTCATGATGGTACCTCCTATTATAATATTTGCATTTCTCGTAAACAAAAATCACATATTTTTGTAAATCATCTGATGACAAATGACTTACAAAAATATGTGAATCAAAAGTTCATTCAAAATACACACTAAGTGTATCATCTAAATTCCAATATGTCAAGAGTTATGTAAAAAAAATATTTTGTAAGCGCTTTCAAAAAGGTCTTGCAATCTTCTTTAAAATAGTGTATAGTAAAGTTAATAATAATGTAAGCACTTACAAGAAGTAATGATGGAGGTTTGCAGGCGATGAAGAATGTAAAAGAAACGGTGATTCAGTTTGGCGAAGGTGGCTTTTTAAGAGGATTCGTAGATTATTTTTTTCAGAAGATGAAAGACCAGGGGCTGTTCGACGGTTCCGTTGTAGTGGTTCAGCCCATTGAGCGGGGAATGTGCGAGATGCTTGAGAAGCAGAACTGTGAATATAATCTGTTTTTAAGGGGAATTGATGACGGTCAGGTAGTGGATGAACATACCCATATTGATGTGATCTCCAGATGTGTGAATCCATATACGGATCATGCCGCTTACATGGCCCTTGCAGAGAATCCGGATTTCCGTTTTGTCGTGTCAAATACGACAGAAGCAGGCATTGAATTTGTACCGGAGAATAAGTTTGAAGATGCTCCGGCCAAAAGCTTCCCAGGAAAGCTGACTCAGCTTTTATATAAGAGATTCCGTTTGGGACTGAAAGGCTTTATTATCCTTTCCTGCGAACTGATCGACCATAACGGAGAGGAACTTGAGAAATGCTGCCTCCGGTATGCAGACCTGTGGAATCTGGGGGAGGATTTCAAGACCTGGTTAAAGAATGAGAATGATTTCTGCTCCACGCTGGTAGACCGCATTGTGACCGGTTTCCCAAGAGATGAACATGAGGCGCTCTGCAAGCGCATCGGTGAGGAAGACAACATGATGGATACTGCCGAGATTTTTCATCTGTGGGTAATTGAAGGCCACCATGAAGATGAACTTCCTCTTAAGAAGGCCGGATTTCATGTGATTTGGACCGATAATGTGGATCCATATAAGAAAAGAAAGGTAAGAATCCTTAATGGCGCCCATACGTCCATGGTTTTAGGCGCTCATCTCTATGGCCTGGAGACCGTGGGAGAATGCCTGAAGGATGAGAAAGTGTCCGCCCTTCTTAAGAAGTGTATTTTTGACGAGATCATTCCTACCATTGGCGATAATGAAGATAATCGGCAGTTCGGTGCAGCTGTGCTGGAACGTTTTTCTAATCCGTTTATCAAGCATCTGCTGCTGTCCATTGCCTTGAACTCCGTATCCAAGTTTAAGGCCAGGGTTCTTCCTACCATTTTGGAGTATAAGGAGTCATTTGGAAGCTTCCCCCAGGGCCTGACCTTTTCCCTTGCCGCATTGATCGCATTTTACCGTACAGATGCAGCCAATGACAATGAGGATATTATGAAGTTTATGAAAGATGCTTCTGTGGCCGATATTCTGGCAAAGACAGAATATTGGGGTCAGGATCTTACGGATATGCTTCCTGAGGTATCCAAGTGGTATGATTTGATTCAGAAAGAAGGCATGAATAAGGCTTATGATGCGGTTTTGGGTCAATAAAGCCAATATTCCTCATAAGAATGAATGAACATTAACCCCATAGAGACGGCGAAAGTATCCTGTGTCCTGACACAATACTTTCGCTGTTTTCAGTTTTAGAAAGTACTAAAGCCTGCCTGCGCTGTCATATGATTAATAATGACATGATGCCAGGGTCAAAAGGTCATGTATGAAATGCGCAGCAATCCGTTGGCATCAGGGGGCAGAATGCCTTTTGCCCCCAACATCATGATATAAAAAAGAGGTGGCAATGTGATCATTGGGAGAGGCGCAGGAAGGAGCGGCAGGATTACCCTGACTATATGGGGGATCATTGGGCTGCTGCTGGCTGTAGATTTCTATGGAGTGAAGACAGGGGCAAGCAGACAGCAGTCTGTCAAGGGGACTGTCTATACCAGTGTTGGCGAGACAGCGCATCAGAGACCTGTGGAAAAAAAGACGGTTGCATTAACCTTCGATGACGGCCCTCATCCGATTTATACCCCCAGACTTTTGGAAGGATTAAAAGAGCGGGGAGTGCATGTCACCTTTTTTCTTATTGGACAAAATATTGACGGCAACGAGGACATTATCCTGCGAATGAAAGAAGACGGGCACTTAATCGGCAACCATAGCCAGAATCATATGCAGCTGACAAAGGAACAGACAAAAGAGGCCTGTGATCAGATTAACCGTACCAATGATCAGATTAAAAACATTACAGGACAGATACCGGAGTATGTCCGCCCGCCCTTTGGCTCCTGGAGCGAGGAACTGGAATGCCTTGTTCCCATGAAAGTGGTATTATGGAGCGTGGACCCTCTGGACTGGAAGACTCAGAATAAGGACCGGATTGTCCGTCACATTGTAAACCATGTGGAGGACGGAAGCATTATTCTGCTTCATGACGTGTATGACGCGTCTGTGGAGGCGGCGCTGGAAGTTATTGACACACTTTCCCTGGAAGGCTATAATTTTGTTACAGTAGATGAACTGCTGATAGAATAGAAGAACAATTGGAAGCGGGAGAAATATGGATTTATTTGACTATATGAGAAGTAATACGCAGGAAAAAGAGTCTCCCCTGGCATCCAGGCTTCGGCCGGCATCACTGGATGAAGTGGTGGGACAAAAACATATTATCGGAAAAGATAAACTGCTGTACCGTGCCATTGAGGCTGATAAGCTGGGGTCTGTTATTTTCTACGGCCCTCCGGGAACAGGAAAGACCACCCTTGCCAAAGTTATCGCGAATACCACCAAGGCGAATTTTCGTCAGATCAACGCTACAGTGGCAGGAAAAAAGGATATGGAAGAAGTGGTAAGAGAGGCAAAGGACGCCCTGGGAATGTATGGGCGGAAAACCATTTTGTTTGTGGACGAGATTCACAGGTTCAATAAAGGCCAGCAGGATTACCTGCTCCCCTTCGTGGAAGACGGAACCCTGATCTTGATCGGGGCGACTACGGAGAATCCTTACTTTGAGGTGAATGGCGCTCTGCTTTCCCGCAGCCGGGTTTTTGAACTCAAAGCTCTTGAAAAAGAGGATATAAAAGAGCTGATCCAAAGGGCTGTGTATGATAAAGAAAAGGGCATGGGGAGCTATGATGCCCGGATTGATGACGACGCCATGGAGTTTCTGGCCGATGTGGCCAACGGGGACGCCAGGGCCGCCCTCAATGCGGTGGAACTGGGAATCCTGACTACGGGCAGAGGCAGCGACGGAAGGATTCATATTGATCTGAATGTGGCCCAGGAATGTATTCAGAAGCGGGCTGTCCGTTATGATAAGGGCGGAGATAATCACTATGATACCATTTCGGCGTTTATTAAGAGCATGAGGGGTTCGGATCCGGATGCTGCAGTCTATTACCTAGCAAGGATGCTGTATGCAGGAGAAGACATTAAGTTTATCGCCAGAAGGATTATGATACATGCTGCGGAAGATGTGGGAATTGCTGATCCCCGGGCTTTGGTGGTGGCAGTAAGCGCGGCTCAGGCCGTGGAGCGGGTGGGGATGCCGGAGGCTCAGATTATTCTGGCGGAGGCGGCCATCTATGTGGCCACAGCTCCCAAGAGCAACTCCGCAGCGGCGGCTATCGGGGAGGCTATGGAGGCAGTGCGGAAAGAAAGGACCATGCCTGTACCTGTTCATCTTCAGGATAAGCACTATAAAGGAGCCGAGAAACTGGGGCATGGCAAGGGATATTTGTATCCTCATGACTACCCCAATCATTATGTAAAACAGCAGTATCTGCCTGACGGTATGGAAAAACAAAACTTTTATCACATGTCGGACCAGGGTTACGAGCAGGATGTACAAAAATATTTTGCTTTTCTGAAAAAATAGCTTTTCTTTTGCCATAATATGGTCTATAATAAAAACACAGGCGGCCTGATGGCCGCCGGATCTTAAGTCCAAGAACATTTCGTTTATTCCTGGTTCAAAGGAACAATCCCTGAACGAGAACCGAAAAGTATAAAAGTATCTTGAGAGTGATAAAAAGGAGAGAATCGTATGCGTGAAAAATTACAGACGTTACCATTGGCGGAATTGAAAGAGATCGCGAAATCCCAGGGGATTAAGGGAATCAGCGGGATGAAGAAAGGCGATCTTATTGATCTGCTGTGTGAAAAAGAGAAAGAGATAGAAGAACAGAAGAAAGCGGCGGCAAAGCCTGTAAGAACGCAGAACCAGCCGCAGAATAATAATAATCAGCCTCAGAAATCTTATGCCGCTCCTGTGGCAGAAGGCCCTCAGGATTTGCCGGAACTGGACAGCGGGATTGAAGCAGACGGTATTTTGGAGGTTATGCCGGATGGATTCGGATTCATCCGCTGTGAGAATTTCCTGCCCGGCGAGAATGATGTGTATGTGGCGCCTTCACAGATTCGCCGCTTTAACTTAAAGACCGGTGATATGATTAAAGGCAACCGGAGAATCAAGGCAGTTACGGAAAAGTTTGCCGCGCTGCTGTATGTGACCAGCATCAACGGTTATCCGCCTTCAGTTATTGAGAGACGTCCCAATTTTGAGGATTTGACTCCGATTTTTCCTAACGAGCGTCTTCATATGGAGACGAGAGGCAGGGTGAACAGTACGGCTATGCGTGTACTGGATCTTTTGTCGCCCATTGGCAAGGGGCAGCGCGGTATGATCGTGTCCCCGCCAAAAGCAGGTAAGACCACCCTTTTAAAACAGGTGGCTCAGGCCATCACCACCAATAATCCTGACATGCATCTGATCATTCTGCTGATTGACGAGCGGCCGGAGGAGGTTACGGATATTAAGGAATCCGTGACAGGAAAGAATGTGGAAGTGATCTATTCCACCTTCGACGAGCTGGCCGAACGCCACAAGAGAGTGTCAGAGATGGTAATCGAGAGAGCCAGACGTCTGGTAGAACATGGAAGAGACGTGGTGATTCTTTTGGACAGTATTACCCGGCTGGCAAGAGCTTATAATCTGGTAGTTCCTCCCAGCGGACGTACCCTTTCCGGCGGTCTTGATCCGGCAGCTCTTCACATGCCCAAGAGATTTTTTGGTGCTGCCAGAAACATGAGAGAGGGCGGAAGCTTAACCATTCTGGCTACAGCCCTTGTGGATACGGGAAGCCGCATGGATGATGTGATCTACGAGGAATTTAAGGGGACCGGCAATATGGAGCTTGTTCTTGACAGGAAACTGTCCGAGAAGCGGATCTTCCCGGCTATTGATATCTTAAAGTCAGGCACCAGGAATGACCATCTGCTCTTGAATGCGGAGGAAAAAGAATGTGTGGATATGGTGAGGAAAGCGACTAACAGTTTGAAGCCTGAGGAGTCCGTAGAAAGGATTCTGGATCTGTTTGCCAAGACAAAGACCAACCGGGAATTTATCGACAATTCCAAGAGAATGAGATTTTTCTAAATTAGGCTTGCATTAAAATATATTCTATGATATACTGTACAAGCTGTTTAACTGACAAAATCCCTGAGGAAAGGGTATATAATAAAAAGGAATTTGAGAGGTGAAAAGCATGAGAGAAGGTATCCATCCAACATACTACCAGGCAAAAGTTACCTGTAACTGCGGGAATGAGTTCGTAACAGGCTCAACTAAGCAGGAGATTCACGTAGAAGTTTGTTCCAAGTGCCATTCCTTCTATACAGGACAGCAGAAGAATATTGCTGCCCGCGGACGTATAGATAAGTTCAATCGTAAGTATGGCGTTAATGCAGGCAAGTAATCAGAGTATGAGTAAAGAACAGGTTGAGACCTAAGTGGCGACACTTATGCTCAACCTGTTTTACTATAAATGTATCGAACCCTCACGGCAGGTATGCGCACTTGCTGCGCTGACTGTACAGCGCCGGAATGCCGTTTTTGCATTCCGTGTGCATCCCCCGAAGGGTTTACTATAAAGACCGGAAGGGAGGAAACTATGAAATATTCCGGAATCGGCGGCCAGGCTGTCATTGAAGGAATCATGATGAAGAATAAACAGGAATACGCAACAGCTGTGCGCAAACCGGACGGTGGGATCGAAGTGCAGAAAGACCGGTATGTGAGCATGACGGAGAAGGTAAAACTGTTCTCCCTCCCATTTGTCAGAGGGGTGTTCAGCTTTGCGGATTCCATGATTCTGGGGATGAAGACTCTGACCTTTTCTGCCGGTTTTTTTGAGGACGATGAGGGCGAGGAACCGTCAAAGTTTGAAAAATGGCTGGATGATACATTGGGAGAGAAACTGGAGAAATTCCTGATGCCTGCGGTGATGGCGTTTTCTGTCGTGGCGGCTGTGGTGATCTTTATGATTCTGCCCCTTGGAATCAGCAGTCTTCTGCGCCCCTTGATTTCATCGGATACGGTAATGGCATTTTTGGAGGGTGTGATCCGTCTTGCGATCTTCATCGCTTATATTAAGTTAGTCTCCAACATGGAGGATATCCGCCGCACGTTTATGTACCATGGGGCGGAACATAAGTGCATCAACTGCATTGAGCACGGTTTGGAACTTAACGTGGATAATGTAAGAGCCAGTTCCAAGCAGCATAAGCGATGCGGAACCAGCTTTTTGATTATTGTCATGATGATCAGCATTCTTTTTTTCATGGTCATCAGGGTGGAGGGATTGATTCCCAAGATAATCAGCAGAATTGTTTTGATACCTGTGATTGCGGGGGTGTCCTACGAATTTCTCAGGCTTGCAGGAAGAAGCGACTCGGCTGTCGTGAATTTCCTGAGCAAACCGGGGCTGTGGATGCAGAATATGACGACAAAGGAACCAGATGACAGTATGATTGAGGTGGCCATAGCGGCAGTGGAAGCCGTATTTGACTGGAAGACATATCTTAAGGATAACTTCCCTGAGAAATATTCCGGCGGGAAGCCTTGAAGGAGCCTTGATATGACCCTGCATCAATTATTAAACCAAGGAACAGGACAGCTTGAGAGGGCCGGGGACGGGGAGGCCGGAACAGATGCCAGAAGGCTTCTTTTGGAGGCTTTCCGCCTGGATACCGTGCATTTTCTCATGAACCGTATGGAGCCTCTGGAGGATACAGAGGCGGTTGCTTATGCTGTACAAGACTACCGGCAGATGATTGATAAGCGCTGCCGCAGGATGCCCCTCCAGTATATTGTGGGAAGTCAGGAATTCATGGGGCTTGAGTTTCGGGTAAACCGCCATGTGCTTATACCGAGACAGGACACAGAAACCTTGGTGGAATTGGTTCTTGAAGAGCAGAAAAATCCACGCAGGCGGGTTCTTGATCTCTGTACCGGTTCAGGCTGCATTGCCGTCAGTCTGGCCGTTCTGGGGAAGTTTCAGGATGTGACAGCCACCGATCTGTCAGAGGAGGCGTTAAAGACGGCAAAAAATAATCAGGAGCGTCTTCTGGAAGGGAGAAGGATCCGATTTCTCCAAGGGGACTTGTTTCACGCCCTGAGGCCAGGTGATACCTATGATATACTGACGGCTAACCCGCCCTACATTCCCACTCAGATTATTAAGGGACTCCAGCCGGAGGTTCAGAATTATGAGCCTCTGATGGCTTTGGATGGAGATCAGGATGGACTGTGTTTTTACCGCAGGATTGCCGCCGAGGCAGGAGAGTGGCTGAATGCAGGCGGCTGTATCTATCTGGAGATTGGTCATGACCAGGCGGAGGCGGTCAGCGGTCTTCTTAAGGAAGCCGGATTTGATAAGATTAAAGTCATAAAGGATCTGCCTGGAAAGGACCGGGTAGTTCGTGCAGAATTGACAGATAAAAAAGAAAAAGGAGGAAGCCATGTTTGACCGTTTAGATGATATGCTGATCCACTATGAAGAGTTAATGCTGGAGCTGAACAATCCGTCTGTAGCCGAAGATCAGAATCGTTTTCGGAAGCTTATGAAGGAGCAGGCGGACTTGTCCCCTATTGTGGAAGCATACAGTCAGTATAAAAAGGCGAAACAGGATATTGAAGACAGCGTGGCTCTTTTGGAAGAGGAAAGCGATGAGGAGATGCGGGAGCTGGCCAAGGAGGAATTGGCTGACGCCAGAAAGCGAGTGGAGGAGCTGGAGCAGGAATTGAAGATTCTTCTTCTTCCCAAGGACCCTAATGACGATAAAAATATTATTCTTGAGATCAGGGCAGGGGCAGGCGGCGATGAGGCAGCGCTGTTTGCTGCCGAACTGTATCGGATGTATGTAAACTATGCAGAGAGTCAGCGATGGAAAGTGGAGATTGTCAGTGTCAATGAGAACGGAATCGGCGGTTTCAAAGAAGTCATCGCTATGGTTACAGGAAAAGGGGCATATTCCAAGCTGAAATATGAAAGCGGTGTCCATCGGGTACAGAGGGTACCTGAGACCGAAAGCGGCGGTCGTATTCATACGTCCACAGCCACGGTTGCGGTGATGCCTGAGGCGGAGGATGTGGATGTGCAGATCGATATGAAGGACTGCCGGATTGACGTCATGAGAGCTTCCGGCAATGGAGGACAGTGTGTCAATACTACAGACTCTGCCGTACGTCTGACGCATATTCCCACAGGAATCGTGATTTACAGCCAGACAGAGAAGTCCCAGCTGCAGAACAAAGAAAAGGCATTCCGCCTGCTGCGGTCCAAACTGTATGATATGGAGCTGGAGAAGCGCCAGAGCTCTGAGGCGGAAGAGAGGAGAAGCCAGATCGGCACAGGGGACCGTTCCGAGAAAATCAGAACTTACAACTTCCCTCAGGGACGCGTTACGGAACACCGCATTAAGCTTACGCTGTATAAGATTGATTCTGTCATGAACGGAGATATACAGGAGATTATAGACAGTTTGATTGCCGCCGATCAGGCGGCTAAGCTGGCCAGGATGAACGAAGTGGCATAAAGGAATGAACATACCCCGGAAGCATGTGACTGAATGACAGGCCAGCTCCGGGGTATTTATGTGAAAAGGGAGGGAGGAGCATTTCTTGAAGCAAAAAGGAGCACCAAAATATGGTCCCGCGCATAAGATAATATTGGCGGTTCTCATAGGCATTATGGCAGTAAGCGGGTACAGGATCGCAGGTAAATACATAGATGACTGGAACATGGAGCGGGAATATAAGCAGCTGGCACAGATGGTAAAAGAAGAGACCACGGCTGTACCGGAACCCCGGTCCGCTGCGGAACCCGAAGAGGAGACGGAGCAGGAGGAGGAGACAGAGGCCCCCTATGTTTCGCCCATTGATTTTGAAGCCCTTGCACAGATCAATCCGGATGTGGTGGGCTGGATTACCATTCCGGACACCAACATTGATTACCCTATTGTCCAGTCCCAGGACAATGATACTTATCTGCGCAAAAGCTTTGAAGGGGAGAGTACGGCGGCAGGAAGTATTTTCCTGGATTTTGAGAGTCAAAGCGATATGGAGGGCTACAACAATATCATTTATGGCCATCACATGAAAAACGGCTCTATGTTTAAAGATGTGGTGGAATATAAGGATGAGCAATATTTTAAGGACCATCAATATTTTGAAATCTACACGCCAAAAGAAACCATTCACTTGAAAGCGGTTTCCTGCTACTACATAGAAAACGATCCTATGGTGCGCAAGACGAAATTTCATGATGACGATTCCTTTCAGGCATTTGTGAGGGAGATGTTGGAACCCTGCGAGTATGCTGAAATTCCTCAGGACCCTGTCAGCCGTCTGTTTGTTCTTGTCACCTGCAGCTATGAGGTGGAGGATGGGCGCACCGTACTATTTGCGGTGGAAACCGGAGAAGAAAAGGAAACTGCAAGATAAATTGCAAATGAGGAAAAAGTGTGCTATACTATGGTGGATTTTCAGGGAAAACGGATATTTTTGTAAGTATAGAACGTAAAGGAGTATGAACATGGGAAAATATTTTGGAACCGACGGCTTTCGCGGGGAGGCCAATGTAAATCTGACAGTGGAGCATGCATATAAGGTGGGCCGTTTCCTGGGCTGGTATTATGGTCAGAAAGAGCCGGATATGCGATGCCGGGTAGTGATTGGAAAGGATACCAGGAGAAGCAGTTATATGTTTGAGTATTCTCTGGTGGCAGGGCTGACTGCATCAGGTGCGGATGTATCCCTTCTCCATGTGACCACCACTCCAAGCGTGTCCTATGTAGTCCGCACGGAAGGGTTTCACTGCGGAATCATGATTTCGGCCAGCCATAATCCATTCTATGACAATGGAATTAAGGTGATCAATGGGCGCGGAGAGAAGCTGGAGGAATCCGTAATTGAGCAGATAGAGAAGTATCTGGACGGAGAGTCGGGGGAGATTTTGCTGGCTCAGAAAGAGAAGATCGGACGGACCACTGATTTTGCCGCCGGACGGAACCGTTATATCGGCTATCTGATCTCCATTGCCACCCGTTCCTTTAAAAATATGCGCGTAGGTCTGGACTGTGCCAACGGCAGCGCGTCGGCGATTGCAAAGAATGTGTTTGATGCATTGGGAGCCGATACCTATGTGATCAACAATGATCCCAACGGTCTGAATATTAATACGGACTGCGGTTCCACCCATATTCATGTGCTTCAGGAGCATGTGAGAGCGAATCATCTCGATGTGGGATTTGCCTACGACGGAGATGCGGACCGCTGCATCGCTGTGGACAGCAACGGTGAAGTGGTGGACGGCGATAAGATCATGTACATCTGCGGAAAGTATATGAAAGAACAGGGAACTTTGGTGAACAATACCATAGTGACTACGGTTATGTCGAATTTCGGCTTATATAAGGCACTGGACCGGGAGGGAATCTCTTACGAGAAGACGGCAGTGGGAGATAAGTATGTCTATGAGAATATGTCAGCCAACGGCCACTGCCTGGGCGGCGAGCAGTCAGGCCATATTATCTTCAGCAAGAATGCTACCACAGGAGATGGAATTCTCACTTCCTTAAAAGTTATGGAAGTGATTCTTGAGAAAAAGCAGACACTGGCAAAGCTGGCCGGCGAAGTGGATATCTATCCTCAGGTCCTCAAGAATGTAAAAGTGAAAGATAAACTTGCAGCTCAGGAGGATCCGGAAGTGAAGGCTGAAGTGGAGAAAGTGAGAAAAAGTCTGGGTGAAGAGGGACGAATCCTCCTTCGTCAGTCAGGCACGGAGCCTGTAGTCCGGGTTATGGTGGAGGCTGCCAGCCATGAAATCTGCGAAAAATATGTGGATCAGGTAATTAAAGTGATGGAGGCACAGGGACACCTGCTGTAGAACAGACAGAATACCATACTCATTGATAGGAGAGAATATACTATGCTGGATCAAAGAATACTGGATTATATCGAATCCCATGCCAAAGAAGCCAGGGAACTTCTCATTACCCTGGCCCAGATTCCTTCTCCCTCCAACCATGAAGAGAAGCGGGCAGAGTTCTGCAGGGAATGGCTTGAGATGCAGGGAGCCAAAGGAGTCTTTATTGATGACGCACTTAATGTGATCTATCCCATAGCCGTGACAGAGGAGAATCCTGTGGTCGTATTCATGGCCCACACGGATGTGGTATTTCCGGATACAGATTCTCTTCCCCTTAAGATTGAGGACGGAAAGATATGCTGTCCGGGGGTGGGCGATGATACGGCCAACCTGGCATGTCTTATGATGATCGCCAAATATATGACGGAGACTGGGCTGGTGAACGAGTTGGAATGTGCGGCCGCAGCTGGGGTACAGCCATGGGGCCTGCTTTTGGTCTGCAATTCCGGTGAGGAAGGCTTAGGGAATCTGAAAGGTTCCAGAAAGATCTGTGAAACCTATGGCAAGAGGATAAAAGAGTTTTACAGTTTTGACGGAACCCTGTCTGATATGGCGGTTCGGGCCGTAGGTTCCAAGAGATTTCGGATTACAGTGCGCACCATAGGCGGCCATTCCTATGGCGCCTTTGGTAATCCCAATGCTATCGCCCAGCTTTCGGAGCTGATTCACGAATTATATCAGGTTCAGGTTCCGAGGGAAGGAAAGACAACTTATAATGTAGGCATGATTTCCGGCGGAACTTCTGTGAATACCATAGCCCAGTCGGCTGAGATGCTTTATGAATTCCGGTCTGACAGCCGGGAAGGCTTAAGCTATATGGAAGATAAGTTTGAACATATTATGGAAAATGCAAAAAAGCGAGGCGTGAACCTTCAGATAGAAGTGGTGGGGCTGCGTCCGTGCGAAGGGGATGTGGACAAGCAGGCAAGAGAGAATATGATTAAACTGGCATCGGATACTGTCACAGAGTATACCGGTAAAGTTCCCAATCAGACTCCCGGCTCCACAGACTGCAACATCCCTCTGTCTATGGGAATTCCCAGCCTTTGCATGGGTACTTATGAGGGAAGCGGAGCTCACACAAGAGAGGAATATATTATGATTGACTCTTTGATGTCCGGCTACAAAGTGGGATTCCAGATGGTAATGAATTACTGCCGGGGCTTGTCACAGAATTAGCGGTGTGGTACAATCAAAAAGCATTCTGACAGACAGATTCATCAATTAAACAGAAAAGGAATGAGCAAGTATGTTAAATTATAAGAGATATAAGAGAGTGCCGGTGGTCCATCTTCCGGAGCGAACCTGGCCGGGCAGACAGATTGAAAAGGCGCCCGTTTGGTGCAGTGTGGATTTAAGAGACGGCAACCAGGCATTGGTGGAGCCTATGGTAGTGGAGGAAAAGATTGAGTTTTTCAATATGCTGCTGAGACTGGGATTTAAGGAAATCGAGATCGGTTTCCCGGCGGCGTCCCAGATCGAATATGATTTCCTTCGTCAGCTGGTGGAGAGGAAGATGATTCCCGATGATGTGCGGGTTCAGGTACTGGTACAGTGCAGGGAGCATCTGATTAAGAGAACCTTTGAGGCAATCCGCGGAATAAAGAATGTGGTGGTACACATTTATAACTCCACCTCTACATTGCAGAGGGATGTAGTATTCCATAAGAGCAAGGAAGAGATCATCCAGATTGCCGTTGACGGAACCAATATGGTGAAAAAGTATGCCAAAGGTTTTGAGGGCAACCTGGTACTGGAGTATTCGCCGGAAAGCTTTACGGGAACGGAACTGGACTATGCACTGGAGATCTGTACGGCAGTTCAGGAGACCTGGGGAGCCACTCCTGAGAATCCGATTATTATCAACCTGCCGTCCACTGTTGAGATGACGACTCCCAATGTATATGCAGATCAGATCGAATGGATGAACACCCATTTTAAGAACAGGGACAGCATTATCTTAAGCGTACATCCCCATAATGACCGGGGAACAGGAGTGGCGGCCACAGAGCTTGCCCTTCTGGCCGGAGCAGAGAGAGTGGAGGGGACTTTGTTCGGAAACGGCGAGAGGACAGGCAATGTGGATATTCTGACCTTGGCATACAATATGTTCTCCCAGGGGATCAATCCGGAATTGGAGATTGAAAATGTACGCGATATTGGAGAGGTTTATGAGCGCTGTACAAAGATGGATATTCCGGAACGCCATCCCTATGCGGGCAAATTAGTATTTACCGCATTCTCAGGCTCGCATCAGGATGCGATCAACAAGGGAATGGCGGCTCTCCACGAGAGAAAGGGAGAGTACTGGGAGGTTCCCTACCTGCCTGTTGACCCAAGCGATATCGGCAGAGAGTACGAGCCTATCGTCCGTATCAACAGCCAGTCAGGCAAAGGCGGGGTAGCCTTTGTTATGGATACGTTCTTTGGGTTTAAGCTGCCCAAAGGAATGCATAAGGAATTCGCGGATGTGATTCAGGCCATCTCCGAAAAGCAAGGAGAGGTGGCGCCGGAACAGATCATGGAAGAATTCCGCCACAGTTATACGGAGCGGAAAGAGCCCATTCATTTCCGCAGATGCCAGATCACGGATACGGAAAACGAGGACGGCGATTTCGCTACTCTTGTAAAGGTTACGTACACCAACCACGGCCTTGAGAAAGTATTTGAAGGAGTGGGGAACGGTCCTATTGATGCCGTACAGAAAGGTCTTGAGAAAGAACTGGGTATTGAGATCCGCGTGTTGGACTACAATGAACATGCACTGACATCGGGTTCCGGTGCTCAGGCGGCTTCCTACATTCATCTGATGGATGTAAAGACGGGAAAAGTGACATATGGCGTAGGAATCAGTTCCAATATTACCAGAGCTTCCTTCCGCGGCATATTCAGCGCTGTGAACAGATTATTCTATTAAAAACGACAATAAAAACGGGGATGCCTTCAGGCATCCCCTGATTATTATCAGCGATAAGTTCCCGGTCCTCCTGTAAGTCCCGGCTTGAGAGTCTTGTAATTGGAATTCGAATTGGAAGACGGGTTTCCGGAAGATGTGGGGCTGTTGTAAGAGGGAGTGTAAGTACTTCCTGTGCTTCCGCCGGGACCGCTGTAGGAATTCCCCGGAGCACTGGTGCCGGAAGAATTGTTCCCTCCGGGAGCAGAAGAACCGCCGGACTGATAGACGCCGTTAGCATTAAAGGAATAAGACACTCCATTGATCGTCAGCGTGGTGTTGGCAGCCATCTTTCCGCTGGACGGATCCAGATAGTAGTAATTACCGTTCAAGGTAACCCATCCGGTCTGCATGTGGCCGGAGCCGTTAAAATAATACCAGCTTCCGTCGATCTGCTTCCAGTCCGTGGACATGGCGCCGTTGGAAGGATTCATGTAATACCGGTTGGTGTTGTCGCTGAGCCATCCTGTCAGCATCCTTCCGTCAGAATTCAAGTAGTAGTAAGTGTTATTCAGATTCAGCCATCCTGTAGACATCTTGGCATCGGAACCGAAATGATACCAAGAACCGTTGATCTGCTTCCAGCCCATAACTACTTTGCCGTTGCTCTCAAAATAATACCAGGTATTATCCATCTGCCGCCAGCCAATAGTCATGGAACCGTCAGGCTTGAGAAAATAATAATCATCGCCGATCTTTAACCATCCTGTGACCATGGTTCCGTCATCCAGCAGATAATAGAACTTACCGGCATCCGTCATCCAGGTATTGGCTACCATCAAACCGTTGGATTTAAAATAATACCACTTATTGTTAATCTGCTTCCAGCCAGTGGTCATCTTGCCTGAGGTCAGGTCAAGATAATAATATCCGTCCGAGGTCCGAATCCAGCCTTTATACAGAGAACCGTTATCATCATAATAAACCCAACTGTTGCCGCTTTTACTCCAGCCAGCGGCCAGCGCGTCAGATGCCGGGGCCAGAGTCATAAGTCCCAATATGCCTGCCGCAGCGATGGCACGAAAATGCTTTTGGTATATCAAAGTTTAACTCCCCCTTATCTGTTGGTATCAATAGCTGCGCTTTACTAGTATAACATAAGTATCACCTTAGGGGTAGAGAAAAATGGAAATATTTTTATTACAATTTTTGTACCAGATTCTGCACTTTCCGGTAATAATTCTTAGCGTATCGATACATGATTAATGTATACTCTCCAAATTCTTCTCCCACATAGCTTTTATATACCGCCCACAGGCACCATAAAAAACCGCCCAGGGCCACATAAGAGTATACCACAGTTTGTTCCGTTTTGTCAGGCTTTCGTTCCAAATATGTTTCAATCAGGCGGTCTGTCTGCTCTTCATCATAGTAAGAGTAGATAGCACACATGGCCACATCAATAAGCGGATCGCACATACCCGCATATTCCCAGTCAATGAGGCGGAGACTGCCGTCGGCCAGGAATAAAAAGTTGTCAGCCACACTGTCGATGTGGGAGAGGGTCTCCGGCCGGCCCAAGTGATCCAGGCGATCCGTCAATTCATCCATCTGCGCTTTGACCTGAGGATAATCTTCAAAGGGAATATCCCCGTGACTTTTGCAGAGGGTTTCATAAAATTCAATCCGTTCCCCAATATTAAAATGGTGCTGTACCTGAAGGCCGGCTTCATGAACCCGCTTTAACAGTTTCATGCACAGGCTTACATCCGCCTGGTTTTTGGCATCAGAGTTACGGGCTCCTTCATAATATTCGGAAATTTTATAACCATTTTCCGGGTTAAAATAGATCACCCGTTCTGTAATTCCCAAAGGTTTCACAACCTCATATACGGCGGCCTCCTGCCGGCGGTTGATTAAAAGTTCCGTCCCCGGACCGGGAATCCGGCAGATATACCGTTTGTCACCAACGGAAAAGAGAAAAGACTTATTGGTCATTCCCGCTTTCAGACATTTGATGCGGCGGATCTCGGATTCGGGTACATGAAGGACTTGTGCCACCAGCTCCATGGCTTTATTATCAGAATGATTCTGATATCTGGGATCAAAAAGCCGCAGTTCTTCCAGATTCTCAAACTCATAGACCTGATCAGGGCTTTGCTGGTTGATGTAAAGACTCAGATATTCCGAGTCTGTCTTTTGGCGGATTCCCGCTTCCAGAAGACGTTTCTGTGCGGTTTCATTGACCAATTCCAGATATACATTTTCCCAATAGAATTGTTCCGTTCCGGGGAGCGAATAATAAGCTTCCAGAACAGGAAGAAACTGCTCCGACCATTCCCTCCGAAGGAAAACAGGGCCATACATAACCCAGGAATCATGGCCGCCCACCTCCACGCGCAGGATTTTTCCCTTCTTATTAAAGGAAAGACACCATTCGGAAGTATGGCCTTCCTGATAGACAGAAGAGTACCAGGAGCCGCATTCGTATGTGTGGAACATATTTTCCCGCATCCAGTTGTCGGATGAGAGAAGGTATACATTCCGTCCTCTAAACAGATGCCGGGCGTGATAGACTGTGGCAAGAGTATTCTTAACGGAATACTCCGGATTATAAAGAAGCTTAACCTGATATTTATCTATAAGGTAATCAAACTTTTCTTTCAGATATCCAACCACAATGGTAATATCGGTGATTCCGGCTTCATGGAGCTGGCGGATCTGCCTCTCAATCATCCGCTCGCCAAAGACTTCCAACAGGCCTTTGGGGGTCTCGAATGTGAGGGGAACAAAACGGGAGCCGAATCCTGCGGCGATGATTACTGCTCCGTCTGCCCGGTACTGTTCCAGAAAATCAAGGCCATGAGAAGTTACCTGATAGTGTCCGTCTTCCAAAAGTGTAATCAGTCCTCTTTCCAGACATTCTTTTATAAGACGGTTGATCGCTCCAAGAGAAATATTCATGGTACGGGCCAAATCCCTTTGGCTGGTCTGAGGCTGTTCTTTTATATTCCTGCATATCAATGCATGTCTGTCCATAGGAACCTCCGTTCAAAAACAATGGTTTATTAAAATATATGAACATTATATCATGGAAGGGAAAAAAGACAAGAGGAAAAAGAAAGGGGTGTAAAGAGCAAAGTCACTGTCAAATACGCATAAGGGGGTATGCTTGTACTAATTTAAGTACAATCTAAGAAAGAAAGTTGCTTTTCGTAAACTTTACGTAAGAAAATGCACAGAGAAAAGTTATAGCATTTTTTCGAAAAGTGTATTATACTAACGATGTGATTGAGGGAAGCATACTTCCCGGAAATAATAAATACTAGGCGATTTCTAAAACATTTATAAAAAATGCCGAAAAAGCTAAAAAGGTATTGATAATTTCCATTATAGGAAGTATAATTGACCTCGTAATGCAATAGGAACTTTCGAAAAAGAAGGTTCAAAAAAGGAAAAAGGAGAGTGCATTCATTATGAGAAAGCAAACAAAATTAGTTGCAGTTCTGTCTGCAGCTGCTCTGTTCGCTATCGGTGCATCCATGACTTCCTTCGCAGCTGCAAGAGGCTGGGCTCAGGAAGATGATACATGGGTATACTTAAACAGCAGCGGAGAGAGAGTAACCGAGGAGTGGAAAAGATCCGGCAATAACTACTACTGGTTAGACGAGAACGGCGAGATGGCCAAGAACCAGATCGTTGAGCACAACGATAATTATTACTATGTAAACGAGGACGGCGTTCGTCTTGCTAGTCAGTGGGTATCTGTTGAAAATGATGATGATGATACCGTTGACGGCAAGGAAGTAGATGTTCTGTGGTATTATTTAGGAACCACTGGCCGTGCTTATAAGTCCGAAGATCCGGATATGCTGAAGACCAGCCTGATCAATGGCAAGAGATATTTCTTTGATGAGAATGCTCACATGGTAAGCGGCTGGACCACTACAACAAGCAGCGGCGGTTCTGAAGCTACTTATTATCTTGGCGAAGAGAATGAAGGCTGGGCAACAACCGGCTGGGCATTCCTTGAGATTCCAGAGGAAATCCAGGGTGAGTATGATGTAGATGAAGCTTGGTTCAACTTCCAGAGCAGCGGCAAGGCTCGCAAGAGCACAAGAGCATACATCAGCAATGCATACTATTCATTTGATGATAATGGCGTAATGCTGGATGACTGGCAGAGAGGCAGCGATACGGTTGTAAGTACACCTGCTAACATTAAGCTGGATGATCCTAATGGCAAGACATTCTATAACCTTGAGACAGGTAACCAGGGAACCGGCTGGGTTCACACCTATCAGGATGATGATGAGGGTGGAGATGAGAAGTGGTTCTATCTTGAGTCTACCAAGAACAACCAGGTATTCAATAACAATGGAAAAGATGCTGCCAACAATGATGTAGTAGCAAAGAAGTTTGTCAGCGGTGCACCGGATACCAGCGCAGCGTTAGATCGCGTAGCAGCTAAGGTTATCAAGGGCAAGACCTATCTCTTCAATAACAAGGGTGAAATGGTAACTGGTGTATACAGACTGAGCAGTGCTACTGATCCAAACGCTAAAGTACGTTGCAGCGGCGGTCAGGCATTAGACCAGGGTTACTATTACTTCAGCAAGAACGGTGGTTCTGCAGAAGGCCGTATGGAAAAGGGCAGAACAACAATTGATTATGATGGAGAGAAGTTCACATACTACTTCAATAAGAACGGTAAGGCTTGTGTAAACGAGTTAAATGATGGTGCCGTATATAACTGGAGAGGTGTTCGTGTAGAAGCCAAAGATGGTAATGCTAACCAGGTATACAGCATCAGCGGTTCCGAGGGTATTGCCAGCACTCCATTAAAGTTAGGTACAAAGTATTTTGATGCAGGAAGCATTATCGTATCCTCAACTGGTAAGATCAGAACCGGCAGCGTAATTATTGATGATGTTAGATATATCGTTAATAATTATGTGGTAACAGATGCATATGACAGACATGATTCTGATAAGACTACACTGACAGACATGTTCGTACCGGCTCATCAGGTAAAATGGGATGATACAGCTAAAGACTGGGTAGAGGTACAGTAAGACCAGTTAGATATTTGCAGAAAAGGGTATTGCAAGAAGACTGAGAAATCAGTTGGGCAGCAATGCCCTTTTTTAGTTTTAGATATGAGTTGAATCCACTAAAACTAAAAAGGAGCATTGCACCCCTTAAAATCTTTGGTTGCAATGCTCCTTTTTATGAAGCTTAATTAATTAGTGGTTTTTACAGCTGGAACATACATATCACCAAGATCGTTCTTCTCAGCATCATGTCTGTCATATGCTGTCTCTACTACATAGTTCTTGATTACATATCTAACATCATCAATGATTACACTACCAGTTCTGATCTTACCAGTAGAAGATACAACAATTGTACCCTCATCATAAGACAAGTTAGCATTTACCTTCAGAGGAGCTCCTCCAGTAATAGTACTAATCTGATATGTCTGGTTAGCATTGCCATCCTTAGCCTCTACGCGAACACCAAACTGATCATATACAGCACCATCATTTACCTGGTTCATGCATGCCTTACCATTCTGAGTGAAGTAATAGGTGAAGGTCTCACCATCATAATCAATGGCAGTTCTTCCCTTCTCCATACGACCTTCTGCAGATCCGCTCTTCTTGCTGAAGTAATAGAAGCCCTGATCTAATGCCTGGCCACCACTACATGGTACTTTGCCATTAAAGTAATATACACCAGTTAACATCTCACCCTTGTTATTGAAGAGGTATGTTTTGCCCTTGATAACCTTGGCTGCAACCTTGGTCAAAGCATTACCATCTGCCTGATTGCCACTGATATACTTCTGAGCTGTAGTAACACTACCTTTAGCATCTTTACCATTGTTGTTGTATACCTGGTTATACTTACTGGACTCCAGATAGAACCATTTCTCATCTCCACCTTCATCTTCGCTCTGATAGGTATGAACCCAACCGCTTCCCTGGTTACCTGTCTCAAGATTATAGAAGGATTTTGCATCATCGTTGTTTAACTTAATGCTTTCTGGTGAAGCCAATGTAGTGGTACTTGTTCCGTCAACCCAGTCATCAAGCATTACTCCGTTATCATCAAATGAGTAGTATGCATTGCTGATATATGCTCTTGCACTCTTACGTGCCTTACCACTGCTCTGGAAGTTGAACCAAGCTTCGTCTACATCATACTCGCCCTGAATTTCTTCCGGGATCTCAAGGAACTGCCAGCCTGTATATGCCCAACCTTCATTCTCATCACCAAGATAATAGGTGAATTCCTTGCTACCGCTGTCCATTGTGGTAGTCCAGCCGCTTACCATGTGAGCATTCTCATCAAAGAAATATCTCTTGCCATTGATCAGGCTGGTCTTCAGCATGTCAGGATCATTGGACTTATAAGCACGACCGGTAGTTCCTAAGTAATACCAAAGAACATCTACTTCCTTGCCGTCAACGGTATCATCATCTGTATTCTCAACAGATACCCACTGATTAGCAAGACGAACGCCGTCCTCATTTACATAATAGTAATTGTCATTGCTCTCAACGATCTGGTTCTTGGCCATCTCGCCGTTCTCGTCTAACCAGTAGTAGTTATTGCCGGATCTTTTCCACTCCTCGGTTACTCTCTCTCCGCTGCTGTTTAAGTATACCCATGTATCATCTTCCTGAGCCCAGCCTCT